>NCRC01000012.1 GCA_002894685.1 Salinivenus lutea
CCCCGTGGCCTGGCCCGTCGTTTCGCCGCGGGGCCGCACCGTCCGCCCGTCGTCCCCTCGACTGTCGACGTAGTAGGGGCGGGGGCCGATGCGCCACCCGACGAGAATGCTCGTGCGCGGGGTGTAGACGCTCGGGGGGCGGCGAGGGGCGGGCTCCTGCCGGCGCGCCTCCGGGTCGCGGTCCGATCGGCGGGAGGTCTGCGACGCCTCCGGTGCCGAAAAGCCCATCCGCTCGACCACGAGATTGCGCAGCCGCACCCCGCGCCGTAGCGCCCGGCGGGCCTCCTCCGCGGGCACGTCCAGGAAGACCCGGTCGTGCCCCACGGCCACCTCGAAGGAGTAGACGCTGGGCAGCGGGCGCAGCGCCATGCTATCGACGGCGACAATCATGTTGCCAATCGGTTCCCCCTCCGCCACCACCTCGGCCCGCAGCTCCACGTTTACCATCCGAAGTCCCTGCGGCCCCTCCCGGCGCGGTTGGACCGCCCCTTCGTACAAGACGCGCGCCCCCGGCCGCCACCCGAGCACGAACGACCAGCGCGAGGTGGAGTCGGTGGCGGCGTACCGGTAGTCGAGGCCGAGCGAGTCGATTTCCGGGAGGAGGTAGGGGGCCTGCGCGCCCATTTCGTCCAACAGCTGCGGCAGCGACTCGGGCCAGTCGACCAGCGACACCGTCCCACGAGCCGACGCGGCCCGCGTAGATGCGCGGTCCTGAGCCTGAACACTCCCCATACTCAGAAGGAGGAAAACGCCAGTGGCGACGAGAAGACGAGACATGTGCGGCGGGTCGAATCTATGCGGAGTCCATTTGTAAGCCGCATCTTCTCGGCAAATAGTTACAGTGCGACGACGACCAAGAGGCGTGCCCCCCCTTCACGCGCCGTCCCTCAAAACGTACGAATGACGTCCAGAAACGTCTCCCCGTACCGGTCGAGCTTCACGTCCCCCACCCCGTGCAGGTCCCGGAACGCCTCGGGCGTCTCGGGCCGGTGCTCCACCATGGCGCGGAGCGTCTTGTCGTTGAAGATGACGTACGGCGGCACCTCCTGCTCCTCCGCCAGTTGGGTGCGCGTCTCCCGCAGGGCCTCGAACAGCTCGCGTTCCGGCCCCTGGTCGGGCAGCGGATCGTCGGGGGCCGTCTTGGTGGTGCTGGAGGCGGACGACGAGGCGGTCGCTCCCTTCTGCAGGGCCACCGTCTCGTTGCCGCGGAGCACCGGCCGACAGTCCTCTGTGAGCGTCAGCGCGCCGTAGCCGGCCACGTCCACCTCCACCATGCCCTTCGCCACCAGCTGCCGAATGACGGCCCGCCACTCGCCCTTCGACCGATCCGCCCCGATGCCGTAGGTCGACACGTCGTCGTGGTTGTGGCGACGCACCTTCTCGGTGTCCTTCCCCAGGAGCACGTCGGTCACGTGCCCGCTGCCGAAGCGCTGCCCGGTCCGGGCGATGCAGGAAAGCACCTTCTGGGCCGCCGTCGTGGCGTCGTGGGTGGTGGGCGGGTCGAGGCAGTTGTCGCAGTTGCCACACCGCTCGCCCTCCATCTCTTCCCCGAAGTAGCCCAGGAGCACCTTGCGGCGGCAGTCGGCCGTCTCACAATAGCCGAGCAGGGCGTTCAGCTTGTGCCGCTGCGCCCAGCGGTGCTCGTCGTGCTCGGTCCCCCGATCGATGAGCTGGCGCAGGCGCACCACATCGCCCCGCCGGTACGTCATCCAGGCGGTGGCGGGGCGGCCGTCGCGCCCGGCGCGGCCGGTCTCCTGGTGGTAGGCCTCCAGGGTCTTCGGCACGTCGAGGTGGGCGACGAAGCGCACGTCGGGCTTGTCGATGCCCATGCCGAACGCCACCGTGGCGACGACGATGAGCCCGTCCTCGCGCAGAAAGCGATCCTGATGCGCTTCGCGCTGAGCCCCCGACAGGCCTGCGTGGTACGGGACGGCAGTGTGGCCCTGCTCGTTGAGCCAGTCGGCCGTCTGCTCCACGCTGTCCCGCGTGAGGCGGTACACGATGCCGTTCTCGCCCGGGTGCGCCCGCCCAATGAAGTCGTCGAGCTGCCGGAGAGGATCGCTGCCTTTGGGCTCCACCACATAGCGGATGTTGGGACGGTCGAAGCCGGTCACGAACCGGTCGCGGTCCCCCATCCCCAGGCGGTCGAGGATGACCTGCTGCGTGGGCGGGTCCGCCGTGGCGGTGACGGCGATGCAGGGCACCTGGGGAAAGTCGTCCCGGAGCTTGGCCAGCTCCAGGTACTCGGGCCGAAAGTCGTGCCCCCACTGCGAGATGCAGTGGGCCTCGTCGATCGCCAGGAGCCCCGGGGTGGCCTGGGCGAGAAGATTCTTGAAGCGCGGCCGTGTGGCCCGCTCCGGCGCCACGTAGCAGAGATCCAGCTGGTCGTGCGTCAGCTGCTCCTCCACGGCCCGCCGGTCGTCGCGGCTCAGGCTGGAGTTGAGCACGGCGGCCCGCACGCCCCGCTGCTGGAGGGCGTCGACCTGGTCCTGCATGAGCGAGATGAGGGGCGACACGACGATCCCGGTCCCCTGCCGCACCATCGCCGGAATCTGGTAGCAGAGCGACTTGCCCCCGCCCGTCGGCATCACCACCATCGCGTCGCCGCCGCCCACCACCCGATCGATGATGCGCTCCTGGTGCGGGCGGAACGCCTCGTAGCCAAAAACGGACTGGAGAACGTGCGTGGGATCAGCGTCGGTGACGGTCATCGGGATCTGCTCTCAAGTACGAACGACGTCGGGCCCGGAGTGCCTTTCCGGCTGCGTACATCTTCCATACCGAACGGACCCCCACAAGATCGCCGCCCCGGACTGAGTCCCCGCAAATTACGCATTCGAACGCCCGCGCCCCCTCCCCGTACCCCGAAGACACTACGCCCCATCGTTTTCCTCTTCTCCCATGGATACCACCGTCTACACCTACGAGGGCGACGACGTCACCGTCACGTGGGACCGCGAGCGCTGCATCCACGCCCAGGCCTGCGTGGACGGCCTCCCAAACGTCTTCGACCCGGAGCGACGGCCCTGGATTGCCCCCGACCAGGCCGACCCCGACGCCGTGGAGGCCGTGGTGCCCCGCTGCCCCACCGGCGCGCTCCACCTCACCCGCAACGGCACCGATCCCGAGCCGACGCCCGAGACCAATCGAATCTCGATTGCCCCGAACGGCCCCCTCTACGTCCACGCCGACGCCGAGCTGATCGACAGCGACGGCGAGACGCTCCTGTCGGATACGCGCATGGCGCTCTGCCGCTGCGGCCGGTCCGACAACAAGCCGCTCTGCGACGGAAGCCACGAGGCGGGCTTTGACGACCCCGGCCAGATCGCCGTCGATCATCTGTCGTCCCCCGACGATCCCGAGACAGACGGCCGGCTCCGCATCCGGGCGACCGAGGACGGTCCCTTTGTGATCGAGGGGCCGGTGACGATCACGGCCGCCGACGAGGACACGATCTCGGGCCACCGGGGCGCGCTCTGCCGCTGTGGGGCCTCGGAAAGCAAGCCGTTCTGCGACGGAACCCACGCCGACGTAGGGTTCGAGTCGGACTGAGGGAGGCGACGGGGAATCGTTACACTACGGAGCCGGAACGGGCCCCTCCCTCCATCCCCGTGTCGCCCGGGACCTTGAAGCAGGTCCGGGGGCGTGCCTCCCACGAATATTTCATCGGTCGCCCCCGGAACTGTTGACGATGCCCCCCGCAGTGGGTATTCATCTTGGGTAGTCGTCCGGTCGTTTTTCCCACCTCGCCCGTCTCCGTCATGCCCGCCGCTGCTCGGTCGCTTCTCGTTGGCCTCTGCATCGTTCTCCTGGGAATTGGGAGTGCCGGGTGCGGAACCGTCACCTCCATGCTCCCCACCGAGACGAAGATGGTGCCCAAGGACACCCTGCTCGTGATGGCGAGCGACAGCACCGAGCTGCGCCCCGAGGTGGCCCGCCTCTACGCCCTGGAGACCGAACTGCTGACCACGACGGACAGCGCCCACACGGCCCGCCTCCTGAACCGGGCGATGACAGACCTCGCCACGCTCCTCCGCGAGACCCCGCAGGCCCTGGAGGCGGACGCTGTCCGCGAGCTTTACGGCGGCCTCACCGCCGAGTACCGCCGCTTCCACGGCTACGGCGCCGACCCGGACTCCCTCACCATGGCCCGCGGCCGGATTTTCTCGGTGCGGGCCCGCCTCTTCGACTCCCTGGACGACGTGGAAAACCCGTTCCTGGAAGCCGAGCCGCCCGCCGGGCCCACCGAGGTCGAGGGCATGTCCGTGTCCCTCACCTCCAACCGCCTCGTCAACGAGAGCATCGAATACCTGCAGAAGGAGACCGGCCGGCACGTGGATCAGTGGCTCCAGCGTGCGCAGGTCTACGGCCCGATGATCGACCACATCCTGGCCGACGAAGGCGTGCCCCCCGAGTTGAAGTACCTCGCCATGGTGGAGAGCGGCCTGAACCCCGAGGCGCGCAGCTGGGCCGGCGCCGTGGGCATGTGGCAATTTATGGCGGGCACGGGACGACGCTACGGCCTTCGCGTGAACGCATGGGTCGATGAGCGGCGCGACCCCGAAAAAGCCACCCGTGCCGCCGCCCGCCACCTCAGCGACTTGCACGAGGAGTTCGGCGACTGGCACCTGGCCATGGCGGCCTACAACTGCGGCGCAGGCTGCGTCCGACGGGCCCTCCGCCGCGTCGACGCCGACGACCCGACGTACTGGGACGCCTACGACTACCTCCCGCAGGAGACCCAGGGCTACGTGCCCATGTTCATTGCCGCCACCCGCATTATGAGCAACCCGGACGCCTACGACGTGGGGGCGGCGCCCGCCACGCCCGCCTTCGCCTACGATTACGTGCCGGTGCACGGCAGCATGCTGTCCCTTCGCACCGTGGCCGAGCTCGCCGGCACGGATCGCAGCACCATTCAGTCCCTCAACCCGGAACTCCGACGGGGCCGCGTCCCGCCGTCCAAGGATCGCTACCACCTCCGCATCCCGCTCGGCAGCTACCCCCGGTTCGCCTGGAACTACGCCGACCTGCCGGACCGACAGAAGCAACCGGCCACCACCTACACGGTGCGGGCCGGCGACACCCTCTCCGAAATCGCCGTCCGCTTCGGCACCTCCAGCGACGTGCTGCGCCGCCTGAACGACATGGACGACACCCTCATTCGGGCCGGCGACACCCTCGTGGTGCCCGTCCGCGAGTACGACCACGCCCTCGCCGATACGGAGTCCTCCACCCAGCAGCCGATTCGGGTGCAGTACGGCATGAACGCGCCCGTCCAGCCCCTCGATCGGATTGAGGTGACCGACCGCTCGGCCCCCTCCGACTCCACAGACGCGGACGGCGCCTCCTCGCCCTCCCTCGCCAGCACCGACTCGGGAAGCGGGAGCGAAACCGTCGCGTCCACCTACGAGGTCCAGCAGGGCGACACGCTCGGCGGCATCGCGCAGCGCTTCGGCGTGAGCGTGCAACAGCTCCGGGCCTGGAACGACCTCAACGGCAGCCGCATCTATCCGGGGCAGCGCCTCCAGATCAGCGAATAGCCGGACGCCCCCTCGCTCCGCACGACGCCGCCCCCCTGCTCACTCGTCGCCGTACACGTTCCGCACCGTCTCGGCCACCTCCATCGCCTCCTGGCGGTTGTAGCGGAGCGCGATGTTCTGATAGTTGATCATGTCGTAGATCGTCCCGATCACGCAGAGGCCCCCAGTCAGCAGGTACAGCACCCCCATCCCAAACTCCTCGACGTAGAAGCGCTGCAGCCCCGCCGCGCCCAGCAGCCCCACCGCGGCGAGAATGAGAATGTGGGTCGGCTCGCGGCGGCGGGTCCGGTAGATGCGCGCGAACTGTTCGGCCTGCGCATCGCTCATCTTGTTGAGAAGACGAGCCACTTCGACCTGCTCGTCGCCGTCGAGTTCGGGGAGATGCTGAAGAACCTTAGACATGGGAGGCGGCAGTTGGGAAGGAAGCGTGCGACGATTGATCGCCCGAGGGAGCGGCGGCCGCGGATCGGCGACAGAGCCGAATCACGTGGGCCCCAATCATCCCCACGGCCGGGCCGGCGAGCGGATGCATGGCCCACGACGCCGCAAACTGCCCGCGGGCGAGCAGCGCAATGGCGCGCCCCAGCCCCTCCCCCGGACACGGCAGGCCCAGATGCTCCAGCAGACACAGGGTGATCCCCTCGGCCTGCGGATCGAGGCTCGCCACGCCGACGAGGGCGGCAATCCAGAACACGGCTTCGACCGGCACTCGCCGAAGGAATGAGCCCCCACGTGCGTGGGCCATGGGAATGGGACGCATGAACGAAAAGGACAATGCATTTCCTGTACGTGCCCCCCTCGCCGACTGTTACCGCGCGTTCCGTCTCCCTTGCGGCGACGTATCGAAATTGGATCGGCGCGCCCCTATGTTGCACGAGTGCGTCGCTCTCCCCAGCACCCGCTTCCAGAACATGGTTCGCGTCCGCCGTCTCGTTCTTTTCGCCCTCCTTCTCCCCCTGGTGGCCCACGCCCAACCGGCCGAGCGCACCTCGCCGCTCTCCGTTCAGCAAATCATGCAGGAGCCCGAACCGTGGGTCGGCGACTGGCCCGACGATCCGCGGTGGCACGAGAGCGGCGACACCCTGTACTTTGACTGGAACCCCGGCGGGCGCTTCGAAAGCGACTCGCTCTACAAGGTCGCCCGGGCCGGCGGCGGGCCCGTAAAGGTGCCCCCCGCCGAGCGTCGCTCGCATCCGCCCACCTTCGACGGCTGGCACCACGGCGAACACGTCTACACCGACGGCGCCGAGCGCAAAGTGTACACGGCAGACGGCGACCTGTACCTCTACGACCGGGCGGCCGACGAGCAAACCCGCCTCACCGACACGCGGGCCCAGGTCTCGGACCCGCGCTTCAGCCCCGACGGCTCGCGCGTTCTCTTTCAACGGGACGACAACCTGTTCTCGCTCGACCTCCCCACGGGCCGCCTCCGGCAGCGCACCGACCTCCGCTCCGGCCCCGAGCCGCAGGACGAGTCCCCCACGCCCCGCGAGGAGTTTCTGCAGGACCAGCAGCTGGAGCTTTTTGAAACCTTCCGCGAGGAGAAGGCCGAGGACGAGCGCGCCGACACGCTGCAGGAGCACGACCGCCAGGCCGCCGACCCGCCGCCGACGTTCTACACCGGCGACGCCCAGGTGACCGACCTTCGGCTCGATCCGACCGAGCGGTTCGTCACCGTGGCCCTGCAGTCACAGCCCGACGCTGCGGAGCCGACCGAGGTGATCGATTACGTCACGCGCTCGGGCCACGCCGACGTGCTGCAGGCGCGCCCCAAGGTGGGCATTCCGCCCGACGCCTTCGCGCTCCACGTGCAGGACCTGGCGCGCGACACCACCCTCGAGGTCAACCTTCACCAGCTCCCCGGGGCCTACGACGTGCCCGAGTACCGCCAGGAGCAGGGCGTGGACCTCGACTCCAGTGAGGCCAAGCGGGCCCTCTACAGCTACGGCCCCTACTGGAGCCCCGACGGAGACCACGCCGTCCTGGTGGTGCGGGCCGACGACAATAAGGACCGATGGATCGCCCGCCTCGATCCCACGACCGGCGACCTCACGGTGCTCGACCGTCAGCACGACGCGGCCTGGATCGGCGGCCCCGGCATCAGCGCGTACGGCGGGCCCGGCACCGTCGGCTGGATGCCCGACGGCGAGCGCTTCTACTTTCAGAGCGAGGCGACCGGCTACAGCCACCTCTACACGGTCGACGTGGAGAGCGGCGCGACGACGCAACTCACGAGCGGGGACTTTGAGATTCACGATCCGCAGCTTTCGCGGGACGGAAGCACCTGGTTCTTCACGAGCACCCGCCACTCGCCGCATGAGCGGCACCTCTACCGCATGCCGGCCGAGGGCGGCTCGATGACACGCCTCACGCAGGCCCCCGGCACGCACACGAGCGCCCTGAGCCCGGACGGCAACCGCCTCGCGACCCTCTACACCACCTCTACCCAGCCGGCCGACCTCTACCTCCGGGACGCCACCGCCGAGGCATCGCGCACCCGCGTCACGGAGTCCCCTACCGAGGACTGGAGCGCATACGACTGGCGCGACCCCGAAACCCTCCGCTTCGAGGCGTCGGACGGCGTCGAGGTGCCCGCCCACGTCTTTCGGCCCGAGGACCCGAACGGCGCCGCCGTCCTCTTCGTCCACGGCGCCGGCTACCTCCAAAACGTGAACGACGCCTTTACGCCCTATTTCCGGGAGTACATGTTCCACAACCTGCTCACGGATCTCGGCTACACGGTGATCAACGTGGACTACCGCGGCTCGGCGGGCTACGGGCGCGACTGGCGCACGGCCGTGTACCGCCACATGGGCGGGCGCGACCTGCAGGACTACGTCGACGCCTCCGAGTGGGTCGCGGACACGTACGACATCCGGCCCGAGCGACAGTTCATCTACGGGGGCTCCTACGGCGGCTTTATGACGCTGATGGCCCTCTTCACCGCGCCGGAGCACTTCGGCGGCGGCGCGGCCCTGCGCTCGGTGACCGACTGGGCCCACTACAACGACGTGTACACCTCCAACATCCTGAACACCCCGCAGACCGACTCCCTCGCCTACGCCCGCTCCTCGCCCATCTACCACGCCGAGGGCCTGGAGGACCCGCTGCTCATGCCCCACGGCCTGGTGGACACGAACGTGCAGGCGCAGGACATCTTCCGCCTCACGCAGCGCCTCATCGAGCTGGGCAAGGAGGACTGGGACCTGGCGCTCTACCCGGTGGAGGGGCACGGCTTTGAGGAACCCGCCAGCTGGACCGACGAGTACCGCCGCATTCTGGACCTCATTCAGTCGAGCGTGGGCCCGGAGCGCTCGGACGCCCAGTAGGCCCGTCGAACGCCGCAGGGGGCGGGGAAACGGCCCGCCTCACTCGGCGTCCGGTGCGCGATCCCCGCCGAGCGAAAGTGTAAACACGTCCCGGTTTTCGTTGACGATCCGCAGCGTCTGGGGATCGTCCCAGCTCACGGCCTCGGCCTGCTTGAGGCGCGACCCTGGCAGTTTGATGGCCCGGGGCTCCGTCGAGAGCCACTGGTCGCCCTTCTCCGGCCGGGAAAAGATCCAGACCCCGGTCGTGCAGACCACGGCCAGCCGGTCGCCACTCGGGCTGAGCGCCGCCCCCGTAGGCGGAGCGATCGAGGGGTGACGGTCCACGAGCGTGAGCGTGTTGACGCGGTGCAGGTGTTCGGTATCCAGCCGGTAGAGGGTCGTCCCCGCGTCCAGCTGGTTAATTTTCTGGCCCTTGCGCCGCTTGGTGAGCACGTAGAGGGTGCCGTCGTCTATGAAAAGGCTCTCGGCGTCGTATTCCCACTTCTCCGCCGGGTAGGTCTTCTGGTCCGGGTACCGAATCTGGAGGTGCTTCATCGACCGGGTGCGCCGGGCGTAGTAGTAGGGCTCCCGGATGACGTAGATGCCAAGGTCGCGCCGCGCATTGCCGTTGTTTCCGATGTCGCCGACGTACAGAACGCTGTCCTCCACGGCCATGGTCTCGTAGTCGATGTGGGCGGCGGCCCCAAGGTGCAGCCCGGGCCAGGCGGGGCGGTCGGTCGTGTCGAGTGCCGCGCCGACCGCGTAGGTGTCCCGCCGCCACGGCGCCAGGTGGGCCGCCCCGGTGCTGTCGATGGCAAACAGGCGGGGCGAATCGCCGCTGTCGTTGTGCACCCACCAGACGTTGTCGAACTGCGGGCTTTTCACGATCCCGCTCATTTCGTCGATCGGGGGATGCGTGGCCTCCCCGGCCTTTTGCAGGCGCGGGTCGGCGGGCTGGGCCCAGGCGGGAGGGGATGCCCCCGCGGCCAGCAGCACAGCCAGTCCAGCGACAAGGGATCGGAGGAAACGAAACGAAATCATGAGACACAGACCACCATCGACTGAGACGGATGCCCCCGAGGGGAGAACGACCGATGTTGCCGAGTGTGGGGGCTAGGGGCGCTCCTCGGGCGGGGTCGGGAAGGGACGAACGGTGACTTCCGATGAGGGGTCGCTCTCGCCTCCCTCCCCAACAGCCGTCACACGATAGTAGTACTGCGTTCCATTCTCAACCGCTGCATCGGTAAAGGCGGATTCGGTGAGCGGGGCCTCACTTACGGGCGACCCGCTCACGCCCGACGTCGAGCGGGTGCTCCGGTACACCCGATACTCGTTGGCCGCCGAGGAGCCGCTCCACGATAGCGCAACCGCCCCGTCCTGCGACGTGGCCTCCACGTTGGTGGGGGGCGACGGGGGCGCCGTATTCCCTCCGCCTCCCCCGCTACACCCAACGAGCGGGAGGGCAATCCCAAGTAGAAGCAGTCCGCGAACCCAGCGGGTGAACCCGGAGAACGGCATGGCAATGCGATCACGTGCAACGAGACAACGAACAGGATCTTGTCACCGAACGAGCAGCACCCTCTCGGTGTGCTGGGTCCCTCCGGTGGTCCACCGGACGAAGTAGACCCCACTGGCAAGCGTGCCGCCGCTCTGGTCCACCCCGTCCCATGTCGTGCGGTGCGGCCCCGCCTCCTGCCGGGCATCGACGAGCGTCTGCACCTGGCGGCCCAGCACGTCGTACACCGACACCCGCACCTCCTGCGTGGAGGGAAGCGTGTACTGGAGCGTCACCCGCTCGCGGAACGGGTTCGGCTGCGGGGGCTCCACCGAGAGCTGATCGGGCAGTTGCTCGGCCACCTCGGACTCGACGTACGACGACTCGCCGACCAGCAGCCGGAAGCGGGTCGGGTGGGGGCCCGCCGAGACGGACACGGCCTGCTGCTGTCGAAGGTCGTAGCGCGTGCCGGCACTGTCAAGGAGAACCACCTCTCCCGTTCGCGGCAGGTCGTCGGCCCGAAGCGTGACGGCCCCCGCCGTGTCCGACCGGAGGGTGAGGGGGTAGGTGTGTCCGTCCGCGCCGCCGGCCCGCACGTCGCGGGCGAGTGCCTGCTGGCGCCCCGGCTGATCGTCGGCGGAGGCGGGGCGACTGTGCAGCGACAGGGTCGAGAACCGGGTCGGCGGGGCCACCCAGTCGTAGCGGTCACGCTCCGCCTGGGCGTCGGGGCGCTCCTCTACGCGAACCGTGGCCGCGGCCTCGCCCCGGGACGCCCGGAGCGTGACCGCGCGGGACGCAGACGCTGCCGTCGACGTGCGCGTGTTCTCCAAGGTCTGGGCGGGAACGGGGATCGTGAGTTGCTCCAGGCCCTGGTCATTCAGGAAATAGAACGCCTCGCCGCTGGCGGCCGTGGCAAACGTCGACGCCGTCTCAAACCCGCCGCCGCCCCAGGCCCACAGCGCCTGCAGGGAGCCCCCGTTCGCCGCCTCCACGTCCGCCCAGGGCACGTCGACCGGGAGCGGGTTGGAGACAATATTCCACCCGTCGTGGAGCGGGATCGTCGTTTCCCCGTCCGCCACCTCCACCGTGCTGAACGTGTCGCTCACGGACCAGTCGCCCGTGTTCAGAAGCCAAAAGCCGCGGCCCGGCCGGAAGTTGAACTGGTCGCTTCCGTCGAACTTGACCAGGAAGTCCTGCTCGCTCCCGTCGTCCCAGTAGGCCTGCCACCCAACGCCCGCCTCCTCAGAGAGGGTCGAGGCGAGGGCCCGATCGACCTGTCCGGGCAGCGCCACGAGCCGGTAGCTGTCCCCCGTGCTCGGGTCGCCAAAGGAGCGGGTGACGTCGACGGTCGTCTCTCCCGGCAGCTCCGCCTCCAGGTCGCCAGTCTCCAATCCAAGAAGCTGGTACCCTTCATCCGGCTCGTCCGCCCCCGCCCCCGCATTGTTGAACTGGCCAAGCACGCCTCGGAAGGTGGCCCGGTCCGGAATGGGCTCGCCTTCGAGCTCGGAGTCGGTGGGAATGCGAAGGGTGAGGCTGCCCGTTCCGTCCTCAATGGTGTAATTCCCGGCGCTGCCGCCCGCCTGAAAGGTCTCGTCCCCATCGGCCTCAATCGCGAAGTCCTCGACCTCCACAAGCTGCGACTCGTATGTCTCCCCCGACTGGGCAATGTCTTCGAGCGTAAGCGTGGCCCTCGCAGGAAGTGCGTTGTCCTGCGACAGCACCTCATACCCGTCCTCCGGCACATTCGTCAACTCCAGGAGGCCATTGTAATACTCAAGCGACCCGGTGACCTGCAGTCGCGTGCCCTTTCGGATGACGCCCCCAAGGTTCTGCCCAAACGACCCGCCGGTCTCGAACACGTACAGTGCCCCGGTATCGTCTTGCAGGTACGGCCCTTCCGGCCCCACGCGGGTCACCACTCCCTCCACGGTCACCGTCTGCCCGGCGCCCTGTTCACGCGCCTCCTGGATGGCCACCACCCCGGGCCCCGGCACGCCCGCCCCGTAGGCCCGCTTCGCAAGCGTGGAGTCGAGGATAAAGGGATTCACCCGATTGCCCTGGTAGGTGGCCTTGACGAGGCTGCGCCGCAGCTCGGTCGCATCGACCGGGTCCTCCCGATGCCACTCGAGGAGCGTCTCGCGCTGAGCCTCCAGAAAGGACAGATCCGCCCGGTTCGGATACGCCATGGCAAAGTAAAACGCCGCCCGGGCCACGTCCCCCTTCTTGCTGTGACGCGGCTCGAACTGCCCATTGTCGCTCGGGCTGCCGCACGTATTGCCCACCGATTCGGTGTACGTCTCTTTCTCTGTCGTGGGCTCCTCCGACTGCACCGTTTTCTCCCGAATCCAACGCTCGGCGTCGGGGTCGTCAATCTCGGCGAAAGGATAGTTGCACCGGTAGCTGTTGGCCTCCGACCACGTGGGCGCAAGGATGTACATGTTGCTGAGGGCCGGCTCCTGCTCCGCTCCCTTGCTGCGAGGCCACAGATGCTCGGTGTTCACGTCCTGATCGAGCAGCTGGGCCGTCGCGTCCCCGTCCGGGTCGGCACTGGCCTGAAATCCGCCGTAGATCGTCTCGACCGTCCCCTGGTCGTTGAGGATGCTCTGGTAGAGCGAATCGCGGGCCGTGTCGTACCCGAGCGTCGGCGGATTTCCGTACCGCTGGCGGAGCGAATCGAGGAGGACCTCGCTGCTGTCGCCCGCCAGGATCGGGGCCTGCGCCGCCGGACTGTCTGCAATCCAGAGCGTGAAGCGGTTGGGCGAAGAGATGGGCCCGTCGTCCGAGGAGAGCACCACCTCCAGCCGCTCGACGCCCTCCTGCTCGCTATCGTCCACCGGCTCCAGGGTCAGCGTCTTCGGTGCCGGATCGGTGCCGGAAAACGTGAGCGTCTGCGGACTCTGAAAACCACTCACGTCAACCCCGTTCTCCGCGGTACTGGCGGGCCCCACCGCCGCCGTCACCGAGACCTCTCCGTCCGTCTCTTTGTTGAAAACCTGCACCTGCACCGACACAGACGGGTCGCCTTCCTCCACCTGCGCAAACGTGCGATTGAACGAGAACGAAAGGGACGACTGCAGATCACTCTCCCGGACCGGAATCAACTGATATCCGTCGTCGGGCTCATCGCCTCCCGCCCCCGCTCCGTTGAACTGACCCAGCACCCCCTCGAAGGCAAACACGCTCCCGGGAATGGACGCCCCCCCAATGGCCGTTTCATCAGTGTTCTGCACCCGAAACTCGCCCGTCTGCCCGTCGCCGTCTTCGACCGTATAGGTCGTCCCGTTCTCAAAGGTGCCCGATGCACTCAGGAATCGGAGTCCTTCCACCCGCAAAAGCTCGCTCTCGTAGTCTTCCCCATTCTGCTCCAGCTCCGCAAGGGTCACCGTCTGCGGGCTCGGCGGTTCGCCCTGCCCCTGCACCGTGAAGTCGGTAAGGTCGTTATTGTTGATCTGAATCACCCCGTTGAACGCCGAGGTCTCTCCCGTCACCTCCAGGGTCGTCCCCGGCCGGATCTCACCGGCCGCGATGGCATCCTGGAATTCCGTGCTGTTCGGCCCATCCGTCTGTCGGATGAGGATGGCACTGGCCCCGGTGGCCCCGCTTGTGTCCTGGACCCGCGCGTACGCCCCGTAGGCTCGCGTCACCGTGCCCTCCACCGTGACCTCCGTCCCGAGCGGTTCGTCGCGCGCCGCGCTGATGTCCTGTTGCGCCTGCGCGGGGGTGGCCGCAATGGCCACGACCAACACCACGAGACCGACGAGCCGCCAACGTAGCGAGTGCATCATCACGGAGCTGTGCGATATGAAAGATGCGCGTGTGTGTGGACAACGCCGCCGGACGTCCCCAGGCTCCCCCTTCTTCCCCACTCCAGCGGGACATAGAGAAAGGGGACGGTCCTACCGACCGCCCCCATTCTCTCTTCAGGGTTTCCTCAACCAATCAGTTTGTGGGCTGGCCACTCACGACGATGTTGTCGACCTGCCAGTCTGCCGCCTGTCCCCCCGATGTCCCGCTGGAGCGGTACTGGAAGGCGACGTACACGTCTGTGTCCTGGAACTCAGAGCCGGACAGGTTGACCTTGCCCGAGTCGACGAAATTGAAGTCTCCCTCGGAGAAGTTCACCTGATCCGACACATCGGTCCACGTGAAGTTCTCCGGATTGCCGGACCCGTCGTAGTCGGTCGAGACCTTTACCTGGAGGCCGCGGCGCCCAGTGTCGTCGAACCCTTTCGCGTTGATGAAGCGGAGCGTCTCATTTTCGACCGTCGTGAAGTCGAGGGCCGGCGAAATGAGCCAATCGTTCGACGGCTCATCGGCCCCGAACCCGCTCATGACCGCGTAGGGGGCGTTGGGCGGATCGCCCTCGCTGCTCGTTCCCCAGTCCTGATTGCTCGCGACACTGACGGACGTCATCGGCGCCAGCTGATCGTCCGAGAAGTCGACCGAGGCGAGGTTCTCAACAGCTTCGAGGTCGCTCGCCTCGAGTGCCAGAAGCTGGTACCCCGTGTTGTCGTCCGGGTCGCCAAAGTTGTTAAACTGCCCGAGCACCCCTTGGAAGTTGGCCCGGTCCGGGATGTCTTCCCCGACGAGCTCCGATTCGCCCGGAATGCGGAGGGTCGACTCGCCGGAGGTGTTGCTGATCGAATAATTCGTACCGGCCTGAAACTGCTGATCGCCCCCGTCGTCGATCGCAAAGTTTTCGACGCGAATGAGTTCACTCTCGAACTCTTCGCCGTTGTCGGTAACCTCGGCGAGGGACACGACCGACGGCGACGGAAGCTCATTGCCCGAGGAGAACACTTCCGTGAGAGGCCCTTCGGTCACGTCCTGCAGCTGAAAGAGCCCACTGAAGAAGCCCGTGGAGCCGTCGACGCGCACCTCGTCGCCGACCTGCCCGGAAAAGTCCCCGTCGAAGACATAGAGGGCTCCCTCACTATCCTGCACGTACGCCCCATCCCCGTCGACCCGGGTCACAGTGCCGTCCACCACGGCTCGGCCTCCGGTCGGCCGGTCGCGCGCTTCCTGGGTTGTGAGCGGCTCATCATCCTCCTCCACCGTAAGCGTAAAGGTGTCGTTCTCCCCCACGGTGACCCCCGACGTGTCGGCGGCTGTCAGGGTGAGCACCAGCGTCTCATCCTCTTCCAGAAATCCCGTGCTGTCGATGGGCTCGTCCACGATGTCGAACGAGAGCAGTTGGCGCCCCTCATTCGTGGTCGACTCCGGGAACGTGATCGTCGTATCCGTCGGCAGGCCCACGAAATCCTCGTCCGCCACGGCCGTGCTCTGGGACGCATCGACCGAGACGTCGAGACTGAACTCCTTAAACCCGGGATCCATGGCGACGAGGTTGACGGTGTAGCTCCCGTCCGTCTCGCTCACGACATCGCTCGTCGTCTCCAGCTCCACCGTCGTATTTTCGCCAAGATTGTCTGGGGTGCCGCCTCCACTATCACACCCGGCAAGGACGAGACCGATCACGAGAACAGGAAGGAGCGCATTCAGGAAGCGTCGCATAAATCGTTGTGCCTAATCAGTGAGAACGGGGCAATGTGATGGGCGATCTTGGGGCGAGCGGGGGAGCCCCCGCGGCTGCCCCGATTGCTTACGGGCGTCCCACGACTCGAATGTTGTCGACCTGCTGCGCCTCCGAGGAGCCACCGCCCGTTCCGCTCGATCGATACTGGAACGCGACGTATACCTCATCGGCCTGGAACTGGCTGTCCGAGAGGTCGATGTCCCCCGACGAGACGAAGTTGAAGTCTCCCTGCGAGAGGTTTTCGACGCGATCGGTCACGTCCGTCCACGTGAAGTCCTCCGGATTGCCGGACCCGTCGTAGTCGGTGGACACCTTCACCTGGAGCGGCTGGTCGAGCCCGCCGTCGTCGAAGTTCTTCGCGTTAATGAAGGAGAGCGTTTCGCCCTCAAAGTCGTTGAAGTTGAGCGCCGGCGAAATGAGCCAACTGTTCGAGGCTTCCGGCCCCCCGAAGGCATTCGCAGCGGCAAAGGGAGCGTTTGGAACCCCCGACGCACTGCCGATTCCCCAGCCGTTGCCGTTCGTGACGTTTGCCACCGTCATCGGGGCCACCTCCTCGTCCGAAAAGTCCTTCGCAAAGATCTCGACGGCTCCAATCGACACCGTGAGCTGGTTGGCCTCTCCTATCGACGCCCCCTGCACGTTCTGGAGCACAAAGAGCCCATTTTCCTGCGGCTCATTCTCCTCCTCGTCCTGAATGTCGAGCGAGAGGGTCTGCGTGTTGCCGTCGGTGGCCGTATCCGGAAACACGACCCGCCCGGCCACGACGCCGCTGCCCACCGCCGTGCTGTCCTGCAGATTGAAGTCCGACGGATCGGTGCTGCTGGCGCCATCGGCGTAAAGCACCTCGGCGGACACCTCGCGCCCGATCGCGCCGTTGAGCGTCACGCCCAGCTCCACGGGGCTCTGACCCTCGGTGATCGAGATGTTCTCCGTCGCGAACGACACGGCCGCCTCCGTGTCCCCCGGCGCGTTGGGCGGCGTGCCACTATCAAAGCCGTCGCAGCCGACGAGAAGAAGGGGGGCAGCGAACAGCAGCGCTACGTAGCGAAGCGGGGAGGAAAAACGCATGGGACGATCAATCTCAGCTATCGAAGAAAAGTAACAGACGGACACAGCGTTCAGCGGACCGGCCCCGAGGGGCCGGATGCCCTTTCGCGGGACGGGTGCAGGTTAAAAGGTGTACTTCACGCCCAGGCGCAGGCGCCACCGGGAAGAAATATCCTCTACGAAGAACTGCTCTCCGTTGAGTTGCTCGCGGGCTGTCTCTTCGTCGAAGCTCACGCGCGGCTTGCCGACGTCGTCCTGGCTGACGATGCGGCCGTTCACCTCGGTTCCTACGTCCTCCTCCGAAACGTACCCTTCAAAGCTCCAGGCCTGGATGTTGTTGAAGCTCGTGTTTTGGATGCGGCCCCAACTGTCGTCGAGGAGATTGAGGACGTTCACCACATCGAGCGTCAGGCGAAGCTGTTGGCCCTCGAAGGTGCGGAAGGACTGGGCCAGGTGAAGGTCCAGGATGTTTTGCCAGGGGGCCCGGGCGGTGTTTCGGTCAATCACCGACCCGCGGGCGTCGTCGAGGGCGTCGTTCCCCTCAATGAAGGCGTTCATCAGATCCCAGTTTTCACTCTCCAGGAAGATGTCCGAACGGTTCTCCGGCACGTACACCAGGTCGTTTTCGGCGGCGCCGTCGCCGGTGTCGCCGTTGGCGTTGCCGTCGTAGATCCAACTGAACGGTTCACCCGACCGGCCCTCGTAGACGATCCCAATGGTCGTCGCGTAGCGCTCGCCGTAATTGAGCGTGTAGTTCAGTGTGCCGAGAATGCGGTGGCGGATCTCATAGTCGGCCGTCCCGACCCCGGCATTGTTCACATCCTTGTTCTCGTTAAACGTCCAGTTGGAGATGGCCCGGCTCGAGGAGCCGTTGTTTACGTTGGTGGCGCGGTTGTAGGTGTAGGAGAGCGACCCGCCGATTCCTTCTCCGACGTTGCGCTGCAACTGCCCGGTGAGGCTGTACTGGTAGCCCTCGTTCGTATTCTCGAGCTGGATTGCGTTGGTAAATCGATCGGACACAGGGCCGTCGTACAGGGGCCGTCCGTACTTCGACTCGCCGACCTGCTCCAGGTTGAGGTCCCGGAAGGTCACATCGTTGAGCGAGTTCGAATAAATGCCCTCCAGCGTCGCCACGAACCCAAGCGGCATCTCCTGGTCGATGGCAATGTTGGTCCGAAAGGTCTGCGGGTACTTGAAGTCGTCCTCAATCAGGTTGACCTCCGTCGTCTGCTCCGGCTCCAGAAGGTCGCTGCAGCGCTGGCTTCCCGGATTTTCCTGACAGAACGCGGCGTTCGCTGGAAGCGGCTGCTCCTGCGGGTCCTGCGAAATGCCGCCCTCGCGGTCCGGAATGAAGTTCTGGCCGGGGTCGTACTCGCAGGCGGGGTCGTTGGCCGGGTCATCGGAATTGCGGCACGCCTCAGGATTCTGCGTGTAGTCAATGCCGCTAAACCCGGCGGCGAGGCGGTTCAGGTCGGCCCCCGTGTTGCTGTACTGGTTGGAGACCCAGACGTACGGCGGATCGCCGCTGAAGATGCCGATGCCGCCGCGGATCTGTGTGGAGAACTCATCGCCAAGCAGATCCTGATCGTAGTTGAACCCGATACGGGGCGACCAGAGGGGATTCCCGCTCGCCACGTCGCGGGTGCTCTTTCCGTAGGCCTCAAAGGCCGTCGGGTTGAAGGTAGGCTCGTCGGGCAGAACGGGGACGTCTACGCGCAGGCCGAGGGTCAGCTTCAGCGACGGGAGGGCCTGCCACTCATCTTGGACGTACCCGCCGAACTGGAAGGCCGAAAATTCTGCCCTCGGGGCGTCCGTGCCGGCGGCAGCCGTGGGATAGCTGTACAGGTACTGGGTCGGCTGCCCATTCTGAAGGGCCTGCTGGACCGACACCTCGTCGCCCGCCGGGGTTTCGAACGAGTTGAACGTGTACGAGCCAAAGAAGTCCTGAATGAACAGGTTGGAGAACTCGTAAAGCTTGTTGCTCGTCCCCACGGTCAGCGAGTGGTCGCCGAGCTCATACGTGAAGTTGTCGGTGAACTCGTAGAGGTCCTGGTTCAACTGGTTGGCCTGGTTGAACCGCCCGATCCCGGCGAAGAGCGCCCGGCCGCCGCCCAGCGTTACCTCCATCTCCGGGAAGGCCGCGTCCTGCACGTTGCGCTCGTCCCGAATCCGGGTGTACACGAAGCGGGCCTCGTTGAACATGTTGTCGCCGATCGTGCTGTTCAGCGTCGCCGTCGCCGAGTTCTGAAGGCTCTCGAAGACGTACTGCCGATTGGCGAAGCTATAATCGTCGGGATCGCGCGTGATGCCCGCGTCGTCGCCTGCGTTTACGTAGTTGTTGCGGACCGTCAGGCGGTGACTATCGTTGATATTCCAGTCAAGCTTCACCAGCAGCTTCTCGTTGTCCTCCCGCTGGGTGAGCGGCGAGAAGCCGCCCGGGTCATAGTTGTAGAGGCCATTCTCGTCTCGGAAGATGTTCTGGACTTCTTCGACGGTCGAGACCGGCTCTCGGAAAATGTTGGTCCCGTCCAGGTCTGCCCCCACCCGCGTATCGAGCGGAGAGCTCTCTCGCTTCAGCTCGGCGGAGACGAAGAAGAACAGCTCATCCTGAATGATGGGCCCGCCCAGCGTTCCGGTGTAGAAGGCCTGATTGAACTCCCCCGTGCCTACTCCGTCGAGGTCCCCGGTAAAGTCTTCCGTCCCTCCCTTAAACCGGAGCGTTCCCTCGAACTCATTGCTTCCGCTTTTTGTGATCGCGTTGACCTGCCCCCCGGTGAAGCCGCTCGACGTCACGTCGTAGGGCGAAATGTTGATGTTGAACTCCTGGATGGCGTCCAAACTAATGGGCTCGGCCCCGGCCTGACTGCCCGGCACCGCATCCCCGAGGCCAAAGACATCGTCGAGCGTCGCCCCGTCAATCTGAATGCTGTTGTACCGACTGTTCGCCCCTCCCAGGCTTCCGTCGCCCTGTGCCTGCGGCACGAGGCGCGTGAAGTCGGTCAGGCTCCGCCCAATCGTCGGGAGTTCGTCGATTTCCTGCGACGACACGTTGGTTGCAGCCCCCGTCCGGTCCTTGTCAATGACAGCGCCGGACCGCTGCCCAATGACCTCGACCTCCTCCATCTCAGCCGTCTGCTGCTGGAGCGTAAATTCGATCTCGCGGGTCTCGTCAAGCTGCAGCTGAATGCCCTCGCGCCGGGTGGTCTGGTACCCGACGAACGACGCCGTAATCGTATACGGCCCGCCGACCCGCATGCCGCGGATGGTGAACCGGCCGTTCGGATTGGTGGCGGTGCCGTACCGCGTGCCCGTGGGTTGATGCACGGCAAGCACGTTCACGCCCGGTAGCGGCTCCTCGTTTTCCGCGTCAACGACGGTGCCGGTGATGGAAGCCGTGGTCCCCTGGGCCTGTGCCGTTCCGAGGGGCACCCCCAGCAGGACGGTCGCGGCAAGGAGAAAAAGTGACCAGCGTGACATAGCGGTGTCCATGGTCGATTGGATCGGTTAACGTGAGAGGAGCGGCCGGTGGCGCAGATCCTACCCGCAACTGCGCCCGGTAAAGTAGTCGGAGAGGCCGTGGGCGTACGGCAACAAGCGTAAGCCGATATATAGGGTACAAGTGAGAACCCTTATCATCAATGAAGAACCGATTTTCTATTCTCCTGCAGCAATCATTACACAGGGATAACGCCCGGCTGTCTCCCTACATTTCCCTATCGACAACGGCTTTCCCTGAACGTTTTCTATCAAGAACGCGCCGCGGTTTTCGGTGGGGATGCGGAGCGTCTGGGGGCCGCCTTGCGTCACAGCCCCGGCCTGCTTGGGGGGCAACTCTGGCCGTTTGATGGCCCGGGGCTTCGCTGAGAACCCCATCGCCCTTCTCCGACCGGAAAAAGCCCCAGACGCCCGTCGTGCAAACCATGGCCGCCCCCGACGCTGCACCGGCGTTGTCGAGCTGCGGGCTTTTTCCGATCCCGCTCATCTTGTCGATCGGGGGCGCGGGACCGTCCCGACGTGCACAAAGGGGGCGCTATCGACGGGCCGGGCGTGCCCGGGGAGGCTCCCCGCGGCAAAGAGAAAGAGAACAGGGGCAAAAAATGAGAGAACGAGACTATCGCACTCGATGCCATTCGTACTAAAACCCCAGAGGAAAAGAGATACGGAACGGTAGCAGAAATACGAAACGGGCGGCCGTCCCTCGACGACCGCCCGCTCGCAGTGAGTAGGTCCCTTCGGCAGAACCGTTAGAAGTTGAGGCGGACGCCAAACTTCATCTGCCACTGGGAACTGTAGGAGGACCCGGTTCGGATCTCATTGAAGATGTCCTCCTGATCGATCGTCTCTACTTCGTCGGCGACCCCATCGCCGTTGGTGTCTTCAACCGAGCGAATGACCTCCTGCGCCGTGTACACCGGCGTGTAGTTTCCGTTGTCCGGATCCTCGAACTCGCGGAAGGAGGTGAGGTCAACCTGCCCAGCTCCGGCGTAACGCTCGCCCCAGTCCGTCCCGAACACGTCGCCCAGGAGGCTGGAGAAGTTGAACACGTTCGCCGTCAGCTCCAGGCTTTGCTGCCGACCGAGGAGGTTCTGGAAGACCTCCAGGCGGAGGTTGAGGTCGAAGACGCTCTCCCAGGGCGTCCGGTCGCCGTTGCGCTCCGCGTACTGTCCGCGGCGATCGCTCAGGTAGTCGTTGCCGCGGATGAACTGATCCAGGGCTTGCGCCTGCAGCTCAGGAGTAATCGTCGGTCCATTGTCCGGGTCAATTTCCCCGAAGGTCAGATTCTGGGTCTGTCCCGGAACGTAGAGCAGCGAGTTTGCTTCTCCTCGCTCCCGAACCATGTTCTCGCTGTTGTCGATGACGTAGGAGAACGGCCGACCGGACTGCCCGTCGTAGATCAGCGTCGTCGTAAGGGCGAACCGGTCGCCGAGCTGCTGGCGATAGGAGAACCGCCCAAGCACGCGGTGCCCCGTCGAGAAGTCCGAGCGGGCCAGCCCGATGTTGTTCGCGCCGTTGACGTGCTCGACGCCGTCCCAGAGCGAGTTGACCTGAGACGAGAGCCCGTCGTTCACCGAGTAGGAATCGCCGTACGTGTAGGACACATCGGCGCGGAGGCCACTGTTTTCCGTCACGATGCCCTCGAACGTCTTCCGGAGGCGGGTCGTGAGGTTGTAGGAGTAGCCGCGATCGGTATTGCCCACACGGTGGATGTTCGCGTAGCGAGCATCAATCCGCTGATCCCCGGATTCGGCGTAGGGACTCGCCCCATCGTCGAACTCCGAGGGCACCCAGATGGGCCGATTGTCCGGGCCGTCCAGCGTCTCGTTTGCCGGGCGCAGGTTGACGTTCGTGACCAGCACATTCTTCAGCGTGTTCGAGTACTGAGCCTCGATTGTGCCGATCACACCACCCGGAAGCTCCTGATCGATGCCCAGGGAGGAGCGCCAGAACCGCGGGTTGTAGTAGTCTTTCTCGAACATCTCGAGGCGACCACTCGGAATGAGGTCCGACGGATCGCGGTCCTGGAAGTCGGCCACCGTCAGGCCGTTCTGCGGGTTCGGACGGAACTCGGCCTGGCCGAATGTAAAGTCGACCGTCCCGGTGTTCGTCCCGTTGTTGAGGTACATCCCACCGGGCCACACGAACGGCTGCCGGCTCGTAAAGATGCCGGTTCCTCCGCGCACCTGTGTGGTCTCGTCGCCGAAGGCGTCCCAGTTAAAGCCAAAGCGGGGCGCCCAGTGCAGGTTCGGGTCCGGCGTTTCGCCGGGGCGTGCCCCGTTCATCGAGTAAAAGTTCTGGATGGCCGGAATTGTAGTGTCCCGGGGATCGAGCTCCGGATCGTTCGGCACCAGCTCGTTGTCCGGGTTCGCAAACGCCGGATCGTCGAGGTATACCGGCACGTCGACTCGAACGCCTCCCGTCAGCGTCAGACGGTCGCTCACCGTCCACTCGTCCTGAATGTAGAGGCTGGTGTTGAGCGCACGGAACGCGCCCTGTGCGTTCGTCGCATCGCCGATTTTCTCCTCAAACGTATTCGGCGTACTCGGATCGTCGTCTACGAGCGAAAAGCCGCGGGCGAAGACCGAGCTGGCAATCCCCGAATCAACCCCCTGGCAGGCGCTGCCGGGGTTGTCAATCGAGGCGCATACGGTCTCGCGGAATTCGTCGACGGCCGTTCCGTTGCCGTCGTTGTCCACGAAGATGTACCATCCGTAGTTGAACGGGACGAACTTGTTTGCGAGGTCATAGAGCTCGTTGTGCGTCCCGACCGTGACGGTGTGGTCCCCAAAGAACATATCAAAGTCGTTCGTGAGGGTGAAGACCTCCTGCTTGAGGAAATTCACCGTCGAGAACGGCTCGCCCCCGAGGCCGATGCTGGCGGCTCCGTCGTTAATGTCGACGGTCGGGAACGGCTGGTCGAGGTTCGTGTCCCGGTCGTCCTCCACGTTTTTGTAGCTGAGAATCAGCTTGTTGGCAAAGTTGTTGCCGAACGAGCTATTCAGCTCAAACGCACCGATCTGAGTGGTATTCGGAAACACCTCGTTTCGGCTGGAGAACGAGATCTCCTGCGGATTTCCGCCAAACGCGTCGACGTTGACCGACTCGGAGTAGCTGTACCGAAGGCTCGCCCGGTGATTCTGGCTGATATTCCAGTCGAGCTTGCCCAAGAACTTGTCGCTATCCAACGAGGTGGCATTGCCCTGAAAACTCCCGGGGTCGTACCGATCCCCCACCGTGCTTTCGACAAAGCTCAGGAGGTCGTTCAAGTCCGACTCGGACTGAATGGCCTGCCCTTCAAACTCATCGAATCCGCCCTCAAACGGCTGGGGCGAGGTCTCCCGATTGATGTCGAAGTTGACGAAGAAGAAGAGCTCATCCTCGATAATGGGACCGCCGAGGCGTCCCACGTAGCGCTCATTCGTGAAGTCCGGGAACGGAGCATTCGGCAGGTCCTCCGCGAAGCTCTGGTCGCGGTACTCAAAGGCAAGCGACCCCTCGAACTGATTCGAGCCGCTCCGCGTCACGGCGTTGATCGCTCCGCCGCCGAAGTAGCTCTGCGTTACGTCGTACGGCGAGATCTCGATGTTGAAACTCTGGATGGCATCGGTGCTAATCGGCGTGGCACCGGTCTGTCCGCCGTCGGTCCCCTGGGCCGACAGGCCGAACACATCGTTGCTCACCGCTCCGTCGATGAAAACGGAGTTGTACCGGTTGTTCTGCCCGGCGATCGAGATGGAGGAGCCGTCGTCGTCGTCGTTTCCGACGATGGCCTGCGGCGTGAACCGCGCAAAGTCCGCGATGGACCGGTCGATGGTCGGCGCGTTCTGGATGTCCTCCTCCGAGATGTTCGTGGAGATCCCTCGGCGCTGACTGCTGAAGACCGCGCCCTGTCCTTCAGCAACCACCTCAACCTCGTCGAGCTCCTGGGTCTGGGGCTGGAGCTGAAACTCGAAGGTGCGAGTCTCGCCAAGGTCGAGCTCGACGTTCGTCTCGCGCTGCGACTGGTACCCGACGAACGAGACGGTGATCGTGTAGGGGCCGCCGACCCGCACGTTGGCCAGGGTGAATTGCCCTCGCTGGCTGGTCGACGCGCCGTAGCGGGACCCGCTCGGCTCGTGGACCGCCAGGACATTCACGCCCGGAAGGGGTTCGTCGTTTTCATCGACCACTGTGCCGCGGATGGTGGCCGAGGTGACGCCCTGCCCGTGAGCCAAACTGGGACAGAGCACCAGGACTGCAAGCAGTAAAATTGGTATCGAAGCCCAACGCTTCATAGCGATGGTGGGGTTTATGGGACGAGTGGTGAACGTAGCAGACGCACGACCGCACAGGACAACGCTCGCTCTTTCAGCGTGCCACTTGACCCCCGTGTGACAAAGACCGAGGGGTGGAGGGGTCTTGCGACTCTGCACTCAGCACAGTAGTGGATCGGGGGATCTTTTTCCACCTTGGGGAACTGGCTTCTATTACTTTCAACCCTGAGATAATAGTCCGGTAATGCCGGTTATGGTTTGTTAATCTCGCCCGGGTCATTCCCCCTTCGGCGTGCCCGCTCCTGTTTTCTCCGACCGCGTTTCTCCCTCTCACTTCCCGGCGTCGAAATCGCGACTCATTTTCGCTCTCCCGGAACCACACCTGGGGGCGCACGCGAACAAACCGACCCGCCCCTTCCCTCCCAAAGTCCACCGGTGCCATCGTCGACCCCGACGCGTTCGCCGACCGAAAGCAACTCATCGAGGCGGCCATCGCCCTCGACCAGGACGACGCGGCCGTCCTCACCGCCCCCACCGTGTGCCGCCGGGCCGGCGTGGACCGGGCGGTCCTCGACGCCTACGTCGACGACGCAGACGCCCTCCTCCCGGCCTACTACGACCTGGCCGTCGACCAGTACCGCCTGCTCGCCGACGCCACGACCGACTACGAGTCCTTCTCGTTTGAGGAGCGGCTGGCCTCCTTCTTCTATATTCTGCTCGACGCGCTGGACGAGCAGCGGCCGTTCGTACAGAGCACCTTCGACACCTGGGTGCGCCGGCGGTCCGCCTTCCGGGCCGAGGTGCGGGCCGAGCTCCGCACCCTCCTTACGGACGACGACGTGGTGCCGAACGCCAACCAGCTCGTCACGGGCCTGTGGCCGGTCCACGAGGTGCTCACCATCGTCACGATGGCGGTGATCCGCCACTGGATTGCGGACGAGTCGGACGATCAGGCCGCCACCACGGCACTCGTCGACAAACTCGTTTCGTTTGTGGCCGAACTGGTCACCTTTGGTGGCGTATCTTCGGGGCTCGACTTGGCCTGGCACATCGTGCAGCACGACGCGCTGGGCCTGAGCCGACTGCCCCTCGTCGGCCGGTGGGTTGGCCGCCGCTAACGTCTTCTTGCCTCTTCTCATCGACCGCCGCCGCCATGAGTGACCCGGACCGCTCGACTGCGCACGACGAGGCGGACGACGATTTTCCCTCGACCAAGCTGGAGCGGGGACGCATCTTCGCCAAGACGGGGCTCCAGGTGGGCAAGAACTACGCACAGTACCTCGCCGATCGGGTGCGCGGGAAGGGCGGGGAGGACCGCAAGCGCGACCTGAACACGCAGAACGCGAAAGACCTCTTCAAGGAGTTCGCACGGCTGCGCGGCACGGCCCTCAAGCTGGCCCAGTCCATGAGCCTCGACACCGGCATGCTGCCGGACGAGTTTATGGAGGTGATGGCGGAGGCGCAATACCGCGTGCCGCCGATGAACCGGGCCCTGGTCCGAAAACAAATCCGCGACGCCCTGGGGCGCTTTCCGGAGTTGCTCTTCGACGAGTTCGAGGGCGAGGCCATGGCCGCGGCCTCCATCGGGCAGGTCCACCGCGCCCGCCTCGACGACGGCCGCCCCGTCGCCGTGAAGGTGCAGTACCCCAACGTCCGCGACACCATCGAGTCCGACCTGTCGCTGGCCCGCACCCTCTTCCGCCGCATCGTGAAGGGCGGGCCGATCGACGACTACTTTGAGGAGGTGCGCGCCCGCCTCCGCGAGGAGACGGACTACCTGAACGAGGCCGACAACATTGCCTACTTTGCCGACCAGTACGGGGGCGGCGACCTGGTGACCCCGGAGCCCGTGCGCGAGCACACCGCCGAGACGGTGCTCACCATGACGTTCGTGGAGGGGCAGCACCTCGACGCGTTCCTGGATACCGACCCCGACCAGGCCGCCCGCGACCACTTCGGACAGCTTCTCTGGGACTTCCTGCACCGGCAGGTCGCCCACAACCACCGCACGCTCCACGCCGATACCCACCCCGGCAACTTCCTCTTCCGCGAGGACGGGCGCCTCGGCATCATCGACTTTGGCTGCGTGAAAACGCTCCCCCAGGGCTTCCGCGACGACATGCTGCGCCTCTACCGGGCCCGCATGGAGGACGACGAGGACGAGATCGACCGCCTGCTCCACCGCCTCGACATCCTGCAGGACAACATGCCCGGCGACACGGAGGCGAAGGTGCGCGAGTTCTTCGACCGCTACGGCTCCCTCATCGTGGAGCCCTACCGCCAGTCGTCGTTCGACTTCGGCGACCCGGACTTCCGCAACCGGCTGCAGGAATCCTTTAAAGAGGCCTCCACCCTGCGCCAGGCGGCCGGCTCGCCCCACTTCATCTTCCTGAACAAGGCGCTGGTGGGCCTGCTCAACCTGCTGGTTCAACTCAGGCCGCGGATCGACACCACCGGCAGCATCGAGCGCCTCAACACTGCCCTGGAGGACATCGACGGGCGGACCGTCTCTCCACAGGCGGCATCTTAGCGTTCAACGTGCAACGCGCTACACACCGAAGAGCGTATCGAAGTACTGTTCGCCGCCGTCGCAGATGATGGTGACGACCGTGGCGTCCGGCTGCTCCTCGCTGATATCGAGTGCAACGGAGAGGGCCGCGCCCGCACTGGGGCCAATCAGCAGGCCGTGCTCCTGCGCCGAGGTGCGCGCCTGCGTGAATGCGCGCTCGTCCGCCACATCGCGCATCTCGTCGATGTAGTCGAACCACATCGTGGGCAGGTCACCGCCCTTGCCGAGCCCCTCGACCTCCGTGTCGTAGGGCACCGGCTCCTTCCCGTAGAAGGCCGTGGAAATGTTGGACTGCTTGGCGTCAACCCCGATGACCGTCACGTCGCGCCCCGCCGCGGCGGCCTGTTCTTGCACGTACCGTGCGCTGCCGCTCAGGATGCCCCCGGTGCCCATCGCCCCCACGAGGTGTGTCATGCGGTCGCCGCCCTGCCCCCAGATTTCCGGGCCCGTCCACTGGTAGTGCACGCCCGGGTTCGACTGGTTGTGGTACTGATCCACGAGAAACGCCCCCTCCTCCTCGGCCAGCCGCTGCGCCACCGAGCGGTAGTGGTCCGGGTGGCCGCTCTCCACGTCCGAGGGGCACTCGTGCACCTCCGCACCGAACGCCTTCATGTAGCCGATCTTCTGGCGGCTGGTGGAGTCGGGACACGCCAGCTTGCAGTCGGCGCCCAGCCGGTTGGCCACGAAGGCCACCGCGCCGGCCGTATTGCCCGAGCTGGCCTCCACCACCGTGTCGTACTCCCCGTCCGCCAGGGCCTCCGACAGGATGCCCATCGCGATTCGGTCCTTCATCGACCGGGTCGGGTTTTCCGTCTCCAGCTTACAGAGGACGCGCCCCCGGTCGGTGCCCGGGTACGAGATGAGCGGCGTGTCGCCAATCAGGCGCAGCACGGGGTCATCGGTGGGAAAGGGAGAGGCCGGGGCCGAATTTGTGCGGGGCGCGGCGTCGGTCGACATGAGCAGGCGGGATTGATGAACGAGCAGCAGTTTTCCGATAATGGGACCGGTGTCCCTACGGATGTGTTCGCTGCCGCTCCGTCCCCGTTCCTCCGCCCCCGCACACAACCGGGCCGTGGCCCCGTCCTCGGCCGTTTTTTCGCCCGCCCACCCTCGTTTTCACGATTTCTAAACGCCCCCCCGTACGGCTCCGGGCCGCCCGTGCCGGCACGGCCCCGCCTCTGCCGCTACCGAACCGACGAGCTGGTGGGTCGGCCCTGATGGGTCGACGCCAGGTAGTACCACAGAAATCCGCCCACGATTACGGCTCCTGCCAGCCCGAGCCCGACCAGTTCGCCGGGCGAGGACACGGGCATAAACGTGACCCGAGGCCCCAGGATGAGCCCGCCGACCAGGAGGACGAAGGCAAACACGAAAAGGCCGAAGTACTCAAGAAGGAGTTTCATGGAGCAGTGGCCTCCATCTTTCCGACGAGGTCAGTCAGAATCCAGAGCGAGGGCACCCACAGGCCCACAAAAATGGCCGCCTGGGGGTTGCCGCTGAACCACAGGTAGATGGACAATGCGAGCGCGAGGACACCGGCGATAAAGACCCATCCTTTGCTGGTCATTTCGGGGGAGAGGAATGGGAGAAACGAAACCCGCACGTGGAGACGTAGTGGATACAACAAAAAAACGCCGGACTGCACAATGGCAGTCCGGCGCATAGTCCCCTCATCGATCGGTGTCTTTTTACGCGGGCACGGCCTCGCGGTGCTCGATGCGGGTTCCAAGCACGTCGAGGAACTGGGAGATCCAGGCCACGTGGGCCGACCAGGCCGGGGCGGTCACCAGATTGCCGTCGGTCACCGCCTCGTCCATGCCAATATCGGCGTAGGTGCCGCCCGCCGCCTCCACTTCGGGCGCGCAGGCCGGGTAGGCCGAGCACCGCCGGCCCTCCAGGACGTCGGCCGCGGCGAGGGTCTGGGCGGCGTGGCACACGGCCGCCACCGGCTTGCCTGCCTCAAAGAAGTGGCGCACCATCTCGAGCACCCGGTCGTTGAGACGCGTATACTCCGGCGCCCGTCCGCCGGGCAGGCACAGCGCGTCGTACTCCGTCTCGTCCACCTCGTCGAAGGTCGCGTTCAGGGTAAAGTTGTGGCCCGGCTTCTCCGAGTAGGTCTGATCGCCCTCAAAGTCGTGGATCGCGGTGGGAATCGTGTCGCCACTCGCCTTGTCGGGGCAGACGGCGTGGACCTCGTGTCCGACGGCCTGCAGGGCCTGGAAGGGAACCATCGTTTCGTAGTCTTCGGCGTAGTCGCCGACAATCATGAGGATGCGTTTGGCCATGGCGGAGTTGGGAGGTTGTGTGAGAGCGTTGTGGACAAAAATTGCATGCCAACGGCCCGAAAAAGGTCCCGGTGCGGGCGACGTGATTCTGCTCGCTCTGGGGCTCTCCAATCCCCAGTCCGGACCTCATCCCTCGACGTCCGCGAGGGCCGCGGCGGCCCGGCGACCGGCCTGGATGGCGCCGTCAAGGTAGCCGGGGTGATCGGCGGCGGTCTCGGCCGCGGCGAGGACAAGGCGCCCGTCCCAGTGCGCCTCTCGGAGGACGGGCGCGGGGTCGGGGGGAGTCTGCGACCCGGACGGGGACTCATCGGGCGGCGTGGTGGCGGCGTCGCGGCTCCAATCGCAGGTGGCCACGCCGGTCGGATGGGCCGCGGCCTCCCCGAAGCAGTGGACGAGCTGACGGACGATGGCCTCTTTCTGGTCGGCCGGGGCGGACGGGGTGGGCGACCTGGGGCCCGGCGGGTGCATGAACCCCGCCAGGGCGGCGGCCCCGGTGGGCGACACGGCGTCGTGCCAGTCGTGCACGGGCCCGGCCCGGCTCACCACTCGCCCATCAATGCCCTGCTCGCGCCAAAACGGGCGCTCGTAGGTGACGGCTGCTTTGGCGGAGGTGCCCATCCAGGTCGTCGTGTCCCGCATTGCCCGCAGGAGGGCATCGGGCGCCGGCCGGAACGCAACGGTCTCGCCCGCGAGGCGGGGCGGCACCGCGAGCACCACCGCTTCGGGCCGCACGGTCCGGGCTCCCGCGGGGGTCTGGGCCCGCGCCTCCACGCCCGCCTCCGTGTGCCGCAGGGCCACGAGCCGGTGGTTCAGCCGCACCGTGCCCGCCTCCAGCCTCGCCCGGAGGCGATCGGAGAGCGCCTGGGTGCCCCCGACCAGTCGCCACGAGGGCGGCGGCGTGTTGGGCCACTCAAACCGCTCGACCGGATCGTCGGCGGTGGGTTCGTGGAGGGCCACCCCGGGCTCGTGCTGCCGCACCCGGTCCACTTCGAGGCGGTCGGCCAGCGCCCGCACCCGCTCGTGCTGGACCCAGTGCCAGGCCGCCCCGAGGTCCACCCGATGGTCTTCCGGACCGACCGGCACGCTCCAGCACCGGCCGCCGACGCGATCGCGCGCCTCCCACACCGCAACGGCCCGCCCCGCCGCCTGGAGACGAGTGGCTGCGACGAGGCCGGACAGCCCCGCCCCTACGACGAGAACGGGGGGCGCAGATGCATCAGGCACGCGAACCGGTCATTCGTCCGATGAAAAGATCAGCGCGTCGAGGCTGTACCGGCCCGGCCCCGTCAGCAGAAGCGCCACGAACACCGTCGCCATCTCCGTCGCGTGCCACGGCCCCTCGCCCGCCGCGATGTGGCTCGCAAACGCAACGGTCATCACCACGAGCAGGAGCCCCAGCACGGGACGGAAGAGCAGGCCGAGCATAAGACAGAGGCCGCCCACAAACTCCGTGGCCGCCGCCATAAAGCCCCAGAACGTGGGCCAGAACGTGATGCCGAAAAGGGCCATGTTCTGTCCCAGGTCGGCCCACTGCCCCGGGCCGCCGGATATTTTGGCCCAGCCGTAGACATACACGAACGAGATGCCGATGCCTATCCGCAGCACCAGGAGGGCGAGGTCGACGGAGCTCCAACGAGTGGTGTTCATACCGGACGGAGGGAGGACGAAAGAGGGCGGAGGCTACAGATTCTCGTCAAAGCTGTACTTGCCGGGCCCCGTAAAAATGAGGCTGAAGAACAGCGCGGCGTAGAGCAGGGCCAATTCCGGACTGCCATCAATCGCCCCGGTCATGTGGGCGGTGGCCGCCACGAGCATGTTGATGACGACGAGGATGGCGGCGGGACGCGTGGCGAGGCCCACGGCCACCAGCAGGGCGCCCACGAACTCCGCGACCGCGGCCATGAATCCCCAGAACGTCGGCAAAACCCCAATTCCGAAGAGCCCATCCATCACGCCGCCGAGCTGGGCCCACTGCTCCGCCCCTCCGGTGATCTTGCCAAGGCCGTGCCCGAACGCCAGGTAGGCCCCAAAGATGAGCCGAAGAAGCAGAAGGCCGGCGTCGCGGTACTTGTCGAGGTGTGTCCAGATCATTGACTGAGAATCGATTGGGGAAGAATATTGTCGCGGATCGACGCTCAGTATAGGGAACGACCACCGGCCTGTCGAATCGAGAGGGCAACCGCCCGTATTGCCCCCTACTCGATCGTCCACGTGTCGCCGTCGTGCAGGAGCGCGTCGAGGTCCCCTTCCCCCCGCTCTTCGGTCACCGTGCGGAGCTGGTCGTGCACGAGCGCCTCGTAGGTGGGGCGCTCCGTGCGGTGCAGCACGCCAAACGGGCGGGGCATCGGCGGGTCCTCGTCCAGCCGCGGAATGTCGTCGCCGGCCTCCTCCCACGACATGCGCCCGATGAGGGTGGCCAGCTCCGGCGAGGTCTCGTCGTGCACTAGGCAGTCCTCAACGGACCATCGCCCCGAGTCCAGGTCGATCACCTCGGGCGTGAGGCCGTCCAGGCGGATGCCCTTCGTGCCCTCGGCAAACGTCATCGGCTCGCCGTGCTCCAGGAAGAGGGCGCGGTCGGCCTTCGTCTCCCGATCGGTGAATTCGAAGAAGGCGCCGTCGTTGAAGATGTTGCAGTTCTGGTAGATCTCCAGGAAGGCGGTCCCGTCGTGCTCGTGGGCCGCGCGCATCATCTTCTTCATGTGCTGCGGGTCGCGGTCCATGGTGCGGGCCACAAAGGTAGCATCGGCCCCCAGGGCAACGGAGACCGGATTGAAGGGGCGGTCCACCGACCCGTGCGGCGTGCTTTTGGAGACCGTGCCCTTGTCGGAGGTCGGGCTGTACTGGCCCTTCGTGAGGCCGTAGATCTCGTTGTTGAAGAGGAGGATCTGCGTGTCAAGGTTGCGGCGCAGCACGTGCATCAGGTGGTTCCCCCCAATCGACAGCGCATCGCCGTCGCCCGTCACGATCCACACGTCCAGCTCCGGGTTGCAGGTCTTGATGCCCGTCGCGATGGTGGGGGCGCGACCGTGGATGGAGTGGATGCCGTAGGTGTCCATGTAGTACGGGAAGCGCCCCGCGCACCCGATGCCGCTCACAAACACCTGATTCTCTTTCTCCACGTCCAGCTCCGGCAGGAGGCGCTGCACCGTCGACAGGATGGCGTAGTCGCCGCAGCCGGGGCACCAGCGCACCTCCTGGTCGGACTGGAAGTCCTCGCGGGACAGCCCCCCGCCGCCGTCGCCGCTGTAGCCGGGCGGGAGCGTGGGGCCGTCGTCCCCATCATCGCCGCCGGGAGATGGCGGCCCCGCGGGTGTTTTGGTGCCGTTCTCATCCGCGTCCCCGCCGGAGAGGCCCGGCGGCAGGTCCGGCTTCTTGGTGCCCTCCGTCGGCGCGTCGCTGGCCGCCGCCTCGTCGTCTTCATCGGAGGCGAGGCTGGGCGGCAGATCCGGTTTTTTCGTGTCGGGCGACGCATCGTCGGACGCGCCCTGCTCCGCGGCGGTGTCGTCGTCCTCCTCGGCGAGGCCGGGGGGACGGTCCGGTGTCCGGGTGCCGTCGGGCGTCTGGCCGTTTTGGCTTGGATCGGGGGTGTCGTTGCTCATCGGTTCGTGTCGGGTCCGTCAGGAGGATGCTTTCCTGGAGCGACGTATTTCGTATCGCGTATTTCGTATCGTCGCCTCGGACCGATACGCAATACGAAACACGCAATACGGCGAAAGAAAGAGGGCAAACGAATCTCAGTCTGGCAGACCGTCATGCAGGGGCCGGTCTCCCAAGAAGAGAGCCAACCTTCTCGACGATCTCTTCCGCCCGGAAGGGCCGGCCCTGAATCTTGTTGAGCGCCGTAAACTCGCGGCGGTACTGGTCGCGCAGCACGCGAATCAGTTGTCCGTTGTTGAGTTCGGGCACCAGCACCCGGTCGAAGCGCTCCAGGATCGCCCCGAGGTCGTTGGGAAGCGGCCACACGTGGCGCAGGGCCACGCTTCCTACGCGCAGCCCCTCGTCCCGGACGCGTTCGGTGGCCTCCACGATGGCCCCTTTCGTGGAGCCCCATCCCAGAATGAGCAGGTCGCCGCGGTCGGCGCCGTGCACCTGGAGGGGCGCGTACTCGTCGGCCACGTTCTGCACCTTCTGCGCCCGAAGCTCCGTCATCTTCTGGTGGTTGGCCGCGTCGTAGGACACGTCGCCGGTGCGGTGCTCCTTCTCCAGCCCCCCAATGCGGTGCTCCAGGTCCGGCGTGCCCGGCGTGGCCCAGGCGCGGGCCAGCGTCTCCGGGTCGCGGACGTAGGGCAGGAACTGGTCGTTGCCGTCGGCGTCCTTGTGGATTGTCTGGTCCGTCTGCTCGGTCTCCATGTTGAGCTCAAACGGCGGAAGCGCGTCGGTGTCCGGAATGCGCCAGGCCTCCGATCCGTTGCCCAGGTAGCCGTCGGCCAGCACGATCACGGGCGTGCGGTACTTGGTGGCGATGCGGCACGCCTCGTAGGCGGTGTGGAAGCAGTCGCCCGGCGACGTGGCGGCCAGCACCGGGAGGGGCGCCTCGCCGTTGCGGCCGTAGACGGCCTGCAGGAGGTCCCCCTGCTCCGGCTTCGTCGGCAGCCCCGTGGAGGGCCCGCCGCGCTGCATGTCGATCACGACGAGGGGCAGCTCCGCCATCACGCCGAGGCCGATCGTCTCCGTCTTGAGCGCGACGCCGGGACCAGAGGTGGCGCACACGCCGATGTGTCCGCTGAACCCGGCCCCGAGGGCCGACCCCGCCGCCGCGATCTCATCCTCGGCCTGGAAGGTGATGACGCCAAAATTCTTGTGTTCGCTCAGCTCGTGGAGGATGTCGGAGGCCGGCGTGATGGGGTACGATCCGTAGAAGACGTGCCGCCCACTCTTCACGCCGGCGGCCACGAGCCCCAGCGCCAGCGCCTCCGCCCCCTGCACGGCCCGGTACGTGCCCGGCGCCATGGCCGCCTCGTTCACCTCGTAGCGCACCGCGATGGCGTCGACGGTCTCGCCGTAGTGATGTCCCTTGGTGAGCACGCGCAGGTTGGCGTCGCGGATGGCCGGCTGGTCGTCGAACTTCTCTCGGATCCACTCTTCGGCCGGCTCAACGGGGCGGGAGTACATCCACAGCGCCAGCCCCAGCGCAAACATGTTTTTCGACCGGTCGACCTGCTGGCGCGACAGGTCGGTGTCGGCCAGGGCCTCGCGGGTGAGCGTCGTGAGCGGCACCTCCAGCACCTGATAGTCGTCGAGCGTGCCGTCGGTCAGCGGGTTGGCGTCGAGGTCCGCTTTCTTCAGGTCCTTCTCTTCGAAGGAGTCCACGTTGGCAATGATGGTGCCCCCGGAGCGCACGCGGTGCAGGTGCACCTTGAGGGCGGCGGCATTCATGGCCACCAGCAGGTCCACCTTCTCGCCCGGCGTGCGCACCTCCTGCGCGCCAAAGTGGAGCTGAAAGGCGCTGACGCCAAAGGTGGTGCCGGCCGGCGCACGGATCTCGGCGGGGTAGTCGGGCAGCGTCGCCAGGTCGTTATGGGCGTAGGCCGAGGCAAGCGTGAACTGTGACCCGGTCACCTGCATGCCGTCCCCCGAGTCGCCCGCAAACAGCACCGTCGCCTCCGGAATTTCCTGGACATCGGTCTCGGACGGGGGCGCACTCATGTTCGAAAGGGTTTAGATCGATTCTAAATTGACGATCACTCCTACGTTCTGCGCGCCGGGATCGTTCGGGCGCGGTCGCGCGCGGACGGCCCGGCTTCGCACTGGGGCATTTTTCATCGGGGGGCTCGGTGGCTCCAGGCACGCGCCCCCTACTCCTCCCCCGTCGTGGCGTGCAGGCCACACTCCGTTTTATCGGAATTGGCCCAGCGCCCCTCCCGCGTGTACCCGTCGGCGTCCTCCACAGGGGCCGTGCACGGCACGCAGCCGAGGCTGGGGTACCCCTGATCGTGCTTCGGGTTGTAGGGCAGGTCGTGATCGAACAAATACTGCCAGACCTGCTTGCGGGTCCAGGTGGCCAGCGGGTTCACCTTCAACACCTCGTAGGCCGACTCCCACTTCAGGATGGGGGCGTCGGCCCGGGCGGGCGACTGGTCGCGACGCACGCCCGTCACCCAGGCGCGGCGGTCGTCGAGATAGTTCTGGAGCGGCTGCACCTTCCGGAGAAAACAGCAACGGTCCGGGTCGCGGTTCCAGAGCGCGGGGCCCTCCGCCTCGGCCTGCGCATCCAGGGACAGGTCCCCGTGGACGCGGGTGATGCTCACATCCATCGTCTCCTCGAGCTCGTCGCGGAGCTCGTAGGTTTCGGGGAAGAGCAGGTCGGTGTCGAGATAGAACACCGTGGCGCCGGGGCACACCTCCGAGAGCATGTGCATGATGACGATGCCCGACGGGCCGAACCCGGTTCCCTGGACCAGCTGCTCGCCAAAGGTGGTCGTCGCCCAGTCCAGGACAACCTGCGGGGATTGAGGTTCGAACTGCGCGTTGAGGGCCGAGAGACGGGTGCGCGTCCAATCGGAGGACGACGGCGTATCGGGAGGAGGAGCCATGCAAACCGGCGGCGATGCACAACCAGCGACCACGAGGCTCGACGAGCGAGCACCCGCACTGTTTCCGAAATCCGGTACCAATCAACCGGACGGGCCGACCGGCGTCAAGTCGCTTTCCGCTGCGGAAGGGGTTCCGTGAAATTCTCCTCGCAGTTTGAACAATTCATAACTGCCGAGTAACACGTGTTGTGTCCCGGGACCCACCGAGTGCCGGCCGACACGCTGTCGTTTTTCCGACGTGCCCCCCTCCGCCTATGATTAGCTACGTGACGACGACGCGCGACATCACCGTCACGGTTCGTCCCATTTACCTCGATGAGCCCTCCGACGTGGTAAACCGCACGTTCAAGTTTGGCTATGCCGTTTCGATTCGAAACGAGGGCCCGAGCGACGTGCAGCTCCTGCGGCGTCGGTGGGTGATCGAGGAGGCCGACGGCCGCCGACAGGACCTGGAGGGGGACTCGACCCTTCCCGGCCATCCGGTGGTGCCGGCGGGGGACGTGCACGTACACGATGGCTCCTGCACGATCACGTCGTTCAACGGACGGGTGGAGGGCAACTACCTCGTCCAGCGGGTCGACGGGGAGCAATTTCGCGTGTCGGTTCCCTCGTTTCACCTGCACGCCGCCGCGAATTAGCGTCCGGACCGGTCCGCCCTGTCCTCCTCGGACGGACGGGGCTCAGCTCGCGACGACCTCGACTTCGATGTCGTAGTCGCCCGTCGTGAGCGTGATCGTTTCGTTCTCGTTGGTAAGCCCGTAGTCCTGGATGGCGTCCGGCAGGGCACTGTCCGGGGTTTGCATGTTGAACAGGGCATCGGCCACCACCTGCCAGTCCTGCGGCGTCAGGTGCACCGTGGCGTCGCGGCCGTCGGCCACCATCGGCGCGTAGTCGAGAATGCGGTTCAGGTGATTGACGGCCTGTTTCAGGTGCTTGTTTTCGGGGATGTCGGGATCAATCTCGGACATGGAGCCAGGGGGTCGATGTGGATCACGAAGCGGGTGCGCCCAACGACCGAATTCGCCGCGACGTTCCGGCCGCCGGCGTCCCAACTCCGCTCCCGTTCGCTCGTTGAGCCCACGAAGCAGACGCCCTCCTCACGCCCCGCCCCCCATGCGCCCCTACCTCGACTACCTGCAGGACGTCCTCGACCACGGCACCCGCCACGACGACCGGACCGGCACGGGGACGCTTCGCGTGTTTGGCCGCCAGTTGCGGTTCGACCTCTCGGAGGGCTTTCCCCTCCTCACCACCAAGCGCGTGTGGATGCGGGGGGTGACGGAGGAGCTCCTCTGGTTCCTGCGGGGCGAGACCAACATCCAGTCGCTCGTGCAGGCCGGCGTCTCCATCTGGACCGACTGGCCCCTCCGGCGCTACCGCGAGGAGACCGGGGAAGAGATCAGTCAGGAGGCGTTCGAGGACCGCATCGCCGAGGACGACGCCTTCGCCGAACGGTGGGGCGACCTCGGTCCCGTCTACGGCAAGCAGTGGCGTGCATTTGAAGGCCCGGACGGCCCCGTCGACCAGATTGCCCAGTTGGTCGACAATCTCCGCGAGCGGCCGCACTCCCGTCGCCACGTCGTGAGCGCCTGGCACCCTGCCCAGACGGCAACGATGGCCCTGCCCCCCTGCCACTACGCCTTCCAGTGCTTCGTGGAGGGAGCCCCGGGCGACGGACGCCTCTCGCTCATGTGGCAGCAGCGCTCGGTCGACAGCTTCCTCGGCCTGCCCTTCAACATTGCCAGCTACGCCCTGCTCACCCACATGCTGGCCCAGCAGACGGGCCTCACGCCGCACGAGCTCATCTTCCACGGCGGCGACTGCCACATCTACCTCAACCACCGCGAGCAGGTGGAGGAGCAACTGTCCCGTACGCCCCGCGCCCGTCCCACACTCCACCTCCGCGAGCGCGACTCGATCTTCGACTACACGACCGACGACGTACAGATCGAGGACTACGAGCACCACCCCGCCCTCTCCGCCCCGATTGCCGTGTAGGCCTACCGAAACTCGAAGTCCTCAAAGTGAATCCGGGCGTCGGGCACGCCGCGGGCCCGCAGTTGCCGACGAAGATCCTGCGTGAGCCGCTTGGGGCCGCACATGAAGATGTCGGCGCCGGTCACATCGCCGAGGTCGCGGGCATGGAGGTGTCCCTCCTCCGCCGAGCACACGAGCGCCACGTTCATCGAAGGCCACTGGTGGCCCAGCGCCTCGAATTCGTCGCGGTACACCGCATCGCTACGGTCGTGGACACAGTAGTAGAACTCCACGTCGGGCGCCGCAGCATCGTCGGGATCCAGGGTGCGCGCCCAACTAAGGAACGGCGCCACCCCCACCCCACCCGCAATCCAGATCTGCCGGTCGCCCCCGTCCCGGTAGTCGAACCGGCCGTACGGCCCGTCGAGAGTCGCCTCCATGCCCGGCTCCAGCCGCTCGTGGAGGCGCCTCGTGTAGTCCCCGAGCGCCTTAACCATAACGGTGACGGCGTCTGTATCCGGAGGCCCGCACAGCGTATACGGGTGGGCCTCGCGCGAGAGCCCTTCTCCGGTGACGGAGACAAAGACAAATTGCCCGGGCTCGGCCTCAATGGGCGTGCCCTGGGGCACCAGGGTCACCTCGATCACGTCGTCGGTCCGCCGCTCGACGTCCGACACGGTGTAGCGCGGCTTCGGCCACAGCGGATGCACGATGGTTTTGTAGACGGCCCCCACCAGTCCCATCCCCACCAGTCCCGTCATGTACCACCAGAGGCCCGGCCGGGCGGCCATTATCACGCGCCGCCCGCGGGTGTCCTCGACGCCCCACATGTGCACCGCCCCCGCCACGAGAACGAGCCCCAGGGCCTTGTGCGAGAGCTTCCAGCGGTCGTACGACAGCCAGGACGTGAGCGTGAGGACCATCAGGAGGCCCAGCCCCCACCCGGCATAGACCCCGAAGTCGACCGCCCACCGCGGGTGCCCCGGCAACACAAACGCCACCGCCCGCCCCCACTCCGCCGGCACAAACCGGAACGCAAGGGCAACAGGGTGAAGCACCAGCAGCCCAAACGCCGCCACGCCCAGCCGGTGGTGGGTCCGGTACATGCCATCGAGACCGCCAAAGACCCCTTCGAGCCATCGGACGCGCGAGGAGAGCACGAACGCCTCCGCGAGCAACGCCATCCCGACCAGTCCGCTGCCGGCCCCCACGAGGGACGTCACGCGATCAACCGGCCGGACGGCGCCCCGGAGGGGCTCCAGGGACGCCCCGCTTCCGAGAAGAAGAACGATCGGCCCCAGCCCCAGGGCCCACGCAAGCACGGGACCGATCCGTCGCTTGGGTACCATGGGTCTGCAACGTTTTTAAACACCGTTGAATCGTCCATACCCGAGGCGGGCCCAAGCAGTTCGCGACACGGGATTCCGCTACGTCGCTGCGTCCGCTAAAAAGCCAGCTGGGTGCGAAACAGCAGCAGCGTCTCGGCATCAGGGGCCGAGGCGATGCCGGCCGTGTCGAAGGTGGTCCGCTCGATCCCCAGCATGAAGCGCACCATGGCGTTCGGGTACCAGCTGAGCGTGCCGCCCCAGGCGCGCGCCTGCGACGCCGTAGTCGGCGACGCGAACGTCGGGAACGTGGCGTCATCGAGGGAAACCCCGTGGACGCGCACCCCGAGCTCGAAGGCGCCCGGCCCGGGCTCGGCGGCAAACGGATCCTGCGGCACCACCATCCCCTCCCGCGCGTCCTCTCCCGTCAGCACCACCGACGCGCTGGCCTGCCAGGCCGCATGCGCGAGCGTCTCCGTCGCCCGGCCAAACCGCACCGTTTCCCGGAGGATCGTGTACTCCCCCAGCAGTTCAACCGGGCCGGCATAGAGGCGGGCCTGCGGGGCGAGGCGCCACCGCCGCCCATCGGCCCGGGCTCCCTCGCGGTACGTGAAAAAGGGCTGACGACCGGTCGTGCTCAGGCGCGTGAGCGCCGGGGTTTCGTCGGTGCCCGTGACGTGCCCGAAGGTCCCCGCGACCCCGAGCCCGAGTTCCGAGAGCGCGGTCGCCTGCCGCGCAAACGGCTCCACAAACAGGCGCGCCGCCCCCTCCTTCGCATCGTCCACATCCGCGCCCGGCTCCGTCGCCCCCGGCGTGCCATTGAAGAGGCCCGCGGCGTACGACACCCGCCCCGCGCCCCCGTCTCCCGACACCATCACCCCTACGTCGCGGCCCGGCACCAGCCCCGTCGGGACGCCGCGCTCCACGTGCATGAGGCCCGTCGTCGACTGCAGATTTTCGAGCCCCACCGGCACCTTGAAGCGCCCCATGCGCAGCCGCAGCGACGGCGCAAAGCGAGCCTCCACGTAGGCGTCGTCAATCTCGGGCCCGCCCGCCCCAAAGTCGGGGCGCACGCTGAAGGCGAATCGCTCGTGCACGTGCCCCTGGAGGCGTGGGCGGACGCGGCGGAGAAAAAGACGGTCGGCCCCGGGCGCATCCTCAGCGCCGGAGAGCACCCGCGCATCCAGGTAGAGATCGCTGCGCAGCCGCACCTCGAACGCCCCGTCGGCGGACCGCAGGCGAATCCCGTCCGCCCCCGCCTCAACCGAGCCGCCGGACTGTGCACGCGCGCTCCCGCCCCCTCCGAATCCGACAAGCAGAATGAGAAGGACCCCTCCCCATCGGCAAAATCCGAACATATAGCGACAAAGCGATCAACGACACGGCTGGCGAGCAGAAAGACTCTTACCCGACATTACGAAACTGTTAACCCCGCAGGATCCAATGCCCGAAAGAAATTCACCGGGACTGATTCTCTCAGCGCTCAGTTCCCTGCGCCCCCGCCCTCGGGCGCATCGGAACGGGCCGTGGGCTCAGGCGTGGAGACCGGCGGCTTCTCATTCTTCGCCTCAGTCTCTCGGACCCACCCGCTCCCCTCGTGCCCGAACTCGTCCTCATCGCCGCCGTCGCCGAATCGAACCGAGTCATTGGCCAGGACAAAGACCTGCCCTGGCACATTCCGGAGGACCTGAAGCGGTTTAAGCGGCTCACCACCGGACACCCGATGGTGATGGGGCGGCGCACGTTCGAGTCGATCGTCCACCAGTTCGGCGGCCCACTTCCTGACCGCCGCCTGATCGTACTCAGCACGCAGGGGCCGTTCGAACAGTACCCCGAGGTCGAGACGTACGCCTCGATCGAGGCCGCGATGCAGGCTGTCGCCGACGCCGACACCGTCTTCATCGGCGGGGGCGAATCCGTCTACGAGCAGTTTCTGCCCCGCGCCGACCGCCTGGAGCTCACGCTCGTCGAGGGAGACTACGAGGGCGACACCTACTTCCCCCCCTTCGAGCACCTCGTCGGCGACGTGTTTGAGGAGGTCGCGACGGAGGCCCACGACGGGTTCCGGTTCGTGACCTACGAGCGGGGGGAGGGCGACGAGGCGTAGTCCGACGGCGATTCTGTGCGCGGCTCCTCGGCAAAGAAGGCCTCGATGCGGTCGTGTTCGCGACGGGCATCGTTGTACCCAATTTCCAGGAGGCGCTGCAGGTAGCCGGATTCGAAGAGGAGCATGCTCAACCAGTCGGGCTGCGGGTCGTCCTTCCACTGCACGGCGGAGAGGAGGTGCCCCATCGCCCCGCCGATGTCGAGCGCATAGTCGTCGGCCAGCGCGCCGAGGTCGACCGACGGACGAAGGACCAGGAGGTCAATCGGCCGGAGCCGGCCGCGCGACTCGGGGCGTATCTGTCGCACCAATCGGTTGATGCGGCGCAGCACCGCGGCGTCGTGCTCCAGAACGTCCAGCATGAGCACGTTGGCCAGGATGCCGGCCATCTGGAAGAGGGAGGGATAGGCCGCGGTGCGGCCGGAGTGGTTCACCTCGGCCTGGGACCGTTCGTAGCGGGTGGAGATTACGAACAGCCGGTCCGCCCCCAGGTGGACGGCGGGCGCCAGGGGGTCGAGCATGCGGAGGCCCCCATCGCCGTACCAGGCCCCGTTGAGGCGCACCGCCGGAAAGACCATCGGCAGGGCCGTGGAGGCCATTACGTGATCGAGGCTCAGCACGGCGCGGCGGCCCACCCGGTTGGGCCGGTCCCAGTTTGTAATCGAACAGCCCTGCACCCAGGTCACCGTCTGCAGCGTGGCGTAGTTGGAGGTGGAGATGGCCAGGGCCTCCAGGCGTCCTGCCTTCACATTTTCGGCCACCCCCGTGAAGCGCCCCTTGTGGTCGGTTGGCAGATGATCGTCGAGGTAGGCGCGGAGGGGCGCCGTGTCCAGGAAGGTTTGCTCTTTGCAGGGAGTGCCCTGCACCAGCGATTTCCCCAGCGTCCAGAGCGAGCGTGGGCGGAAGACATCCTCCATGGTCAGGTTCTCCCAGTACGAGGTGAGGCGCGCCGTGCGCTCGTTCCACGGGCCGGGGTCGGCCGCCAGGTGCGCGGCGTTGATCGATCCTGCCGACACGCCCGTCATGATCGGCACGTCGGCCTCCGGGAAGGCCTCGCCCACGTAGCAGAGCACTCCGGTCTGGTACGCCGCCCGGGCCCCACCGCCGCCAAGCATGAGGGCCGTGGAGCAGGAGGACGGGGAGGAGTCGGTAGACGAACCCATGGAGGAAGCAGAGGACAACGAAGAAAAACACCGACGGCCCCACCCAGAAGCCCCGGCCCGCGGGTCACGAGGTATGCCAGCGGTATCGGCGAAGCAGCTCCGGATCCCGGGACCGCTTCATGATGGTCCCGCACTTCTCACAATAGAACACAACCTCCTTCACCGGAGCCGAAATGCCGAGCATGAAGAAGAACCCCGCACTCCAGCCGTAGTGCGGCTCCACCGTCACCCGCGGGTGGGTGAGGTCGTGCCCACAGGAGCAGCGTTCTACGTCGGCCTGCTCGGCAACGGCCTGCTTGGTCGCCGTCTTCGGGGACAGTGTCGTCGTCCCCCCGGGTTCGACCGTCTCCTGGCGGCTCGGGGCGGACGTAGCCGTACCGGCCGGCACGGTCTCGCGCGTGTCGAAGGCCTCGTCCCGCCACCACAGGTCCGGCTCTTCCTCGTCCTGCGGGCCGAACACATAGCTGTCGGCCGACCACGCCCCGGGCCCAAACACGAAGACCACAACCAACAGAAAGAGCACCAGCGCCGAGAATTCCAACGACTGGTTTGCCGAGAGCAGCCCCTCATCCAGGTGCACAAAGAACACGGCCCCGACCAGCACCGGAATCTGCACGAGCGCCGCCAGACGAGTGAGAAGGCCGGCCGCCAGAAGCAGCCCCCCGAGGAGGTGCGAGAACGACACGTAGTGCGCAAGGGCCGCCGACGTCACCGAGAACGACGACAGGTCCACGAGCGCGGCGACCCCCTGCGACTCCGCAATAAACAACACCCCGCGCACAAACAGCCCCACGCCCAGATACATGCGCACGAGGTCGATGCCGATGTCGCGGTGAGTGGCAATCCAATCGACGAGGTCCCGGTAGGAGAACATGGCACGAGGTCGGTTCTGAATGGTGGTGTCGGAAAGGCCTCCGTGGGGGCAACGACGCGGCCCCGTCTCCCAAACGAATCGTGTAGTTGTCATGAACGAGTCGTGAACTCACTGTGGACAACAATTCGCCTGTTCATCCTCAGTTCCGGAAAGAGCCCGTCATCCGATTTGTGCGGCGGTCTGCGCCCCTCGTTACAGCCCCGTGCTCCGGGGCTGGTTCTCCCGAAAACAAATGTACGCACACCCCTTACAACAGGAACAGCGCTCCTCTCCTTCAGCCTACCCGCACAGCATGTCTTCGTCGCTGTTTTCCTCGCTCCCCGACGGGGCCCAGGTCTGGATCCACCCGGCCGACGCCCCCCTCTCCGAGGCTGTACAGACCGCCTTTGCCGACCGGCTCCGGGCATTCGTGGACACCTGGACCTCGCACGAACAGGCGGTCCGCGGCAACGCCACGGTCCTGTACGACCGGTTCGTGGTGCTGGCCGGCCTCCGCGCCGACGGCGCCGCGCCCTCCGGCTGCGCCATCGACGACGCCGCCCACACCATCAAGGCCACGGCGCGCGAGCTGGAGGTGCAGTGGGTCCCGTCGCTCCACGTGCTGTACCGAACGTCCGACGGCACCGTCGCGTCCGTCCCGCGCTCAACCTTCCAGGAAAAAGCCGATGCCGGGGCCGTCACGATGGAGACGACGGTCTTTGATCCGAGCATCTCCTCCCTCGGGGAGCTGCGCGGGGGGGCCTTCGAGCAGCCGGCCCGACACTCCTGGCACGCCCGCGCCTTCTCCCTTCCGCAGCCTGCCTAGCGCCGTCTCCGATGCGCCGGGCCGTCGCCGTCCTGTCTCACCGATCCCTGAGAGCCCTCGTGGCGAATCCATGGGACACCCTCATCGGCTGGCTGGCCCGGATGGACCCGTCGCGTCGGGAGATTCTCCTGGCGAGCCTGGCGCTCCTCGTCCTCTTTGTGGTGGGCACTAGCGGCTACATCTACCTGGAGGGCTGGTCGTGGATGGACGGCTTCTACATGACGTTCATCACCCTGTCGACCATCGGCTTCCAGGAAGTCCATACGCTCTCGGACACCGGACGCCTCTTCACCCTGGGCCTGGGAATCACCGGCATCGGCCTCCTCACCTTCGTCGTGGCCCGGGGGGCCCAGCTTTTGCTCGCCAGCGAACGCCTTCGCGAACGCCGCATCATGAAACGAATCGACGAACTCTCCGACCACTACGTCATCTGCGGCTACGGCCGCGTCGGGCAGCGCCTCACCGAAGACCTCGAGCAGGCCAAACGCCCGCTCGTCGTGGTGGACATTGCCGACGAGGAGGTCCAGGAACTGCGAGACGATCAGTACCTCCATGTCCAAGGGGATGCCGAGAACGAAGAGACACTGCTGAAAGCCGGCATCGACCGGGCCCGTGGCCTCATCCTCGCCCTCCCCGAAGACAGCAGCAACGTGTTCGTCGCCCTGACGGCCCGTGAACTGAACCCCGACCTCTTCATCCTGGCCCGCACCGTCGACCACGACAACCGGAGCAAGCTCCTCAACGCCGGGGTCGACAAGGTCATTGCCCCGAGCGAGGTGGGCGCCGATCGCATGGCCCAGGTCGTCCTTCGCCCCAACGTGGATGAGTTCATGGAGCAGGTCCTCCACACCGGGGCCCTCAGCCTCCAGATCGATGAGGTCAAGGTCCACCCGAGCGCGCCCCTGGCCGGCCAAACCCTGGCCGAGAGCAACTTTCGGCAGCAGTTCGCGGCCATTGTGATCGGCATCATCGACGCCGAGACGGGGTCAATGACGTTCAACCCGTCGCCCTCCGAGCAAATTCAGGCGGGCGACATCCTCATCGTGCTCGGCGACTCGGCCCCGATTGAGGTCCTCCGGGAGAAGATCTGCACGCCGTAACGCGGCGACACCCCTGCCCGACGGGAAACTGAGCCGGGTTCTCAAAGGTACACGTGCTCCCTTTTGCTCTTGTCCCAAACGTCGTCTCCCTGCATGCCTGTGTCGCTCCGGTCCCTTCTCCTCGGCACCGGTCTTCTCCTGCTGGCGGCCCTCGCCGCGGCCCCGGCGGCCGCGCAGGGCTACTTCGACCAGTACGCCATCGAGGACCTGCTGTCCACCCGGGCGGAGGACCTGAACGACCTGCCCGAGGTGTACTACGAGTACGTGACGCTCGACGAGTCGTACGACAACCACGTGATCGCCCGCAACCGGCTCTACCAGCAGATCGGCGACGGCGACACGGAGCTCGGGCGCAAGCGGTCCCAGCTCATCGAACTGATGAACCGGCAGTCGGTCGAGAACACCCCGCTCGGCGACACGCTCGTGGCCCCCACGCGCTACGGCCTCGACTTCCGGGCGTACTCGCCCTTTCCCCGCTACTATCCCGGGGCCCACTCCCTCGACAAGCTGTTCATCATCCACAAGCGCGTGCAGGCCTTCGCCGCGTACGAGAACGGCAAGCTCATGCGCTGGGGCATCGTGAACACGGGCGACCCGGACTCGACGGCCACGCCGAACGGGCGCTTCAACTTCAACTGGAAGGAGAAGGAGCGCGTCTCCACCCTCAGCCCCCCCGGCGAGGAGTGGCGCATGCGCTGGGTCTTCAACTTTGTCGCCTCGCGCGGCATCCACATCCACCAGTACTCCATGCCCACCGGCGGCCCCGCGAGCCACGGCTGCGTCCGCCTCGTGGATTCCGACGCGAAGTGGATTTACGACTGGGCCGAGCCCTGGAATACGACACAAGGCCACATGGGCCCCTCCTCCATGCAGGGGAAGCTTCTGGATCCGGGCACGATGGTGCTGGTCCTGGGCGAGGAGCCGGAGGGCGACCCGGAACCGTTCACCTACAAGAAGCGCTACCCGGTCCTCAAGCGCGTCGAGCTCCCCAACGACCCGTACGCCGTGCCCCCGGGCACCAACCAGCAGAAGATGTGGGACCGCCTCCGGGCACAGCGCTAGGCGCCCCGATGGCCTCAACTCCCCCCGCCGGCCCTGCCGCCGATGGACGGACGCCCGGTCAGGACTCGTAGCGCAGCAGACGGAGCGCGTTCGCCACCACCAGGAGCGTCGAGCCCTCGTGCAACACCACGGCGGGCCCGATCTGCAGTCCCAGAAGGGTCGCCGGCACCAGGACCCCCACCATGCCGAGTGCGATCCACACGTTCTGCCGGATGATGCGGCGCGCCTGCTGAGAGAGGCCCACCGCAAAGGGCAAGTGGCTCAACTCATCGGCCATGAGCGCAATGTCGGCCGTCTCCAGCGCCACGTCCGCCCCGGCGGCCCCCATCGCGATGCCGACGGACGCATTCGCCATTGCCGGAGCGTCGTTGACCCCGTCCCCGACCATCGCGACGTCTTCCTCTTCTCGCAACTGCCGCACCGCCTCCACCTTGTCGTCGGGCAGCAGATCGCCGCGGGCCTCGTCGATGCCCAGCTGGGCCGCCACGGCGTCCACCACACGCTGGTTGTCGCCCGAAATCATGATCATGCGCCGGATGCCGATCTCCCGGAGACGCTCCACCATCGCCGCCGCCTCCTCGCGGGGCGCGTCCGCCAGCCCAATCACGCCGAGGAAGCGCTCCCCCTTCCGCACGATCATCGTCGTTCGCCCCTCCGACTCCAGCGATTCGACCTGCTCGCGGACGGCCCCGGGAAGAGACGCCCCGTTCTCGCGGACGAGCTCGTCCGTCCCCACGTAGATCGGCGTGCCGTCCAGGGTCGCCTTGACGCCGCGCCCCGTCACGCGCTCCAGAGTGGACGCCCGCGGGGCCCCCTCGTCCAGGTGCTCGTTTCCATACTGCACGACGGCCTCCGCCAACGGGTGGTCGCTCAGTCGCTCGACGGCGACGGCGGTGCGGAGCACCTCGGCTTCGGACGTGCCGTCGGACGCCCATACGTCCGTCACGCGCGGCGTCCCTTCGGTAAGGGTGCCGGTCTTGTCGAACGCCACAGCGCCGAGCCGCCCGAGCCGTTCGAGCGGGCCGCCCCCCTTCACGAGCACGCCGCCCTGCCCGGCCCGCGCCAGGCCGCTCAGCACGGCGCTCGGGGTGGCAATGGCCAGTGCGCACGGGCTCGCGGCCACGAGCACGGCCATTGCGCGGTAGAAGCTGTCGGCGAAGGTCTCGTCGAGGGGCACCCAGGCGAAGAGCAACAGCACGACGAGGCCCAGTACGGCGGGCACAAACAGGCGCTCGAAGCGGTCGGTGAAGCGCTCCGTGGGGGACGGTTCGGCCTCCGCCTCCGTTACCATTTGCACGACGCGGGCGATCGTGGACTCGTCGGCGCGGGCCGTTCCCCGCACCGTGAGCGCCCCACGGCCGTTGATCGTGCCGGCATAGACCCGGTGCGCGGCGTCCAGGTCGCCGGGCGCCGCCAGGGCCGCGTCGAGATCGTCGACCGGCGCCTTGTCGACCGGCACACTCTCTCCCGTCACGGGCGACTGGTCGACGGCACTCTCTCCCTCCATCACGATGCCGTCCGCCGGAATGCGCGCCCCCGGCTTCACGAGCACAGTGTCTCCCACCGCCAGCTCTTCAACCGGCACCTCCACCTCGTCGCCGTTCCGCCGCACGAGCGCCGTGTCGGGGGCCAGCTCGGCGAGGCGCTCGATGGCCTGCCGGGCCCGCCCCATCGCGTAGTGCTCCAGCGCGTGGCCGAGGGAGAAGAGAAAGAGGAGAAACGCCCCCTCCAACCACTTGCCCAGCACCGCCGCCCCCGCCGCCGCCACCAGCATCAGAAAATCGACCTCGAACTCGCCCACACGCAGCGCATCGACGGCCTCGCGAACCGTGTAGAATCCTCCGAAGAAGTACCCGGCAGCGTACACCGCCCCCGGCACCCACCCCGGCACGGCCCCCACGAACGAGAGCCCGAATCCGGCGGCGACACAGATGCCCGACAGAATTGCAAAGATCAACTCGGTCTGCTCGCCGAACCTCCCGCCGTGGGCATGGTCGTGATCGTCGCCTTCCTCGTGACGATGGGCTTCCGTCTCCTCCCCCCCGTCAGGTACGGCAATCACGTCCCCGCGAACCCGGACGCCCATCGACCGCAGCGCGTCCCGTAGGGCCGTTTCACTGGTGTTCGATCGGTCGAACTCCACCCGGATCCGCTCGCTGGCACTCGCCTCCGCCTCCACCACGCCCTCCACCCGACGCAGCCGCCTGGCGATGGTGCGCGCCCGGCGGGGGTGCGAGATGCCCTCGACGCCCCAGACGAGGTGTCCGTACTGGTCGGTAATCTCGGACCCAAGGCTTTTGGCCACCTGTCGGATGCGCGAGAGCGAGATCGTCTCCGGATCGTAGTGCACGCAGAGGCGATCCGGCGTCCCATTTTCGGCGGGAGCTACGTGCGCCCGGTCGATGCCTGCTCGCCCCTGCAGGCTTGTCATCAGCCGGTGCACACACGCGTCCTTCGCGTCCGGCACGTCGGGCAGGAGAATGGGGAGGTCCAGCTGGACGCGATCGGACATACGGAACGAATCGGGCAGTCGATGGAGCCGACGCGCCCACCGATACCATCTATTTAATTTATGATCATACGTTCATTTATTTTGATGAGTCGGAACGGGGCTGGTTCCCGTCTCGCCCTTCGCAGCGGGCTACATCCCCTCCGCCCCGTGCGACAGCGCATTCTCAAGCATCTCGCGCACGTGGTCGTCGGCGAGGCGGTAGTAGACGTGGCGTCCGTCCCGGCGATGCGCCACCAAGCGGGCGTCGCGCAGCACGCGCAGCTGGTGGCTCACGGCGGACTGGCTGACCTCCAGCGCGTCCACAATTTCGTGCACGCACACCTCCCGTCCCCGCAACAGGCACAGGATGCGAAGGCGCGTGCTGTCGGCAAAGCCTTTCAGGAGCTGCACCGTGGGGGTGAGGACGGCCTCTTCGGGGAGGTCGTCCGTCAGCACGGGGTCGCCGTTGCAGTCGGTCTCAGTCGGAGGCATGGGACGGGGCAGACATGGGGAGAGTAGCGGAAGACGGGGACTGGGAGGCCGCGACGGGGCCCATCTCAACTTCGGCGCCTCGGCCCTCGGGGGCCGGCGGCCGGTGACGGGCCGTGAGGGAGTCGGGAATCTGCTCCATCATGGGCGCGTCCCGGAAGACCTCGTCGTCCTCGATCGGGTTCAGGATGCGGCCCACGCGGGGCAGCCACGCCTCGTGGTCCCAGGAGAAGTAAGTGAGGATCGCCTTGCCGACGACATGGTCCATCGGCACGACGCCCCAGAACCGGCTGTCCTGAGAGTTGTCCCGGTTGTCCCCCATGGCAAAGAAGTAGTCCTGCTGAAAGGTGTAGGTCGTCGTTCGCTCGCCGTCGATCGCGAACGTGGAGTCGGTCATCTGACGCGCATCGTGGCCTTCGTACCGCGTAATGATGGGCCGGTAGGCGGCCCAGTTGCCGGCCGTGAGGGTCACGGTTTCGCCCTCGGCCGGGACGTGGAGGGGGCCGTAGTTGTCGGGCGTGTAGCCGCGGCCCGGCGGATAGAGCTCGGCGTTGAAGGCGGAGGCCGGGAGCACGTACGGCTCCACCGACTCCACCCACGGAAACTCGCTGACCCGGCGGATGCCCTCGGGCGTGGCCGTGATGCGCACCGCAGTGGCGCTCTGCGTCGGTGTCACCTCGCTGACGCCCATCTCTTCCATCCGACCGCGGGGGATCTGGTGGCGGGGGCCGGTCTTTCGGACAAGCCAGTGCTGCTGCATCCCGCGGCCGAGGGGCAGCGGGCGTCCATTCACGTGCACCATCTTGTCGCGGACCGCGAGGGTGTCGCCCGGCATTCCAATCACCCGCTTGATGTAGTGCGTCTTGCGGTCGATCGGCCCCTCGTCGGGCGGATAGTTGAACACGATGGCGTCGCCGCGCTGCACGTTCGTAAAGCCGCCGATGCGGGTGTACGGGAAGGAAACGCCAGGCACGTGGATCGACGTGAAGGGCACGCCGAGGCTCATGGGCATCCGCGTGCCGTAGTGCACCTTCGACACGAACAGATAGTCCCCCACCAGCAGATTCTCCTCCATGGACGGCGTGGGGATGCGGAAGAGATCGAAGAAGAGGGTGCGGACGATCACCACGATCACGACGGCCACGACGAGGGCCTCGCCCCACTGTCGAAGCTCACTCTTGGCGGCATCGGACGCGTCGTCCGAGGTGCGGGTCGTGCGACGGTCGGGGGAGGTGGAAGATCGAGCCACGATGGGCGGAGGGGTTCGGAGAAGATTCGGTTACTGTGGGCGTGCCGGGCCGGACTCGGTCGAGGCCGAATCGGTGGGGGCCGCCGGTTCGACGGAGGGGCGCCGGCCCGTCACGATGTCGGAGCGCGGGATGCGGTCGAGAAAGTACGACCGGCCATCAAAGCCGGCCCGGTACCAGCGCCGCATCCCGTCGTCGGTTGTGTCGTAGTAGTAGTCGACGTACGGCGTCCGCTCGGGCTGCCGGAGCGGGCGCAGCAGGGCCGCCCGAAGGGCGGGGAGTCGGTCGCGCAGGCGGCTCTCCGTCGCCACGATGAGGCCGCGGTCGCGCGGGCCGTTGGCGTCGGTGACGCGCACCGGAATCGAGTCGTTGACCACAAACCAGTACTCGAACTGCGCCTCGCCGATCCGACTGGTGTCGGGGCGGTCGGCGAGCGTCTGGGTCGGGTCGCCGAACTGGGCCTGGAGGCGGGCGCGCAGCTCTCGGGTGTAGGTCGTGTCGAAGAGCGTGAGGTGCGTGCTTGCGCCCAGGAAGGACCAGTCGGTGCCGCCGTACTCCTCCTCGAACCACCCGCGCTCCAGCCGACGGACCGTGCGCACATCGTCGATCGGAAAGCGCGGAGACGCGTCGTCGTCCGTGCGAGACTCCTCTGCCTCCGGCCCTTGGAGCACCTCGGGGCGACGCACCGACACCGAGTCCGGCGGCAGGGCCCGGGCCGTCCACCCGCGGCGCAGCGCCTGGCGGGCGAGGGCCTGGATCCGCGCCGTGCGGTACCGCTCGATGAGGTTGAGCGTGTCGGCCGCCCGCGTCTGTCCCGTGGCAGATCCGGGACGCCCCAGTCCCAGGACGAGCACCAGGAGGACGATCGCCGCGCCCCCCCAGCGGGCCGGCGCTCCCCCCCAGTGCATGAGTCCGAGCGAAACGTTCATCATCCCCAGCACGCATCAGGAAAATCGGTTGCGACAATCGGGCGCAGGGCTACTCGTCGTCCATCGACAGGATGGCGAGGAAGGCCTCCTGCGGCACGTCGATTTCGCCCATCTGCTTCATGCGTTTCTTGCCCTCCTTCTGCTCCTCCAGCAGCTTGCGCTTCCGGGTCACGTCGCCGCCGTAGCACTTGGCCGTCACGTCCTTGCGCTGGGCCTTAATCGTCTCGCGCGCGACGATGCGGCTCCCGATGGAGGCCTGAATGGGCACCTCGAACATCTGCCGCGGGATGACGTCCTTCAGCTTCTTGCACAGCTTGCGCCCCACCTCGTAGGCCTTGTCGCGGTGCACGATGGTGGAGAGGGGATCGGCCGGCTCCTCATTGATCAGGATGGTGAGCTTCACGAGATCGCTCTCGCGGTACTCCATGAATTCGTAGTCGAACGAGGCGTAGCCCCGGCTGACGCTCTTGAGGTTGTCGTAGAAGTCGAACACGATGTCGGCGAGGGGCAGCTCGTACTCCAGCTTCACGGTCTGGCTGTCGAGCCAGCGCTGACTGCCGTACACCCCGCGCCGGTCCTCGCACAGCTGGATGACATTCCCGATGTAATCGCTGGGCGTGATGATGTCGGCCTCCACGTACGGCTCGGAGACCGCCCGGATGTCGCCGTAGTGCGGCATGTCCTCGGGCTTGTCGACGGTGACCGTTTCGGGGCCGTCCGCGCCGTCGACCTCCACGTGGTACTCCACGTTCGGGACCGTGGTGATGAGGTCGAGGTCGAACTCGCGCTCCAGCCGCTCCTGGATGATTTCCATGTGCAGCAGGCCCAGGAAGCCCACCCGGAAGCCGAAGCCGAGGGCCGCGGAGCTCTCGGGCTCGTACGTGAGCGAGGCGTCGTTGAGCTGGAGCTTTTCCAGAGCGCCGCGCAGCTCCTCGAAGTCGTCCGTGTCGGTGGGGTAGATGCCGCTGAACACCATCGGCTTCACCTCCTCGAAGCCGGGAATCGGCTCGGCGGCGGGGTTGTCGGCCAGCGTGATGGTGTCGCCAACGCGGGTGTCCTGGATGTCCTTGACGGAACCGATGACGTAGCCCACGTCCCCGGCCGTGAGGCGGTCGACCTTCTGCCGCCCCATGCGCAGGATGCCCAGTTCCTCGGCGTCGTACTGCTTCTTGTTCGCCATGAACTCCATCGTGTCCCCCTTCTCGAGGGTGCCGTCGAACAGGCGGGTGTAGACGACGGAGCCGCGGTAGGCGTCGTAGATGGAGTCGAAAATCAGGGCACGGAGGGGCGCATCGGGGTCGCCGGAGGGGGCGGGGATGCGGTCGATGATCATCTCGAGCATCTCGTCGACGCCCTCGCCCGTCTTGGCGCTGATCTGCGGGATGTCCTCCGCCGGCTCGCCGATCAGGTCCTCGAGCGCCTGCGCCACCTCGTCGGGCTGGGCCACGGGGAGGTCGACTTTGTTGACGACGGGGATGATCTCCAGATTTTGCTCCAGGGCCAGCCACAGGTTGGAGATCGTCTGCGCCTCGATGCCCTGCGAGGCGTCGACCAGCAGAATCGCCCCTTCGCAGGCCTTGAGCGCCCGGCTCACCTCGTAGGTAAAGTCCACGTGGCCGGGCGTATCGATGAGGTTGAGCGTGTACTCGCCCCCATCACTCGCCGCGTACTGCATGCGCACGGCGTGGCTCTTGATGGTGATGCCGCGCTCCCGCTCGAGATCCATGTCGTCGAGCGTCTGCTCTTTCATCTCGCGCTCGGTGATGGTCCCGGTGCGCTCCAGGAGGCGGTCGGCCAGGGTGCTTTTCCCGTGGTCGATGTGCGCGATGATGCAAAAATTGCGAATCCGCGACAGATCAGGCATGAGCGCGGCGGGCCTGCGAGTGTGCGTCCAGCGAAGGGTCGGGGAGGGCCGACCGAACAACCGCGAGCCTCCCCCGCGGGTCGGCGAGGATGAGGTCCACGATCACAACGCCGTGTAACGGGCCATGGGGCCTCACGTTGCACGACGCGGCCGGTCCGGTCCGCAGCGGCTACGGATTGCGGCGGGGCGGGGACGGCAGAGAGAGCGAGGCCGGACGGGGGCGTCCGGTGCCGTTGGCCGAGCCGGGACGGGTCGTGGAGGCCCCGGATGGCGCCTCCTCCGAACCGGCCTCGGATGCGTGTCCGTCGGCATGGGCGCCGTCCATCTCTTCGGACGCCGCGCCCCGGACGTCCTCCCGGGCCGCCTGCTGCCGTTCGAGGAAGGGGCGGTGGAAGAACATGACGCCCACCACCCCCAGCACAATCGCCATGTCGGCGACGTTCCAGATCGGAAACAGCTCGAGGTAGGAGCCGCCGAGGAGGGGCACGATGTTCGGAATGAATCCGCGCCACAGGCTCACGTGGATGAAGTCGACCACCCGACCGGTGAAGAGCGGCCCATAATCGAGCAGTACGGAGTAAAAGACGCGGTCGATGATGTTGCCCAGCGCGCCGCCCAGGATGAGGCCGAGGCTCCAGCGGTACGGGGCGTACCCGTGCCGGATGCGGTACACGTACAGGGCCACCAGCGCCGTCGCCACCAGCGAGAGCACAGTCACCGTGCCGGTGGGCCCAATGGTGAGGCCAAACGCCATGCCGGGGTTCTCGGTGAACGTTAGCCGGAGCCAGTCGCCCAGGAGGGGGATCGACTGGTGGCGGTACATGAGCTGAACCACCGCCGCTTTCGTGGCCTGATCAAGAAGAACAACCGCGGCGGAAAGCCAGAGGACGCGCATGATCTGCGTGTGGGGTGGGGGAGTGTGGGGGGTGTGTGGGAGCGAAATGCCCATCCGCCCACACGCCCAGACTCACAAGCTCAAGATTTCTGTTGACGCTTCGCCTCAATCGAAATTTCGGTGTGCGGAACGGCCTCGAGGCGCTCCTTGGAGATCGGCTCGCCTGTGACCCGGCACACTCCGTAGGTCTTGTTTTCGATCCGTTCCAGCGCCCGCTCCAGGTAGCCAATGTACTTCTGCTGGCGGGCAATCATGAGGTGGAGCTTCTCTCGCTCCATGGCGTCGGTGCCCGCGTCGGCCATGTGCAGGCCGTACGCCGTGTTGTCTTTGGATTGCTCCTTCGCCTGCTCGACCTGCTTGCGCATCCGCTCCACTTCTTCCTTGGCTTCCTTCCGGCGCTGGAGCAGGAGCTCTTTAAAGTGCTCCAGCTCCTCGTCGGAGAACGGCGTTTCGCGCTCGGTCTCGTCCGGAGACTGCTCGTTGGTCTGTGAGGTGTTGTCCGCCATTGTGCTGAGGGAGGCAGCGAAATGGGGTGAAAGAGAAGCGTGCCCCTGGCTACCGGCGCACCGTCTCGTCCGCGGCCACTCGTCGAACACCAATTGTGAGGCGCTCGTCGCGAATCTCGAACGTGTCGACGGCGTCGCCCGTCGGGGCGTTGGACGGCTGCAACTCCAGTGCCAGGGTCTCGTTCCGGATCCAGTCGCCGTGCGCGGCCACCGCCTCCGCGATGCGGTCCGTGCCGTCGTACGCGACTTCGATGCGGTCGGTCACCGCGAAGCCGGCGTCCTTGCGCAGGTTCTGGATGCGCTTGACGACTTCGCGGGCGAGGCCCTCGGCGCGCAGCTCCGGCGTGATTTCGGTGTCCAGGGCCACCGTCACGTCGCCCTCCTGCTCCACGAGCCAGCCCTCAATGCCCTCGCTCTGGATGATGAGGTCGTCCGGGCCGAGCTCCACCTCCTCCCCGTCGACCGTCAGCGTGAGCGTGCCCGTCTCCACATACTCGTCAATCACGTCGTCGTCCAGGCTCCGAACCTTCTGGTTCACGTCCTTCACGAGGTCGCCGAGGCGGGGGCCGAGCCGGCTAAAGTCGGGCTTGGCCGACCGACTCACCACCTCGCTCGTGTGCTCCACGTACTCGATGTCCTTCACGTTGACCTCGTCGAGAATCACGTCCCGCACCTGTTCCACATCCGCCTCGGGCACGCCGGTGCCGGTCACCACCAGAATGCGGGGCAGCGGCTGGCGCACGTTGATCTCGGCCTGATTGCGGAGCGAGAGGGTGCTGGACGCGATGGTGCGGGCCAGTCCCATGCGGCGCTCCAGCGCCTCGTCCCGCTCCGCCTCGCGGACGTCGGGGAAGGACGCCAGGTGCACGGACTCGGTCTCGCCCTCGGTGACCTCCGTGAGCGTGCGGTAGAGCCACTCGCCGAAGAACGGCGCAATGGGGCTCATAAGCTTGGCCGTGGCCTCCAGGCATTCGTAGACGGTCTGGTAGGCCGCTTCCTTTTTCGCGGCGGCGACCGTGCCGCCCTGTCCCGGTTGACCGTCCTGTTCGCCCTTCTTCGACGCCCAGAAGCGGCTCCGCGAGCGGCGCAGGTGCCAGTTCGAGAGCTCCTCCACGAAGGCCTCTACCGCCCGGGCCGCGGTCGTCGGATCGTAGTCCTCCAGCGCCTCCTCAACCGTCTGCGTGGTCGTGTGCAGGCGGCTGATGATCCACTGGTCGAGCTCCGGGCGCTCCTCGACCGGCATCCGGTCCTTCTGATACCGAAAGCCGTCGATGTTGGCGTAGGTGGCGAAGAAGCGGTAGACGTTCTCTAAGGTGCCGAAGAAGGTGCGCCGCAGGTCGCGCAGGCCGCGCTCGCTGAAGCGGATGCTCTCCCACGGCGGCGCGTTGCTCATCATGAACCAGCGCACCACGTCCGCCCCGTAGTCGTCGATGACGCGGAAGGGCTCGACGGTGTTGCCCTTCGACTTCGACATCTTGTTGCCGTCCTCGTCGAGCACGAGGCCGTTGACGACCACGTTCTCGTAGGCCACGTCGTCGAAGACGAGGGTGGCGATGGCGTGCAGCGAGTAGAACCAGCCGCGCGTCTGGTCGACGCCCTCGGCGATGAAGTCGGCCGGGAAGTTGGCCTCGAACTCCTCCTCATTCTCGAAGGGGTAGTGCCACTGCGCGTACGGCATGGCGCCCGAGTCGAACCACACGTCGATGAGATCGGGCACGCGACGCATGGTGCCGCCGTCCGGCCCCTCCCACGTCAATTCGTCGACGAAGGGGCGGTGGAGATCGATCTCGTCGTCGTCCTCCGGCAGCTGATCGCCGCACTTCTCGCGCAGCTCCTCCACCGAGCCGATGACCTCGTAGTAGTCGGAGTCCTCCTTGTCGCTCTCCCACACCGGCAGCGGCGTGCCCCAGTAGCGGCGGCGGCTGAGCGCCCAGTCGACGTTGTTCTCCAGCCACTCGCCGAAGCGACCCTCGCCGATGGCCTCGGGCTGCCAGTTGATCGTGTCGTTGAGCTCCACCATCCGGTCCTTGAGCTTCGTGGTCTCGATGAACCAGCTCTCGACCGGGTAGCTCATCAGGGGCGTGCCCTTGCGCCAGTCGTGCGGGTAGTTGTGGAGGTAGGTCTCGTGCTTGTAGAGGCGGCCGCGGCCCTTGAGGTCGTCCGTGATGACCTTGTCCGCGTCCTTGAACCACATGCCCTCCACCAAGGGCGCTTCGTCGGTAAACTCGCCGTCCTTGTCGATGGGATTGAAGAGGGGCAGCCCCTCGTCCTGCGCCACGCCGTAGTCCTCCTCCCCGAAGGCGGGGGCCATGTGCACCACCCCGGTCCCCTCCTCGGTCGACACCACGTCGGCGCCAAGGACGTACCAGGCCTCTTCGCCTGGCGTGGCGCGGTCGGTGAAGTAGTCGTAGACCGGTTCGTAGCGCTGTCCGATCAGCTCCTCGCCCGTGAAGGTTTCCTCTACGGTGTAGTCCTCGTCGATCACGTCGTCGAGGAGCGCCTCCGCGAGGATCAGTGTCTCGGCGCCCTGATGCGGGTCGTCGTGGTGGATCTTGACGTAGGTGAGGTCCGGCCCCACGGCGAGCGCCGTGTTGGAGATGAGCGTCCACGGCGTGGTGGTCCAGGCCAGGAAGTAGGTGTCGTCCTCCCCCGCCACCGGGAAGCGGATGTAGACGCTCGGGTCCTGGGTCTCCTCGTACCCGAGGCTCACCTCGTGCGAGGACAGGACGGTGTGCGAGCCGGGGCTGTACCACTGAATCTTGTGGCCCTTGTAGAGCAGGTCCTCCGCCTCAATCTGCTTCAGGAGCCACCAGACCGTCTCGATGTAGTCGGTCTCGAAGGTGACGTACGGATCGTCGAGGTCGACCCAGTAGCCCATCCGCTGCGTGAGCCTGTCCCAGAGGTCCTTGTACTCCAGGACGCTCTCGCGACAGGCGGCGTTGTACTTCTCGATGCCGTACTCCTCGACCTCGGCCCGCGTCTCCAGGCCCAGTTCCTCCTCTACCTCAATCTCGACGGGCAGGCCGTGGGTGTCCCAGCCCGCCTTGCGCGCCACCTGGTAGCCCTGCATCGTCTTGTAGCGGCAGAAGATGTCCTTGATGGCCCGGGCGAGCACGTGGTGAATGCCGGGCTTGCCGTTGGCCGTGGGTGGGCCCTCGTAGAACGTGTAGGTCGGCTGGCCCTCACGCTCCTCAATGCTGCGTTCGAAGATGTCGTGACTGTTCCACCAGTCGAGCACATCTTCTTCGAGATCGGGAAGCGAGAGCTGATCGGGCGTGTCGAACTGCGCCATGGAGTCGTCGGGCCGGAGTGGATTCGTTAACGCGGTAGCCGAACCCTACGCCGCGGCGCGCTCGGATGTTCGTACAGCTCAGCCCCGACCGTCTTCCCCTCCCTGGTTGAAGCCTGCACCGAATTCCAAATCTGGACTCTAACACTTGTATTTTTCCCAGGGGGGGGGTTATTATATAACTACACTTCAGTCTCAATTTATGTTGAGTGTGTTCTCAACTCTCCTCTCGCACCGCCGCCACTCTTCTGGATCGGTCTGCGATATCTGATGCGTCTCCGCTCCCGGGTTTTTCCGTTTCTTTCGACGTTCCTCGCACTCGCGCTCCTAACTGGCTGCGACAGCACCGGCCCCTCCGCGAGTTTGAGCTCTTTTCTCTCCTAAAACCTGCTCCTGAGCCGATGTCTTCCCAGCCTGGAACCTTCCGTGCTCTCTCTGCGACGCTTCTTGTGCTTGCGGTTCTGACAAGCGGGTGTGACCTCACCGACAACGAGGGACCGACGCAAGATCCAAACCCGGGTCCCTTCCGGGTCGACTACACCCCTGCCTGGAATCCAGATGGAAACCACGTCGCTTATTACCACGACGCCGGACGAACCGAGGACTCCACCGACGTGAGTGGCCTCTACGTCCTCGACCTCGAAACCGACTCGATGCGGCTCGTGGTGGAGGGCTCGGCCCGAAACCCCGACTGGCGGCCCGACGGAAAGCGCATTGCCTTCTCGACCGGCAACGTCTACACCATCCGGCCAGATGGGTCTGATCTGCAGCAAGTGACGGACTTCGGGAGTTCGTTTCGCCCGCGATGGTCTCCCGACGGCAAAACGATCTCTTTCGGTCGCTCTGGCTCGACGGACGAGGTCGGCGTCTGGTTCGCTCACCTCTCCGACTCGACGTTCACTCGATTCGGGTGGGTAGCTTCTCCAGCCGACTGGTCACCAAATGGAGAGCGAATTGTATACCAAAACGCGGATGAGCTCTGGATCGCCGACACAAGCCGAACCGATTCGACGCAGCTTACAGAAAACGGCTACGTAGCAAACCGAGACCCTGCCTGGAGTCCGAACGGGAAATGGATTGCCTGGACCCCGCTTCCCGGTAGCAGACCGGAACTCTGGATCATGCGCTCAGACGGCAGCGACAAACGGAAGCTCGCCGAAGGGGGAAGCTTCCCGGCGTGGGACCCCGACTCCGATCGCATCGTGTTCTCAAAACCCGCCCAGGGAAGCGACCTCACCGCCCTCTGGACCATCCGGCGCGACGGCACGGACCTGCGCCAGATCACCGACCCGTCTCGTAATCCTTTAAAGTAATCGGTCCACAACGGACCGGAGGAAAACCTCTTCCCGAAAAAATCCCTCGACGGGCCCGACGCCCGTTCTCTCTAACGTGACCCGCCAAGATCACTTGCCAGCGAGGATCCGGTACGCCGGACCCGCGAGGGAAAGGCAACCGGCATCCCTCGTTCTCTTGCTTCTTTTCCAAACCCGAACGAGGTTTGCCATGCGAACTGTACTAACAACCCTCCTTCTCGCGTTCCTTCCTGTTTCCACGACAGCCGCCCAGCCCGGGCCGCCCGACCGCGCTCGTCCAATCGAGGGTGTGATTCTCGTCAAGTTTGCGCCCGACGCCCTGGAGACGCCCCCGCAGCAGCTCCGCCCGAACGAACTGGGCCTGCAGGGCCGCCAGGCCGCCCGCCTGCGCCAGCTCCTGAACGCCCGGCGCGGCCCGGGGGAGAAGCTCTTTCGCACCTTCGCGCCCGCCGACACGCTGGGGCGCCACGTCCAGACCGGCGAGCGCGTCCGCCTCAAAGACCTGTCGCGGTGGTACCGGTTCCCGGTCCGCGACACGACGAATGTGGAGGCTCTTGCCTCCCGCCTCCAGGAACTGCCGGTGGTGCTCAAGGCCACGCCGGACTACAACGCCTCGCTCGACAAACGGCCTTCAACGAATGGTCTCGCCCCGACTCGTACCGTGCCGGACGATCCGAGATTTCCTGACCAGTGGGGATACGACGACTCGGACGATCACGACGTGAACGCCCCCGAAGCCTGGTCGCTCAATACGGGACGGAGCGACGTGACCGTGGCGGTCGTTGACGACGGGGTGGACCTCGACCATCCGGACCTCGACCCGGGCGACCGGAGCCGGGTTATACAAGGCTACGACTTCGGAGAAGACGACAGCAATCCGGGCGATGATGCAGACCACGGAACTCCGGTGGCCGGGACCATCGGCGCCCGGACGAACAACAACCAGACGGGCGTGGCCGGTCTGATGTGGAACCTTCAAATTATGCCCCTGAAAGTTGCCGATAGGTACGGGGGGATATCCTTCTCGGATGCGGCCCAGGCCTTCGACTACGCCCGGTCAAACGGCGCCGACGTAATCAACTATAGTGCAAGCAGCCCCAATCCCTCGTCCGACGGCGTAGTAGCTGAAGCCGTGTATAATGCGTACGCGTCCGGGATGATCTTCGTCGGCTCGTCCGGGAACGACTCCAAAAGCTCGGTCAACTATCCTGCGGCTCTTCACACCGCCATCGGTGTTGGGGCAACAGACAGGGAGGATGTCCGACACGGATACTCGAACTACGGCTCCAAGCTCGACCTTGTCGCACCAAGCGGATTTGAGACGACGGAACGGTACGGAACCTACGGGGAATTTGGGGGCACCTCCCAGGCAGCGCCCGTCGTGAGCGGCATCGCCGGACTCCTCTTCTCGGAGAGCCGGGACGAAGGCCACAACCTCTCCAACAGCGACATCGTCCACCTCTTGGAACGCTCGGCAGATAATGTCGATCGCATGAACGGCGATTTCGACATTGAATATGGTCACGGCCGCGTCAACGCCTACGAGGCGCTCCGCCGGCTGAACGACCCCTACGAGGTAACCCACAGCACCGCCTCCTTCACGAAGATTTATGACGACAGCGAGGTGGATTTCCTGAACGGGTTTACGACGGAAAACGGTACCTACTACGGTGCAGGACGGTACGTCTGCGACATCTACAAGCTGAGCGCCTCGGCATCCTCCCCCGACTTCTACTACGAGGAAAAACCCTGGTTTTGGCTGCCCGTCACCGAAAAGGGGTTCTCCGCGGCCAATCCCAACGATGGTGACCGGTACCTGTCGAAGTCGGTGTCGAAAAGCTCGGCAGAAGCGACGACCTATTTCTACTACGTGGAGTCGAATGTTAATGGACAGGAGATCGGATGGGTCCCGTTCGACCCCACGGTGCACAAGCAGAATGGGAGCTTTGAGTACACCGTGATTGGGAAACCGGACACTCCCCCTGTTCAGGCATCCCTCTCCGGCCCCTCTACCCTGGAGAGCGGGCAGACCGGCACCTGGACGGCCAACGTGAGCGGCGGGGAAGGCTCGACCTCCTACGATTGGGACTACCGCCCGCTTGGCTCTTACTCCTGGCAGTCCGCGGGATGCAGCGGCTCGGACTGCTCCCACACCTTCTACAACAACGGCGACCAGGTCCAGACCGGCGGCGTGCGGGCCATCGTCACGAAAGGCTCCGAAACAGACACGGCCTCCACGATCGTGTCGGTGCCCCCGTCCTGCGGGGACAACGTGCTGATCTGTCCGTCGACGGCCACGGCCGACGCCCAGCCCGTCGCGGTCCGTTCCCTCTCGGCCCAGCCTACAAGTGAGGCAGCCGCAACCGTCACGTGGGCCGTGACCGGCTCGCTCCCGGCCGCCGAGTTCACGGTGCAACACCGCGCGGACTCGACGGGGGCCTGGACGGACCTCGGCACCGTCGAGGCGGCCGACTCGGTGCGCACCGACACCTCCGGTGCCCCGACCTACCGCTTCGAGGCAACAGGCCTGGAGATCGGTGCCCATCAGTTCCGTCTCGCCTACGGACGCTCGGTGGAGGCAGGCGACGCGCCGGCCCAGGCCCTTGGCGGTGAGCAGGCCGGGCCGCGGGCGTGGACCTCCGAGCCGGTCGAGGCGCAGATCGAGATGGAGGAGGCGTACCGACTGAGCGCGTACCCGAATCCGGTGCAGCAGCAGGCGACCGTCGAGCTGGCCGTGCAGGAGCGGCAGGAGGTATCCGTCCGCGTCTACGACGTGCTCGGCCGCCGGGTGGCGACGCTCCACGAGGGGCCGATGCCGGCGCAGGAGACGCGGCGCCTGCGCTTCGATGCCCGGGACGCTGGCCTTTCCAGCGGGCAGTACTTCGTGCGGGTCCGCGGAGAGGACGTTGCCGCGACCAAGCAACTGACGGTCGTGCGATAGCCTCGGGCCACCGTTCGTTTGGACCCGAACACCTCCCCGTCTGGCCTCGTGCCGGGCGGGGATTTTCAAATTCGGTGCAGGAAGCGCTTTGTGTTGACGAAAGCATCACCGCGGCCTCACGCATCCTTGGTTTGTGTTAACATTCTGCAACCAGAAGCGCTTGCGGGCGAACCGAGTCCCGCATTTGGGATTGGAGGCGCCGAACAATAGCGTCGGCCTCTGTGCCGGCCCCGTTCGGTGATCTCCCCTCACAGACGACAGCCCTTCATGAAGCTCCTCCAACGCCTGCACGACACGTACCTCTCGGTGTCCGCGAGCACGTTTAGCCGCGTCACCAAGGTGGTCGACTACTGCCCGCACTGCGACGACGAGACGCCGTGGGTCGTCCGCGTGCTCACCGGGTACTACCGGTGCACGCGGTGCGGCCAGGACCCCATGCGGCCCGACCGGCCCCACGACGACCGCGCCCCCGCCTCCCCGCCCCGATCGGAGGAGGCCCGATCCGCGTCCACCCCGTAGCCTCCCCGCCTCGCGACCAGTGATCGCCCCGCTCCGGCCCGTCCGGGACGGGGCATTGGTCTTTTCCCCGCGTCTACCAGAAGGCAATGATCATCGCCACGGTCAGGCCCAGCACGGCGGCCGACTGCACGCGGTAGTCCTTGTACCACGCCATGGCCTCCGGCGCCTCAACGGCCCGGTTGGCCCACGTCAGGTCGTCGACCTGCTCCGGATCGGGGGCGTCGCCGAGCGTGAGCGACGTGACCACGAACAGGCCGATGCAGAGCGCCGTGAGGATGCCCGCGATGATCGTGAAGTGGAGGTCGATGGGCGCCTGCTCAAACAGAAGCCCGTCCTGCGCAAACAGGAAGACGAGGATGGAGAGGGCGTGCCCGCCCGTCAGCGTCGCAAACGCCCCCGCCCCGTTCGCCCGGGGCCAGAACACGCCCAGCAGGAAGATGGCCACGACCGGCGGCACCAGATAGGAGAGCACCGACTGGATGTAGCTCCAGAGGCCCGGAAACTCGCGGATCTGCGGCGCCCACAGCGCGGCGAACACCATCAGGACGATCGTGGTGACGCGCCCGATGGTGCCGACCTGCTCCGGCGTCAGGTCCGGCCGGTTCGGCTTGATGAAGTCGATGGTGATGAGTGTGGAGGCGGAGTTCAGCGTCGAGTCGATGGTGGACATGATGGCGGCGATGAGCCCGGCCATCACGATCCCCACGGCCCCCACCGGCAGCAGCTCCGTCACGAGCGTGGGAAAGACCATATCGGCCGAGGGGAGATCGGGGTACAGCGTGAACGCGAACGCCCCCGGCAGCACCATGATGAAGAGGGGGAGCAGCTTCAGCGCCCCGCCCAGGATGGCGCCCCATCGGGCATTCTTCAGGTCGCGCGCCCCCAGGATGCGCTGCACGATGTACTGGTTGAGCCCCCAGTAGTAGAAGCCCAGGATGGGCACGCCCACCAGCGTCCCCAGCCACGGCAATCCCTCACTGTCCATCGGCTGCATGAGCGACAGGTGCCCCTCCGGCAGCTGCGCCGTCGCCTGCGCCCACGAGAAGTCGAATTGCGCAAACGTGATGACGGCGATAAAGCCGGACCCGATGAGCAGAATAATGGCCTGCAGGATGTCGGTGTAGACGACCGCCGCGAGCCCGCCGGCGGCGGTGTAGATGCCGGCGATAAGGGCGAGGATGAAGCACACCACGTAGAAGTCCATCTCCGGCCCGAGCCCGGGAATCAGGTCCGGGAAGAAGGTCTTAATCACTAGCGTGCCGGCGTAAATGCCCCCTGCCGTATCGATCACCACACTCGTGAAGATGGTCAGCGCCGAGAAATACTTCCGCGAGCGCACGTTGAAGCGCTTTTCCAGGTACTCCGGAATTGTGGTGAGCCCCGACCGAATAAAGAAGGGCACGAAAAAGATGGCGATGAAGACGAGCACGACCCCCGCCATCCACTCGTAGTTCGACACCGCAATGCCCATGCGGTAGGCATCCCCCGCCAGCCCGATGAGCGTGGTGCTGGAGATGTTGGAGGCAAAGAGCGAAAACCCGATGGTGCCCCACGCCAGGCTGCGGCCGGCCAAAAACAGGTCGTCGCCACTCTCGGTCTGCTGGGCCACGACATAGCCGATGGCAAACACGATGAGGAAGTACCCGGCGATGATGACCAGGTCCAGCGTCGCAATCGGAAAGTCAGGGGACATACAGTCGACGGAAAGTCGGTGCGAGAACACGCTCAGGCGTCACGGGCACGCGGTGTGGACACGTGCTCCAGAATCACGCCCCCGAACATAACTGAATTTTCCGTTCGGATCCAACCATATCGCCCATTTTTCCTTTTCGCCCCCGGCTCGCGGTTGCCGTCGTCCCCGTGTCCTGGATACCATGGAGGCGGTGATGCCCCCACGTCTCGGGCGCATCCTTCTTCATTTCCATCCTTCTTCGACACAATCCTCCGCAAGTCAATGAGCGATCCCGGACTCGACGTTCTCAGCACGTACGCCAACGAGCGCGGCGCCACCTGCCCGATCACCCTCGTGGTGAGTGGCAACATCGTAACCGGGCACGTGGTCGGCAAAGACTCCTTCGAGGCCGACACCTCGCGCATGGTGGACGTGGCCCAGGAGCAGGCCGGCGCAGAGGACGGCGCGGTCGAAGCCTTTAGCGGCATGATGTCGTCCATGCTCGACGCCGTGGCGGAGGCCGAAGACGACACGTTTCTGCACGTGTCGGTGCAGGAGGTCATGACCGGCGCCGAGGCCATCAACCTGGGCGGCTCGGTCTTTCGCTTCCGCGCCAGCGAAATCGAGGGCTACACGATTGGCACGGTGGAGACGACCCAGGGATAGGGGCGTCTGTCCGCCAGGCCCTGAGCGGGGCGTCCGCCGGCGACACCAGCGGGCGCTCATTCCGCACTCGCCGGGTCCGTCAGCACGTCGCGGTTCTGGTAGTCGCTTAGGTCCTCAACCGGGCGGTCGTACGCCTCTCGCATGAGGGGCGACGAGAAGATAAAGTCCGCCGAGGCCCGGTTGCAGGCGATGGGGATGTTCCACACGACCGCGATCCGGAGGAGGGCCTTCACGTCGGGGTCGTGAGGCATGGGCTCCAGCGGGTCCCAGAAGAAGATGAGGGCATCGATCGTGCCCTCGGCGATGCGGGCGCCGATCTGCTGGTCGCCCCCAAGCGGGCCGCTCTGTAGCCGGTTTATTGTGAACCCGAGCCGTTCCTGAAGCAGCCGGCCGGTGGTGCCGGTGGCGTAGAGCTCGTGTTGTGCGAGCTGCTCGCTATTGTACTCGGCCCATTCCAGGAGATCGGGCTTTTTGTTGTCGTGGGCCACGAGGGCGACGTGCTTCGTGGCGCTCATTGAGCGGGTGGGTCGGGGCATGGCGAAGGGAGGCCGTGGAGAGAGAGGGAGTTGGAGGGGGCTCTCGTACGCGTTCAATCCCGTGGCCCGCCGCCCGGATCCCCTACGGCGGTACAGCGCCACGCGACGTCCCAGGCGCTAGGACGGCACCGTGATGTCCGCCAGCTTCGCCTCCACCTCGTCCCGCCGGTCCTGCAGGAAGGGCGGCAGCATCAGCTTCTCGCCGAGCGCGTCCTCGGGCTCGTCGTGGAGGAAGCCGGGCGGGTCGGTCGCGATCTCGAAGTTGACCCCGTTCGGCTCGCGGAAGTAGATGGAGTGGAAGTAGTTGCGGTCCTTCATGGCCGTGGGCGCATGCCCGGCGTCGCGGAGGTCGTCGCGGAGGGCCATCTGCTCATCGTCGTCCCCCACGCGGAAGGCCACGTGGTGCACCGTGCCGTAGCCCCAGTGCCCCTCGTGCATGTTCGGCTCGTTGTAGAGGTCGATGAACTGGCCGTGCTCCGGGCCGGGGACGCGGAAGCGCGTCCAGTCCCCGTCCTGCGGCGTCGGCTCGTAGTCGACCTGTTCGTAGCCCATGAGCTCCAGCACCTCGGCCGTGAGCTGCGCGTTGTGCGGATGGATGGTGACGCCGTGGAAGCCGCGCAGGGCGTGCTCGGCCGGCACCGGGCCCCCGTCCCACGGCTCGATGTCCGACGTGCCCGTGATCAGCTCCAGCGGCTGCCCGTCGTGGTCCTGAAACCGGATCACCGTCCGGCCGAACCGCTCGCTCACCGGGTAGAGCGTCGCCTCGGGGGCGTCGTCGAGCCGATCCACCCAGTAGTCCACCGCGCCTTCCGGAATCGTGAACGCCGTGGCGGTCGCCTGCCCACGCCCCACCTGCCCCTTCTGAATGCTGTGGTGGGGCTTGAAGGTGATCACCGACCCGGGCGTGCCCGTCCCGTCGGCGTAATAGAAGTGGTACATCGTCGGCCCCTTGAAAACCTCGGACGGGTTGTTGAACAGCACCGTCTGCTTCACAAGTCGGAGCCCCAACACCCCAGCATAAAAGTTGAGGTTTTCCTGCGGATCGTGCGCGTAGGCCGTAACGTGGTGAATGCCCGAAACAGACGTGCTCATGAGAAGGAGGCTGTAGAAGAGAAGGACACGGGGTGTGCGGCGTCTGGGAGCGCTTCCAACCCGGCGTCGTACGGACCGTGGGAGGCGCTGGGCCGCGTGTTTTTAGTGTAACGACTGCGCACGACAGCATCCACCCCGCGCCCGCTCACGGACCGTCCTACGGACTACGGATAACGAAACCGTCATCCATCTCTCCAGACATGAACCCTTCTTTTCTCCCCGTCGTTATCCTCCACCGGAGTCCCCGCTCAGTAGTGCCCCGAAAGTGCACCTCCTATGTTCATCACGATCACATTTCGCTCTCCCGGACACGAGAACGCCGCCCGGGGACCGTCTCTTCACGAACGAACGATCGAGTCGGTGCCCCGACCCGAGGCGAAGCAGATGGCATCGGACTTTGTGGAATACCGAAAATCCTCCCCAGAAGCCAGCCGGAGCAAGCTCTACCGGTATCAGACCGAAGGCGAGGAGGTCCTGGTCGCGCTCGACTTCGACGAGATCATTGCCCTCACGGCCTCCGAGACGTAACGGCCAGCCCCGACAGCCCCTCAGTCGAACGTGAGCGTGGCGGTCCGTCCCCGGTACTCGATTTTGATGCCGTCGTCTTCCTTCTGAACCGTCGCGACGGTCCGCTCAATGTCGAAGTTTTGGCGCTGCACGTGGGCCTTCACGGTCTCTTCCGCCACGGCCACGTGCTGCGGCTTGCCCCCGATCTCTTTGGCCTTGTCGGCCGCGTCGAACAGGAGAGGGGCAATCTGGGCGATGTACGAGGCCGCCATAAATTCCGGCGTGGGTTCGTTCATGCTAGGGTCGTCCATGAGAGACTGGGAGGGCCTGGTGCCTAAAATCAAATGCGTGAATGGTGGGCGCCGTAGAGACGTCTCTACGAAGTACCTGCTTTGAATTGAGTAGGCCCCCCGATGTTTTGACTGGGGACGCAGGCCCGGGTCGCCCCCCGACCAATCGTGACGACATTGCGACATTGCCCCGCGGTGCCGCACGCACGGACGGCGTGTCGGTTGGGATTTTGATCTGTCACCCAACCGCCGACCCATGCCTCGTTCGCCCCGCATTCCGGACCTGCAGGTCGTCTGGTTCAAGCGGGACCTGCGCGTTCGGGACCATCGCCCGCTCGTCGACGCCGCCAAGCGCGGCCCCGTACTGCCCCTCTACATCGTCGAGCCGTCCCTCGTCGCGGCGCCCGACTTTTCGGCCGCGCACTGGCGATTTATCCGGGAGTGCCTGATCGCACTCCGGGCCGCCCTGGCCGACCGGGGCCAGCCGCTGGTCGTCCGCCAGGGGGAGGCCGTCGACACCTTCCAGCGCCTCTACGACGCAACCGGCCCGTTCACCCTGTGGGCGCACCAGGAAACCGGGACGCGTCTCACCTTCGACCGCGACCGGGCCGTGCGGGCCTGGGCCGACCGTCACGGCCTCCCCTTCCACGAGCCGCGACAGCAGGGCGTCGTGCGGGGCCCGCACGACCGCGACAACTGGCGCTCGCAGTGGGCAGACTTCATGGAGACCGCCCCGCTGCCGGCGCCGGAGGCCCTGCGGCCCGTCCCGGTGCGGCCCGGTCCCCTCCCCACGTGCGACGACCTGGCCCTGTCGCTCGACGGGGTGGATACGCTGCAGACCGGTGGGGAGGCGGCGGCACACCGCACCCTCCGCTCGTTCCTCCATCGGCGGGGCCGACACTACCCCTCCGAGATGTCGAGCCCGCAGACGGCCTTCCGGAGCTGCTCGCGCCTCAGCCCCCACCTCGCCTGGGGCACCCTCAGCCTGCGCAGCGTCTACCATCGGATTCAGGACCGCAAAGCATCGGTCCGCGCCCTGCCCCCCGACGCGGCCTCGGACTGGCGTAAATCCCTCTCGTCCCTCGAAAGCCGGCTGCACTGGCACGACCACTTCACGCAGAAGCTGGAGGACGCCCCCCGCATCGAGCACGAGTCGTTCATCCCGGCGTTCGACGCCCTCCGGGGGGACGACCACGACCCCGCCCGCGAGGCCGCCTGGGCCGCGGGAGAGACGGGATACCCGCTGGTGGACGCCTGCATGCGGGCCCTCCGGGCCACCGGCTACCTCAACTTTCGGATGCGCGCCCTGCTCGTCTCCTTCGCGTCGTACGACCTGTGGCTCGACTGGCGACAGTTCCACGACGTGCTGGCCCGCCGATGGATCGACTACGTGCCGGGCATTCACTTCCCCCAGCTCCAGATGCAGTCCGGCACCACCGGCATCAACGCAGTGCGGGTCTACAACCCCACAAAACAGGCCCGGGAGCAGGACCCGGAGGGGGCGTTCATCCGGCGCTGGCTCCCGGCGCTCGGCGACGTGCCCGTGCCCTACCTCCACGAGCCGTGGCTAATGCCCCCACACGTGCAGCGCGAGAGCGGCTGCCGGGTCGGCACGGACTACCCCGCCCCGATCGTGAACCACGAGGCGGCCGCCAAACGGGCCAAGGACCGCATCTTTGCGCTCCGCAAGGACCCGGCCGTGCAGGCCCGGGCCGACGAGGTGCTCGACCAGCACGGAAGCCGGCGCGGTGAGCGGTCGCGCGCCTCGGCCTCCGCCCCCTCCCCAAGCGGGACGCAACAGGCACTGGACCTGTAGCGCCGCGCCGATCGCTTCCCGCCCCTACCGGGTGTGCCGCCGGCGGTCACGCCACGGGCTGCGTCCCGGCTGCCCATCTTCGGGCGAAGCAATCGTGGGCGCGTCCTCTTCCTGCGTTTGCGCGTAGTACAGCGTCGCCGCCAGCGCCGCGAGCTCATCCCGCTCCGGGTCCTCAACGACCAGGGCCTCCGGGTCGAACTGCTCGTCGACGAAGTGCGTCGTGAAGTCGCCGTCGCGGAAGCCGTCGTGCCGCATCGCGAAGCGGCAGAACGGAATTGTCGTCGACATGCCCGCCACCTCGTACTCATCGAGCGCCCGAATCATGCGGTCGATGGCCGCCGGGCGGTCGCGCCCCCAGGTGGTGAGCTTCGAGATCATGGGGTCGTAATGGATGAGCACCTCGCCCCCCTCCTCCACGCCCGCGTCCACCCGCACCCCGAAGCCCGACGGCGCGGAATGCCGCTTGAGCGGCCCCGGGTCCGGAAGAAAATTCGACCCCGGGTCCTCCGCGTAGACACGACTCTCTACGGCGTGCCCGTCGATTGACAGGTCGTCGGTCGAATAGCCCAGCGCCTCGCCCTGCGCCACGCGAATCTGCTCGGCCACCAGGTCCACGCCCGTCACCCACTCGGTGACCGGGTGCTCCACCTGCAGGCGCGTGTTCATCTCCATGAAGTAGTAGTTCAGGTCCTTGTCCACCAGAAACTCGACGGTGCCCGCGTTGCGGTAGCCGCACGACTCGGCCGCGGCCACGGCGGCCTCGCCCATCTCGCGGCGCACCGCCGGCGTGAGGATCGAGGACGGCGCCTCCTCGATCACCTTCTGGTGCCGCCGCTGGATGGAGCACTCCCGCTCGAAGAGGTGGAGGGTGTTGCCGTGGTGGTCGGCCAGGATCTGGAACTCGATGTGGCGCGGCTCCTCGATGTACTTCTCGATAAAGACGCGCCCGTCGCCGAACGACGACTCGGCCTCGCCCTGCGCCCGGTCCATCGCCCCCGCAAACGCCTCGGGCTCGTGGACGATGCGCATGCCCTTGCCGCCCCCGCCCGCCGCGGCCTTGATCAGCACCGGGTAGCCGATCTCCGCCGCGATGTCTTCGCCCGCCTCCGTGCTCGCCACGGCATCGGTGGTGCCGGGGGCCATGGGCACGCCGGCCTCCTCCATCAGCTGGCGGGCGGCGGTCTTGTCGCCCATTGCGCGGATCGCCTCCGGCGGCGGCCCGATGAAGTGCACCCCGGCGTCCGCACACGCCTCGGCGAAGTCGGCATTTTCGGAGAGGAAGCCGTAGCCGGGGTGGATGGCGTCGGCCCCGCTGCGATCGGCCACCGCCAGGATGGCCTCCTGGTCGAGGTACGACTCGGCCGCGGCGGCGGGCCCAATGTGGTACGCCTCGTCCGCCAGGCGCACGTGCGGGGCGCTGCGGTCGGGCGTGCTGTAGACGGCCACCGTGCGCAGGCCGCGCTCGTGACAGGTGCGCAGGACGCGGACCGCAATCTCCCCGCGGTTGGCGACGAGCACGGTTTCAATCGGACGAGTTGACACTTCAGGGTCCGTCATTTCGTCTGGGCAGGCGTTGTGGCATGAAATATGTGAAGACGAACACACGCTCGGTCCCCTGGGACCGGGCACGAAACGATCTCGAACGCGTCGCCGCCGCTCGATCGCAGATTATCGCAGGACTTCCCTCCTATGCCGAAAACTCAGGACGACTTGTACGACATTCTCGGGGTCGACGAGGATGCGAGCAAGCAGGACATCAAAAAAGCGTATCGGGACCTCGCGCGCAAACACCACCCGGACCGCAACCCGGACGACCCCGACGCCGAGGAACGGTTTAAGCGCATCCAGAAGGCCTACTCGATCCTCTCCGACGAGGAAAAGCGCCAGCAGTACGATGCGCGGCGTCAGTTTGGCGGCGGGGTCGGCGGCATGAACGGGGGCGGCCGGGGCTCGTGGAGTCGGGGCGGCGCCGGCGGGCCGGAGATTCATTTTGAGCAGCGCGGGTTCGACGACGCCTTTGGCGGACAGGGCGGCCTCGGCGACATTTTCGAGAGCTTCTTCGGCGGCCGGGGCCGGGGCAGCGGCGACCCGTTTGCGCAGCAGCGCACCTCAGGGCGGCAGCAATCGCACCGGCAACGGGGCGGCCAGGATGTGGAGACGAAGCTGCGCCTCTCCTTCGATGAGGCCCTCCAGGGCGGTCGAAAGCAGGTGGAGCTGCCAACGGGCGAGTCGATCCGCCTCCGCATTCCGACCGGCGTGCGCAATGGCTACAAGATTCGACTGAAGGGGCGCGGCCAGCCCGGCCCCACCGGCACGCGCGGCGATCTGTACGTGACGTTCGAGGTCGGCGACCACCCCCGCTTCCGGCGCAAGGGCGACGACATTCACCTCACCGAAACGATCGGCGCGTTCGAGGCGATGCTGGGGACCGAGCGCCGCATCCCCACCCCCTACGGCCAGCGCATCAAGCTCACCATCCCCGCCGGCACCCAGCCGGGCGAGAAGCTGCGGCTGAAGGGGCAGGGCGTGAAGACGGACGACGGCCAGGGCGACCTGTACGTCAAAATCGACGTCACCATCCCGAGCGACCTGACCGAGGAGCAGCGCGAGACCCTGCGCACGGTCGCGGAGGCGGCGGACGCGGCGTAGGCGTCCCGTCGCGTCAGTCGGCCTCCTCGGGGCGCACCCGCGGCATCCGCACGGTGAAACGCGTCCCCTCCCCCTTCTCGGTGTCGACCGAGACGGACCCGTCCATCTGCTCGACCAGTCGCCGCACCAGGGTGAGCCCCAGGCCGGCCCCTTCGTACTCTCGGCTCCACCCCTCCGACGCCTGCCGGAACGGCTCGAAGAGGGTGTCGACCTGCTCCGGCTCCATCCCAATGCCGGTATCCTCCACCTCCAGCACGACCCCCACCTCCTCGCCCGTCAGCCGCACCCACGCCGTGCCCCCGGACGGCGTGTACTTGATCGCGTTGGACACCAGGTTCTGAAGGAGCACCCGCAGGCCCTCCCGGTCCCCTCGCACGTGCAGCGACTCCGCATCAGGCTCGAAGTGGAGCGTGACCTCCTCCTCGTCGGCGTCCGGCCGCACGTCGTCGACGACGCCCGACGCCACCTCCACCACGTTGATCGGCTGCGCCGACGCCTCCTGCTCCTCCCCCTCCAGCCGCGACAGGTTCAAGACCGCGTCCAGCGTGCCCATTAGCCGCTGCCCACTGTCTTCAATCAGATCGGCAAACCGTCCGATGGGGGCATCCGCCGTGTCCGCCATCGTGGAGATCTCGCCCGCCATCCCGATAATCGACGTGAGCGGCGTGCGGATTTCGTGGCTCATGTTGGCGAGCAACGACGACTTCATCCGGCTCGCCTGCTCCGCCTCGCGCTTTGCGGCCCGCAGTTCCGTCTCCTGATCGATGCGGTCGAACACCACGGCGGCGTGGGCCGCCAGGACCTCGATGAGCTGGGTGTCGAACGCGTCGATGCCGCCCACCGTCCCGTCCCCCACCGAAATCGTGCCGTGCGTCCCCATCGGAAAGATGGCCGCGGCCCGGATCTCGCCGTACGCCACCGGGTCGTCCACCACCTGCAGATCGTCCACCGCAATTTTTTCGCCCCGTTGGAAGGCACGCGCCATGATGCTCGGCCCCTCCTGGGCGACGGAGGGACGCGTCGGCATGTGCTCGTGCACCTCGGGCGAATGCTGCACGGGCACCAGCTGATCGCCCTCGGCCAGGCGCACCCCCACGTAGGGGTACCCAAACACGTCGTTCACCAGTTGCAGCACGAGGTCGCCGATTTCGTCGCGGTGCCGGGCCCGCAGCAACCGACTGACGGCGGCGTACAGGGCCTCCACCTTTTCCTGCCGGCTCTGGAGCGCCCGCTGTCGCCGCTCGCGCTCGGTGATGTCGGAGAGAATGACGATCCGACGGCCCTGCGCCTCGTGCCCCCCAACGTCCGTCTCCACAATGCGGTAGTACCGGGGCGTCGTGTCGTCCCCCCCGGTCTCCAGAACAGAGTCCTCCTCCGCGTTGAGACGCTTGGACAGGGCGGGAAGCACGGTGCTCAGTGGAGCCCCAATGGCCGTTCGGTCCTCCAACGCGGGAAACAGATCGGCCGCCTGCTGCCCGTAATCCGCAATCCGCCCGTCCGACCCGAGCATGAGGGTGGGCTCGCTCAGGCTCCCCGCCAGTCGCACGGCCTGGAACTGATACGTGTACACGAACAGCACCCCAACCGCAAACACAGCCACCCCCAGCGGCTCGTGCGTAATGTCTCGGAAGGCCGGCGTCACGTGTCCGATGATGTTCAGCACGGCCGGCACGGCCGTCAGCGTCGTGAGCACGGCCAGGGGCGTGGTGCGCGTTTCGGTTTTGACGAACAGCTCGAAGAGCATCAGGTAGCCGGCCGCGGCGAGCGCGTACGAGACGCCCATGACGACCCAGTACAGGATGCCGTGCCGCACCGCAAACCCGAAGGCGTCGTGCGAGACCGGCTCCAGCGTGTAGTACAGCTGATGAAGGGGGTTCGTCAGCTTCAAGACCACGACCGCCCCGAACACAAGCGCGGCAAATCGCAGGGCCGCGGCGTTCCGGTGGAGCGCCCGGCCCGTGTAGGCGGAGCAGAACCAGAGCCACGCCCACACGGTCCCGAACCCGACAATCAGGCTCGCCTGATAGAAAAAGGTCTTTGCTCCGGGAGACGAAACGAGCAAAAACCCGATGTACGCGGCCGCCCATCCGGCACTGGTCAGAAAAAAGACAAACAGGCTTTGTCGGGTCCCGGCATACGGAATTTGCCGCACCCGGTACGCCCCCACCAGGCATACGATCATCGCAAGGACGAAGGCGCCCAGGTACCCCCCATACAACGTACTTGTCGACAGAGAAAAAACGGTCATGACGTCGAAGCATGCGGGAGGACAGCGCGCGCAAGAGCATACGCCCAAACAACATACCAGTCTCGGGCAAAGCGACGCGATTCCTTCGTGAAGGGCCCCTTTGTCGTTCCCTGCGGGGCCCTGCCTCCGTCGCCCCTCTCTCCTCAGACACCTGCGGCGCCGCCCCGGCCCCTCGCCGTCTGCGCCCGCCCAATCCCCGAACGAACCGCCCGCCCCTCGGCCACAACCGGGGTGTGCGAGTTGCACTTCATTTCCCTCCCCCACATATTGCGGGTGTGTTACGTTTCGCGGGATCGTGCCCACGTCCATTCGGACGAGATCCGTCCAGTGATCTCCGTCCGGGGGGACCGCACAGTGCCCCTGCGGCCTGTGAGCCGTCTCGTTTGATCGTCTGTCGGCCCGCCACTGTCCCGGGGCCGGCGCCCATCGACTGTATCGATACCGCTCGGATTTACGTTCTCATGACCGACAAGCCGAAGAATGTCTTTCGCATCGACATCGAGCCGACGGAGGAAAACCCGGATCGGCACCCCACCCACGGCTGGCAGGTGCGCGTGAAGCGTCAGAAGGAGCAGCACACCAAGTACTTCTCCGACAAACGCTTTGGGGGCCGGGAGGAGGCCCTGGAGAAGGCCGTGGAGTACCGCGACGAGCTGCTGGAGGAGTTGCCGGATCCGATGGACCCGGTGAAGCGCTCGGCCGAAGCCCGCTCCACCACCGGCGTCATCGGCCTCAACTTCTGCTGGAAGGACGACGGCAGCGGCACCCCGAAGCCGTACGTGCAGCTCAGCTGGCTGGAAGAGGACGGCACGCGCCGCAGCGCCGCCTACTCGGTGCGCAAGTGGAATCTACGCCGCGCAGTGTGGAAGGCCTGCGTGCGATTGCACAGGGCGCGCGAGGAGCAGGATGAGGAGGTGGAAGAGGTGAACGACATGTTTCAGACCGCCTTCCCCAACATCCAGGAGCAGTACAAGGACGGGCCGGAGGGAGAGGGCCTGCCGAATGAAGCGCGGGAGGAGGCCCCTGCGAGCGCGTAACCGCCGCCGACGGAGGGCCTCGTTGAGAAGAGTACCGCCGACGGGGAAATTTCTTCCGTCTCGGGGCCCGGCCCTGCTCGGCGTCCCTATGCCGTTTCGCCCATCTGTGCCCGCTTCCGCGCCTTCGGGTCGCGGTGGCGCTTGCGAAGGCGGTAGGCCTCCGGCGTCACCTCCACCAGTTCGTCCTCCCGGATAAACTCGATCGACTCCTCCAGCGACATTTTCCGGGGCGGCGGGACGTGCTCCAGCTCATCGCCGGCCGCCGCTCGCATGTTGGTGAGGTGCTTCTCCTTCGTCACGTTCAGGTCCAGGTCCTGCGGGCGGTTGTTTTCGCCGACGATCATGCCCTTGTATACGCGGTCGCCGGGCGCCACAAAGAAGTCGCCGCGATCCTGGAGGTTGAGCAGCGCGTAGGCCGTCGTTTCGCCCTGCCGGTCGGCCACGAGGGCGCCGGTGGTGCGGTGCGGAATCTCGCCCGCCCAGGGCCCGAACTCTTCGAAGCTGTGCGTGAGCAGGCCCGTGCCCTTCGTGTCGGTGAGGAACTTGGCCCGGTAGCCGATGAGGCCGCGACTCGGCACGCGGAACTGGAGACGGGTGCGCCCGCTGTCCTGTCGCTCCATGTGCTCCATCTCCCCCTTCCGTTCTCCGAGGCGCTCCATCACCACTCCCATGTAGTCCTGCGGAATGTCGATTTCGGCGATCTCGTACGGCTCGTGCGTGGTGCCGTCAATCTCCTTGGTAATCACCTGCGGCATGCCCACGCAGAACTCGTATCCCTCGCGGCGCATCTGCTCGATGAGGATGGCCATCTGCAGCTCGCCGCGGCCGTACACGTTGAGGGCGTTGGCGGAGTCGGTTTCCTCCACCCGGATCGCGAGGTTGTTGCGCGCCTCGTCGAAGAGGCGGTCACGCAGCTGACGAGAGGTGACGAATTCGCCCTCCTGCCCGCTGAACGGGCCGTCGTTCACCCGAAACTCCATGGACATCGTCGGCTCGTCGATGTCGATCGGCTCCAGGGGCTCGGGGTCCTCGGCCGCGCAGATGCTTTCGCCGAGCCCAATGCCCTCCACGCCCGCGATGGCGACGATCTCGCCCGGCCCCGCCTCGTCGGTCTCCACGCGCTGGAGGTCCTGGTACGTAAACAGCTCGCTGATCTTGGCCGACTCGGTGCTGCCGTCGCGGTGGCAGAGCGTCACCCGCTGCCGGTTTTTGAGGGTGCCCTGCTCCACACGGCCCACCGCAATCGGCCCCAGGTAGTCGTCGCGCTGCACGCTCGTGATGAGCGTCTGCAGGGTGCCGTCGGGGTCGCCGGACGGGGCCGGAATCTCGTCGAGAATCGTGTCGAGGAGCGGGCGCAGGTTCGACCACTCCGCCTCCTCCAGGTCCCGCTTGCACTGCCCCTCGGTCGCCACGGTGTAGAGCACCGGGAAGTCGATCTGGTCCATCTCCGCCCCCAGGTCGATAAAGAGGTCGTAGATTGCCTCCAGCGACTCTTCGGGGCGGGCGTCGTCGCGGTCGATCTTGTTGAGGACCACGATGGCCGGCAGGTTCAGGTCAAGGGCCTTCTGCACCACGAAGCGGGTCTGCGGCAGCGGTCCCTCCGCCGCGTCCACCAGCAGCATGATGCCGTCGACCATGCGGAGCGTGCGCTCCACCTCGCCGCCAAAGTCGGCGTGGCCGGGGGTGTCGACGATGTTGATCTTCTTGCCCTCGTAGCGGATGGCCGTGTTGTTGGCCATGATGGTGATGCCCTTCTCCCGCTCCAGGTCCATCGTGTCCATCATCCGCTCCTGCACCGTCTGGTTGTCGCGGAAGATGCCACTCTGCCACAGCATGGCGTCGACGAGCGTGGTTTTGCCGTGGTCCACGTGGGCCACGATGGCAATGTCGCGGAGGTCTGTCTGCTTCATGGAGCGAAACGGCTTGCGCCGAGGAGTACGTGCGCCGGAATAACGGAAGAGAAATGTACACGACGCGCCCCCTCTACGTTGCATTTGGGGACCGTTCTCCCCGGCCCCCGACGGAAATTGCCCCAGACTTCGTCGATGTTCCGCGGGGGATCCCGCCTCGGGACGGCGTCGTTCACTGATCGCGTGTCTTTTTTCCTCCCCTCCCCCCGCTGTCATGCCCACGCGCCTCTTGTGCCTCTGGGCTGTCGTGCTGCTCTTCCTCCCCGGCGGGACCGCCCGCGCACAACAGCCCGCGGAGACGGCCCGCGCCCGGGCCTTGTGCGACGTCCACGGCCCCGACGGCACCGGAAAGGACGGCCCTCTCGCAAAGGCCGGATTCGACCTCCTGCTGCTGTACCACCGCGCCCGCCTGCTTCCCGACTCGTCCGCCCCCGCACCTCCCCCCTCGGGGCTGCAGTTGCGGAATGGACACGTGGCCCTCGACGCGATCGCGGCCTCCACGCCCCGGCGGCTCCGGCAGGCCCTCGACTCGCTCGGCCTCCAGGACGGCGCGCAGGCCGACCGGGTGGTGTCGGGCTGGTTTCCCATCGACCAGATCCCCGCCCTCGCTCGGCTTGAAGCACTCCGCAGCGCACAGCCCGCCCGGGCCCACACGCGCCGGGCGCCCCCGGCTTCGCCTCCCGGATCGCCCCACTCCCCCGACTCGGCGAGAGGGCCGGAGCGACGACCCTGAGCGCTACCCCGAGAAGTGCCGATCGAGATACCCCTCGGCCTCCGTCTTCACCCGCCCCCGCAGCGGCTGCAAGAACGTGCTGAGGTTGATGGCAATCTGCACACTCTCCTCCTGAACGTCGATGTGGCCGTCGGCCCCCTGCCCATCGAAGTACAGCGTATCCTCCTCCCACTCGTACCGGACGCCCAGGTCGTCCTCGAGCTGCTGCGCCACCCCCTCCACGGCGTCGCGACCGTCGGCGAGCCCAAGCGAGTGCGAGCGCGTAAGATTGATGTCGGCCATGTTAGAGACACTACGTGGAAAAATGTCGGATATGCGATCCTTCTTCACAAGCCCGGGCATATACGAGTTCCGGCCCTTTCAAGGTTGTAAAATGACCGGTCCTGTGGGGTCCGCCGGCCAACCGGGGGCATGGCACACGCAAGCGCGAGGGCCTGCTCTTGCCATTTCGGGGAGGAGGGACTTGTTTGGGAGGGTCCGTACCTTCCGGTTTTGTCTCTTGCCTCATGACTCGCTCCGTCCCGCTCTTCCTGTTGGCCGGTCTCTTGTTTATCGCCGCCCCGGCCGCGGCCCAGCCCGCCGACGCGCTCCAGGCGCCGTCCTCCTTTTTGCAGTATGAGCTCGGCACCCAGTTTACCCCCCACCACCGAGTGGTCGACTACGTGCGTCACGTGGCCGAGCACTCGCCCCGGGTGGCCGTTGAACAGTACGGCACCTCCTACGAAGGCCGGCCGCTTCTCCTCGCCACCATCAGCACGCCGGAGAACCTGGAGCGGCGCGACGCCATCCGCCGCGCGAACCGGCAGCGCACGGGACTGGCCAACGGCACGCCCCAGGACCAGACCGCAATCGCGTGGCTGAGCTACGGCGTGCACGGCAACGAGTCGGTCTCGACCGAGGCCGCCATGAAGACGCTCCACGCCCTGGCGGACCCGGCGAACGAGCGCACCGGCGGCTGGCTCCAGAACACGGTCGTGCTCCTCGATCCGCTCCTCAACCCCGACGGCCGCGAGCGCTACGTGCAGTGGTACAAGCAAACCACGGGGGCGGACATCAACCCGCGGCCCGAGGCGCGCACCCACCACGAGCCCTGGCCCGGCGGGCGCTCCAATCACTACTACTTCGACCTCAACCGCGACTGGGCGTGGGCCACCCAGCAGGAGACGCGCCACCGCCTCGACGTGTACCACGAGTGGATGCCGCACGTGCACGTCGACTTCCACGAGATGGGGGCCGACGATCCCTACTACTTCGCCCCCGCCGCCGAGCCCTTCCACGAGGACCTGACCGACTGGCAGCGTGAGTTTCAGTTCACCATTGGCGAAAACAACGCCGCCTACTTTAACGAGAACGGGTGGCTCTACTTCACCGAAGAGGTGTTCGATCTCTTCTACCCCGGCTACGGCGACACGTGGCCCCTCTTCAACGGCGCCATCGGGATGACGTACGAGCAGGGCGGCTCGGGCCGGGCCGGGCGCGCCCTCCTCACGGCCGACGGCGACACGCTCACGCTGGGCGAACGGCTCGCCCACCACCACACCGCCGGGCTTTCCACCATCGAGGCCACGGCCGAGAACCACGAGGCGGTCGTCCGCGAGTTTGCGGACTACTACGACACCGCGCAGCAGGACCCGCCGGGCGACTACGCCGCGTACATTGTGCGCCGGGCCGACAACGCCGACCGGCTGGCGGCCCTCGCCGATCACCTCGACCGCCAGCGCATCCGGTACGGGTACGCGACGGAATCGGGCACGGCCAGCGGCCGGTCGTACCGCAGCGGCGACACCGAGTCCGTCCAGCTCCGGCGCGGCGACCTGGTGGTGCCCGCCGCCCAGCCCAAGGCGCGGCTCACCAAGGTGCTCTTCGAGCCGCAGACCACCATCGTCGACTCCATCACCTACGACATCACCGCCTGGGGCCTGCCCTACGCCTACGGCCTCGACGCCTACGCGCTGCCAAATCCGGCGGGCGTCGACACGGCCGGCACCCCGCCGGCCTCCGCCCCTCGCACCACGGGGGCGGATCGCGCCTACGCCTACGTGACGCCGTGGGGCAGCCGGGCCGACGTGCGCTTTGCGGCGGCGCTCCTGCAGGCGGACGTGCGCCTCCGCTTCGCCACCGAGCCGTTTACGGTCGACGGCCGGTCGTACGACCGCGGCACGCTCCTCATCCCCCGTGCCAACAACACGAACCGGCTCTCCAACTTCGACGCCACCGTGCGCCGCCTGGCCGAGGCCCACGGGCAGCCCGTCCACGGCGTCTCGACCGGGTTCACCGAGGAGGGGCCCGACTTCGGCTCCGGCACCGTCGGGTTCGTGGAGGGCCCGCACGTGGCCGTGCTGGCCGGGGAGCCCACCGTCTCGTCCCAGCTGGGCGAGGTGTGGCACTACTTCGATCAGCAGATCGACTACCCCGCCACGCTCCTCCCATCCGACGATTTTGAGCCCGCGATGCTCGATGACGTGGACGTGCTGGTGCTCCCGGACGGCTACTACGGCGAGTGGATGACCGACGCCCGGGCCTCGGCCATTACGGACTGGGTGCGCGGCGGCGGACGCCTGCTCGCCCTCGGCGGGGCCACCCGCACGATCGCCGCGCACGATGCCTACCATCTCTCTCCGGCGGCGGACTCGGCGACGGGCGAGGAGGAGGCGTCCCTCTCCCAGTACAGCACCCGCCAGCGCCGCGCCCTTACCGGCTCGACGCCCGGCAGCATCCACCGCGCCTGGATCGACACCACGCACCCGCTGGGCTTCGGACTCTCGGACCCGTACTTCACCCTCAAACGCAACGACGACGCCTACGCGTACCTGGAGGACGGCTGGACCGTGGCCGCCCTGGAGGCCCCCGCCCCGGTGAGCGGCTTCATGGGGCACGAGGCGCAGCAGGAGGTCGACGATACGCTCCTCTACGGCACGCAGCAGGTGGGCGACGGCCAGGTGGTCTACTTCGTGGACAACCCCCTCTTCCGCGGCTTCTGGTACCAGGGGCAGGTCCTCTTCGGCAACGCCGTCTTCTTCGTCGGCAACGAATAAGGAGGCGGAGACGCGAGGGGGCGGGCTCGGAATCCCCCGCCCCCGGGCTCACTCAAGGCCCACGGAAAACATGCTCTCCAGGTCGTAGCTGGAGTGCACACGAAAGCCGATGAGCGTCTCCGTGTCCGTAATGCCGTCGATCTGACGAATCTCTTCCGTCACGAGATCGGCCAGCGCGTCGTTTTCGGCCACCCGAAGAATGGCGACGAGGTCCACGCGCCCGGCCACGGAGTGCACCTCGCTGACGCCGTCCAGGGCGGCCAGGGTGTCGGCCACGGTGTTCACCTTGTCGCGCTCGGTGTCGAGGAGAACGATTGCGGTTACCATGATTTTTGGAGTGTGGGTGTATGGGCGTGTGTGCGGTGCGCGTTGACCTGTCAAGGTACACCTGTACGCCCGCACTCCCAAACGCTCCTCCCCATGCGTGCACAGACGCATTGCGCCATTCACACATCGCCTATGAACGCCCCTTCGGATGACACTGTGGACGACGGACACTACGTCTACGTTGTGGAATGCAGCGACGGGACGTACTACACCGGCTACACGACGGACGTGGAGCGGCGCGTGGCGGAGCACAACGACGGCACGGGCGCCAAGTACACCCGCGGCCGCCAGCCCGTGACGCTTGTGCACGTGGAGGCGTACGAGACCCAGTCGGCCGCCATGCAGCGCGAGCACGCCGTCAAACAACTGCGGCGCGACGCCAAGGAGGCCCTGGTTGCGGCTTCCGCGGACTGATCAGCGCGCCCCGTCCGCTCCGCCGTTCAGCCACGCCGTCACCTTGCGGGCCAGCACGCGGGGCGTGAAGCGCGTGAGGATCGCGCCCACCTTGTTGGGCCACCCCGGAATTTCGAGGGTGCGGCCCGCCCGAAAGGCGTCGTAGCCCGCCGCCGCAACCGCCGCGGGCGTCATCGTCGCCCCCAGGTCCATGAGGCGCGCCTCGTCCATGTCCGCCCGGTCGGCAAACGCCGTGCGGGTGGGCCCCGGCGCCAAGCACGTCACCGTCACGCCCGTGCCCGCCATCTCTTCCGCCAGCCCGTCGCTAAAGGACAGGACGTATGCCTTCGTGGCGTAGTAGACGCTCATGTAGGGGCCCGCCTGAAGGCCCGCCGTGGAGGCCACATTGAGCACCCCGCCCCGTCCGCGGTCCTGCATCGCCGGGAGCAATCGGCGGGTGAGATGGGTGAGCGCCGTCACGTTGACCTGAATCATGTCGACCTGCCGCTGGGCATCGAGCTCCGCAAACGCGCCCCGTGCGCCCACCCCTGCGTTGTTGAGCAGCACGTCGACGGACAGGCCCCGCTCGTGGAGCCGGTCGGCCACCGTGTCCGCGGCGCCCGGCACACTCAGGTCGGCCGGCAGCACGTGCGCGTCCGTCCCGTACGCCCCCTCCAGCGCATCGGCCACGTCGTGGAGCGCCTCCTCATTGCGGGCCACGAGCACGCACGCGGAGCCGTCGGCGGCGAAGCAGTGGGCCAGCTCGCGCCCAATGCCGGAGGAGGCTCCGGTGACGAGAACGGTTTCAGAAGCAAAGGACATGGAAATAAGATCAGGGTAGGGAGCGAGTCCATCGGAACGGCCCAACTCTATCTCTTGCGTCGGGATCCCGACCGGCGGACCGAAACACACCCCCGCGCCCCTCGTCGGACCGTCGCATTGGTTTTCGCTCTTTCCCTCCCCGCTTCCCCCATGGCCGATCACCCCCAGTGGGACGCCCCGCCCGAGATGCAAATCGATACGGACGCCGTCTACGAGGCGACGTTCGAGACGAGCCGGGGCACCATCCGCGCCGAACTGTACCCCGAGCACGCCCCGAAGACGGTCAACAACTTCGCCTTCCTCGCCGACGAGGGTTTTTACGACGGCACGCCCTTCCACCGTGTCATCGAGGGCTTCATCATCCAGGGCGGCGACCCCACCGGCACGGGCCGCGGCGGCCCCGGCTACCAGTTTGAGGACGAGATCGAGGGCAATCCGCTCTCGCATGAAACGGGCGTCCTGTCGATGGCCAACGCCGGCCCCAACACCAACGGCAGCCAGTTCTTCATCACACGGGCCCCGCAGTCCCACCTCGACGCCAAGCACACCGTGTTCGGCGACGTGGTGGAGGGGCAGGACGTGGTCGACGCCATTGAGGAGACCGACACGCTACAATCGGTCACCGTCGAGAAGCAGTAGCGGGCCGCCCGCGGCCTCATGAAAGCCGCGCCCGGAGCCGTTGTGCGTCGTGGGGGGCGTGGCCGTCGCCCGCGGTGTTGTTGAAGTAGACGTACACGTCGCGTCCCTCGTCCCGCCAGCCAGCGATCGTCTCGGCCCAGTCGTCGAGCGCCGCGTCCGTGTAGCGGCCGCGGTAGGGCTCGCCGGCCCCGTGGAGCCGCACGTACGCCCAGTCGGCCGTCACGGTGCGCAGGGTGGCCTGGTCCCCGTAGTCGTAGACGCAGAACGCCGCGTCGTGGGCGGCCAGGGCGTCGGTCGTGCCGTCGTTCAGCCAGGTCGGGTCCCGAAATTCGAAGACGTGCCGGTGCTCCTCGTCGAGCACGTCCAGGAAGCTGTGGAGCCGCTCCAGGTTTTGGTGCCAGTTCGGCGGGCACTGAAAGAGGATCGGCCCCAGCGCCTCGCCCAGCGGCTCGACGGCCTCGTACAACGTCCCCACCGGCTCGGCCGGGTCCTTCAGCTTCTTGAAGTGGGTGATGTACTGGTTGGCCTTGATCGCAAACGTGAACCCGTCGGGCGTCTGCTCGCGCCAGGCGCGCAGGACGTCCGGATCGGGGCGTTGGTAGAAGGTGTTATTGACCTCGACGCTGTCGAACGTGTCGGCATAGAACGCGAGGCGGTCGTCCGAGGGCCGATCGTCCGGGTAGAACGAGCCGACGAACGGGTCGTGCTGCCAGCCGGAGGTGCCAATGCGGATCGAGGGCATGGAGGGGGCGTGGAGGGGAGAGAGAAAAACCGAGCGGGGCGGATTACTCCGGGGGCGACTGGCGGAGGGGCGAGTAGTAGGCCGTGCGGCCCGACACCTGCTCCGTCTGGAGCGGGACGCCCGTATCGGGACAGCGCTCATCGCCGTAGCGGTGGGGCAACATGAAGCGATCGGGGGCCAGCGCCGTGGGGTCCGCATCGGCCTGGATGGCGGCGTCGAGCACCCGCTGGACGGCGTCGTACAGGTCGCGCAGGTCCCCCGTCGTGAGCTCCGGGACCGTCGTGGCCGGATGAATTCCCTCCTGGTACAGTGCCTCGTCGGCGTAGATGTTGCCGAGGCCGGCGACCACCGATTGGTCCAGCAGGCGGCCCTTGATGGTGCCGCGGCGCCCGTCGAGCGCCTCCAGGAACGCCTCCGCATCGGCGCGGCGCATGTCGGGCCCGAGGGATTTCGCCTCCACGAACGCGGCCGGCGTGTCGATGAGACGGACGCGGGCAAACTTGCGCGGGCACCGAAACGCCAGGTGCCCGCCGTCGGCGAAGTGGAGCTGAACGTACGCGTACTCAGGCATCTCGTCGTCCGCGACCACCCGCACGCTCCCGGTCATCCCGAAGTGGAGAGCGAGCCAGCCGGTGTCGTCTCCGTACCGGGCGAAGACGTGCTTGCCGTGGCGGTGCGTCTCCGTCAGCGCCTGTCCGCCGAGCCGGTCCGCAAAACGAGTAGGGGTAAGCCCGTCGCCCAGCACGAGCGAGTCGACGACCGTGGCACCGTCGATCTCTCGGTCAAGGGCCCCGGCGGCGATGCGGCGCTCGTAAACGACGGCGTCGGGCAGTTCGGGCATCGGACAACACGAGTACGCAATGAAAAGACAATGCGGGGACCGGACGCGGCCCCATCCGCCCCGCCGCCCGGCCCTCCTGCGGCCGGGCGTTACGCAAAAAGGACGAGCCGCGAGAGGCGACAGTTTTCCTTGAGCCGACATCCCATCCGGCCCACCACGAGCAACGTCTCGATGGGGTCTCGTCCGTCATCGAGAATATACGTGCCGTGGTGCGCCCCGGCCCGAAGCGTGCGCTCCAGGGGGTAGAGGCGGGCCTGCTGCCCCTCGGGCATCGTCAGCGACTCGTTGTACTGGACGATGTAGGTTCCCTCCTCCAGCGTCCACCACCCATAGTCGTCGTCGGGATCATCGAGCACCGGAGACAGCGGCTCGCGGGGCATCGACGCAAACTCACTTCCCCCAAAGTCGAGTTGGCCGGGGCCCGTTGGTCGAGCGATCGAATCGACCGTGAGGTCGATGCCGTTCGGGGCCTGCTGGGTGTCGAGGTGCACGAGCCCATCGAGATGCTCTGCAATCGAATCGGCCGGAACGGACATGGCGGAAACACTGCGGAGATCCATGAAAAAGGAAGCGGAGCTGCGTTTCTGATGCCTGAACCGAGAATCTGTGCCCAAGGTTCGCCTCCTCGTACGAATCGGTGGGCCAAACCTTCCCCCCTCTGAAAGCGAAAAGAGGTTGACCCATGTCGGAGCCCTTTTTATCCTTTGGACAGGTGTTGCCTCCACACGGCCGCGCCGACGCAGTTCTTCTTTTCGTTGTCCAGCCAGAAGTACCCATGGTGTCGTCCGCTCCGTCTCCCGCCTCCCCCGCAACCTTTTTCTCTGGCCCGACTCGGAAGCGCTTCCGTCCTCCGCCCGCCGCCCAGCATCTTCCCATCCTTCTCCTCGACCGGGAGGGAACCATCACGTCTCTAACGAAGGCGGCCAAGCGTGTGCTCGAATACCCAGCCACGGCGACGTCCATCGATCCCTGTTTTTTCTCGCACGTGCACGCCAGCAACCAGCACCGGCTGATGCGGGACCTGGCCGATATGGTGTGTCGCGGAAAACAGCGGGCGCAGTGGCTGCTTCGGCTGCGCACGGGGAAGAATCGCTGGCGCTGGTACCGGACGACTGCCAAAAACGATCTTGGGCCCGAGGGGACCGGCATTCGGGTGCGCCTGCGCCCGTTGTAGCCCTGGGCAATCGGTCGAGGAGCCGGGGGCGGTTCCACCGAATCTCCGCGCCGTCGTGCGCCAGTGGATGCAAAACCGGGCACCGGGCAGTCGTACGTTTCGGGGCCTTTCCTGGACACTCGTCTCTGTCCCTCCGGTCTCCCGAATGCCCTCCGCCCCTCCTTCGTCCGAAGAGCACATCCTTCTCCTTCTTGCGCCCACCGAGGCCACGACAGACGTCGCCACTGTGCTTCGGGGGGCCGGCTTTTCGTGCGTCTCCGTGTCGTCGCTTGAGGATCTCGTTGAGGCCCTTCAGAATGGCGCCGGCGTCCTGGTGGTCGACGAGGCCCGCATCACCGAGCGCGCCACCCGCCTCATGGCGACGGCGATGGCGCAGCGCGAGCCGTGGTCGAACCTCCCCATCGTGGTGCTGACCAGCGGATCGCCTACCGCCATCGAACGACTCGACCGCCTGAACCTGTTCGGGCCCGCCACGAGCAGCAACGTCACCATCCTGGAGCGCCCCGTGAACGCCACCACCCTGACCACCCTCATTCACTCGGCGCTCCGGGCCCGACGCCGGCAGTACGAGGTCCGCGACCTGCTGAGCCACCTCCAGTCGACCAACGAACAGCTGCGCGAGGCTCAGGCCGCCCTCCAGACGGTGAACGAAACCCTGGAGGACCGCGTGGCCACCCGCACCCAGCAGGTGCGCACGCTCGCCATCGAGCTGACCGCCGCCGAGCAGCGCGAACGCACGCGCATCTCCCAGATCCTCCACGATCATCTGCAACAGCTCCTCCACGGGGCGCAGATGTGGGCCACCCTTCTGGCCGACGAGAATGAAGAGGCGCCCCCCGAAGCCCCAGCGCGGATCACCGAACTGTTGGAGGACGCGATCGAGACCACCCGCTCCCTCGCCGTCGACCTAAGCCCGCCGGTGCTGCGCAACGAGGGGCTGGTCCCCGCCCTGGAGTGGCTGGCCGACCGCATGCAGGAACGCCACGGGCTCACGGTGGAGCTGGACGTGGCGACCCATCTGCACATCCCCGAGACGGAGCTGCGCGACCTGCTCTTCCGCGTAACGCGCGAGCTGCTGTTCAACGTGGTGAAGCACGCCGGGGTCGACACCGCCACCCTGCAGGCTGAATCGACGGCGGACGCCTGCACCGTAGAGGTCGTCGACGAGGGCACGGGATTCGACCCTGCGCGCCTCGACACCCCCATCGACTCATCGGAAAACCACTTTGGCCTCGTCAGTGCCCGGGAGCGACTGGCCCTCGTCGGCGGGTCCCTCTCGGTTGATACGTCGCCCGGGGAGGGCACGCGGGTGTCCGTACAGGTCCCCCTTCGCCTTCCGTAGACGCTCTGCCCCCCCTCTCGTTCAGGGCGCAGTCTAAAACTACTTCTTCATTCAGTTACACTTCATTTCAGGGCGCACTCTAAAAGCACTTCGCTGCGGGGCAGCACTAGCTTCGCGTCGCCTCACTCGCTACACTTCGTTCAGGGCGCACTCTAAAAGCACTTCCTCACTCGCTACACTTCGTTCAGGGCGCTCACGGAGGTTTCGGTGTGGATGGCCTGGATGGCCGCGGCGAAGCGGGGCGCTGCGTCGCACACCTCGAGGCGGGCGGCCGCGTCGCCGGTGAGCCGGCCCGGGCCGATGGTGTTGGTCACGTAAAGGGCGTCCAGGGCCGACCCGGCGAGCCGTTCGTTTGCCGGCCCGACAAACAGCCCGTGGGTGGCCACGGCACACACCGACCGCGCACCGCCCTGTGCACAGGCCCCCGCGGCCTGCGTAATGGTGCCCGCCGTGCTGATGAGGTCGTCCACGATGATGGCAACCCGTCCGTCCACCTCTCCCACGAGCGCCCCGCCCTGCACGCCGCCGTCGTGATCGCGCATTTTTTCGACGAATGCCGTGGGCACCTCCCGCCCCAGCGCCGCGCCCAGTCCCTTCGCAAACTTGCCCGCCCGCTTCACCCCGCCCTCGTCCGGCGACACCACCACGACGTCCGCGTCGGCGTCTTCCACGAGGCGGCTCACGAAGAGCGGGTGGGCCTCCAGGTGTTCGGTCCGCACGCGGAAGGCGTTCTGGAGCACGGCCAGATTGTGCACGTCCATCGTGAGGACCCGGTCCACCCCCACCGCCTCAAACAGACCGGCGACGTAGCGGGTGGTGACCGGGCCGCGCGGCTGCGTCTTGCGGTCCTTGCGCTGGTAGCACAGGTAGGGCACGATGGCCGTGACGCGCGCGGCGGAGGCGTCGCGCAGGGCCCCCAGCAGAAACAGCAACCGGCAGAGCTTGTCGTTCACGCTCCATTCATCGTCGGCGTAGAGCGACTGGACCACGAAGGCGTCGTGCCCCCGCACGTTCACCTCTGGACGCATTTCGTGCTCGCCGTCGGCAAAGGTCTGCTCGTGATGGGGCGCCAGGTCGGTGCCGAGGGCCGCGGCCACGGCCCGGCCGAACGAGCGGCTCTCGGAGGGGGCGAAGAGTCGAATGGCGTCGGGCATAAACGGAAAAACAAACGGTGAGAGTGCACAGAACGTCCCGACGGTCGGGTCCTCACGCCTGGTCTTTTTTCAGCGCGCGCTGCACGAGTTCGTCGGCGGACTGGATGGCCGCATCGTCGCGCAAGACCTCGCGGATGGCGCGCTCGGCGTCGGCCTTGCTCAGTCCCAGTTCGGTGAGGGCTTTGAGGGCATCGGCCCGGGCCTCGGCGCGCGCCTCGGAGCCGCCGCTGAGGGGGGCCGAGTCCTCAAAGACGTCGAGGTCGGCAAAGCTGTCCTTGAGCTCGACCACCAGGCGGTCCGCCGTCTTGTTGCCCACCCCGGAGATCTCGGTGAGGCGGCTCGTGTCGCCCTCCATCACGTGGTCCCGCAGCTCGGACGGCTGCATCGACGAGAGGGCCGAGAGCGCCAGCTTGGGCCCCACGCGCGACACGTCGGTCATCGTTTCGAACACCGTGAGTTCGGCCTTCGTGGCAAAGCCGTAAAGCGCCTCCTTGTCCTCCCGTAGGTAATGGTAGGTGTGGAGCGTCACGTCCTCGTCGGCCTCGGGCAGGCGCTCGTAGGTGGAGGTGGGCACGTGCACGCGGTAGCCGATCCCGTTCACGTCCACGAGGGCGGTGTCGGTGTCTTTTTCGACGAGCGTGCCGGAGACGTAGGCGATCACGACTGCGGGGGCGTGTGGCTTGGAGAGGGTCGGTGGGCCGGCGCAGGAGGGGGCGGCGTCCCCGTGGGGAATTACGAGCGGGCGGCGGGCTCCTCGGCGGCGAGGGCCTCCACCGCCTCGCGGTCCCACTCCATGACGATGGGGATGCGGCGGCCGATCCCGAACGCCTTGCCCGTCACCCGAAGGCCGGGCGGGGCCTGGCGGCGCTTGTACTCGTTCTGGTCGACCTGTCGGAGCACGTCGCGCACAAGATCCTCGTCCACCCCGGTTTCGTCGACGATCGCCCCCACCTCTTTCTTGTGCTCGATGTAGCGCTTGAGGATGGCGTCGAGCGTCTCGTAGGGGGGCAGCGTGTCGGTGTCCTTCTGCCCCTCGCGCAGCTCGGCGGAGGGCGGCTTGTCGATCGTGTTCTGCGGGATGACGGGGCCGTCGGCGCGGGCGTTGATGTGGCGCGCCAGGTCGTAGACGCGCGTCTTGAGCACGTCGCTGAGGACCGCCAGGCCGCCGTTCGTGTCCCCGTAGAGCGTGACGTAGCCCACGGCCACCTCGCTCTTGTTGCCGGTCGAGAGGAGCAGGTGACCAAACTTGTTCGAGAGCGCCATCAGCGTCACGCCGCGGGCGCGGGACTGGATGTTTTCCTCGGCCACGCCCGGCTCGGTGCCCGCAAAGGCGTCGGCCAGCATCTCGTCGAACGCATCCACGGCGGGCTTAATCGGGATCTCCTTGAACTCGATGCCCAGGTTTTCGGCCAGCGCCTCGGAGTCGGTGACGGAGCCCGCGGACGAGATGGTGGACGGCATAGTGACGCCCACCACCCGCTCCGGCCCCAGGGCCTCGGCCGCCAGCGCGCAGGTGACCGCCGAGTCGATGCCCCCGGACAGGCCGACGAGCGCCTTGTCGAAGATGCCTGTTTTGTTGTAGTAGTCGCGGATGCCGACCACGAGCGCGTCGTGCAGGTCGGCCACGTCGTCGTGCGGCGTGGTGCAGGGCTCAACCGGTGCCTCCGAGTCCCACAGCAGCAGGTCCTCCTCGAACGAGGCGGCGCAGGCGACCTGCGTGCCGTCGGCGGCGTGGATCCGGCTGTCGCCGTCGAAGATGATTTCGGTGTTGGCGCCCACCTGGTTGCACAGCAAAAACGGCCGCTCGTGGCGGCGGCAGATGTGATCCACCAGGTCGTTACGGGTGGCGTGCTTGCCGATCGAGAACGGCGAGGCACTGATGTTGATGAAGAGATCGGGGTCCTTCGTACCCAGCTCGGCCACGGGGTCGCACTCGTAGCGGTGGTTGCCCTCGAAGCCCTTCGGGTAGTGCACATTCCACATGTCCTCGCAGATGTGGAGGGCGATCCGCAGGCCGCGCCACTCGATGAGGCGGCGCTCCTCGGCGGGCTCGAAGTAGCGATCCTCGTCGAACACGTCGTAGGTGGGCAGGAGCGTCTTGTGGACGCGGTCCTGCAGCGTGCCGTCCTCAAAGAGCAGGGCCGTGTTGTAGAGGGGCTTGCCGTAGCGGTCGTCGTTGGGGAGGGGCGCCCCGATCACGAGGCCCAGCCCGTCCGGGGCCTCGCGGGAAATATGCTCCACCGTCCGCTGCGTCGCGGTCACGAAGAAGTCATTCTCCAGGAGGTCCTGCGGCGGGTAGCCCGTCACACAGAGCTCGGGAAAGACCACGAGATCGGCGCCCTGCTCCTGCGCCCGGCGGGCATACTGTAGGATTTTTTCTCGGTTACCGTCCAGATCGCCCACGGTGGGGTTGATCTGGGCGAGGGCGATGATCATAGCGCAGGCAGGTCCGTTCCAGCGAGCGGCGAACATAGTGCACACGCCCCGGCGATTTCGGCGTTCCGTTACCCGGACGAGGCGCGGGGCACGTTGCCGGTCGGCTCCCTCACGGCGGCCTGCTTCTGCGCCAGCTGCGTTACATTGGCCTCGCGGAGCTTGGCCCGCAGATCAGCGTCGGTCATGTTGGCGCGGCGGAGGTTGTCGCCCAGCACCTCGAACCCGTCCATGAGCAGCAGCGGGGCGTTGTCGATGAGCCGGGTGACGCCGGGCACTCGCTTGCGCAGGGTGCCCACCACGAACTGGAGCCCGAAGAGCGTGCCCAGCGCGACTGCCCCCTCCCAGAGCGTCGGCTTCTGCCACAGCGTGACGCTCGCCAGCACCGATCCGATGGCGATGGTGATGGCGAAGTCGAAGCCGCTCATCTTCGAAAAGGTGCGCAGCCCCACGAGGCACGTGTAGAGGATGAGCAGCGCATGGAGCGCCACAGCGGAGAGGACCACCATGATAGGGGCATCGCTCTCTGCCCAAATCCAGGTCCAGTCCATCACGTCTGTGAGAGGTTCAAGGGAGGAGACACCGATTCCGGCACGAACTGGTACAGGAAGTCATGTATCTGAGCCTAACCTCGGCGTGTTCTCGGGGTTTCCCGGGTGATTGGCAGAACGGTATTTCAACCGCGTGGACATGTCTAACATTCTTCCTGCTACAGAAATCAGGGTCAGCCCACAATCTCTAACGCACTAATCCTGATTGATGGAAAACCAGAGAGGCATCGTCTTAATCTTCGTCTTAACCTTACCTGAAATCTACTGGTCCGGAGCCTGAAGTACTAATGTGACAAGTGGTTGCTATTGAGGTGGTGTAGAGGAAGCCCAGGGAATAAAAAGCAAACGGTCGGGGCTAGCGGAAGAGGTAATCAAAGATTATCATTAACCACTTCGGATATAACATCAAATAAGGGCTCAAACACCTGAAACTCATCGCTAGGAAGATTAGGGACTACTTCACTTGCAAAGACATCTTTCCCATCAATTATATTTTCTTCTTTACCAACTAAATCGTTTAGCTCTGGAATGTCCTCCAGGTCACCTTGATCTAAATTCAATTTTTCTGCTTTTAAAAACTCGCCGTTCGAAAGTTTTATACCATCCAGTTCTGTCGTATCGAATACAAGGCCTCTCCCCTCCGGTGTCTTCGTTCTCATTACTTCATCGGTAAACATTTTTTCTATATTCACACCTTCATCCTCTTGTCTAAAGCTGGGCTTTGGCAATAGCATTGCATATGCTTTTTCGTTGAGGTGTTTTTTTGCTTCTATATCGCCATCTATTTTTTCGAAGTTTTCGGACAAATTATTATATTTTTTTCGTCCTTCCTCATCATTATCAAATATAGCTACTTTTTTACATTCGTCTGACGGATCAACCGTCTCGATGAACATGAATAAAGTGTGTGCCCCACCGGCAGATTGATCTTTGTCATCAGGGATTGGGTCAACAGCCCTAAACTTTAAGTCTAAATCTGAATCGTTATATTCATTAAAAGCCAATTGCAAAATTTGTGCATCCGTTTTGCCCTCTGTTATTATTTCATTTTTGTTTGATGCCTCAATTCTTCCTATTTTATTTTCCAAATTCTCTATTTTCTCTACTTTACTTTTATAGTCTTCGTATGTATCAGACTTTATTTTCTCTATGCCAATATCTTTTTCAAGTTCACCTTCCAAAACGCTAGATAACTGAGTATTTTTATCATCTTTATGAACTCTTATTAGATTTGTATTTTCACCGTCTATATTTATAAGAGCAGGTGAATGTGTCGTTATGAATATCTGTGACTCATCGCAATCTTCTTTTAGATCGCTGGCAAGATTTTTTACCCGCCGATATTCCAGTGAATTTTCCGGTTCTTCAAATGCCCATATATGATATTTATTATCGCCTGAACATATATGTCGGAGCACTGACAAAAGATACTGAGACTGAATACCATCACCACGCTGCTCTAGTGGGACGTGGTGGTCATCCCTATGTCTCGTAGATACGTTGAACGCCTGAAACAGAGATGTGATATCGTCTGGTGGAGATATGCTGGACTCTATGCCTGTAATTCTCTCAAAATCTCTACGTAGCCTATTTATTCTTGGATCGATATGATCTGTCAAATCACTAACTGTTTTCGCTAGGCTGTCTCCATCTTCTTGGTTTCTTAGTATGTAGTTCTGGAGCCTTTTTAGAAGATGGCTTCTAAACTCCTCATCCCGAACAGCTGGAATATATTCGAACTCTATCTTATTCAAAAAGCGAGACAAGAACCTATTAGCTACGCTTTCTGAGCTTGGGAGTAGTCCATGCTTTGCTTTTGTGTCTATATTTGTGTCCATTCTCTCGTCATCATACCTATCCCATTTCTTTTTAACTCTTACAGTATTTGGCAAGCTTCCATTGTATGACTCGGGTGTATCAAAGGTTATTGCTATCCATATTATTTGCTTCCCTTTTACTGACTCACTCCTTACTTCTTTCAGGCGAGTTTTATTTATATCACTATAAAAATCTATTTTCTTGGACCAATCTGTAAACCCATTGAAGAATAGGTTTAGTGACTTAAGTACGTTCGACTTGCCTGCATCATTAGATCCGGAAAATATATTTAAGTCGCTTACCTCTCGAAGGTCAATTTTGTATAGTGACCTAAAATAGCTTATTTCTATTCTGTTTATTATATTCATTTTTATATCATTTACTGCGGAGTGTTTGTTTATGTTGTCGCCGATATGTCATTGTTGATTCGGTTATACCTCCGCCCCCGCCTCCACATCCTCCAGCTGCGTGCCCTTCAGTCCCATCGCGTCGTAGGTGGCGCCCTCAAAGGCCTCGAGCGTGGACTGCACCTCGTCCATCACCTGCTTCGGCCCCTTCGGATAGTCCAGGTCCTCCCCGAGCTTCTTCGCGACCTCGGGCAGTATTTCCCAGCTGGGCTTGCAGTTGATGCGGTTCTCGTCGTTGTGCCAGCGGTCGAACGGCGTGCCGTGCTCGTCCTCGCGGTTGGTGCCCATCTCCATCATGAGCGTGCGGTTCACGCCCTGGATTTCCTTTGCGGGGCGCACGCGCTGGGCGCGGCCGTCCTGGTTCACGTAGGTGCCTACGGTCTCCACCACCATCGCGGCGGGGAGGGCCGCCGTGGCGCGGGGCAGCGTCTCGTTCGTCGTGTTGTAGTAGTGGAGCACCACGTCCGTGTCGGCCAGGTCGTCGGCCGAGCAGAGGCCCGAGCCGACGGGGTCGTCCTCCAGCACGTACACCAGATCGTAGTCCCCTTCGGCGAGGCGGGTGCCCACCAGCTGCTCGTCGATGGGCTGGATGCCGAGGCGCTCGCACCCCTCCGCGTTGGGCGTCTTGTCGTCGGTAATGAGCCAGTCGTCGCCCGCCCCCGGCTCGATGTGCGGGATGTAGCGCGGGGCGTCGGCGCCCACCGCGTCGGCGAGCTGCTTCAGCAGGTAATTGTCCTCGACGGTCGCCTGGGCGGAGCCGAGGAAGAGGATGCGCTCGGGATCCGCACTGCCGAGCAGGGCGGCGGCCTTGGCGAACGCCTGCTGCCAGTTGGCCCCGGCGAGGGTGCCGTCGCGGCGGATGTGCGGGCCGTCCGGTCGGTTGTCGTTGAACTTGTTGTAGACGAGCCGGTCCTCGTCCGGCAGCCAGTACTCGTTCACCTTCATGTTCTGCCGCGGGGTAATGCGCAGCACCTGGTTGTCGCGCACCCAGTAGTGACAGTTCGCGCCCGTCGCGTTCGTCGTCGTGATCGACGGCGTGGAGCTCATCTCCCAGATCCGCGCCTTAAAGCGGAAATCGGTGGACGTGAGCGCACCGACCGGGCAGATGTCGATGGTGTTCATCGAGTACGGGTCGTCGAACTCTTCGCCCGGCGCCGTCATCGGGTAGTTCTTGACGCCACGGTTCGTAATGGAGAGCTGGCCGCTCCCCGAAATCTCGTCGGTAAAGCGCGTGCAGCGCGTGCAGTTGATGCAGCGCTCGGCGTCGAGCGTCACGCGCGGCCCCAGCTTCACCCGCTTTGGCTTGTGCACCTTGCGAAACTCGAAGCGTGAGCCTTCGGGCCCGTACTTGTAGGCCTGAATCTGGAGGGGGCAGTGCCCGGCCTGGTCGCAGATGGGGCAGTCGAGCGGGTGGTTGGCCAGCAGGAACTCCAGGTTGTCCGTTTGGGCATCCTCCACCTCTTCGCTGGTGCGGTGCGTCTCCACCACCATGCCGTCCTGCAGGTCGACCGTGCAGCTGGCCTGCAGCTGCGGGAAGAACTGGATGACGGGGTCCCCGTCGTCGTCGAGCTCCACCTCGCCCGTCTCCCGATCCTTCTTCGGCATGCCCACCTTTACGAGGCACTGCCGGCAGTTGGCCGGGATGGACATGGCGGGGTGGTAGCAGAAGTGCGGCAGCTCAATCCCCTGGTTCAGGCAGAACTGCAGCAGCTTCTGGTCGCCCTCGTACTCGTAGGTCGTTCCGTCGATCGTGACAATCGGCATGGTCGGCAGTCGAGTTGGGGACGCGGGCGGACCCGGTCCGAAGGATCAGTTTAGCGAAGGACGGCGGATGACCGCCTGCGTCGTGTAGCTTACACGAGCGGATGAGGTTCCAGATCGAGACGCGGACTCACGGGGTTTCCTCGTGCCGAAGTGGCGGTTTCATCCTGCTGGTGCCACTGCGAATCGCGGGGACAGTGGCGGACAACAGGCGATTGCGCCTGTCGGGGGCGCGCTGCCCCTTCACAGCGAAGGGCCGACCCGGCACTGGCAAGCAGGACTCTCATTTTTTGGAGATTTGGCCGTGGGGCTACTCGGTCGCCGCCACTGCGGAGTCGGGGCCGGCCGACACGTCGGTGCTCACGGGATAGACCGACGCCTCGCACTTCGCCTCGAACTCGTCGCGGAAGCGCTTGACCGCGGCCCGTATCGGGCCCACGGCGCCGTCGGCGAAGGCGCAGATGGTGCGCCCCCCGTCCATGTTGTCGCAGAGCTCGAGGATCAGGTCGATGTCGCGCATGCGGCCCTCGCCCTCGTCGATGCGGGCCAGGATGTTTTCCAGCCAGCCGGTGCCCTCACGGCACGGCGTGCACTGGCCGCAGGTCTCGTCCTGATAAAAGTGGGCCACGCGTCGGGTGAACGAGACCATGTCGGTCTCTTCGTCCAGCACGAGCGGGCAAAACGTCCCGGTCCGCGAGCCCACTTCCCCGAGGCTCTCGTCATTCATCGAGAGGCCGTCAATCTGGTCGGCCCGAATGGGCGGCACAGAGGAGCCGCCGGGCACCACGGCCTTCAGGTCCTCTCCGCGCGCCATGCCGCCGCACACATCGTAGATCAGGTCGCTCAGCAGCATGCCCGTCGGGTACTCGTAGACGCCGGGCTGCTTCACGTGGCCGGACATGCCGTAGAGCGCCGCCCCCGGCATATCCTCCGCCCCGATGGTCGAGTACGCATCGCCGCCCTCCTGTACGATGAGGGGGACGTGGGCCAGCGTCTCCACGTTGTTGATCGTGGTCGGGCAGCTAAAGATGCCCTTCTGCGCCGGGAAGGGCGGCTTGTAGCGCGGGTAGCCCCGCTTGCCCTCCAGGCTTTCCATGAGGCTTGTTTCCTCGCCGCAGATGTAGGCCCCGGCGCCCTTGTGCAGAACGATGTCCATCGAGAAGTCCGAGCCCAGGATGTTCTCCCCCACGTACCCGGCCTCGTAGGCGTTCTCGAGCTGCTCGGCCATGAGCGCAATCCAGTCCGTGTACTCTCCCCGGGTGTAGACGTACGCCGTGTCGATGTGCATCGCGTAGCCCGCCAGCAGAATGCCCTCAAACATGAGGTGCGGGTTGTACTCCATCACCTGCCGGTCCTTGAAGGTCCCCGGCTCGCTTTCGTCGCCGTTCACCCCCAGGAAGCGCGGGCGGTCGTCCGGCTCGGGCATAAAGGTCCACTTGACGCCGGTGGGGAAGCCGGCGCCGCCCCGGCCGGTGAGGCCGGATGCCTTCACCTCGTTGGTGATGTCGTCGGGCGCCACGTCGTCGTCCTCCAGGACGCGGCGGAGCCGGTCGTAGCCCCCGTGCTTCGTGTACACGTCCAGTTTGTGGAGGTCCTGGATCGGGGGCAGAAGCATGCGCTCGTACGAGCGCCAGTCGCCGGCCGGGCTTTGAGGGGATCCGTTCGCGTCCATATTCCAGTGTCGGTTGCGAGTGTCGAATGACGGATGAGGCGGAGGCGTGAGGAGCGGCACGTGGCAGGGTCCCCTCACGAATCACAATTCAGTCCATGTGCTCGGCCCGGGGCTGCGTCTGGTAGGCCTCCGTGGACTCCACGTCGGTCCGACGGTTGCCCCCCAGTTCCTCTTCGTCCTGCGGGAGGGTCATCGAGGTAAACGACGGCACCTCCCCGGCCCGCAGGCTCTCAATGAGGTCGTCGATCTTCTCGGGGGTGAGGTTGTGGACGTACACCCCGTTGGTAATCTCCATCATCGGGGCCGAGCCGCACGAGCCCAGGCACTCGGCCTCCTGCACCGTGAACATGCCGTCGTCGGTCGTCTCTCCGGCGTGCACCCCCAGCTTCTCCTCCAGGTAGTGCAGGATGTCGTAGCCGCCGCACACCTGGCAACTGAAGCACGTGCAGACGTCGAGCACGTACGTTCCCTTCTCCTCCTTGTAGTACTGATGGTAGAAGGTGGCGACGCCGTAGGCCTGGCTGAAGCTCATGTCGAGCGTCTCCCCGCAGAACTTGATCACTTCCGGCGGCAGGTAGCCGAACTTCTCCTGCGCCAGCCACAGCACCTTCATGATCGCCGCCTGGTCCTCGGGGTACTGCTCTTTCCAAGCCTCAATCTTTTCCTCTTCCGCGTCCGTCCACACGAGCTCCTCGTCCGAAAATTCCGGATCCGGATTCTGATCCGGGAGCTCCACGATGGGCCGTTGGATGTCAAAGCTACTCATTCTCTGAGGATGTATGTTCGAAAGCATGGAAGCACGGACGCAGGGGGACGCTCCTCCCGCTGCACGCCCGCACGGTCGCCCCTACTTGTCGGACTCGCCCATCACCGGATCCATCGACGAGATGTTGATCACGGCGTCGGACACCAGGTCGCCCTCCAAGAGGTATTCGAGTCCCTGCAGGTTGGAGAACGAAGGGGCGTTGATGCGCACGCGCCACGGGCGCCCGGTGCCGTCCGACGTGAGGTAGAACCCGAGCTCGCCCTTGGGCGACTCGATGGCGTGGTACGAATGCGCGCCCTTCGGCGGCACGGTGCCCACGTCGGTGTACATGAAGTCGTGAATCATGCCCTCCATGGAGTAATACACCTCCTCTTTCGACGGGTAGGCCTCCTTGGCGTCGTCGGCGCGGATGGGGCCCTCCGTCATGCGGTCGAGGCACTGCTCGATGATGCGGATGCTCTGCCGCATCTCCTCCAGGCGCAGGTAGTACCGCGCCAGCGAGTCCCCTTCCTCCCGCACCGGGATGGTGAAGTCGACCTCGTCGTACTTGAGGTACGGCTCGAACCGGCGGATGTCGTAGGGCACGCCGGAGCCCCGCAGGCTGGGGCCGGTGAGGCCGCGGTCGATGGCCTCCTCCTTCGTGATGCGCCCCACGTCCTTGAGGCGCTCCATCCAGATGCGATTGCGGTTTAGCAGGTACTCCCACCCGTCCACCTTCTCGGGAAACGACGCCACGAAGTCGCGAATCATTTCGATGGAGCGCGGCGAGAGGTCCGACGCCACCCCGCCAATGCGGCTGTGGCTGACCGTGAACCGCGCCCCGGCCACCTCGTCCATGATGGCGTAGATCTCCTCCCGCTCCTGGAACGTCCACAGAAAGACCGACATGGCCCCCGCGTCCATCGCCCCCGTCCCGAGCCACAGGCAGTGGGAGGAGATGCGGGCGAGCTCGCTCATGATCATGCGAATCCACTGCGCCCGATCCGGGACCTCAATGTCCGCCAGCTTCTCCACCGCCAGGCACCACGCCACGTTGTTGGAGTAGGGCGACAGGTAGTCCATGCGATCGGTGTACGGCATGAACTCCTGGTACGTCTTGTGCTCCGCGAGCTTCTCGATGCCGCGGTGCAGGTACCCGATGTCGAGGACCGCCTTCTCGACGGTCTCTCCATCGATCTTCAGAACGCAGCGCAGCACCCCGTGCGTGGCCGGGTGCTGCGGCCCCATGTTCAGGATCATCTCGTTCTCCAGCGGGTCGTCCTCCGCCTCCGTGAGGGGAAGTTCGCCGTCGCCCCCCGCCGCACGCTGTTGTTCTTCGACCCACGTGTGCTTGCTCTCCAGCCGTTCGTAGATCGCCTCGTTGTGCTTCGGCCAGAACCGAAACTGATCGCCAAGGTCGTGCCCCGGAAACTGTGGTTTTTCGGCCATGCTAGTAGTCTGTGCGTTTGCGCGTCAGAAGGGTGAACGCGAGCCGTCGAACGCTTCCGCGTTCCACCGTTAGTCGTCGTCCTGCTCGACCGGGGGCTCTTCGTAGCTCTTCACCGGCTCGGAGCCGCGGGCGGCCGCGAACGGGTCCATCGTGAGTTCGCCATCGGGCGTCTGGGGCGGCAGGGGAAGGGAGCCCGGCACGCCCAGCTGCGGGAATTCCTTGCGGAGCGGATGGTAGTCGAAGTCCTCCGGCATGTACATCCGGCGCGGGTCCGGGTGGTCCACAAACTCGAACCCGAACATGTCGTACGCCTCCCGCTCGTTCCAGTTAGCGGCGCGGTAGATCTTCGTCACGCTCGGCACGCGCATGTCCTCCTCGTCGACGCGCACCTTCAGGCGGATCCGCTTCTGCCGCTCCATGCTCACGATGTTGTAGAAGACCTCGTAGCGGTCCTCGTCCTTGAAGTTGTCGATGCCCCCGAGGTCCGCGAAATACTCGAAGTCGAGCTCGTTTTTGAGGAAGCGGCAGATCTCGCGAATGCGCTCCTTCTCCACGTAGACGGTGTCCTCGTTGGCGTATCGCTCCACCTCCAGGACCGATGCGCCAAACTCCTTGCGGAGCGCCTCAATGACATCCGGGATGCGGGTGGTGTCCTTCGCGTGGGCGTTCTCGGTTTCCTGTTCGGGACGCGGTGCGTCGGACGACGTGTAGTGGAACTGGAGCTCTTCCGGATCCTGGCTGTCGCCGGAGGGGGCGGGCGTGTCACTCATGGAGACGGAACGTTGGTCGGGGCGGGCGGTCGCGAAACGGCCTACGCAAGGGCGGGTTCAGCGGACGAATCGTCGCTGTCCTCCTCCGCGGCGGTCGAGGGGGCCTCCACCGTCACGTCGGAGAGGGTCGGCTTCTCGAACTGGTCGGGGAACCCGGTGCTGTTCTCCGGAATGATCGGCGCGTGCTGGGCCGCCGGGCCCTCCGCGTAGTCCTGGACCACAGAGTACTCGTTGCGGACCTTTTCCTGAATGTCCATCAGGCCGTGGAGCACGGCCTCGGGGCGGGGCGGGCAGCCGGACACGTAGACGTCGACCGGCAGAAAGTTATCGACGCCCTGCACCACGCCGTAGCAGCGGTGCATGCCCCCGGTGGAGGCACACGCCCCCATGGCGATGCACCACTTGGGGTCGCCCATCTGGTCCCAGACGCGACGAATCGCGTGGCTCATCTTGTAGGAGCACCACCCGGCCACAATCATGAGGTCGGCCTGGCGGGGGGAGAAGCGCATCGCCTCACTCCCGAAGCGGGCCGAGTCGTACTTGGGCCCCGCCATCCCCATCATCTCGATGGCACAACAGGCCAGCCCCATCGGCATGGGCATCATGGAGTTCGAGCGCGCCCAGTTGAGAATGGCGTCCACCCGCGTCGTAAAAAAGCCCTGTCCGTTGCTCGAAGAGGATCCAGCCATCGGTCTATCAGGAAATTCGGAATCGGAAAAGGTGACATTCACGCAGCACGTGCGACGGAGCGCACCGCCGAAAGACGCACCGACACTGCGTTAAATGCCGGTCTTCGCGCCCCTGTTTCACCTCCTCGCAGAAACACCGCGACCGTCACAGTTGCGCCCCCGTGCCGCACGCCCTCAGGCTACTCGAAATCGAGCCCGCCCTTCTGGATGTCGTACAGGAGCCCCACGAGCAAGATGAGCCCAAAAAGGCCGACCACCGCCGTTACGCCCAGCCCCGCCCCGCTCTCGATGAAGGAGTGAAAGCTGGCGGCCCACGGCCACATAAACACAACCTCCACGTCAAAGACGATGAAGATCATCGCCACGAGGTAAAACTTGATTGAGTACCGTTCGTGGGCGCTCCCCACCGGGTCCATTCCGCTCTCATAGGGCATCGTCTTGGTCCCGCTCGGCCGGTCGGGCCCCAGGTACGTGGCGGCGGCCAGGAGGGTAAGCGCCAGCCCCATGGCCAGCGCAATCATGACGAAAAGCGGAATGAAGTCACCAAACATGGGCGCGCAGGGCGGTCGCGAGAGCAGGCGCGATGGAACGGTACAAACGTGGGAGAATCCAGACTACGACTTAGCCGCCGCGGATGCAACGAGACGGGGCGCAGCTGACGCCGAAGAGCGGGTGAAACTGGTTCTTCACAATGAGCACGACGACCGGAGGTGACGGCCACCTGCCCTGTGCCCACCCCGCGTTCGTCCGCGCTCACGGCAGGTCGTAGGTGAGCCGACCGACCACCATGCGGCCCAGCTCCGGCGCTCCCACGAACTCGCGGTGTGGGGGTCCGAGCACGTTTTTGGCGGATACATCGACTCGAAGGCCCGGCACCTGCGGCACAGCATATTCAGCCCGAAGGTCGAGGCGCGTGTAGGGGTCGACGGCCCCCACGTACGGCCCCCACCGCACCGGAAATCCCTCCACGTACTGCGCCGTCGCGCCGACGGATAGGCCCGGCGTCACCCCCACGTCGAGCCCGCCCGTTGCCTTGAAGGCGGGGGCGTTCAACGCCACTCGGGCCGCCCCCTCCCCAAACGTATCGTCCGTCACCGCCGATACGTTGGCAAAGGCCGTCGTGCGCCCCGCCAACTGTGCGCGCAGCGACGCATCCAGTCCGCCGTACCGGATCCGGTCGGCCACTCCATATTCGAGTTCCGGGAAGCGAATGGTGTGCGGGACGGTGCGCACAGGAGAGAATACGGTTCGCGGCGTCAGAACGTCGGCTTTTTCCTCGTAGTAAGCATCTACGGTCAGCTGCACGTCGCCGGCCACGGCGCCCTTGTACCCCACCTCCACGGTCCGTCCGGTGGTGCGCACGGTGGGATCCACCGAAAAGCGATCCGCGTCGAAAAGCGGGTCGGTGCCCGGGTACGAGACGGCACCGGTGTAGCTGGCCCGCAGGGTGTGCTTCGGGGCCACCGCAACGGTCAGGGCCGCCCGTGGCGCCATCGACGCCTCCTCCACCCCGTCGTTATAATCGAGCCGCGTTCCCAGCGTGACCGACAGGCGCGGCGTGAGGCGGCTCGTGGCCTGCACAAACGTGCCGTACCGGCCAATCCCGTCGTCGCCCCACTGCTGGGCCAACGTGGAGGAGGCCCCGCCCGGCCGGATCCCCTCCCAGTCGCCGCCCACAAGGAAGCGGGTCTCCAGCACGTCCGTCCGCCCCCCGTACTGCACCGCCCCCGTCCACTTCGTGCCCTCCTGCACAACCGATTCGCCGGTGCGGAGGAGGTACGTGTCGCCCCGCGGCAGATTGCGGTTGATGCCCACCTGCGCCTCGAATGTCCCGCGTTCCAGCCGGAGCTGGCCGTAGCCGTAGTGGAGCGCATCCGCCTGGAGGGTGCCCAGCCCCGTCTGTAGCGGACTTGTAAGCGAGGCGTACCCGCCGCGAAGCGACAGCGTCGTCTCCGTGCCCATTCGGTAGCGCAGCAGGCCGCTGGCGTTGTAGGTGCGGTACCGGTCTTCGCGGCGCAGTTGTCGATCCACCGTGGGCCGGCCCGCCGGAATGGCCTCGTTGGGGTCGTAGGTGTAGTACCGACGGATCTCCGCCGCGTCTTTCGGGTCGTCGGGGTCGAGCCCCCATTCGTTCGCCTGGCCGTACTGCCCGGTGAATTTGTATCCTACGGCGCCCCCGATCACGCCCGCCTGGCGGAACTGGGCGTCGACAAACGAGCGGCTGCCGCCCCCCACCGAGACCGACGTCCCCGGCTCCCGGAACGGGTCGCGGGACGCGAGGTGCACGACGCCCCCACTCGACTCGGGCCCGTAGAGCGGCGTGCCGGGCCCGCGCGTAACCTCGACGCGACGCATGTCAATCGTCGGGGTCGGCACGGCGCCGAAGGCGTTGGTGCCCAGGAGCGGGGCGGCCGCCGGACGCCCCTCCACGAGGGCGTACGGGGTGCCCGAGAACGGGCCCCCGAACCCGCGGAGCGACAACAGCCGACGGTCTACCCCCGTCTGTGCCACGTCAACCCCAACGGCCGACCGCAGCGCCTCCACCGACGACGTGCCGCCCTCGCGCCGAATCCATTCCGGCCCCAGCACCGACACCGACGCGGGCACGTCCAGCACCCGGTCCGGACGGCGCAGTGGCGACGCCACGACCGTCTCGAGGCTTGCCTCCGCCCGCTTCATCTGAACCGTCACGTTCCGCGGCTCCCCGCTCTCGATGATCATGGCCCGCTGGTGCATCTCGTAGCCCAGCACCTGCACCTCCATCGTATACCGTCCAGGCCGCACCTCCGCAAACCGAAAGGTGCCGTCCCGGTCCGTGCGCGTGGTGCGCAGGACAGTGGACGGGTCCACGCCGCGCAGTCGGACGGTCGCCCCAGACACCGGACGCTCCCCCTCATCGCCCACAACGACCCCCGTTACGGGAGGCGGGGCCTGCGCCCGGGCCGGGCCGCCCACCAGGAGCGTCGCCAGCCCCACGACGAGAATGAACCATCCAGCGCATCGTGCCACCCAGTTCGATGCCCTCATGGTGTCGATCCAGACCGTCCATCTGGTTCCAGATCTACACGACGGGTGTTAAACGGGCACCGCTCGGGCCAACGTTCCCGACCATCGGGGCGTGCTACCCGGATGTTTTCCCCACCGGAAGGGTGCGACGAAGAACGCGCACGACGTTGTCGCCCATGATTTTGCGGATCTCTTTCGGCGCAAAGCCCTCTTCCAGAAGGGCCTCGGTAAGATGGGGAAGGTCCGCCGCGTCGACGGGGACGGACACGGTGCCGTCGAAGTCGGTGCCGAGGGCCACGTGCTCCACGCCCACGAGGTCCGCCACGTGCCGCATGGCGCGGGCGGTGGCGGCCAGCGAGTCGCCGCAGACAGCCCGTTCCCACACCCCCACCCCGACGACGCCCCCCTGCGCCGCGATGGCTTTGATGTGCCGATCGCTCAGGTTGCGCGGGCTGTCGCAGGTGGCGCGCACGCCGGTGTGCGAGACGACGACCGGCTCCTCCGTACGGGCCAGCACGTCGTCGATGAGGGCCTCGGAGGCGTGGGCCAGATCGATCGTGACGTGGTGCTTGTTCAGGCGGTCGAGCACCGCCTCGCCAAACTCGGTGAGCCCGCCCTTTTCGAGGCCGGTGTTGGAGCCCCCGAGGGCGTTGTCGTGCAGGTGGGTGAGGCTCATCATGCGGTAGCCGGCCTCCACGAGCGTGTCGACGTTCGCGGCGTCGCCCTCCAGGGCGTGCAGCCCCTCCACGGCCAGAAGCGTGCCCAGCAGGTCCGGGGTGCCGGCGCGGCGCATGAGGGCGTTCGCCAGGTCCGCCTGTGTGCGGAGGAGGGTAAGCCGCTCGTCCTGCGCGGTCGCCCGATGGAGCTTGCGCGCCTGATGAAGGGCGCGCTCGAGGCGGCTCGTCCAGGTGCGGAGGGGCCAGCGCTGGGCCGCGGCGAGGAAGGGGATCTGGTCGAGCGCGTCGGCGGACGTGCCGGCGTAGCTGCGGCCGGTAGGCACCTGGGTAACGGCGGCAAACACCTGCAGCCCCACGCCGCCCGTGCGCAGGCGGGACACGTCGGAGTGGCCGCGGTCGTAGCGCCGCAACGGATCGCGGGGCCAGAGGAGGAGGTCGTTGTGGAGGTCGGCCACCATCAGGGCGTCGTGCACCGTTCGGGCCGTGTCGGACACCGGCTCGGGCGGGTCGGGAGGCGTCTCGTTGAACCGGGCGTCGGCGATAGGGGCGGCCACCGTAAAGTAGCCGAGAACGGCCAGCACGAACACGCCGGCGAGCACGTAGAGCACAACTCGTAGCATACAGCACCTCTCCGCGGAGGATGGAGACGGAACGGGCCCTCAAGGTGCGCGCTGAGCCCCGGCCTCGCAACCGCTCCCCCAACGGTCTGCCGACTCGTCGCCCGCAGCGGCCGACCGGATCACTCCTCCAGCCCCACACGCTGGAAGATGAGGTCGACGTTTCGGACGTGGTAGCTCGGATCGAATGCCTCCTCAATCTCCTCGTCCGAGAGCACCTCGGTGATGGCGTCCGCCTCGGCCACCACCTCCTGGAAGGGACGCTCCTCCTCCCACGCCGTCATGGCGAGGGGTTGCACGCGGTCGTAGGCGTCCTCGCGGCTCAGGCCCTTGTCGATCAGCTTCAACATGAGGCGCTGGCTGTTGTAGAGGCCGTACGTCTCCTCCATGTTCTCGCGCATCGTGTCCTCGTAGACGACGAGGTTGTCGATGATGCCGCTGAAGCGGCGGAGGGCGTAGTGCAGGAGCGTCGTCGCGTCCGGCAGCACCACGCGCTCGACCGACGAGTGGCTAATGTCGCGCTCGTGCCAGAGCGCCACGTTGTCGTACTCGCTGTTCATGTAGCCGCGCAGGAGCCGCGCGCAGCCGGTAATGTTTTCCGAGCCGACCGGGTTGCGCTTGTGCGGCATCGCCGAGGACCCCTTCTGCCCGGCGCTGAAGGATTCCTCCGCCTCCCGCACCTCACTGCGCTGCAGGTGCCGCACCTCCACGGCCATCTTTTCGAGGGTGGTGCCGATGCCCGCAATCACGCTCAGGTAGTTCGCGTGCCGGTCGCGGGAGAGCACCTGCGTGGAGATCGTGGCCGGTTTGAGGCCGAGGCGCTCGCACGTGAAGCGTTCCACCTCGGGCGGAATGTGGGCGTAGGTTCCCACGGCGCCCGAGAGCTTGCCCACCCGCATCTCTTCGGCCGCCCGCTCGAAGCGCTCCCTGTGCCGCGTCATCTCGTCGTAGAAGCGGGCCAGCTTGAGCCCGAACGTGGTGGGCTCGGCGTGGACCCCGTGCGTCCGCCCCATGGTGAGCGTGTGCTTGTGCTCGTGGGCCTTCTCCGCCAGCACGTCGATTATGCGGTCGAGCTGGGTGCGGATGAGGCCGTTCGCCTTTTTGATGCGCACCATGTAGGCGGTGTCCACCACGTCGGTGGAGGTGAGGCCGTAGTGGACCCACTTCTTCTCCTCGCCCAGCGTCTCGCTGACGGCCCGCGTGAAGGCCACCACGTCGTGCTTCGTCTCCTTCTCGATCTCTTTGATGCGGTCGACGTCGAAGTCGGCGTTGTCGTAGAGCGTCTCGACGTCCGCGGGCGGGATCGCGCCGATCTCGCTCCACGCGGCACAGGCGGCCAGCTCAACGTCGAGCCAGGATTGAAACTTCTGCTCTTCGCTCCAAAGGTCCGCCATCGGCGGGCGGGTATAACGGTCGATCATCGGGGGACGGCAGGCGATAACACGGGCGTATCGGACGCTTGCAACGTAGCGTCCCCCCGTCGCGATTGCCAGCGCCGCGGGCCCTCTTCCTGTCCCCTTCAAACGCTCGCCATTTTTGCTCGGCGCGCCTCCTTATTCCCATTCCCGCGTCACGCGCCGCGCGTAGATTCAGCCCTGTCCGCCCGGGAACTGCACCCACAGGGCCCCCGCCTCCGACCTGCCGAGGAAGACGAGTGGGTCCGTCGTCCGCACGAGGGCCACCGTTCCCGCCTCCGGTGCCGGACGGGCGCGGACCGGGACATCGTCGGTCCGGGCGTAGAGGACGGCCCCCGCCTCGTACGTCCGGGCGGCGACGGTGTCGGGGGCCGTTGCGGTGGGGTCGACGGGATCCCTCGCCGCGGGCGCCCCGGCCCCGACGTGCTCCCCGAGGGGGACGCTCCACGGTCGGTCAACGAGGGCGGACGGCCCTCCGACCAGGGCTCCTGCCAGGAGCAGCGCGGCGACCCCCAGCGTGGGTAAAAAAGTGGGCATCGGACCGGCCGGGAGGGTGTGGGGGCAAAATACGCAGGCAAGCTAAGGTCGAGACATTCCGGGCCCGGCGCGTGGGCCGCTGGCGCGGTTCCTCCCCCGCAGACGGCGCACGATCTGATGCGCCCTTCACCCGCCCGTTTCGGCGACGCCGTCCGCCCCCGCCAGCCGGTCCGCCGGGTCGTCCACCGTTGCCTCGTCGGGCAGGCGGCGGTCCACCTCCTGGAGCAGGTCGTCGAAGCGCTCGTACGCCTGGGCGTTCAGGGTCAGGGCGGGGGAGCCGTCGGGGTCGGTGTAGAGTCGAACGCCGCTGTCGACCCGCACCATCGGCACGTAGAGACGACGAACGTCCTCAAAGCGAACCGTGCGATCTCTCCACAGCGGCATCACTTTCCGAATTGCCTCGTCGGAGACCTGAATGGAGGTCCCCAGCTGGTGCACCGCGCCCAGGACTACGGAGCCGGCCAAGACGAGATTCGTCAGAGCCCCCCAGGTCCAGGACACTCCGTCCCCTCCGAGCTCGACTCCCAGGAACAGGAGGAGCCCGACTGCCAGTCCGCGCAGGACCCACGTCGTCCGGTACACGCGGTCGTTCGAGGCGGTCGACAAGGAATCGCCGGATGCCGTGAGCGAGGCCATGACCGATTTGCGGTGGCTTTCCGGAATCGATGCTGGGACATGCAGAGAATCTGATGTCACACGTCACTGTTTCGGGGGACGAGTGGGGATGCGGCCCGCCTCCTGCCAACAAAAAAACCGGCCGATGTCTCAGAGAGAGACACCGGCCGGGCGGTCGGAACACCAGGTGCGATGGGCCTCTGCTAGAACGTCTCGAGGTAGCGGTCGAGCTCCCACTGCGAGACCGACGCCAGGAATTCAGTGTACTCCTGCGTCTTGGCCTCCACGAACTTCTCACTGATGTGGGGGCCCAGCGCGTCGAGGATCACGTCGTCCGCCTCCAGTGCCGCGATGGACTGCCCCAGCGTGGTGGGCAGCGTCTCGATGCCGCGGGCCTCCCGGTCGGCCTCCGTGAACTCGTAGATGTTTTCGCGGACCGGGTCGGGCGCCTCCAGGCCGCGCTCGATGCCGTCGAGGCCGGCGTGCAGCATGGTCGCCAGCGCGAGGTACGGGTTGCACGACGGATCGGGCGAGCGGAGCTCGATGCGGGACGCCGCCGGGCCGCGGGCGGCCGGCTTCCGCACGAGGGCCGAGCGATTCACGTCGCTCCACGCCACGTAGATGGGCGCCTCGTAGCCGGGCACGAGCCGCTTGTACGAGTTGACCGTCGGGTTGCAGATGGCCGTGAGGGCCGGGGCGTGCTCCAGGATGCCGCCGAGGAACTGGTACGCCGTGTCGCTCAGGCCGAACTCGTCGCTGTCCTCGTGGAAGGCGTTATCGCCATCCTCGAACAGCGAGATGTGGGTGTGCATGCCCGACCCGTTGATGCCCGCAATGGGCTTGGGCATGAACGTGGCGTGCACGTCATGCAGCTCGGCAATGGCCCGCACCACCGAGCGGAAGGTGGCAATGTTGTCGGCCGTGGTGAGCGCGTCGTCGTACTTAAAGTCGATCTCGTGCTGGCCGCGCGCCACCTCGTGGTGACTGGCCTCCACCTCGAAGCCAATCCGCTCCAGCGTGTAGATGATTTCGGCGCGGATCTCCTGCGCGAGGTCCTTCGGCGCGAGGTCGAAGTAGCCGCCCGCGTCGTGCGTTTCGGTCGTAGCGTTGCCGTTCTCGTCCTTCTCGAAGACGAAAAATTCGGGCTCGGGGCCGGCGTTCATCTCGAAGCCGAGGTCGTTGGCCCGGTCGATGGCCCGGCGGAGAACGTAGCGCGGATCGCCCTCAAAGGCCTCGCCCGTGGTCGTGTTGATCACGTCGCAGATGAGGCGGGCCGATACGGTGTCGTCGCTTCGTTGGCTCCGCCACGGCAGAATGGCGAAGGTGTCGGGGTCGGGGTCGAGGCGCATGTCCGATTCCTGGATGCGCACGAAGCCCTCGATGGAGGACCCATCGAAGTAAATGCCCTCGTCGAAGGCCTTCTCGGCCTGATGGGCGGGGATCGAGACGTTTTTGACGGTCCCCAAGATGTCGGTGAACTGGAGGCGGAGGAAATCGACGTCTTCCTCCTCAATGCGATCGAGCACGTGGTCCTTCGTGGCCATGAGCGTGGAGGTCGCTGGGTTGTGTGAGAGAGTGGTGATGCAGGCCCCGTCGTGGGGCTTAGTTGCGGTCGTCGGCGTCGTAGTCGTAAAGCTCCATCGGTTCGGTCGGCACGGCGCGCGTCTCCTTAAAGGTGCTGAGCGTGATGCTCGTGGTCGTTTTGCTGACGCCGGGGATCGCCTGGATGTCGGAGAGGAAGCGCTCCAGCGTCGTGGTGTTTTTGGTGCGCACCTTCATGACGTGCGAGCCGGATCCGGTGATGGAGTGGAGCTCAAGCACCTCGTCCATGCCCGTGACGCGGTCCACGAAGTCGGCGTAATGCTCCGATCCGTCAACGGACACGCGGATGAACGCGGTGATGTCGAGGTGTAGGCGCTTGGCGTCGACGATGGCGCGGTAGCCCTCAATCACGCCGCGCGCTTCGAGCTTGCGCATCCGTTCGCTGACGGCGGAGAGGGACAGGTTCACCTCCTCCGCGACGTCGCTGCGCTTCATCCGCCCGTCGCGCTGAAGCAACTCCAGGATCTTCGCGTCGATTTCGTCGATGCTGTGCGCCATGCCATCCGGTCGGCTGTGTTCTTTTGACTCACCCCACGATACGCCACAAAGTTTTGCGATTCAACCGTTCGACCAAAATAATTTTGTACAATTCGTAAAACTGTGCCATGAAACCGCTTCCGCGACCCGCCGCGGCCTAGGGGTTTTGGGCTGGAAGCGGTTCCGAACGAGCACGGAAGCGGCTCGTACACACGGTGTCGTTTTCCATGGCGCTCTCCGTCCGACTCCTCACCGACCGCCCGCCCCCACATGCCCCGCACGCTGGTCACCGGTGCCAACGGCCAGATTGGAAGCGAACTCGTCGACACGCTCCGCGAACGACACGGGGCCGACCGGGTGGTGGGCCTCGACCTCAACCCGCCGACGGCGCAGAACGGACAGTCCGGAGCGGGGCCGTTCGTGACGGGCGACGTGCGCGACCGGTCGGTCCTGGCCGAGGCGGTGTCGACGTACGACGTGGACACGATCTACCACCTGGCCAGCCTCCTCTCGGCCACCGGCGAACAGCACCCCGACCGCGCCTGGGACGTCAACACCGGGGGCCTGAAGCACGTGCTCGACCTTGCCCGTGCGCACGACCTCCGGCTCTTCTGGCCCAGCTCCATCGCGGTGTTCGGCCCCTCCACGCCCAAGGAGCAGACCCCGCAGCAGACCGTCCTCGACCCGACCACGATGTACGGGGTCACAAAGCGCACCGGCGAGCTGCTGTGCCGCTACTACCACCGCCGCTACGGGGTCGACGTCCGCAGCCTGCGCTACCCCGGACTCGTGAGCTACAAGACGGAGCCGGGCGGCGGCACCACCGACTACGCCGTCGACATGTGCGCACAGGCCGCCGCGGGCCGCGACTACACCTGCTTCTTGCGTTCCGACACGCGCCTGCCCATGATGTACATGCCGGACGCCCTGCGGGCCACCCTCGCCCTGATGGATGCGGACGGCGACGCCCTCACGGTGCGCGACAGCTACAACGTCGGCGCCCTGAGCTTTACGCCCCGAGAACTGGCCGACAGCCTCCAGGAGCACGTGCCCTCCTTCACCTGCCAGTACGCGCCGGACGCCCGCCAGGACATCGCCGATAACTGGCCCTCTTCTCTTAACGACCAGGCCGCCCGGGCCGACTGGGACTGGGCGCCCGAATACGACCTGGACGCCATGACGGAGGACATGCTCGACCACCTGCGGAGGGAGGAACGAGTGGAGGGCGAAAAAGCGTGAAAACAATGGGGTTCGCCCCCGCCTCTTGTCCCTCC
>NCRC01000013.1 GCA_002894685.1 Salinivenus lutea
CGCCGCAGCCGCACGGAGAGCCACCACCAGACGCCCCCGCCGATTCCTCCGCGGGCGGACTCGGGGGCCTCGCCCTCAGCCTCCTGGGCGGCGCGCTGCTCGGCGGCGGGGGCGTCTGGTGGTGGCTCTCCGTGCGGCTGCGGCGCGTCGAGGAGGAGCGGGCCGAGCTCCAGCGCGCGCTGCGCAGCGAGAAAAACAAGGCGTTTCGGTCGGCCACCGGCACGGCCGCCGGGGCGTCCGACGACGCCGCCGAGGTGGAGCGCCTCCGCGAGGAAAACGCCGCCCTCCGCGACCGCAAGGAGACGCTGGAGCAGCAGGTGGCCGAGATCAAGGAGCGGGTGCGCGCCCTGCGGGCGGCGGACGAGTAGCGGCGCCGCCGAACGGCCCGACGCTCCCCTGCCTCCGGCCCGGCCCCGCCCGGAGGCCATTTTGAACAATAACGGCATCTCTTTTCCGCGGGTCCCGATCGGCGCCCGCGGCCGCCCGCACACGACTTATCCACAGGGTGTACACAATGCGGCGCACGGAGAAACAATAACGGAGATCACGGCATCGGCCCTCGCGCCCGCAGCCAGCCGGGAAGACCCCTGGGGGATCTCTGTTATTGTTCTCAGCTCGGGACGCCCGTCGGGCTCCGCAAAAGTTATCCACAATCCCGTCCACACCCGCTCGCGGGCCGTTTCGGGCCCCGCCGGTCGGCGCCGGTCCCGCGGGGGGTGCCGGAGGCGCGCCTCTGCGCCGGGGAGAACACGAGGGGCGCCCGCGATTTCACCGAGGCGGAGTCGCGGTCCGTTTCTGCTTTTTCGTCCAGCCCCTCCACGCGCATGGCGGCCTCTCGTCCCCACTACCTCCTGTCGGTGCTCGCCGGGGCGGGGGCCGGGCTGCTGCTCAGCGTCATCGTGCGCGTCAACGCCACGCTCGGCGAGCGGGTGGGCGAGGTGGAGGCGACTGTCCTCGTCCACCTGGTGGGCACGGCCTTCGCGATCCTGCTCGTGCTGCCCCACCTCGGGCCGTCCTTCTGGGAGACGCTGTCGGAGCGGCCGTGGGGGGAGTTCTCGGGCGGCCTGTTGAGCGTGGCCATGGTGTGGGTGGCCAACGTGGCGGTGCCCGTCCTCGGCACGGCCCTCGCCGTGAGTCTGTTCGTGGCGGGCGACCTCTTTTTCTCGAGCGTGGCCGACCGGTCGGGGCGCTGGGGACTCGTCCGCGTGCGGCTCTCGCCCCGTCGCGTGCTGGGGCTTCTGCTCGCCTTCGCCGGCGTCCTTCTCGTGCACTGGGGCTAGCTACGGTTCCTCCCATGCTGTTTTTCGCCCTTGCCTTTGCCAACGGCCTCCTGGCGGTCGCCTCCCGCGTCGTCAACGCCGCCCTGTCCGACCACGTGGGGAGCCTGCGCGGCTCGCTGGTGAACCACGCCGTGGGGGCCGTGGCGGTGGGGGGCCTGCTCCTGGCGGGCGTCGGGTCGGGCGCGATGGCGGCGGCCCTCGCGGTGCCGCCGATCTACTGGTCCGGCGGTGTGCTGGGCGTGCTGGTGGTGGCCGCCAGCAACTACGCGGTGCGCCACACGGGCGTGACGCTGTTCGCCGTCCTCCTCCTGGCCTTTCAGCTGGTCGGCTCGGCCCTGATCGACCACTTCGGCTGGCTCGGCCAGTCGCCCATTGCCCTCTCGTGGCCCCGCCTGCTCGGCCTCGTCTTCCTCATCGGCGGGGCCGTGCTCGTCGTCACCGACCGCGAAGCCATTGAGGACGACGCCTCCGACGTGTGACGCCCTCGGCGCCGGGCCGCGTCTTCGGGAGAGGTCCCACGACCGGTCCTGCACCTGCTACGCGGTCGCAGACAACACGTCCTCCCCCCAGACGATCACGGCCCTTTGCCGAGCCGCTGTTCCCCCCCCGGGTGCCCGGGGCCGTTCACTTTGTGGGCTGGTCCTCGTGGCTGACCTCCACGTCAAATGTGGAGCTCTGGCCCGCCCTGCTGTTGGAAATCAGTACATAGAAGGTGGTCGTCGAGTAGGCGGCCGTCGAATCGGGCAGTAGGGGCTCGCTGATCTGGGCGGACGCGCTTTGGGCCCCGCGGTCACGACACGACGTCGTGGGCGACTCGTGCCGAAAGTAGGCCTTCGCGAAGCTGTTGGAGGCGGAGGTGCTGGCCGACGCCTGTGCCGATACGCGGTTCGAACCGGTGTTTTGGAATTGCACCCCGACAATCTGGGCCGAAAGCTCCTCCACCTCGATCGTGCGTGTCTTGGGGCTGTTTCGCTTCCCTGCGTCGTAGCTGATGTTTTTGAGCGACGCCACGGAGGAGTCGACCACACAGTTGGGGCTGAGTGCGCCCTTTCCTGTGAACCCATCCGTGACCCGCGACTCGAAGGCCTGGTTTGTAACCCACCCCCAGTGGGAATCCGCCATCGAGTAGAGTGCATCCACCTTGTCCACGTTCGGCGTGTTGGTAGCATTCGACTGCGCCTGAAAGAGTGGATCCAGGGTCCCCGACGGGGTTGAATTGCGACTATTAATGAGGTAGACCCAAAAGTCCCGTGCGTTGTAGGACGATTTGTTGAGGGACTTGTCGATTGCGGTCAGTCCCAGGTTCGGGCGAACGGCGGGCGCACTCGCCCCCGAACTCGAGGGCTCCGTGATCTCTGCCGTGCCCTCGATGATCCAGTTCGACTGCGACTTTGTCCAGCTGATCGGCGCATAATTGAACTGAATGGCGTGAAAGAACTCGTGCCGCGTGGTGCCCTCCGAGGGGTCTCCACTTCCGTTGTAGCACGTGATCGGGGTATTTGTCAGATAGAGGTATTTTCCCGCCGTGTCTCCCTTGCACCAGGCCGTTCCTTGTTTCTTGATCGTCCAGACGTACGTGCCGCTGAAGAGAGGGGTCTTGATGTCCGGCGAGCGGAAGCCCGGAACGTACTCGTCGTGGACGTCCTGCAGGTAGGCACGGACCGAGTCCTTCTCGTTGCTTCCACATCCGCTGCCGCTGAAGCCCTTGCACTTCACCTTGAACCCGTTTCCGTGCGAGAATGTCTGGGCCTCCGGGTCGCTGGAACCAAAGAAGTTCTGCGTCTTCTCCAGAAGCGTCTCTCCTTCTGTCCCTTCCATGGAGGGGGTCTGGTAGGAGTCGCTTTCTACCACCGTAAGCACAACGCCCTCTTCTACGAGGAACGGCGCCGGGACAACCAGCACGTCCTCCTCCGGCTCGTAGGCGCCTTGCAGGGTGTCCCAGCCGTAGGGAGGCGTGGTCGAGTCCGGCTCCGACACGAAGCGCCGAGGGACCCGCACCCCAAGGGCAATCTGTGATTTGTCCCTGTCGTCCGGCACGGGGAGTGCGTAATAGAGGGGCGGGGCCTGGCTCGCAAGATCAATCGAGCGATCTCCCGAAATTCGATGAAACGTTCCTGCGCCCTCTACGCCTTCAGGGAAGGGCGTCTCGCCCGTCGGGTTGGGGGCCTCCTGGCCGGTCACCGAGACGGGGTCCGACAGCGCCCCGCTTGATGCAATTAGTTGGGCATTCGACTCGGTCGTGGCTATGCCTCCGGGCTCAAGCATTTCGTCGGTCTCTGTGGACGACCCGGACCCGGAACTGTCGCAGCCAACCGCACCAAACGCGACCACGAGAAGGGCGAGGGCCAAAACGGGCGCCGTCTGCCGGTTAGAACCAGAGAGAAACGCCGTAGAGGATATATCAGAGAAGGACATATCGTACAGACCATTGATGCAGTCGGAGGACGAGAAAGGGCAAGGGCGCTGAACGGACCTGCCCCCCGCAACGCCCTGGCACCAGGACTCTCAACACGAACGACACATAAATGAATAATCTGTAACAAGTTGTGGGAATAAGTATTGGCCAGTAGGCCAGATGTCAAACTGTCGCCTCGCAGTGGGGAAGGGGAGCCCGAGCTCCGGTCGCCGCAGGCGATGAGAAGCCCCTCAACATCACGTTTGGCAAAGACGCGGCCCTGCGCGAATGACGTTCACGACAATGCGGGCGTCCTGTCGGAGCCCTCCACAGACGATCGGTCGTCCGGAAGCGACACGACTCCCATGCGTAGAGCCCCTAGAGGACTCCCTGGGGGTCGGGCTCCCGTGGGGCGGAGATGCCCCCGACCCGTCCGGGCTGACCATTGACTGGGACCACGAGGTCCACTCCTTGGCCGCTCTACTGCCTCGTGGGCATCTGAACACGCCGCCCCCCACACGCGATCGGAGCCGGGAACCGTGCTGGTCTGGTTCAGGGATGATTCAACGCCTTGTATGTTGGACTCCGCTCCGGTTTGTCATTTTGGAGGGGTCAGCCGCCCCAGCCGAGCAGGGCGGTCTCGGTCATTGTCGGATGGAGGAAGAGCGGAGCGACGGGCGCAGTCCATCACGCCTTGGGGGACGAAGGGCGCCTCCCGGACGGACCAGAGACGGTTCAATAGCGCCCTCCGTTTTAGAAGCGGGGGAGCGACTCAAGCGGCACCTCGGTCGTCGGGCCCGTGAGGCGGAACGTGGTCGTCTGCACGTCCGCCGAGCTCGTGCCCACGTGCACCCGAAAGTGCCCCGGCTCCACGATGCGCCGCATCCGCGGGCCGAAGAAGGCGAGGTCGTCCATGGTGAGGGCAAACCGCACCGTGCGCGTCTCGCCCGGCGCCAGCGTGACCCGCCGGGTGTCCCGCAGGGTTTTGACGCGGGGCGTGACGCTGGCGACCGAGTCCTCCACGTAGAGCTGCGCGACCTCCGTCCCGCGCCGGTCGCCCGTGTTGGTGAGGTCCACCGCCACGCGCACCGTGTCGTTGACCGTCACCGAGTCGGCGTGCACGCGGGGCGCACTGTACGAGAAGGTCGTGTAGCTGAGCCCGTGCCCGAACGGGTAGAGCGGCGTCCACGGCGTGTCGAGGTAGGTCGACTTGTAGTCCTGGCCCTTCACCGGCGGGCGGCCCGTGTTTTTCTCGTTGTAGAAGATGGGGATCTGGCCGGTCGTGCGGGGGAAGGTCATCGGCAGCTTGCCGCTCGGGGATACGTCGCCAAAGAGGACGTCGGCCACGGCGGGCCCGGCCTCGGTGCCCGGGTACCACGCCTCCAGGATGGCGGGCACCGCGGCGTCGAGCCCCGACAGCGCGAGGGGGCGGCCGTTCAGGAGGACGGCGGCGGTGGGCGTGCCCGACGCGGCCACGGCCTCGGCCAGCGCCGGCTGCGCGCCCGGCAGCTCGATGGAGGTGCGGCTGGCGGCCTCGCCGCTCATGTTGTACTCCTCGCCCAGCACCAGGACGGCCGCGTCGGCGTCCCGGGCGGCGGCCACGGCGTCGGACACGGCCGACGTGTCCGTGCTCGTGACGTCGGGCAGGCCGGGCACGTACTCCACGTCCACGTCGCGCGCGCGGAGCCCCTCCAGGAGCGAGACGGCGTCCTCGGCCCGCCCGGAGGCGGCCCACTCGCCCAGGATGGTCCGGTCGTCGTCGGCCAGGGGCCCGATCACGGCCACCGACCCGACGTCGTCGCCGAGCGGCAGCACGTCGTTTTCGTTTTTGAGCAGGACCATCGACTGGTGGGCCGCGGTGCGGGCCAGGTCGCGGTGGCGGTCCGAGAGGATCACCTCGTCCTCCCGCGCCTCGCTCCCGTAGCGGTACGGGTCCGCAAAGAGCCCGAGGTCCCACTTGGCGCGCAGGACGCGGCGGACGGCCTCGTTCACTTCTTCCTCGTAGAGCGCCCCGCTGCGCACGGCGGTGTCGAGCGTGTCGCCGTAGATGCCGCTCACCATGTCGACGTCGACGCCGGCCTCCAGGGCCTGCACGCCGGCCGCGCGGTCCGAGCCCGCGATGCCGTGCTGCCGCAGCTCCCAGACGGCGGTGTAGTCGCTCACGACGACGCCGTCCCAGCCCCAGTCGGTGCGCAGGAGCCCGTCGATCAGGCCGTCGTGGGCGTGCATGGGGACGCCGCCGATTTCGTTAAAGCCGGGCATCACGCTCCGGGCGCCCGCGTCAAGGGCCGCGTGGAAGGGGGGCAGGAAAATCTCGTGCAGCGTGCGCTCGGAGACGTCGACCGTGTGGTAGTCGCGCCCGGCCTGCGGGGCGCCGTAGCCCACGAAGTGCTTGGCCGTGGCCATCACGGTCGTGTCGGCGGCCAGGGCCTCCGACTGAAAGCCTTTCACCCGGGCCCGTGCCAGGACGCTGTTCAGGTAGGGGTCCTCGCCCTCGCCCTCCATGACGCGGCCCCAGCGCGGCTCGCGGCTGAGGTCGACCATCGGGGCGAAGGTCCAGTGCACGCCGCCGGCCGTGGCCTCGCGCGTGGCGGCCCGGGCCGTGCGCCGGGCGAGATCGGCGTTGAAGCTGCTCGCCTCGCCCAGCGGGATCGGAAAGATTGTGCGGTAGCCGTGCACCACGTCGTAGGCGAAGAGGAGCGGAATGCCGAGGCGCGACTCCTCGACGGCGATCTCCTGCATCTCCCGCGTGGCCTCGGCCCCGTAGAGGCTCAGGAAGGACCCGACGCGCCCGGCCCGCACGTCTTCCTGGCGCCCGGCGGGCACGCTGGGGCCGGTGTCGCTCCACTGGCTGGGGTACTGGGCCAGCTGGCCGAGCTTCTCCTCCAGCGTCATGAGCGAGAGGAGCGAGTCGACAAACGCGGTGCGGCCGTCCACCGCCTCGGCGAGGGCGACGGCCCGGGACGACTCGGCCGGCTGGGCGGCGGCGTGGGGGGCGGCGCCCAGGGCGACCGTGAGCAGGAGCGCGGCCCCCAGGGCACGCAGCGGACGGCGACGGGACAGAAGCGAGATCGGCAAACGCATACGGGGGATCGGCAAGGAAACGGGTGGGTACAAAGGACGAGAGGCGTGTGAAGGACGAGAGGCGTGCGAAGCGCGGACCCACCGGCCGCGTGCGTCGCGCCCCGCTGGACGGAGCCCATCCCACCGGGGGGAGCATCCCTCCGGTCGTCGGATCGGCTCTGGATTGCGTTCAGGGCAACGGGGTCGGGGGGGCCCAACGGGCGGTCGGTTTTGCTCGGGGGGTTAGTGGTCGGCGGCGTCGGCGGGGGCGTCTAGAGCGGCGGAGTGGGTGCGGCCGAAGCGGTCGGTGGCCTCCACGCGGAGGCGCCCGTGGTCGAGCGCGACGGGGGCGTAGAAGAGGTGCCCGGTGCGCGCCGGCTCGATCCAGGAAAAGCGGTCGGGCCGGTCGCCCTCGAACAAGTCGACGGCCCGCGGGTCGCGGCCCACGCGGCGGGCCATGCGCCCGCGCCGCACCCCGTCCTCGACCCACGTCACGGTCCACTCGGGGTCCCAGTCCCACACGTTGGCCCCAAACTCGTCGGGGGCCGTCTCGTCAGCCCCGCGCCCAAAGACGCGGATCTGGTGATCGGCGTCGTGCCCGGCGGCCTGGTAGCGCCACCGCAGGTCGGTGCCGTCCACCTCGTAAACCCCAAAGCCGCGAGGCGTTCCGTCCATGCAGAGGTCGGCGGTCCACCACGCCCCGCAGGCGGCCCCGTGGATGTGCTCGTGGACGCCCTTCCGCAGAACGTGTTCGTGCTCATGGGTGTGGCCCGACAGGAGGTGGGCGTCGTAGTCCGCCAGCAGGTCGTACAGGGCCGACCGGTTCGTGACCGACTCTGTGATTTCCGGGCGGGGGTCGCCCTCCCGAATTGAGAGGGTCGAGTAGGCCGGGATGTGCTGGAAGACGACCACGGGCCGCCCCGCCGCCACCCGCTCCAGGTCGGCCGCCAGCCAGGCCAGCTGCGCGTCGTCGACGTAGCCGAAGTACTCGTTCTGGTTCCAGAAGACGTCGTCGAGCACCACGTAGTGCACGGCCCCGCGGTCGAACGAGTAGTAGGTGGGGCCGAACTGCTCGCGGTACGTGGCGGCGGAGCGGTCGTCGGTGGGCGCGCCGTAGTCCATGTCGTGGTTGCCCAGCACCTGCAGAAAGGGCACGCCCATGCGCCGGACGGCGGCCTCGTACTGTGGGTAGAGCTCGGGGCTGTCGAACGTAATGTCGCCCCCGGTGACGCCAAAGACGGGCCGGTCGCCCAGGTCGTCAATGGCGTCCCGCACGGCCGGCACGACCCCGGCCCGAAACTGCTCCATGTCGGCCTCGGTCTGCGTTTGCGGGTCGGCCAGAAAGACGAACGCGTGCTGCTCGTCGGAGCGGGGGAGCGGCTCCAGGTCGAACTGAACCTCCATCGGGCCGTCGTCGGCGGGCACGATGGGGCGGTAGAACCGGGCCGTGCCCGTCGGGCGCGTCGGCAGGCGGTAGCCGGACGGGACCGAGAGGTAGACGAACGGCTGGCGCGTGCTGGAGCGGAGCGTGAACGTGCCGTCCGCCGCCGTGTCCACGATGCGGCGCCCGTCGGTGACCGGGACGCCGCCGACGCCCTCGCCGCGGGCCCCCACCCGCCCCTCAATGCGCACCGCCTCGGCCGACGCGGACGCGCTGCCCAGGGTGAACGGCAGGCTGAGGGCCGCGCCGGTGCCGGCCATCCGGCGCAAAAACTGGCGGCGGCTTGGATCAAACGCGGACGACGAAGCGGGCATGGGCACGGGCGGTGGTGAGAGAGATCCTGGAACCGGCGTAGGCGGGGCTACTCGTCCCGCAGCCGCTCGTCGGCCTGCCAGTCGCCGCGGCGGAGCGGGATCTGCAGGGCGTCCTCGGCCTCCAGCCGGTCGAAGGGCGGCGCCGGGGCGCGGCATCACGTTCGGGGCGACGGCGGGCGGGTCGGGGCGTTTATTCGCACCGGCCCTCGATCCAGCCGCCGGCGAAGTCGGCGCGGCAGAGGCCGCGGACCACGTACGGGTTCTCGCGCATGAGCGACCAGATGAGGCCCGTGCGGTGGTTCTCGATCATCGTGAGGATGGGCCCCTGGTCGATGCCGAGGTATTCGGTTTCGAACCAGCCCTGGGGCGTCGTCTGGCCGCCGTCGGGCGGGGGTTCGTCGAGGCTGTACGTTGGGTTGAAGGCGTCGTAGAAGCCGTATTCCCCGAAGAGGCGGTCGCCGTAGCGGGATCGCATCTCTTTGAGCGCGGCGATCGTGGTGTCGGGGGCGAAGGGCACGGAGCCGCCCACGGCCGTGGGGGCGAGGGTGCCGTCGTCGCGGATGTCGCCCTGCGCCGCGCCGCGGGCCCAGTAGCCCCGAAACTCCCGCTCCTGCCCGTTCACCGTGACGGTGGTGTTGCCCGGGCCGTCGGAGGCGGTGAGGCCCCAGATGGTTTCGCCGTAGCCGGCAAACGCGTGGGGGTTGTCCATCGCGTAGGCCCGCTGGGCGAGGGTGGCGCGGCGCGAGTTTTCGAAGTAGTCGATCCCCTTCTCGCGCATGTAGGGGTCCTGGATCTCGCGGAAGTCGATCCAGATGTGGGAGTACTGGTGCCCAAAGAGCGGGGCGAAGTTGACGTGCTCGTAGCCGTAGAACGACGCCCAGTCGTACGTGCTCGTGAAGGCGGGCCACCCCTCCGCGTCCACCGGGTGGGTGGGCGAGCCGAGCCCCAGCACGTAGAGCAGCATCGCCTCGTCGTAGCCCTCGTAGCCGTAGTCGAAGCGGCCCTCCTGGGGGGTCCACCCCATGCTGATGGTGCCGTCGGGCAGCTGCATGCGGTCCCACTCCACGCGCCGGTAGAGCGAGTCGGCCAGCGCCCGGATCTGGGCCTCCGTTTCGCCGCTGCCGTCGAAGTACTGCCGGGCCGTGAGGGCGCCCATGAGGAAGAGCGCCGTGTCGATCGTGGAGAGCTCCGTCTGCTGGTGCCGCTCGCCGGTCTCCAGGTCGACGAAGTGGTAGAAAAAGCCCCAGCGGCCCGTCATGCCGTTCGCCGCGGCGCCCTGGGGGGCCTCCCAGAAGAACTCGAGCGTCCGGAGGGTGCGCTCGCGGGCCTGCTCGCGGGTGATGTAGCCGCGCTCCACGCCGATCGGGTAGGCCGTGAGGGCGTAGCCGACGGCCGCCACGCTGGCGAACGGCGGGTCGGGCCACCGGTCGGGCGCCAGCCCGTTGTCGGCGTTTGTCGTCTCCCAGAAGAAGTCGAACGTGCGGGCCTGCACGGTGTCGAGGAACGGCCCGGTCGCGACCGTCGTGTCGGCGGGCGGCGCGTCGGCCGTGGCGCCCGGGTCCGACGAACAGGCCGTGAGCAGGCCGAGGGTCCCCAGGCAGGCGAGCAGAAAAAGAGCAGGGCGCGTCATGGAAGTCACCGCGGGTGTGAATGAGTGGGCGCACTCGCCCGGTCTCTGGTGGGGGTCCGTTGAAAGCGTCCCGGGCCCGGCCCCAGACGGGGGCGCGGGCGCCGAGAGAAAGGGGCCGGGGGACCCGAGGCCCTCGGCCTAGTATCCGTCGTTCTGGTCCATGACGCCGCCGCTCAGGTCAATCTCGCTCTGCGGGATCGGGTAGACCGTGTGCTTCGACTCGAAGCCGTCCAGCGCCTCCGCGGCGCGGCCCTGCCGGATGAGGTCGAAGTAGCGGTGCTGCTCCATCGCCAGCTCGGCGCGGCGCTCGGCCCAGATGGCCTCCAGGAGGGCCTGCCCGCCGGCCGTCACGTCCGGAAGCAACTCCTCGGCCGGGACGGTCATCGACATCGGCTGGGTGGTGGTCGTGATGCTGCCGCCGCTCTCCTCCTGCTGGACGCGCGTAATGTCCACCGGCACCGCCTCGCCCGCCGAGACGCCCTGGAGCGCCGTGCGGTACTCCTCGCGGGTGGTGACTTCGGTCCCGTCGACCGACTCCAGCACGTCGAGGGTGTCGACGAGGACAGGCTCCTCCGAGTAGGCAAAGCTGCGCACCCCGGCCTGCCCCGCCGGGCCCTCCTCGTCCGCGTACCGGACGAAGACGTGGGGCGCGCTGCCGGCCAGGCCGAGGGTTTCGGCCAGCGGCTCCGACATGGTCTCGGGCTGCAGGCCCAGCGTCACCGAGCGGCCCTCCCGCGCCCGCTCCCGGACGTCGTTCAGGTACTGGCGGGCCGTGGCCTCGTCGCCCGTCTCGTACGCCGCCTCGGCCGCAATCAGGAGCACGTCGGCGTAGCGCAGGCGGCGGATGTTCACGGTGTTATTGCCCGAGCCGCCCGGGGCGTCCACCGCCGGCTGCACCTTCTCGTTGTACCGCTGGTTCGTCATGTTCGGGTTCACCTCCGCCACGACGCCCGAGCCGTCGGGCAGCGTCTCCCAGGGGTGCAGGATGGTGGCCTGGTGGCGCGGGTCGCCCGGCTCGTAGGACGCCTCCAGGTCGGGCGACGGCTGGTTGAAGCCCCAGCCGTTGTTGGCACTGCCCCGCACGCCCTGCACCTGGGCGTACTGGCTGGAGCCCTCCGCCCCGGACTCGCGCGCCACGGCGCCCACCTCGAACAGCGACCCGGAGGAGTGCTCGCCCTCCGGCCGGAAGATCGTCCAGTAGTCGTCGAGGAGGCTGTACTCGTTCGACGCAATCACATTCTCGGCGTGGGCGAGGGCCTCGTCGTACTCCTCCTGAAAGAGGTGCACCTTGGCCAGCAGGCCCTCGGCGGCGCCCTGCGTGGCCCGGCCCGTCTCGCTCCCTCCGTAGGCCGAGCGGGGCGGGAGCGCGTCGATGGCGTCGGTGAGGTCCCGCTCAATCAGGGCGTAGATGGAGTCGCGCGGCGCCCGCGGCTGCTCAAACTCGTCCGACTTCAGGGGCGCCGTAATCTTCGGCACGCCGCCGTAGGCCCGCACGAGGAAGAAGTAGTAGTACGCCCGCAGGAACTTGTTTTCGCCCATGAGCCGCTCCTGAAGGCCCGCCTCCATGTCGACCGAGGGAATGTTCTGGATCGCCACGTTTGCCCGGTACACGCCGGTGTAGTAGCCGGCCCACGTGCCGCCGAACGCCCCGTTGGTCGGGCCAAACGTCTTGTTTTGCAGCTCCAGGAGGAAGCTGGCGTCGGAGGGCGTACTGCCCTTCGTGGCGTCGTCGGACGCGATCTCGGTCACGCCGAGCCACGAGAACACGTGCACCTGCCAGTCGCGGAGCACGCTGTAGGTGGCGTTGGTGGCCTGAACGGCACTCTGCTGGTCCTCGAAGAAGTTGTCGGAGGTCAACTCGCCCTTTGGCGACTTCTCGAGGAAGTCGCAGCCGGAGAGCGCAAGGCCGCCGGCAAGGACGAGGGCGAGGGCGAGAACGCCGAGGCGACGCGAAAAGGGGAGGGAGCAACGCATGGGTGTACCCTGATTTGATCGGAGGGAGTGTGCGGGGGCCGAGGGCGCGATCCTAGAACGTCATGTCGATGCCCATCGTGAACGAGCGGGCGATCGGGTAAATGCCGTCGTCGATGGAGCTGGAGATCACCGAGGAGCCGCTAATTTCGGGCGTGTACCCGCTGTACCCGGTGAAGGTGACCAGATTCGTCCCGTTGGCGTAGAGGCGGAGGTTGTCCAGGTTGAGCGACTGGCTCACGCTCTCGGGCAGCGTGTAGCCCACCTGCACGTTGCGGAGCTTGAGGTAGTCGGCATCCTCCACCAGCCACTCGGACGCGGTGAACCAGTTGTGGCCCGGGTTGCCGATGCGGGGCTCGGAGTTGGTGCTGCCCGGCCCCGTCCAGCGGTCGAGGTACGACGTCTCGAAGTTCTCGATGCCGAAGCGCTCGGACTTCTTGGCGTTGAAAATCTGCGCGCCCATCTCTCCGTTGATCGTGGCCGAGACGTCAACCCCCTTGTAGCTCGCGCTCAGGTTGAGGCCGTAGGTGAGGTCCGGGATCGGGGAGCCGATGTAGGTGCGGTCGTCGCCGTCGATGTCGCCGTCGCCGTCCACGTCGGCAAAGTTCAGGTCGCCCGGCTCGACGCCCGGCATGGAGGCCGCGTTTTCAATCTCCTCCTGCGTCTGGTAAATGCCGTTCACCTTGTAGCCGTAGAACGAGCCGATGGCCCGCCCCGGCTCCGTCTTGGTCGTAAAGGCAATCTCATTGGCCAGGCCGCCGCCAAAGATTTCCTCCTTGCCGGAGCCGAGGGACTGCACCTCGTTGTTGGTGGTGGCCCCGTTCACGCTCACCTGATACGAGAAGTCGCCGTGGCTCTGCGAGAGGGTTACCTGCGCCTCCAGGCCCGAGTTGACGACCTCGGCGGCATTGACGAACGGCTGGGTGCCGACGCCCACGTAGTCCGGAATCGGGACGCGCACGAGAATGCCGCTCGTCGTTCGGTTGTAGTAGTCCATCTCGGCTGTGAGCTGCCCGTCGAAGAGGCCCAGGTTGAGCCCGATGTTGCTCTGGGTCGTCTCCTCCCACTGGATCTGCGGGTTGGCCAGCTCGGTGAGCGTCGCCCCGAACGCCAGGCTCTCCTGCTGTCCGAAGACGGCGTTCAGGTTCGTGGTCACGCTCGCCACGCTGGGGTAGGCGTTGATCTTGTCGTTGCCGATCTTGCCCCAGCTGCCGCGCAGCTTCAGGTTGCTAATCACGTCCACGTCCTCCAGAAAGGCCTCCTCGGAGAGGCGCCACCCGAGCGCGACCGACGGGAAGTAGCCGTAGCGGTTGTCCTCCCCGAAGCGCGAGGAGCCGTCCGCCCGCAGGGAGGCGGTGACCAGGTAGCGGTCCTGGTACGCGTAGTTGGCCCGCATGAGCCCCGAGAGCATGCTCCAGTCGAAGGCCGTATTCACGTTGGTCTGGCCGTCCTCCTGCCCGGCGCTCAGGTACCACAGGCTTTCGTCCTCCCCGATCACGTTGACGCGGCTGCCGCCCAGGGTCTCGTTCTTGAACTCCTGGGCCGTGACGCCCGCCACCACGTCAATCGAGTGGTCGTCGATGGTCTGGCTGTAGCTCAGGGTGTTTTCCCAGAGCCAACTGTTCTCCTCCACCGTGTTGACCGACACGGAGCTCTGGTCGTTGCGCTGGGCCGAGGACACCGCAAATTCGGGGTTGAAGGTGCGCGTCTCCTGGTTGTCGAGGTCCAGCCCCAGGCTCGACTCGAACGTGAAGTGGTCGAGGAAGGAGTACTCGCCGTACAGATTGCCGACGAAGCGCCGGCCGGAGTACGTGTTGCGGGTGTAGAAAATCGTGGCCGCCGGGTTGCCGGCCGACGCCCGCGCGCCGGCGTCGCTAAACTCGCCGTCTTCGTTGCGGGGCGGCACCGTGGGGTCGGCCCGGTAGGCGGATCCCACCACGCCGGGCCCGTTCGTGCCCGTGCGGTACGTAAAGGCCAGGTTGTGCCCGAGCTCAACGTCCTCGGTCAGCTGGTACGTGTTGTTGGTCCGGAAGGACGCCCGCTGGAAATCCGACTTCTCCAGGGTGCCGTCTTCCCGAAGGAAGTTGCCGCTAAAGTTGTACGTGACGTCCTCGGTCCCGCCCCGGGCGGACACCTGCACGTCCTGGGTCGGGGCCGTGCGGTAGACCTGCTCCTGCCAGTCGGTGCCCTCCCCAAACTGGTCGGGGGTGTCGAAGGCCGGCGACTGGCCCTGATTCTCCCGCAGCTCGTTCGCCAGCGTGGCGTACTGCCGGGCGTTCGTCAGGTCAATCGGGCTCATGACCTCCTGCCATCCGTGGGACACATCGGCGCTGAAGGTCGTGCCTTCGCCCGCCTGCCCCTTCTTCGTGGTAATGATGATGACGCCGTTGGCGCCCCGCGAGCCGTAAATCGCCGTCGCCGAGGCGTCCTTGAGCACCTCGACGGACTCGATGTCGCCGGAGTTGAGAAACGAGATGTCGTTCGTCAGCATCCCGTCCACCACGTAGAGGGGCGAGGTGTTATTGAGGGTGCCCACGCCCCGAATCCGGATCTGCGCCCCCGCGCCGGGCGCCCCGGAGCTGGGCGTCACCTGCACGCCGGACACCTTGCCCTGCAGGGCCTGGGAGACCGAGGAGGTGGTCACCTTGCTGATGCTCTCGCCCTCCACGCTTGAGATCGACCCGGTGAGGTCCTCGCGCTCCTGCTCGCCGTACCCGACCACGACCATCTCGTCGAGCTGGGCCACGTCCGCGGAGAGGACAAACTTCATCTCCACCGTCTCCCCGGCCGCCACGGTGACCTCTTCTTCCTGGGGCCGATACCCGACGAACGAGGCTCGAAGCGTGTAGTCGCCCGCGTCCAGCCTCTCGAGCGTGTACTGCCCGTCGGCATTGGTGCTGGTGCCCTGCTGGGTGCCGGCAATCGTGACGTTCGCGCCGGGCAGCGGGCTGCCCTCCTCGTCGACCACCGTGCCGGTGACGGCGCCGGTCGCCTGGGCCTGGGCCTGCGGAAGCGCAACGAGGGAGACACACGCGAAAAGGAGGAAGGCAAACGTACATCGGGGACCGCTCATGGGACCGGGTGGGGGTTTCGGAAAAAGAACACGATGGGCGGGCGGGCCGTCGGGGCCGGCGCGGCTACGGCTCGGGGGAGCAGCCGCAGGACTCGCGCCGGACGAGGCGGGTGTGCAGCGTCTGGTGGGCGGGCGACGCGTCGTCCTGCACGAGGGCGAGGAGCCGCTCCATGGCGCGTTCGCCCAGCTCCTGCATGGGGGCGTGGACGGTCGTCAGGGACGGGGCCACGTAGTGGGCCATCGGGATGTCGTCGAACCCGACGACGGCCAGGTCGTCCGGCGCCTCCAGCCCCGCCTCGTGGAGGCCGCGGAGGACCCCCAGCGCCATGGAATCGTTGGACGCAAAGAGGGCCGTGGGGCGCGGGGTGAGGGACCGGACCTGCTCCACCGCGGCGCGCCCCGCCTCGCGGGTGAAGTCGCCCTCCAGCTCGAGGGACGGGTCCGCGTCGAGCCCGTAGTCGGACACGGCGGCCCGGTACCCGCTCCGGCGCTCCCGGGCGTCGTAGTTCTGCGGCCCGCCGGTGAGGAGGGCGACGCGCTCGTGCCCGTGCTCGGCCAGGTGCTCGACCGCCGCGTAGGCCCCGTCGTGGTTGTCGAAGGCCAGCGTTTCGAAGCGCGGGCCGCTGCGGTCCGTGTTGAGGAGCACGACCGGGAGGCTGTCCGGCACGAGGTCGTCGAGGAAATCGTGGCTGAGCCGCGGCCACAGCAGGATCAGTCCGTCGACGCGGCCGAGGAGCGACTGAATGACGGCCTTCGCCTCGTCCTCCTGCGTGTGCGAGTTCGAGACCATCAGGTGGTGCCCGCTGGCCCGCGCCTTCCGGTCGAGCCCCCGCGTGACCTGCGCAAAGAACTCCCCGTGCATGTTCGGGAGCAGCACGCCGACCATCCGGGTTTCCTGGGCCCGCAGGTTGCGCGCCGTCTCGTTCGGATGGTACCCGAGTGCCCGGGCGGCCTTCACGACCTCCTCCTTCGTCGACTCCCGCACGCGGTCACTCCCGTTCAGCACACGGGACACCGTGGCGACGGAGACGTCGGCCCGATCGGCTACGTCTTGGATGGTCGCGTCCATGATGGAACCGCTACCAACGAACGATGAAACGAAAGCGTACGACGGTGTAATCGTTTACACCCCGCATGTAATCCTTTACATCGCAGAATCGCAAGGATCCCGCCCGGCGATTCACGAAATCCCAACACATTCGCCTACGATCGCGGGCCGCGCCCCGGCGCCCGGAGGCCCCGCCCGCAAACATCCGTCTGTCGGTTGCGGTACCAGTACGTCCCGTCTCTTTTGCTCCCCGTCCCCTCCTGCCCATGCCCCCGCACGACGACGCCTCCTCTGATGCAGACGCCCCGCCGTGGGTCGGCTACTGGCGCGTGCGTCGCTACGACGGAGCGGCGCCCTCGGTCCCCACCTATTACGCGGCCTCGCAAGACAGCTGGGATGTCGTCAAGGTGGACGGCACGCAGCGGCACTTGGCCCGCCATCCGATCCTGGAGATTCGGGACGGCGCGGGTCCGGCGTGCACCCTCCTCCTGAAAGACGAGGGCGCCCGCGACGACGAGGCGGAAACGTGGCGTGTGGAGACCGACGGCGACCGGGTCCGCGTCGTCGCCACGACCGGCCCCCACGAAGGGGCCGTGGGCCGTGCCGAGCGCATCCAGACCGATCCCCGCGAAGGCGCCGCCCCGTCGTGAAGGGCCGAGGGACTCGCGCCCTCGCCCCTCCTTTCGGTTTGCCGGCCGGGCGCCCGTTCTCTCCGCCGCCCCTACGGCTCGAAGGTGGTGATCACAAACACGACCAGGGGCTCGTCGCCCGTGTTGCGCACTGCGTGATGGGCGGGGCCGCGCACCGTCGTGATCGTGCCCTTTTCGATCGGGTAGCGGCGCGGCTCGGCCTCGGCGTGGTCTTTCTCCAGGTAGGTGCCCCGGCCGTGCACGACGACGTACACTTCCTGCTCGTTGCGGTCGCCGTGGGTGTGAAAGCCGACGCTGTCGTCCTCCGTCGGGAGCACCATGTACGCCCCGATGCGGTTGTTCACGAGGTCCCCGTCCTCGAACATCTGGAGCAGGTACGTGGTGCCGGAGCCCCCGTACATTTCCTCCCGCTTGTCGTAGCGGACGGCCGAGCGCGGGGGCGTGCCGTAGTGGTGGACCGTCGGGTCGATCGCCGCCTCGACCAGGTCGTCGAGGCGCTGTTTTTCGTTGTCGGAGAGCGGGCGGCGCGTGCGAGCCATGGCGGTGTCGGTTGTGCGGGCGGGGTCGAGGGACGTGAAAAGGCGGAACGGACGTCGCGACTGCCGGGGCCGCATGGGCGGGGGCGGCGACGAGTCGAGGGCCTCCTCGTCCATCATACGGCCGGCGGGCGCCTGCGCTCCCCATGCGGAGGGGCAGGTCCGCGATATCGCGTCCTGGGCACGTCTCCCGTCGCCCCCACCCCGAACGGGCCCTACGCCCCAAAAAGGTCAACCACCTCCGTGTAATCGAGGGCAATCATCCGCTCCTCCCCTCCTTCTTCGTACCGGTACAGTTGATGGGGCGAGGCGTTGAGGCCCACCGTGCCGTACGCTCGATGGTCCTCAATCATGGCCTCGACGACCGATCGGGGAATGCCTTCAATCGTCCGTTCGTGGCGGGACAAGGCATCGCTTTCCGGGGGCGAGAACACGATCGAAACAGCGGTTCGCTCCTCTCGGGCGGGTCCTGGGTCTGGCATGTGTCGAAAGGGGAATGACGAAACGATCATGGAGACACTGGCCCTTTGCCCGCCGTGCTGTGAGGGCAAAACGGAGACCCCGAGCCCCTCCAGCGCTCAGAGACAGCTCCTATATCTCCTCTTACAAACGGCCGCGGGGCCTAGAGAACACGTACGACAAATTCTGTTCCGTACCGAAATGTCTCCACGCCCCCTCTCCCCAAACCCGCGTCTTCCCGCCCCGGCCCCGATCCCCAGAAGGGCACCTGGCAGAAGCACAGGGAGGATCCGGCGGGCGGTGGAGCCCCCCGTCGGGGGCGCTACGGGGCCTTTTTTGTAAAGGGACCCGCTCATTGCTTCTTTGCCTACGCGAGGCCGAGGTCGTCCTTCGCCTTCCGAACCGAAAGGTGGGTCTTTTTTTCTGTTGCCTTCGTCGTCTTTTATGGATGGCCCGAATGCGCCCCCCGAAGCGAGTCCGGAGTCGCTGCCGAACGAGGCCCCGCTGACGGTCCTCCTCATCGAGGACCATCCGGGGGATGCCCGTCTGTTTTCGGAGCATCTTTCGGAAAGCAAGGTGGACGCCACGCTCCGCCACGAGGAGACGCTCCGGGCCGGGCTGGCGGCCCTGCGAGACGAGGCGCCCGACGTGCTGGTGGTGGACCTCGGGCTGCCCGACAGCGAGGGGCCCGCCACGATCGAAGCCGCGGTGGGCGCCGCCCCCACCTGCCCCGTTGTCGTGCTCACCGGACAGGACAGCCTGGACACGGCCCTGAAGGCCCAGCAGGCCGGGGCGGCCGAGTACCTTCAGAAGGCGACCCTCTCCCCCGCGCTGCTGGGGCGGACCTTGCGGTGGGCGACGCAGCGAAACCGGATGCAGGAAAAGCTTCGACAGCGCGACGCCTGGATTCGGTCCATCACCGAAAGCGTCTCGACGGGCATCTTTCGCGTCGGCCCGACCGGCCGGATCGAGTACGCCAACGAGGCGCTGGCCGACCTGCTCGGGGCCCCGAGCCCGGAGGCCCTCCGTGGCCAGGACCTGACCACCTTCTACGCCTCGCCGGCCCAGCGCGGCCGCATGCTCGCGGAGGAGGGCTGCAACGCCGTGGAGGTGGAGATCACGCGGGGCGACGGCCCGACGTTCGTCGGGCTGCTGTCCGCCGAGGCGGCCTACGACGCGGAGGGACAGACCCTCCACTACGACGGCACGCTCACCGACATCACCGAGCAGAAGGACAGGGAGCAACAGCTGCGGGTCCTCTCCGGGGCCATCGAGCAGGCCGAGGAGGCCGTCCTCATCACCGAGGCGGCCCCGCTGGAGCCCCCCGGCCCCCGCATCCAGTACGTCAACGCGGCCTTCGAGGAGATGACGGGCTACGCCGAGGACGAGATCCTGGGCCGGACGCCTCGCCTCCTGCAGGGAGAACAGACGGATCCGGCCGTGCTGGACCGCCTCCGGGCGGCCCTGGAGGCGGGGGAGGCGTGGGCCGGGGAGACGATCAACTACCGCAAGGACGGCACGCCCTACCGGGTCCAGTGGAACCTCTCGCCCGTGCGGGGGGAGGACGGCGCCATTGAGCACTGGGTGTCGGTCCAGCGCGACGTGACGGAGCAGCGCCAGCAAGAAGAGCGGCTCCGGCTCCTGGCCCGGGCGCTCGACCAGGTGGGCGAGAAGGTGTTTATCACCGACCCGGACGGGCGCATCCAGTACGTCAACGATGCGTTTGAGGACGTGACGGGGTACGCCGAGGCGGAGGTGCTGGGGCACACGCCCGCCGTGCTTCGCTCCGACGCGCACGAGGACGCCTTTTACGACGAGCTGTGGAGCACCATCGAGTCGGGCGACTCCTTCCGGGCCGAGTTCACCAACGAGCGCACGGACGGCGCCTTGTACGTGGAGGATGAAACCATTTCCCCCATCACGAACGACGAGGGGCGAATCACGCACTTTGTCTCCTCCGGCCGGGACATTACCGAAAAGAAGCGCCGCCAGCAGGACGTCCGTCGCAAGACCCACCTGCTCCGCCTGGCCCAGGACATGACCGACATTGGGGGCTGGTCGGTCGACCTGCGGGACGGACTGCCCACCCGGGCGGAGTGGACGGACGGGCTGTACGACCTCTTCGGCCTCTCGCGGGACACGGCCCCGCCTGTCGAGGACGTCTTCTCGTACTACCACCCGGAGGACCGGGAGCGGCACCGGGCCGCCGTGGACCGGGCCGTGGACACGGGCGAGGGGTGGGACCAGGAGCTTCGCCTGATCGACACGGAGGGGACCGTCCGCTGGGTGCGCAACATCGGACGCCCGGTCCTCGAAGACAACGAGGTCGTCGAGATCCACGGGGCCATTCAGGACATTACGGAATGGCGGGCGTTTCAGGAAGAGCTGCGGCGGAGCCGCGAGCGGCTGCGGATGGCCGTGGAGGCCGGCAACATTGGCACCTGGGACTGGGACCTCGACACCGGCCGGGTGGTCTTCAACCGGCAGTGGGCGGAGATGCTGGGCTACGACCGGGACGCGCTCGACTTCCACTTTCGCACCTGGGAGGACCTGGTGCACCCGGAGGACTTGGAGCGGGCGAGGGAGGTTCTACGCGACTACCTCGCAGGGGACTCGGACACCTACGCCCCGGAGATCCGCATGCGGACAAAAGGCGGCGACTGGAAGTGGGTCCAGACGATCGGGAAGGTGGTCGATCGGGACGAAGACGGCACCGTGACCCGCGCCGCCGGCGTGCATCTCGACATCGACGAGCGCAAGCGGGCCGAGCAGGTCCTCCAGGACCGCGAGGCGCGGCTCCGGGGGCTGACCAACAGCATTCCGGGGGTCATCTTCCAGTATGGCCCCCAGCCCGGCGGCGAGTACGCCTTCGACTTTGTGGGGGAGAAGGCCGAGGACATGCTCGGCCTGGCGCCGGCCCCGGAGACGTTTCTCGAGCGGGGCCTTGCCCACATCCCCGGCGACCACCGCGCGGCGGTCCGGCAGTCCATTGCGGACGCCGTGCAGGCAGAGCAGTCGTGGTCGTGTGAGTTTCCGTTTGAGCGCCCCTCGGGCGAACGCATCTGGCTGTGGGGCCTGGCGACCCCCGAGAAAAAGGGGGAGGCCCTCGTGTTTAGCGGCGTCCTGCTCGACATTACCGAGCGGAAGAAAATGGAGCGGGAGGTCCGCCAGACGAAGACGTTTTACGAGCAGGTCTTCGACCAAATCCCGATCGACCTGGCGGTGTTCGACCCGGAGGCCCGGTTCGAGTACCTCAACGCGGGCAGTGTGGAGAGCGTGGCCCGCCGCGACGAAATCCTGGGCTGGACCAACGAGGAATACTGCCGGGAGCGGGGCTTCGCCCCGGCCGTCGGGCGGCGGCGCGACGAGGCCATCCGCGAGGTCCTCCGCACGGGCGAGACGATCGCCATTGAGGAGACGCTCGAGACGAGCGACGGGCCGCACCACTACCGCCGGGTCCACGGCCCCATCACCAACTCAGACGGTCAGATCACCCACGTGGCCGGGTACGGCATTGAGGTGACCGACCAGAAGGAATACGAGCAGCAGCTCCTGGAGGCAAAGGAGGCCGCGGAAGAGGCCGCCCGCCTCAAGTCCGCCATGCTCGCCAACATGAGCCACGAGATCCGCACCCCGCTCACCTCCATCCTCGGCTTTGCGGAGGCGATCGGGGAGGAAGCCCGGAGCGCCTCGCCGGAGGACCTCGACCGGTCGATGCTGTCGGAGTTCTCGGCCCTGATCGAGAAAAGTGGGCGGCGCCTCATGGAAACGCTCACGGGCGTGCTCAACCTCTCGAAGCTGGAGGCCGGGGAAATGGTCCTCTCCCTGGCCCCGATCGACCTGTCGGGGGAGGCCCACGAGGCCGCCGACGAGTTTCGCCCCCAGGCCGCGGAGGCCGACCTTGCGCTCACGACCGACATTGCGGAGGCCACCTGGGCGCAGGCCGACGAGGGCGGCCTTCACATCGTGCTCCGCAACCTTCTCTCCAACGCGATCAAGTACACCGGCGAGGGCGGACGCGTGACGGTGCGCGTTCGGGACACGGCGGACCACGCGGTGCTCGCGGTCGAGGACACGGGCATCGGGATGCCCCCGCAGAAGGTGTCTGCGTTCTTCGAGGCGTTCCGGCAGGGCTCCGAAGGCACGAGCCGCGCGTACGAGGGCACCGGGCTGGGGCTGACGATCGTCAACCGGGTGGTCGAGCAAATGAACGGCTCGATCGAGGTGGAGACCGAGGAAGGGGTCGGGACCTGCTTCACGGTGCGCCTTCCACGCGCCGAGGCACCCTCTGCGGACGCGTCTTGACGGGGAGGACGGGGGATCCACACGGCCGTTCCGACGACGATGTGTTGCCGGGGACATTGGCCGCACCCAGATTGGCGCGGTCCTCCACAGGTGCCCTTCATCCCATTCGAGGTGCAGTTGACGCACGCCGCGCCGTCTTCGCGCTGTCTGGTTCGTCAATTCCGGCGGCCCCGCTTTATTATTGGGCCGTGGCGTCTCGGCTCTCCGCGATGCGCACTCCCCGTGGCGCGCGGAGACGCCGCGTGCACCCGGACGTGGGCCTGCCCTCCCTCGTTGGGGCAGCACGACGCGCCTGTGCCGACTGTCAGGATCTACGGATGCGTGTAGCAGGACCAACCCTATGGCGTGGTGTATCGACCGTCGATCGTCCCTCCCCTCCCTCCCGCTGTGGGGGATCCTCTGTGGACTGCTGTTCCTCGGGCCGCTCGCCGCGCCTCGGGCCCAGGCGCAGGACTGGAGCCAGGCGCCCCGCGTCTACATTGACTGCGACCGGTGCGACTACAACCACATCCGCCGCGAGGTGACGCTCGTCCGCTACGTGCGCGAGCCGCAGCAGGCCGACATCCACGTCTTTGTTACGGTGGAGGGGACGGGCGGGGGCGGCGAGCGGTACGACTTCTCCTTTCTCGGGCGGCGGGACTTTGAGGGGGTCGACTATTCGCTCACCCACACCGTCGGTCGCGACGCCACGGGCGACGAAGTGCGCGAGGAGGTGAACCGCATGCTGGAGGTGGGGCTTACGCCCTACCTCCTGCACACCCCACTTGGGACGACCCTCTCCGTGGAGTACCCGGAGCGCGAGCCGGACGAGACGTCCTCGGAGGCAGCAGAAGATCCCTGGAACCACTGGGTGTTCGAGATCTACGGCGGGCGGGTTCGGATGAGCTACGAGTCCAACCAGAGCGACTTTCGCTCCCGGTGGGGCTTGTACGCCGACCGGGTCACGGACACGTGGAAAACGCGCCTGCGTCCCTACTTCAACTTCAGCTTCGTCCGCATCGAGCAGGAAGACGGCGACCCGGTCAGCAGCCGCACCCACCGCCACGGGTTCAACAGCTACGCCATTCGGAGCCTGACCCCACACTGGTCGGTGGGCCTCTTCGGAGACTACGTGACCCGGAACGACCGCAACCTCAAGCACCGAGTGCGCCTCAATCCCGGCGTCGAGTACAGCCTCTTTCCCTACGAGGACGCCACCCGACGCTCGATCACGTTCACGTATCAAGTGGGGGTGTCGCTGGTCGACTACTACGAGGAGACCATCTTCCTTCGCACGTCCGACCGGCTCGCGAACCACGAGCTTCAGGCCTCGGTGAACTTCGAACAGCCGTGGGGGGAGGTGGACGCGGGCATTCTCGGGGCGCACTACTTCCACAACGCCTCTCGATACCGGGCCGAGCTATTTGGAAGTGCCTCCGTCCGGATTGTGGAGGGCCTCTCGCTCAACTTCTCGGGGAGTGTCGAGCGGATTCAGGACCAGCTGTCACTTCCTCGCGGGGAGACGTCCGCCGAGGACGTCCTGCTGGATCAGCGCGAACTGGCAACCGACGTGTCGGTCACCGGATCGATTTCGCTCTCCTATACCTTCGGCTCCGATTTTGCCGACGTGGTCAACACCCGGTTTTGAGCACGCCCTTTGGCCCGGCGACGTGCGCTGGCTCGGGGCCGCCCGCAGGGGCGGGACGCCGGGCCGTTCTTCCCCCCAGGGATCCAAAAACGACAAAAGGCCCGCCGTCGGCTTGAAACCGGGGCGGACCAAAACTTCTTTTTGCTACTGGACTCACTAATATAGCAAATTACACCCCCGGGGTGTCAAGGGGAGTTTGTGACAGACTTGGAAACCTTGCCTGGGCCGCCCGGCCTCGCCCCCGGTCCGTCGACGACGCCCCTGGGCGCCCCACCCCAGTCCGGTCGCTCGGCCTCGGCGGTCACGTGTAACCCGCCGGGAGACTCTTCGTCCATTGGGTGCGGCTCGGGCGGCCCCACCGGCTCATGGAAGCCCTCTTGCCGCCTCCCTTGACGGCCGCTCCCGGTCGAGGACCGCGCCGGGGACGATGCGCAGGGGCCCACAGCATATGTAGAGGTGCTTGTTGACCATTCAATAGCTGAGGTTCGCAAGCACGTGCCCGGCCGGGATGCCCCCTCATCCCGGTCGGGCCTTTTTTGTGCTTCTGTTTCTTTGGTCCCGTCGACGGGCCCCCGGGACTGGGGAGCGTCGATGGGGGCAGAAAATCGCGCGCCTGCCGTTACTTTCGGCCCGGTCGGTTCGGCTTGGGGGGTGAACGGGCGCCTCCCCTCACCGAACGAACGGCCTGCTTATGCATCTACGCCCCTGGACAATCCTGGCGTCCCTCGTCGCCGGGTTTCTCGTTTGCACGCCCGTTGCGGCGCAGGGACAGCCGACCGACGGGTGGTGGGTGTCGGTCAGCATTGAGGCCGGATCGGACCGGCCCGCGGACCAGCGGCGCGACCGTCGAGGCCCCCGCAGCCGCTCCCATCGGCCCCACATTCCGAAGGGGCACCGTCCGCCCCCGGGACAGTGCCGCCTGTGGTTCCCCGGCCGCCCGCCCGGCCAGCAGCCGCCGCCCACCTCCTGCCCAAAGGCGCACAGGGGACGCTCCGGCTCGGCCCTGGTCATCACCCCCTCCGGCAGGCGTCATCGCCCAGCCCCGCGGCAATGGCATCGCCGCCCCGCGGAAGACCTCGTGTTTCGCCGTCGGCCAAGCCGTGAGGAGGGGGTCCGCTTCGGCGCGGAGGTTCTCGTCGACCTTCTCGGGGCGCGCGGGTACCGGCAACTGCAGTCCCGGCGGAAGCGCCTCGGGGTGAGCGGGTCGCTGGAAGGCCGCTGGATTTCCACCGGCCCGTCCGGCGCGCATGTGCTCCAGGTGCGAGCCGGGAAGCACCCCCTCGCTGAACTGGCCGACCGCACCGGAGACCTTCGCGTCGAGGCGCTGTTCTTCGCCGCGAAGTAGGGGGGCGCGGACCTCCCGCCTCACAATCGGCCCCACTCGGCGGCCGGCGTGATGTGCGCTTCCCTACTCCTCTACGACGCTGATTGACTCCACGTCCTCCTCTGGGAAACGCACGCTCTCCCCATCGGCCGTGTCGATTTTGTATCCCGTCCGGGTTTTCTGAATGTCCTCTTTCGACTCGACCTGATATCTGGTCTTTCGCAGGTCCGTAGTCGTTACTTCCGCGACGAGCATTGCACTGTGCTTCGTGTCTGAAAAGACAGCGGATGGGAGGTCTCCCCTCGGTCTACCGCGTGCTTCCGTCTCCTCCCCGACCGGTTCGGGACGGCCTGGCGGGGTGCGGATCGGACCGTCCCCGGCGCCCCCACACGCCCGACGGGCTGGGCCTCTGGCACCGCCGGCCCCAAAGCGAAGCGACCTGTCGGGGAAGGGGCCGAAGGCCTGGGACCCAAAAACGTTCGTGTCCCTCCCGATCTTCACACCCGCTTCTCGACCGGCGCACGGGTGCCCGCCTCTCACAGAGCCCGACACGGCTCAGGCACCGCCCGTTTCGAGCTGCCCAATCAGATCCTCGTGCCGGCTCCGGCTCACATCCAGTTCCTCTCCCGTCTCCAGCCGGGCCGTGTAGTCGCCCCCGGAGCGATGGTGGACCGCCTCGATGAGGTCGAGTCGAACGATCGTCGACCGGTGAATCCGAGCAAAAACCGACGGGTCGAGGCGATCCTCCAAAATATGCATCCGCTCGCGCAGGAGATAGGCATCGTCGGGCGTGTGGATCTTGACGTACGCGTCCTCGGCGGTAATGAATCGGATCTTCTCCACCGGCACCACGCGCACCTTTCCGGGGAGGTCGATGGTGATCCGCTGGAGGTACGCGTCTTCCTCCTCCTCGTCGCCCTCCTCGGCCACGCCCTCTTCCGAGGCGTCGAGGAGGCGCCGGAAGCGGTCGGCCATGACCTCGGCCTCCTGGAGGGTCCGCATCTGGAGGCCCCGCTCGTAGGCCTCCTCGAACCGGTCGTCCTCGAAGGGTTTGAGCAGGTAGTCGAGCGCGGCGTACTCGAAGGCCTTCAGGGCGTACTCGTCATAGGCTGTGACGAAGATCGTCGGCGGGACATTGGAGGGGCCGAGGGTGTCGATGACCTCCAGCCCGGTGCGCTCGGGCATCTGCACGTCCAAGAACATCAGATCGTACGCAGACGTGCGCAGGGCCTCGATGGCCTCCTGCCCGGACCGTGCCTGCTCGACCGCCTCGACCTCGTCGCGGGGCGTCAGGAGCTCCATGAGCCGCTCGCGGGCGTATCGCTCATCGTCGACAATGAGGACGGAAAGGGACGGTGCGTCGGACATAACGTGTCGATCACCTGTGTGCCTGCCTGTTCATTCGGCCACGCGCCCAGACGCTCGGAGGGTGCGCTCGGACGCGGCCGTGTGATACGGAAGCCGGATGACGACGCGCACCCCGCCCCTACGGGTGGGCTCGAAGTCCAGCGACGCGGCGCGGCCGTAGAGACCGTCGAGACGCTCGGCGAGGTTTTGAAGCCCCACCCCCGTCCCGTCGTCGGTCGCGTCGAGGGGGCGGCCGGTGCCCGAGGGGGCGGCCCCCTTGTCGGAAAGCCCCGAGCCGTCGTCGACCACTTCGAGCACGAGCGTGTCGCCTCTATTCGTTGCCCGAATGGTGAGGTGCCCCGTTGTGTCGGTGCCCTCGAACCCGTGCTTGACCGCATTCTCGGCGAGCGGTTGGAGCAACAGCGGGGGCACGAGCGCAAAGCGCACCTCGGAATCGACGTCGAAGCGGACCTTGAGGCGGTCGTCGAGGCGAAGCTTCTGGATGTCGAGGTAGCTTTCGAGCACGTCCAGCTCTTCGTCGAGCGTCACCTCCTGCTGGTCGGACGTGGAGAGGACGTAGCGCATCAGGTCGCTCAACCGGGCGGTGGCACGCCGGATGCCGTCCGGGTCGCGGCCGGCCATCGTCGAGATGGTGTGCAGCGTGTTGTGGAAGAAATGCGGATTGATCTGCATCCGGAGCGACTCCAGCCGTGCCTCGGTGAGCTTCGATTGCAGCTGCTCCGCCTCCCGTTCGAGGGCCTCGGCCTGCTCCTGGCGCGCCTGAGACCGTCGGTACTCGTGCCGCCCCAACCCGACGACCAGGAGAATGAGGTACGGCGCGAGGCCGTTTAGAAACTCAAGCTCAAACAGGATTTGTGCCGGGTGAAAGAGAGACTCCTCCGGAAGGTCGGGCGGCGGCCAGAGGGCATAGATTCCCGCCCTGACGGCGTGTTGCCCTACGTCCACGACGTACGGAATGAACGCCGCCAGCAGAAGATGGCCCCCGATGACGACGCCCCATCCGCGGAGGCCGGGGCCCTGCGTTCGCGGGTGGAGGCGGACGGCTGCCCAGAAGATCGGAAGGGCCGCTCCGGCCCAGAGAAGGGGCATCATCAGGCGTCTCGCGGCGTCCCGAAACATCTCTGCCTGCGTCGAGGGTGCGCAGCAGGAACTGTTTAGGCTCGTGAGAAACGTAATCGTTGCCAGCAGGACGCAGACGCCCCCGATAACGCCCACCTCCGTCCACGTGAACCCGGCGTAGGGGAGGGACGGCTCGTCGAGCTCCGTGACCGAGTCCGTGTCGGCCGGCCCGTTCAAAGGAGGAGAATTGCTCTCGTCAGGCACGGTGGCGTGTGCGCACTGGGCGATAGAGAGAGAAAAACACCATGAGGAGGCGACCGGACCGGGCGCCGGCGCGCCTCCTCTGGATGGGAAAACGTTTCCCTGAAGACTGAACCGGTCAGGCTCAGTCGCCGCCCATCCCGAGACCGCCGCCGCCCCCCGACGACCGTCCGGGACGATTCTTCTGGTCGCTGTCCCCAAACCGATAGGAGAACGAGACCGACACCGAGCGTCCCTCCCAGTCGCGGCTCAGTCGCTCGTGCATTGTGTCCGTCTCTTTGTTAAGCCCAATCTCCGAAGTGTTGAATGGATCCTCAATTTCGAGCCCCAGCGTCCCCTTCTCGTCCCAGAAGGTGCGTTCAAGCGAGGCGCTGCTGCGCACGTAAGCGTCGAGGCGGCCAAGGCCGGTGGTGACGGGCGACCGGTACATCTGTGACACCTGCAGGCGAAGGTCCTCAAGGAGCGTCCACGTGACGTTGGCCCGCCCCATGAACGCCAGCGCGTCGCGGGTCTCTCCGTCCTCTAGCGTGCCGCCACTCGTCTGACGGTGATACAAGGTGCCGCTTACCGTCGCCTTGGCGTCCCCTGCCGTCAGGGAGGAGGTGAACTCGGCGCCGTAGGAGGTCCGCGCGTCGTAGTTCTCGTAGGTGCGGAGGGTCAGGCTGTCGTCCTGGACGGTGGCCCACTCGATCGCGTTGGTCTTGCGCCGGGCGTACGGGCTCACGGTGATTGTCGCCGGGCCCACCGTCTGCATGACCGTGAGTTCGGCCTTGTGGATGTACTCGGGGCGCAGGTTGGGATTCCCCACGAACCGGACGTATGGGTCGCTCGATGCATCAAATGCGTTGAGCTGATGGGCGCTGGGCCGATCGACCCGCTTGCTGTAGCTGGCACTCACCCGCTGTCCCCGGCCCCTCTCGTATGTGAGACTGGCGCTCGGGAAAACGTCTACGTATCGGGTGTCGTCCGAAGCGTCCCCCTTCGGATCAATCTTCGTCTGGGTGTGCTCCACCCGCAGTCCGACCGTTGCGTCGAGCGGTCCCACCGAGCGTTGGATCGTGCCGTATCCCGCGTGCACCTGCTCCCGGAAGGTCAGCGCGTCTGCCTGGTCGGGGCGGTCGGGAAACGCGTCCGCGCCCTCGTCGAAGCGGGCCACCCCGTAGTGCTGGTCAAGGCGCCGGAGCGTGCCCTTGTAGCCCGTTTCAATTGTCCAGTCGCCCGGCGCACGCGTGTAGTCGACCTCGACGGAGCCTTCGTGTTCGTCCTCGTTGTTTTCCTCGCGCTCCCGGGGCGCGGCGGGCACCCGCTCCTCTCTCACCCTGTCGTGCTGATCGCTGTACTCGTACCGAAGGTCCGCGGACAGCTCGTGGTTCTCTCCCGGAAAGTCCTGACGGACCGACAGCCGTTCGTCGAGGTGAATCGAGCGGGACTCCGTGTCGGCCATCCGGGCCCGCTCGGTCGCCCTGTCTGGCCGGCGGAGGGTCGTGTTTTGGTCAACCTGGCTCTCCCAAAGATTTCCGGTGGACGTGAGGGAAACGGTGGCCTGCGGCGTCAGCGCGTAATCTATCTCCGCGTTGAGGGTGTGCCCGCCGTGTGCCCACTCGCGCGTGCTGGACTGGTTCAAGATCGGGTCGGCGCCCGCCGAGGGACGGCGCAAAAGGGTCTGCACGAGGTCTTGTGCAGAGTGGCTGTAGCTATAGGACCCGTACAGCGTCCACGGCCCCTGGTCGTATCCGAGGTGGCCGGCCCCGTCCAGGCGCGGCCCGATCCCTGCGGACCCGGAGAAGCCCCCGCTCAGCCCCCGTTCCTCCGTCCGGTCGAGCACGATGTTTACGATCCCGGCCGTGCCTTCGGCGTCGTGGCGGGCAGACGGGTTCGTATTGACCTCCACCGTCTGTATGTCTCCGGCGGACAGGCCCTTCAGGTACTGGACCAGGGCCTTGCCGTCCATGGACACGGGCTCCCCATTGACGTGAATCGAGACGCTTTGATTGCCGCGCAATCGAATGGTCCCGTCCAGTTCGTCGACTCGGAGCGAGGGGAGATTCTGCAACACATCGACGCTGGACTTGCCCGCGAGGGCCACTTCACTCTGCTCGACGTTGTAGATCGTCTTGCTCCCCGTCGTCGTGACGTAGGGGCGCTCGGCCGAAACGGTGGCCTCGTCCATCTGGGCCGTCGTTTCCGTCAGCTGGAAGGGAGCGAGGCGCTGGGCTGGGTCGTCGGCGCTCAGGGTGACCCTGCGGGTGCGGGGCGCGTACCCTACAAAGGTCGCGATGACCGAGTACCGCCCCGTTGGCAAATCCTGGATGGCGAAGTGGCCCGTGCTGTCGGTGGTTGTGCCGCCGACGAGCGTCGAGTCGGAGGCCCGCCGTACCGCAACGTTGGCCCCCGGGAGCGGCGTGTCCGTTTCGGCGCTCTGCACGACCCCCTTCACCGCGCCGGGCTCGTCGATCGTTGCCCCGAGCGCGAGGGGCGGTCCGATGCCGATGAGGGTGAGTACGAAGAGAATCAGAGAAAATAGACGAATCCAGTTCTGCATGGCGTGAGCGAGCATTTGATGCGATGACGGCGGCGAATGCGACCTCTCCCGGCCCTCCGGGGCGTCGCGGGGGCCTCAATGCTCGCTCTGGCCGGCAGATCAGACGGAGGAAGCGAACTGCATATTCCCGTAGCGACCTGCATCCGTCCCCCAAATGCAGTGCGGATCCCCAGTCTTCCCTTCGCTCCGCAGGCCAATCGACGTCCAATGATGCCACCGTCTCTCCCTTGGGACGAGCGGGAGGGCCGCAGTCCCCCCGCCCTTTGCTCGGTGGGCAAGACACGCCTTCTTTCGCTTTGCAGTGGCGAGTGGGGAGGAGGGCGCGACCGCGAGGAGGCGCGTCCATCGTCCTGCGTCCATCAATCGCCGGCCCGACGCCGGTTATCGGACCACGGTCATCCGCTGGGTCCGGACGTCGCCGCCTGCCCGCAACCGCAGGAAGTACGTCCCGCTCGAGAGGCCCGAGAGGTCGATCGTTTGCTGTTGCCGCCCGGTGGATTCGTCGGCGTACACGGTCCGGACGCGGCGGCCGAGCGTGTCGTACAGGCGGAGCGTCGCCTCCTGCCGTTCCGGCACGACAAATCGGATCGTCACCCGATCGCGGACGGGGTTCGGGTAGGTCGTAACCAATCGCAGTTGGCCCCTCCGTTGCTCAACCACAACGGGCGCGGACAACTCCGAGTCGCCCTCCAGATCGACCTGCCGGAGCCGGTATTCAATCCGGTCCGCCGCGAAGGGCAGGTCAGCATCCTCAAACCGATATCTATTCGTTGTCGTGCTGGTCCCCCCGCGGGCCTTGCTTTCGACAAAGCCAATCTCTTCCCAGTCGCTGGCGTCGGCGGCGGAGCGGCCGTCGCCCCCGGCATCGTCCACGAGGCGGCGCTGAACGGCAAATCCGGCGTTTTCGGTCTCCGCGGCCGTTTTCCATCGGAGCTGAACGGCCCCGCGGCCGTTCCCTCGCCGCACGCGTTCGGCCTCCAGGGCAACCAGTTCGACCGGGAGAGCCGACGGGTCCCTCGAAAGCGGGAGGGCATTGAAGGTCCCCTGGGGCTCGCCATTCACAGAGCCAATTTGGGCATTCGCGAAGGTGATGTCTCCTTGATGCTCGACCGAGGCCCGAACCGCCCCGCTCGCGCCGTCAGAAAGCGAGACCGTGAGGAAGAGGTAGCGACCGGAGGTCCCGAGGCTGTCGTCAAGCCCCGAAAATGTCACGTCCGAGGGGAAGCGATCGCCGTCTACGGTCTGGGTCGCCAGCCACGTATCTTCGGACGGATCAAATGTACTGTCCGGCGAGCCCACCAGCCCCACCCGCTGGACGCCCGACGCCCCCATGGCGTCGCCCTGAATCGTGACGCCCGTCAGAACCGCCCCCGCGCTGTCCGGATGAAGCCGTAGCATCCCGACCGGCTGACCCGACTCGCCGGGCGTCGCGTCGAAACTGCGATCCCGTCCGTCCTCCCCCCCTCCCTCGAGGGCCACCTGCGTCCCGGGCTCGGCCTCATCCCCCCGAAACGAGACCTCCCACCGACCTACGCCCGGGGTTCCGTCGTCGGCGTAATTGTCGTACTCCGTGAACCCCACGAAGGCGCCGTCGTGGCGCGTCACCGTCAGGTCCCCGCCGGACCGCTGCGGGGTGCTGTTTTCCTGGATGATGCTCCAATCGTAGAGGTTATCCGAGCGCAGCGTCGCGATGCGGTAGTTCGGGTGGTTGGTCGTATTGTCCGTGAACATGTAGTACGTCCCCTCAATCTCGATGATGTCCGGGTCGCCCGTGTGCCACGGCTTTTCGCGCACGTCAACCGCGTCCCGCCGCTTCGTGGCGTCCAGCAGATCGTCGTCGGGGGTCGTCCAGTGGCTGAGCTTGTCTGCGCCCGGCCCGGTCGTGTGGTCCTGATCCTCGGTGTAGATGTGAATGGTGCCGGTGTCCCGGTCGTAGAAAACCCCTCCATCCGGCTCCGGAATCGGGGTGCCCTGCTTGGTGAGGTCCGTCAGCTCCGTGCCGGTCCAGACCGACGTGCCTCCGTCTGGGGTGGGCGACTGGTACAGGACGAACGTGCCGTCCGGAAGCACGATGTGATCCTCGAACTGGTCGGCATCCCCGGCAATGGACGCCGACACTTGGGTCCAGCTGGAGAAGTCGGCGGTCTTCCAGAGTTGAGTCTCGTCGACCCCAAAGGGATCGTTTTTGAACAGGACGCGGTACTGGTCGTCGTCGAAGTGGCGCTTGTGAAAGACGAGCGGGTCGAACCCGTCGCTGGCCTCCGGAACGGGGATCCCCGCGAATGTCATCTCGAAGCCCGAGTCCGACGAGGAGCGTTCGTCCGGGGGGCCGATCGGGGCGTCCGCCCGGATCGTGGAGGCCGCGCCCTCCCCCATCGCCGGACGGCAGAAACAGCCCAGCAAGCAGACCAGAATCCCGAGCCCGATCCACGTCGTCCGCCCGCACGGAGGACTGCGACCAACAGAAGTTCTGCTCATGAACCGTGATGGGATTTGCCTCACGCCGGCAGCGCCGCGTCGAAGCGTCGGGAGTTGAGCTCGGCCTGCAGAACTGTGCCCTCGGCACTGGAGGCGGCGAGGGGCCTCCAGCACGGAAGGAGAAGAGGGGAGGCCTCAAATGAACTGGATCTGCGTGCGTTGAAGACTATAGCCCGCCCGTGTTTCTGTCAACCCCTTGGGACTGAACAGATCAAGAGCTTCCCTTTTGGTTCAGGAGTCGTGCGGTGGCGGCTCCCCCTCCTGGCCGGTGTGCGCCGTCCCCCAGGGTGCCCCCAGCGCCCCGGGCCCTTCGCCGGCCCTCACGACGACGCGTCCGTGGGCCCGTCGTACGCCCCAAGGTGCACGGCGGGCTCGTCGTAGCCGAGGAGCGTGGTCTGCACCCATCCCGTGGCCCGGTCCTGCAGCATCGACAGGGCCGGCACAATCATCATGAGCACGCCCGTTCCGAAGATGATGCCCACCCCCAGGCTCACGGCCATGGGGATGAGGAACTGGGCCTGCACGCTCTGCTCGATGATGATGGGAAACAGCCCCAGAAACGTGGTGAGCGACGTCAGCAGGATGGGCCGGAAGCGCATTTGCCCGGCCCGGACGAGCGCCTCGGGCCAGCTGCGCCCCTTCGCCCGCTCCTCGTTCGCGAAGTCGAGCATCACGAGCGCATCGTTCACGATGACGCCGCTGAGCCCCACGATGCCGAAGATGCTGAGCAGCCCCAGGGACACGTCCAGCAGCAGGTGCCCAATGATGGCCCCGATCCACGCGAAGGGGATGGTGCTCATGATGACGAACGGCTGCAGGTAGGACCGAAAGGGAATCGCCAGGAGGGCGTAGATGGCGAAGAGCGCCAGGAAGAAGCCGATCGCGAGTGAGCTCTGCGCCTTGCGCTGCTGGCGCTGCTGCCCACCAAACTGATAGCTCATGCCGGGAATGGCCCGCTGGATGCTAGGCAGCACGGCGGCGTTCAGGGCCTGCGTCACCTCGTTCCCGGTGGTGACCGACGGGTCCACGTCCGCCGTCACCGTCACCACCCGGCGCCCGTCCTGGCGGTTGATGCGGGCCGGCGCGTACCCGGTCGTGACGTCGGCGACCGTCTCCAGCGGCACGGCCGCCCCCGCCGGGGTGCGGATGCGGTACTCGCCGAGGTCCTCCACCGCGTCGCGCTCGTCGTCGGGAAGGCGGGCGTAGACGCGCACCTCGTTTTGCCCGCGCTGCAGGCGGTACGACTCTACCCCGAAGAAGCCGCCCCGGACCTGCTGGGCCAGATCGTTCAGGGTGATGCCGAGCGGGCGGGCCGACGGCTTCAGGCTGAGCTCCAGCTCGCGCCGTCCCTGCTCCTGGTCCGACTTGATGTCGAACACCCCGGCGAAGCGCTGCAGCGAATCCTGGACCGCCGCGACGGACCGGTCGAGCCGCTCCTGCGTGGGGGCCGACACCTCCACCGACACGGGCTCGCCCACCGACACCACGCTCGCCGTAAACGACAGCGAGCGAACGCCCGGCACCGTGCCCGTCATCTCGCGCCACCGGTTTTCGAACTGGGTCGAGGTGACCGCCCGCTCCTCCGGGTCGATCATCTCAAAGCTCACCTCCGCAAGGTTGGCGCTCGTGGCCGTAAAGCCGGCCTGGTTGGGGCCGCTGTTGGCGCGGGGCTGCTGGCCGACGGTCACGTACACGTTCTCCACGAGCGGCTGCCCGGCCTCCTCTTCCAGCTTCTCAATCGCGTCGTAGCCGGTGGCTTGCAGCCGCGAGGTCATGCGGGCCGTCTCCTCGGGCGTGGTGCCGGCCGGCATCTCCACCTGCGCCGTCACCAGCTTGCCCTGCACGCTCGGGAAGAAGGAGAAGCTGATGTACCCGTTGCCCACGAAGCTAAACGCGACGAGGAGCAGGGCCACGGCCCCGCAAATGGTGACGCCGTAGCGCCGCGTGGCAAAGCGGAGGGCCGTCGTGAGCGGCCCCCGAACGAACGTCCACAGCTGCGCCGCCACCCACCGGCGGACCCGGTTCAGCGTCCGGAGGAAGAGGGACTGGTCGTCCGCCGGCGTCTCCTGGTCGGGGCGCTCGGAAAGGTGATACGGGAGAATGAAGAGCACCTCGACCAGCGACAGCAGCAGCACAATGATGACGATCGTGGGGATGTCGCCGAGGAATTTCCCAATCGTGCCGCCGACGAACAGGAGCGGGGTAAAGGCGGCCACGGTCGTCAGCACCGCGAAGATGACCGGGATGCCCACGCGCTGCGTGCCCCGCACCGCGGCCGCCAGCGGATTGCCCTTCTTCTCCTGCTCGGCGTACACGTTTTCCCCCACCACGATGGCGTCGTCGACCACGATCCCGATCGACAGAATGAAGCCGAAGAGGGAGAGCAGATTGATCGACACGTCCAGGTACTGCATCACGATGAACGTGCCGCTGAAGGAGAGGAAGATGCCGACCGAGGTCCAGAACGCGAGTCGGGGCGCCAGGAAGAGCGTGAGGGTCAGGACCACAAGGAGGAGCCCCAGGATGCCATTCTCGATCAGCAGGTTGAGCCGACTCCGCAGGTCCTCGGCGTTGTTTTGCCACACGGTCGCGCTGAGTCCGGCCGGCAGCGAGGGGCGCAGGTCCTCGGCGAGGTACGTGCTCACGGTTTCCTCTACGGCCAGTACCTGCTCGTCCCCCGTGCGGAAGACGTTGAGGATGGCGGCCGGCTTCCCGTTGAAGCGCGTGATGAGGTCGGCGTTCTCGTCGAAGGCGTCCTCCACCTCCGCAATCTGCCCCAGGCGCACGTTCGTCCCGTCCTCGCGGGTGAGCACCACGATGTCCTCAAAGTCCGCCTTCGTATAATTTTGCCCTTCGGTGCGCACCGTAATCTCCTCCCCTTCCGTCTCGATGCTCCCGCCCGGCAGGTCGAGGCTCCCCTCCCGCACGAGGCCCGACACCTGGCCCAGCGTCAGCCCATACTTCCGCAGGTCGGTGCGCGAGACCTCCACCGAGATCTCGTAGTCGCGCACGCCGGCGATCTGGATAAACGAGATCTGCGGGTCCTGCGTGAGGTCGTCCTTCACGCGCTGGGCCAACTCCTTGAGCGACCGTTCGCTGGCGTCGCCGTAGAGGGCCACCTGGAGGGCCTGCTGCCGGTTGGTCACCTCCGTGACGATGGGCTCCTCGGCCTCCTCCGGAAAGGCCGTGATCCGGTCCACCTCCGATTTAATGTCGGTCCGGGCGCGCGACAGGTCGGTCCCTCGCCGGAGCTCGGCGGTCACCACGCCCGCGTTCTCGGTGGCGGAGCCCAGCACCCGGTCGATGCCCTCCACCCCCTCAATTCGGTCTTCGATGCGCCGCACGATGGACTGCTCCACCTCTTCGGGCGAGCCGCCGGGGTAGGTGACCTGGATCTGCACCTGGTCGAGGCTAAACTCCGGAAACACCTCCTGCACGGTGGTAAAGGCCGCCGCCCCTCCGCCCAGCAGCAAGAGAAGCATCAACAGGTTGGCCGCCACGCCGTTGCGGGCGAACCATTCAATGGCTCGGTTCATCGTTGAAACGTTTGAACGTGATCCGTTGGAACGTTGGCGGGGGAGGTCACTCCGGGGCGTCCAGGTTGACCTGATACTGGGTTCCGTTCTCTTGGACGCGGGAGGCGTTTGGTTTTGATTTCAGATACTGAATCAGTCGGAAGAGTTGCCGGGAGGCCTTGTCGGCCAGATCGTAGGTGGCCTCGAAGTCGGCGTCTGACAGGTAGTCCTGGTCGTAGGCGACATAGAGCTGCGCCCGCACCTCTCCCGCTGATCCTCGCGCCCGACCGAGGTGGTCTATAAAAATACTCTGCGTACGGCTCTCAAACCCCTCGGCGATGTTGCTCATTACCGACACCGCTGCTCGTTGAATCTGGTCGCGCAGGCCAAAGTCCTTCGAGAAGGGCTCCTGACGCGTATGCTCGTACACGCGGGTCGTCAGTGTGCGAGCCGTTTGCCAGACCTCAAGCTCCTCGAAGCGCTCGATTGTGGCCATAGTAGGTGGGCGTTTGGGCGTTGATCGTTTGAACGTTTTACGTTGTACGTTGGGCGTTTAAACGTTTTACGTTATGCGTTGGGTGTTTGAACGTTTTTACGTTGTGCGTTGTACGTTGAAACGTTATGTAATTGAGAAGTACCTCAGAAGTGAGATATCTATTGCAAAAACATTCAACGTTCTAACGTGCTAACGTACAACGCAATTTAACGTGTAACGCGAACAGCCATGCTATCGGTTTGCACCCGAAGGTCGGTGGTGATCACGCGGGCGTCGGGGTCGAGCGTCGGGGCCAGGTAGGTCCGTTCCTCCACCGTCTGAATGGGCTCCACCCGCCGCTCGACCAGCATCGAGTCGCCGTCCACGGTCCACACAACCGGGGGCTGGTCCGGCTCGCGGGTGTGCACGGCCCGGCGGGGCACGACGTGGTAGGTCCCCTCGCGCCGCCCCACAATATCGACCGTCGCGTAGGTGCCCACGGCCAGGGGCGGCGCCTGTCCGCTCGGAGACGCCCCCGGCTGCGCCGCGGCGGCCGTCGCCTGCTCGTAGGGGGCGGGCACGCGCACCACCACGTCGACGGTGCGAGTCTGCTCGTCGAGGGCCCCTTCCACCCGGTGCACCCGCCCCTCCCACGTAAACGTCCGCCCGCCGTACGTGCTAGCGACCGTCGCCGGGAGCGCGGCCGCGCCCGTCCGCCCCGTCGTGCGCCACAGGTTCTGGATGAGGGCCGCCTTGCTGGAGGCGAGGGACACCACGACTTCCACGACCTCGGTGCCGTACACGGTGGCCACCGGCGTGCCGGGGGCGACGTACGCCCCCAGATCGGCCTGTTTGGTGCGGACCATGCCGTCGAACGGCACCTCCAGGCGCGTACGCTCCAGGTTGGTGCGCGCATTTTCCAGGGAGGCCTCGGCACTTTCCAGGTTGGCACGGGCCTGCGCCAGTTGCGGCTCGTTGAAGACGAGGCGGCCCAGCTCCGTGCTGTCGGGCTCCGGGGCCTCCCCGGTCCGCTCGCGGATGCGCTCGTAGTCGCGCTGGGCGGCGGTGGCCTCCTCCCGCGCCTGGATGAGCTGGAACGTCGCCTGCGTCACCTGCGCCTCCGCCTGCGTGACCGCGGTGCGGTAGTCCGACGGATCGATCTGCGCGAGGGGCTCGCCGGCCTCAAACCGCCCGCCGCTCACCAGGGCGTCGGAGACTTCGGTGAGGCGCCCGCCCACCTGCGCCGTCAGCTGAATTTCGCGGACGGGCTGCACCGTCCCGTGTCCCCGCACCTCCAGGCTCCCCGAGCGCACCTCGACCGGCGTCGTGGAGACGAGCGGCGACTGCGGGGGCGGCGGGCTCGTTTCGGGCTGCGGCGCAAAGGCGCGGAGGAGCCCCACCACCACGACGGCGCCGACGAGAATGCTGCCGCCGAGGAGGTACGGGTTGTAATCACGAAAATCCATCGGAGAGAAGGGTCAATCGAAAAAACAAAGCCAACGGGGCTACTGGAAGAGGCGCGGATCCTCCGCCTCCGCGTCGTCGGTCCAGGTGCCCCCAAGTGCACGGTGGAGGGCCAGCCGGGCGTTCACGACCGCCAACTGGGCGGCGGCCCGGCGGGTACGGGCCTGCAGCAGGCCCCGCTCGGCGTCCAGCAGGGCCACCACGTCGCCCACTCCCCCCTCGTATCGGTCGCGCTGCGTCCGGTAGGCATCGCGGGCCGTCGCCACCTGCTGCCTGACGTCCCGGAGGCGCTGCTTCTGTTTCTCGTAGGCAACGAGCGAGGCCTTCACCTCCCGAAACGCCGTGAGCACGGTCTGCTGGTAGGTCGCCGCCTGCTGTTGGTAGCGGGCCTCCGCCGCGTCGAGGTTGGCGCGCAGCCGCCCCCCTTGAAAGAGCGGGGCCGTGAGCTGAGCGGCGAAGTTGGCAAACCGCTGGTCGAGGTCGATGAGGCTGCTGAGGGCGCTGCTCTGCGTGCCGCCCGTGCCGGTGAGGGACAGGCTCGGCAGCATCTCGGCCCGGGCCACGCCAATCTGCTGACGCGCCGCCTCCAGTCGGCGGGCCCCCGCCCGCACATCGGGCCGCTGCATCAACAGATCAGACGGCAGGCCCGCCGGCACGGGCGACAGGTCGAGCGAGAACGACAAGGAGTCGGGCAGCAGGGCGCGCTCCTGCCCCGCAAACCGCCCCAGCAGCACGGAGAGCTGGCTCCGGGCCTCGTACAGCTGATTCTCCAACTGCGGCTGCTCCGCCCGCGCCCCCTCCAGGCTCTGCTGGACCGAGTATACCTGGAACGACGAGGCGATTCCCTGGGCGTACCGGTCCTCCGCAATGTCGAGCCGCTGTTCCAGCAGGTCGACGGTGCGCCGCCCCAGCTGCACCTGCCGCTGGAGGGACGCGGCCTGGAAGTAGGTGGAGATAGTCTGGCTGATGACGGAGATGCGGGCCGTCTGCAGATCGGCGGCCGTGGCAAAGTACTGGTTCAGGGCCGCCTTGCGCTGGCTTCGGACCCGTCCCCAGAAGTCGAGCTCGTAGGACAGCCCGAGCGTGGCCTGGTAGGTGCTGAACGCAAACCGGTCCGGCACCGGTTGCTGATCAGACTCCGGGGGTTGCTCCCCGTTTGGGGATCCGCTCTCCCCTCCGCCGCCGATCGCCCCGCCGATGCCGGTGTTTGCGGGCTGGCTCTGGTAGTTGTACTGCCCGTTCGCGTCGATGCTGGGGAAGAGCGGCGCACGAGCCACCCGAAACTGCGCCGCCAGCTCCTCGACACGCGCCTCCGCGGCCCGGAGGTCAAAATTTTCGGCCAGGGCGGTGTCCACCAGTGTGGTGAGGGTCGAATCCCCGAAGGCCGTCCACCACCGCTGCGACTCCATGCGGGCCGTATCCGCCGCGGCGCTCGGCAGCGTGGTGTCGCCTGGGGCCGACGCAAAGGTGCCGGGCAGGTCCTGCTCGGCCTCGGGCGCGGGCAGGGAGGGCGTGAGCGAGCAGCCCGCCACCGCCAGCAGGCATGCCAGGACGCCGTACAGGCAAGGGCGCAAACGCGTCATCTGAAAACCGATCGGGCGGGGAGCAATGAGACGAGCAGCGGCTAGTCGCGGGGCGCGAGACCCCGATAGATCAGATCAAACAGGTGGTCCTTTCGCTCCTCCACGAACGCGTCCCAGTCGCGCTCGGCGGGCGGGTGTAAAATCTGGACCGTCGGGCGGGCGACGAAGAAATACAGGCACGTCGAGATCACCGTCAGCACCGTGTGGTGCGGGTCCACCGGTCGGATTTCGCCGGCCTCGACGGCGTCCTCGATCGTGTTCACCAGGATGCTCGGCGGGGTGCGGTCCGTGTTTGTCGCCTCCCGCATGTGCTCGCCGAGCAGGGTGCCCCCCGCCAGGTTCTCCTGCACCATCAGGCGCATCGCCGCGTCGTGGGTGCGCACAAAGTCGACGTATCCGTCAATGAAGACCCGCAGCGTCTCCGCAAAGGTCGGGGCCTCCGTCAACGAGATGTCGAACGACGCCATGAACTGCCGCACCGTGTAGGCGAACACGTCCTCGTACAGCGTCCGCTTGTCGCGGAAGTAGTAGTGCAGCATCGCCTTGTTGATGTCGGCGGCGTCGGCGATCCCCTGCATCCGAGCGCCCGTGCGCCCCTCGCGGGCAAACACCTGCAGGGCCGCGTCGAAAATGGTCCGCTCCGTGTCGGAGTATTCGGAAGGGGCGGACAGACTGGCCATAAGGCGGTGCATTGGCGCGAGGCGAATGGATGGGGTGGAATTGACGCCCATCCGGCTGGTTCAACCATTTGGTTAAACCATACGCGAAGATTACAGAACTCCCTGGTCGGTCGCCTTCGATCGTCCGAGACAACGGCAGGGACTACGATTCTTACCGTCTCTCCGCTCCGCCTCGAGAGGACGCCGTCGAGTCCGTAAACGCGTAGACCTCTAGCGTGCTCGGCGGGGGCACAGTGTCCGTCCGGGGCCGGTCGCGGTTGCGCCCAAGGGTTTCCCAGCGAAGCTGGTACGCTCGCTCGCTACGCCCGACGGAGCGCCTGCCTCTCCCGTCGGCCTCCCGGCGGACATCGCCCGTCCACTGCACCCGCATGCCCGGCACGTCGGAGCGCACCCGATCGACGTGGGCCGGGCGGGGCGGGTCCAGCACGGTCTGCCCGACGGGCTGGAGCGTCTTCGGGTCCAGGAGCCACGCGCCCTCGCCCTGTTTCCAGTGCCAGTACGGCTGCGCCAGGCGCCCCTCTGCTCCCGCCTCCGCGCCCACGGGTCGTGCCGCCCCGGCCCCGACCCGGCTGGGCAGCGACCCCATCCCGCCAAAGTCCCACCGGACCGACCAGTCGCTCGTCTGGTGAATCTGCCACGCGCCCCTCTCCCAGCGGGCGTTGTAGATCTGGCTGTGCCCCGCGTCGTCGTACCGGTGGTACCCGACAACGGGCCGGTTCTGATGGTCAAACCCGAGCGCAAAGCCCATGTTGATGAGCCCCTCGCCCGGCCCGGCGGGATCCACGACCGCAGCCGAATCGGCGGGCGTGACCGGGAGCGAGAGGGCCGTGCCGCCCGCCGTCTCCCAGTGCCGCAGGTCCGCGCTTCGCATGTAGGAGAGGTCGTGGTTCGTCGCGGCGTCCGGGGTGTTGCGCCACATCCACACCACGTGGAAGCGGCCGTCCGGCCCCCGCGTGGGACCGATGGGGTAGGCATTCATGTCCTGCGGGCCGCCGTCGAGGAGGGGCGTATCGAGCAGCCGCCGCCACTGCTCCGCCTCGGCGTCGTAGACGTTGTAGATGCGCCGGCCGTCTCCACTTCCGCCGTCCCGGTAGCCGAAGACGAGTCGCCCGTCCGGTCCCTTCAGGAACGTCGGGTAGGTGCACTGCTCCTCGTCGCGCCCGACCATGTCCTCGACCCGCTCCAGGGTTCGGATATCCAGGGGCTCCTCGGTCCGAAAGTACGTTAGCGGGTCGACGTGCATGTTGCCGCTCAGGTGGAGCTGGTCGTTCGCGTCGACCGCCATCGTGAGGTAGTTGTGGCTATCCCACGGCACGCGCTCGTCGAGCCGCACGCGGGTCCAGTCGTCGCTGTCGAGCGGGCGGGCGGCCACCGTCAGGTGCCGCTCGTGGTCGTAGTACGCGACGAACTGGCGGTCCGCATGCGTCAGCAGGGCAAACTCCACCGGAAGGCCCGACCACACGGAATCCACTGCAACAACCTCCGCCACGCGCAGCGTATCCCGCGACGGCCCGCCGGTCGCCTCAAGATTCACGGGGACGCCCCCGACGGTCAGATACGCAAGTGCCCCCAGCACCGCGGCCCGGACAGCGTACCTGAGGACCGCCGAATTTGGTCGCAGTGTGGACATCAGGACGGGAGGAACGGGAAACAACGGCGGTGAAAAACGCGGGCACGGCGGAGCCGGAAGCGTCGGAACGACGGGATACACGCCGACGCGCTATTGCAGCTCCAGCGACACAACGGCCTTGGCGGGCAGTTCGACCGTGAGGGTGCCGTTCTCGAGCTGGGCGCCGTCGAAGGACGAGGGCTGGAGGCGGGTGGGCGCCTCGAACGTGTTGTGCGCGCTCATCTGATCGGCGGTTAGCACCCGGCCCGACACCGTCGAGGTGTCCAGCCCCCGCAGGTCGACCGACACCGTCCGCGCCCGGCTCGGGTCCGTGTTCGCCATCGTTACGCGGATGCGCCCCTGGTCGTCGACGGAGGCGGAGGCGCTGACAGCCGGGGCCTCCTCGCCATCGTGTGCGTAGGTGCCCCGCTCCAGATCCATGGGCAGGAGCGTGGCGTCCTGGTGGGCCTTGTACATGTCGAAGACGTGGTAGGTGGGCGTCTTCACCAGCTGGCCGTCGTCGTAGAGGACGAGCGCCTGCAGCACATTCACCGTCTGGGCCAGGTTGGCCATCCGCACGCGGTCGGCGTGCCGGTTGAAGATGTTGAGGTGAAGGGCCGCAACCAGGGCATCGCGCAGCGTATTCTGCTGCTTCAGAAAGCCCGGCTTGGTGCCCGGCATCGGGTCGTGCCACATGCCCCACTCGCCCACGATGAGGGCCGTCTCCTGCTCCGGATCGTACTGATCCATAATGGCGGAGTGGCGTGTGATCAGCTCATCGATGTACCAGGCGCCCTGCATGGCCTCGTGCCACTCGCCTTCCGTGAAGTCGGTGGCCGAGCCCTTGTTTTCCCAGGTGCCCACGACGGTATAGTGATGCAGGTCGATGCCGTCGATCATCCCACCGGCCTCTTCCATCAGGGTGCGCGTCCACTCGTAGTCGCTGCCGCTCGGGCCGGCGGCGATGCGGTAGGGCTCCGGGCCATACGGGGGCCAGAGGTAGGTCGCGTAGCGCTTGTACAGGTCGGCGTAGTAGTCGGCGCTCATGTTGCCCCCACAGCCCCAGCTCTCGTTGCCGACGCCCCAGTACCTCACGTTCCACGGCTCCTCGCGGCCGTGTTCGGCGCGGAGGTCGGCCATCGGGCCCGGCCCGTCGTGGTTCATGTATTCCCACCAGTTGGCCATCTCCTCGACCGTGCCGCTGCCCACGTTGCCCACGATGATGGGCTCGGCGTCGAGACGATCGACAAGGCCCATAAACTCATGCGTCCCAAAACTATTGTCCCGCGTGACGTTGCCCCAGATGGCATTCACAATCGACGGGCGCTCCTCTTGTGGCCCCACGCCGTCGCGCCAATGGTAGTAGTCGGCAAAGCAGCCGCCGGGCCAGCGCACATTCGGAATGTTGAGCTGGTTGAGGGCCTCGATCACCTGCTGGTTGTACTGCCAGTTGCCCCGGTCGTCCTGAATCCAGAAGCCGCCGTAGATGTCCTCGCCCAGGTGCTCGGCAAAGTGGCCGTAGATGTGACGGTTGATGGTGGTCTCGCCCTGATCGGCGCTAATCGCTCCTTCAAGGGAGGGGGCCTCTTGAGCATGTGCGGGCACGCCAAGCAAAAGGCCCATGAGCATTGTGAGGGCGACAAGACGTACGGGACGACGCCCGGGGCAAACAGTCGATAGAAAACACATGGCAGCGATTTTGATGGAACGAAACGAAGCAACATCGGAGCGAGAAAGGTACCCCGCCTGTTAGTCGGGAGGCGAGAACGCGGCCCACCGGAGCCCGCCAAGCAGGTGTTGTCGAAAGAGCGGGCTTTCGTACGAGGCCGTGGTGTGGCCGAGCGCGGTATACCAGGCCCGCCCGCCCTCGAAGGTGTGGTGCCACGCGATGGGGTGATCCTCGCCCATCGTGCCGCCCTCAAAGGTCGACTCGTCGAGGGTCAGCAGCACCTGCACCGCGTCGCGGGGGTTGGAGCGGAAGTTGTACCACTCGTCTTCCCGGACCCACTCCGCGGGGAGCATGCGCGTGGAGACGTGCGTCGAATCCTCGACCCGAACCGTGGCCTCCTGAATCTCCGGATGCGCGTCGAAGAAGGCCCCGACGAGGCGCCCGTACCAGTCCCAGTCGTACTCGCCGGCGGAGGCCGAGTGGACGCCCACGTAGGCGCCCCCGTCTCGGATGTACTCGCGGAACGCCTCCTGCCCCTCCGCGCCCAAAAAGTCGCCGGAGGTATTCAGGAAGACGACCACGTCGTAGGCCGCCAGGCGCTCCCGGCGGAAGACCGTGCTGTCCTCGGTGCTCTCCACGGAAAACCCGTACTCGGCCCCCAGCTCTCGGAAGGCCTCGTGTCCGTCCGGGATGGCCCGATGGCGGTAGCCGTTGGTCTTTGAAAAGACCAGCACCGAGTCGCCCGTCAGGGCCTGCGTCGCCCCCGCGTCCTGCGCCGGGGCCGTAGACGGCCACAGCCCTCCGATCAGGAGGAGAACGCTCAGACCAATTATCCCCCTCATTGTCCTCCACACGCCGACGGGCGAGGGGAAAAAGACGGCCGCAGCCGTTGATCGCAGCATGAGATCAATAGCCATTGTGGGGGTAGAATCACGCATTCGCCAGCCGCCCTCCATGCGTCCACGACCCCATGGACGCAACGGAGGGGGCCCGACGGCGCATCGAAGGCGTCACGGTTAGCGGTCCGTCCGCGGAACCGGGGCCTCGGCCACCTCCGCGGCCGACCCGCGGTCCGACGCGTAGGGCCGAAGCGTGAAACCGTACCTGTAGGCGTCCTCCGAGAGGCGGTACTGCGGCATCGGGCGGGCGTTTTGGCTCCAGGAGTCGTTGCCGCCCAGGCCCATCTGCTTGTAGTCGATGTTCACCGTCGTGTAGTCGCGGTCGGGCAGCTGGTAGGTGTGCGTCGCCTCGGCCAGGTCCTGCTGGCTGTACGGCCAGGCGCTCACGCTGAGGAGCGAGTCGCCAAGCGCCAGCAGGCCGCGCCCGTCCTCCCGCGTGAAGGCGACCCAGCGCGTGTCGCTCCGGTTGGCGTTTTCCTGGGGCCGGACGTAGCCGGTCGTGAAGTCGGACAGCGACTGCTCGTACTGCCCCACCGCGGCGCCCGTCTTGCGGTCCCAGTAGTTCTCGTGGGGGCCGCGGCCGTACCATGCCACCTCGTCGTAGCCGTCGGGGAGGGCCATCTGCATCCCCACCCGCGGAATGCTGGGTGGCGTGTCGCCCTCGCGGGCCACGTGGTGCTCCACGTGCACGTCGCCGTTGCCGTAGACCGTGTACGTATTCGTGAAGGTGGACGCGCCAACCGGCAGCGTACCCTCCGCCGTAATGCGCACGGCCTGGGGCGCAACCTGCTCGGCCGTCACGTCCGTGACGCTCCGGTTCGCGCCGGCGTCCTCCCACTCGGACAGGTGGGCCGCCATGCCGTTGCCCCGCGCCTGGTCGTTGTCCGTCTCGGCGCGCCAGTAGTTGGGCGTAAGGGCCCGGGACACCAACTCCTCGCCGTCGTGGACGAACGACTCCAGGGCGCCCGACGAGCGACCAACTGCCACCGAAAAGCCGTTGCCGTCGACCGTAATCTGATCGTCGCCCTCCTTCAGCGTCACGTCGTCCAGTTGATCCAGGGCCAGGCGCTCCTCGGCCGGCACGTCGAACGGCACGGCCACCTGTTCCCAGGCCACGGTGTGCCCGGCGTCGGCCCAGCGGGTCGCCTCCGGCTCCCGCACCTTTACCTTCAGGTGGTAGTCGGCCCCCGGCGTCAGGTCGGGCGTCTCAAACGGAACGGACACCGTCTTGTCGATGCCCGGGGCGAGGGCGAGGTCGGGGAGCGTGCCCTCCTGGATCGTCGTTCCGTTTTCGCGGAGGGCCCACGTGACGTCGTACTCGCTCAGGTTCGTAAACGAGAACCGGTTCTTGATGCGCACCTCCCCGGCCCGTGCGTCCACCGCCTCAATCCCAACCGGCTGGTACACCTTCTTCACCTCCCAGAGGCCCGGCTGGGCGCTCCGGTCGGGAAACACGACGCCGTTGATGTTGAAATTGCCGGAGTTCGGGTGGTCGCCAAAGTCGCCGCCGTAGGCCCAGTACTCCTCCCCGTCCGGCGCCGTCTGCACCAGCCCCTGATCGATCCAGTCCCAGATGAACGCGCCAAACACGCGGGGCTGCGACCGGATGACGTCCCAGTACGTTTGCAGGTTGCCGGTGGAGTTGCCCATCGAGTGGGCGTACTCACAGAGCATGATGGGCCGGTCGTCGTTGTGACGCTCCGCCAGGTCTTCCAGGTGCGACGGCGTCGCGTACATGCGGCTCATCACGTCCACGTACGGCGGATCCGTTACGCCGCGGTCCTCCGTCTGGAAGTGCTGCGCGCCCTCGTAGTGGATGGGGCGCGTCGGGTCGGCGTAGTGGATCCACTCGGCCATGGCGGCGTGGTTGGGCCCGCTCCCGGCCTCGTTGCCCAGCGACCACATGACGATGGACGGGTGGTTCTTGGTGCGCTCCACCATTCGGATGGCGCGCTCCAGGTGGGCGTTGCCCCAGTGGGGATTGTTCGAAAGCTGGCCGCCGATCCGGTGGGTTTCGATGTTGGCCTCGTCGATCACGTACAGCCCATACTCGTCGGCGAGCTCGTACCACTCGGGGTTGTTCGGGTAGTGCGCACTGCGAACGGCGTTGACGTTGAACCGCTTCATCTGCTTGATGTCCTCCACCATGTCGGCCCGGGAGACCGTCTTGCCGGTGTGGTCGTCGTGGTCGTGGCGGTTGACCCCGCGCAGGTGGACCGGCTCCCCATTTACGAGAAAGCGACCGTCCTCAATCTCGACCTCCCGAAAGCCAACGTCCGTGGCCGTGGCCTCTACGACCTCGCCGTCCGGCGACCGGAGCGACAGCACCAGCCGGTAGAGCGTCGGCGACTCGGCCGACCACTTCATCGGGTTCTGGACCTCCGTCTCCAGGATGCCGTAGGGCGGCGTGCCGCGGGGCGGATAGCCCTCCTCGGTGATCTCCTCGGCCCCTACGGAGAGCGGCTCGTCGAGGACGGCCTGCCGGTCCGGGTCGTAGAGCTGGGCCGTCACCGTCCAGCCCTCAAGGGCTGCCCCCGAGCGGGACGCGAGGTCCGGTCGGATTTTGAGGGTGGCGTCGTCGTACTGAGCGTCGAGGTCGGTGCGCACGCCCAGGTCGGTGAAGCGGGTCGGCGGGGCGGCCTCCAGGTACACCTCGCGGTGGATGCCGCTGAGGCGCCAGTGGTCCTGGTCCTCCAGGTAGGTGCCGTCGCTCCAGGCCAGCACCTGCACGGCCACCGTGTTTTCACCGTCCTGCAGGTACGGCGTCACGTCGAACTCCGAGGGCAGGCGACTGTCCTCGCTGTAGCCCACCTTCTCGCCGTTGACCCACACGTAGAACGCGGAGCTGACCCCGCCGAAGTGGAGCGTCACCTTTCGGTCCTCCCAGTCGTCCGGCAGGTCGAAGGTGCGCAGGTACGAGCCCACCTCGTTGCCCTCGTCGGGCACGAGGGGCGGGTCCACGGGGTCGAAGGGATACCGCGTGTTGAGATACACGGGCGGGCCAAAGCCTTCCATCTCCCAGTTCGCCGGCACCGTAATCTCGTCCCATCCGCCCTCGGGCGTCTCCTCCCAGAACGCGTCCGGGGCCTCGCCGACCGAGGGGGCAAAGGCAAACGACCAGGTGCCGTTCAGCGACAGGAAGCGGCCCGACTGGTCGCGGTTCCCGTCGAGCGCAGCCTCCGCCGTCGGATACGACTGCATCGTGGCGTGGGCCGGCGCCCGGTTGATCGCATTCACGACCGGGTCCTCCCACGGCGGGGCGGGGTCCTCCTCGGGATCCGTGGGCTCAAACTGCGCCACGCTCGCCTGCGGCAGCAGCGCCAGGACGAGCCCCATGCAAAGAACGGCAAGGATGCGGTGTCGGATGGTCATAGGATCGCGGGGTCGAAGTTCGTGGTCGAAGCAAGAGAGCGGCATTGTGTGGGCGGGCCTCAGGTGTCAGTGGTCGGTGGGCGGGCCGCCAACCGTGGCGGTGCTGGTGATCTGAAAGGCCGACTGGAGGCGGATGTCCTGCGACGAGCGCCCGACGCGCACCTCGAAGCGCCCGGCCTCTACGGCCCAGTTCATGTTCTCATCGAGCAGCCGAAGGTCCTCCGGCCCGAGGGTCACCTGCACGGTTTGCGTTTCGCCGGGGCCGAGCGACACCCGCTCGAAGCCCCGCAGACGCCGGCTGTACGTTGTGACGCTGCTGACAGCATCGCGCAGATACAGTTGCGGAATCTCGTCGCCGGGCCGGGTGCCCGTGTTGGTCACCTCAAACGAAACGGTGACCTCGCCCCCGGCACGCTGGCTGTCGGGCGTGACCCGGAGGTTGTCGTACGCAAACGTCGTGTAGCTGAGGCCGTGACCAAACGGATAGAGCGCGCCCTGCACCCGGGTCGGGCGCCCGCTCCAGTCCGGCTGCCCCGCCTGCGCGCCCGGCTTGTAGGGGATGTTGTAGGGAATCTGTCCGACGCTTCGCGGGAACGTGATGGGGAGCTTGCCGCCCGGATTTTCGGCGCCGAAGAGCACCTCGGCCACGGCCTGCCCGCTGTGCTGACCGGCAAACCAGCTCTCCAGAATCGCGGGCACGTGCTCGTCGGCCCAGTTGACCGTGAGCGGACGCCCGTTGACGAGGACGAGCACGACGGGCGTGCCGGTCGCCTGGACGGCCCGGAGCAAGTCCTGCTGGTGCCCGGGCAGGTCCAGGCTCGTGCGGGAGTGACTCTCGCCCACGGCGTCTTCCGTTTCTCCCAGTACGGCCACCACGACGTCCGAGCGCTCCGCCTGCCGTACGGCCCGGTCGATGCCGGCCTGTGCGCTATCGGGCGGCGGGCCGTCCACGAGTTCGCTTTCCGGCCAGGCGTCGTCGAGCGCGGCCACGCCCGCTTCGTGGCGAACGGTGACGCCGCCCCCGGCCTGCTCCCGAATGCCCTCCAGCACGCTGGTGACGTCGAGGTGGTTGGGGCCGTAGCGGGCGTTGGCGTATTCCGTGGCGTCGGCCAGCGGGCCCGTCACCAGCACCGAGTCGAGCGCGTCGGCGTCGAGGGGCAGCGCGTCATTCTCGTTTTTGAGGAGCACCATCGACTCGCGGGCGGCCTGGCGGGCGGCCTCCTGCGCCGCGTCGGTGCGTACGCTGTCGTCGACCGTGTCGGGATTCCCGACGAACGGGTCGTCGAAGAGCCCCTGCCAGAACTTGACGCGCAGCACGTCCCGCACGCGCCGGTCGATCACGTCCTGGGGGATGGCTCCCTCGCGCACGCCTTCACGGAGCGGCTCCACGTACATGGCGGGATCCGAAAAGTCGGTGCGCACGTTGAGCCCGGCCGCAACTGACTGGCGCACGGCCTCTTTCTGATCGGCGGCCACGCGGTGCTTCTCGTGCAGGTGCTCCACGGCGCGGCTGTCGGAGACGACGTACCCCTCGAACCCGTACGTGTCGCGCAGCAGGTCGGTGAGGAAGTAGCGGCTGCCCGTGACGGGCACGCCGTTCCAGTCGTTGTAGGAGCTCATCGTCCCCAGCGCCCCGGCCTCCACCGCCTCGCGGAAGGGCCGCAGGTACATCTGATGCATCTCGCGGGGCGCCACGTGCGGGTCGGTCCGCGCATTGCCGTCGCGCCCGCCCTTCGGCACGCTGTAGACGGCGAAGTGCTTGGGGGTCGACACGACCTGTTGGGACTGCAGCCCCTCCACGGCGGACGTGCCCAGCGTGCTCACGAGGAAGGGGCTTTCGCCGTAGGTCTCGACGGTGCGCCCCCAGCGCGGGTCGCGCGTCACGTCCAGGATGGGCGAGTAGATGTTGGTGTAGCCGAGGGCCCGTGCCTCGCGCCCGGTGATGCGCCCGATCTGGCGAATCAGGTCCTCGTTCCAGGTGCTGGCCTGCCCAATCTGGGCGGGAAAGGAGGTGGCCTGGTAATGGGTGAGGCCGCGGATGCCCTCGTTCGTAAAGTCGACCGGAATGCCCAGGCGCGTCTCCTCCACAAACCAGCGCTGCGTCTCGTGAATGGCCTCCACGTGCTCCGGATACGGATGGGCGTACTCCATTCCGCGCACGCCGTTGTGCTGCTCGTCGATGTTGGCGAGGCCGTCGGCCCAGAGCTCCTCGTCCCAGTCGGCTGCCGGGAGCGGGTCTTCCAGCACGGCATTGTGGCCGTAGAGCGTGACGAGCTGCATCGTTTTTTCCTCCAGCGTCATCCGCTCGATCAGGTCGTCGATCCGCTGTTCGGTGGGCAGGGCCGGATTCTCGTAGGGGTCCTGCTCGCCGTTCTTGTTAAAGTCGACCCACCCGTCGTGGTAGATGTCCCTGTCGGCCTGGCCGTACGCCGCCGACGCGCCTGCCCAGCAGACGAGCACGCCGAGGAGAATGGAAAGAAGCCGAATGTTCATAGGCTGACGTGGTTAGTTGCGCTGATCGCCGACGTACGTGATGCGCCAGATGCGCCCGTGGGCGTCGTCGGACACGTAGAGGCTGCCCTCCGGCCCCACCGCCAGGCCCGTCGGGCGGTACGTCGTTCCTTCTCCTGACTCAAGCGAGTCGGGCGCCTTGAAGCCGCCGGCAAACGTCTCGTAGTCGCCGGTCGGCCGCTCGCCGTCAAATGGTGAGAAGGTGACCTTAAAGCCCTCCTGCGGAAGCGGCGCCCGGTTCCACGAGCCGTGCCACGCGATGAAGCCGCCCTGCCGGTACTCGTCCGGAAACTGATCGGCCGTGTAGAACAGCAGCCCGTTCGGGGCCCAGTGGCCGGGGAAGGCCTGCACGGGATCCTCGAACCGGTCGCACCGCCCCACCGTCTCCCCGTCGCCGCCGTACTCCGGCATCAGCACCTTCCGCTCCTGCTTCCAGTCGTAGTAGCAGTACGGCCACCCAAAGTCGTCGCCCTCGTCGATCTTGAAAAACTGCTCCGCGGGCAGTTCGGCGTTTTCCTTCTGGGTGTAGAGGTCAGGGAAGAACGAGTGGAGCTGATCGCGCCCGTGCTGCACGGCGTAGAGATTGTTGGTCCCGTCGTGCCAGCGGAGCGCGTTGGCGTTGCGGATGCCCGTGGCGTACCGCGTTCCGTCCTCGGGGTGCGCCTGCTCCTGCGTGTCCGCGTCGTACCGCCACACGCCCGCGTTCGTCTCCAGCTCCGGGCAGGGATCCTGGCCCGGCGACCCCTTCGTGCGCCGCTTCTCCATGCAGGCGTTCGAGGGGGCGCCGACGTTCACGTAGAGACCGCCGCTCCCGTCGAATGTGATCGACTTTGCATCGTGCATGGGCTGCTCTGGAAAGTCCGTCACGATCACCTCCCGCTCGCCGGACGGCACAAGCTCGCCTCCCTCTCGCTCGTAGCGCCACACGGCCGTGTGCGGCCCGAAGTAGAGGTGGCCGTCGTGAAGCCGAAGGCCCGACCCGCCCGTGTCCCCGAAGTACTCGACACGATCGGCCGTGTAGTCGCCCGTCGTGTCGCGAAGGGCCACCATGCCGTGCCCGTCCACCGGGCGGTCGAGGGCCGCGTACACGTCCCCGTTTTCCGCGACGGCCAGGTGGCGGGTCGGCCCAAGCGTGTCGCCCACCACGGTCGCGCAGAACCCGTCGGGCAGCTCCAGCCCGGCGTCGGTGGGACTGCAGGCGGCGAGGGCCGATTGATCCGGCTCCTGCCCCTGCCCGCAGCCGACGAGCACGGCCCCGAGCGCCAGGGCCACGAGGAGCGCAAGCCGAGAGAATGTGTGGCGAATGGACAACCGAGTCGTCATGGGAAGTCGGGAAGGATGGGTGCGATTTGCGAACGGAGGCGCCAACGCCTACGGCACTCCGACGTACGTGACGATGGAGCGGGCCGGGACGGGGAGCGTCTCGCCGGCCGGGTGCTCGGCCTGGGGGGCGAGATCCTCATCCGACGACGTGACGTAGGGCCGCCACGCAGACACGTCGCGCCCCGCCAGGCTCAGGTCCAGCTCACGCTCGCTCTGCTCCTGGTTGACGGCCACGACGACCGGGCGCTCCCCATCCGCCGCCCGGTAGGCCGACACCATGAGCCCCTGAGCCGCCTCCTCGGGGCTCGCCTCATCGGCGCGCTCCACGGCCACGCGCTCGGCGCCCGGCTGCAGAAAGCGGCTGTAGTTGCCCAGCCCCCACAGCAGCTTCGAGTCGTAGACGGACCCGTTTTGCTGGTCGTGGTCGATGTAGACGAGGCCATCCTTGTAGTCGTACGGGCTCACGCCCAGCCACCACTGCCACGAGGACGCGTTCGCCACCGTGAGGTCCATGTGGAGGACGCGGGCCACGTAGAGCGCCGGGTCGATGCCCAGGTCGCGCCCCTCGCCCTCAATTTCGCGGTTGTCGGCCAGGATGCAGTATTCGCTCATCCAGTACTCCATCGAGGAATCCATGGCCTCCATCCGCTCGGCGAGTGCCTCCCGCTCCTCCACCAGATCCGAAATGGGCCAGGTGGTGTAGTAGCTGTGCCCCGCGGCCTTCTGCGCCACATTCGACAGGCCCCGCCCCCCGCCCTCTCCAAACAAGGCCGACAGCTGGTCGCTCCGGTCCGGATACTCCGAGCTGGCGCTGTGCAGGAAGTTGACCTGGGCGGCCTCCGGTATTTCAATCTCGGTCGACAGGCCGCGCTCGGAAATCTCCTGGTCGAGATGCTCGGTGAGCCGCGCGATCTCGGCGTTCGTGTAGGGCGACCCTTCCTGGTTGTTGCCCTGGCTCCAGTTCCACTGCGGCTCGTTGACCGGGCTGAGGTAGTCGAACGGCAGGCCTTTGTTCTCGAAGTGCTCGGCGATCCGCCCCAGGTACTGCGCAAAGTCGTCGAACCGGTCGTCCGGCAGGTTGGCCGATCCGCTGCCGTCGCCAAAGGCCTTGCCGTTGGCGGTGTACTCGACGGGCGGGCTGTTGGCAAAGCCAATGAACGTGGAGACGCCCCGCTCCTGGGCCGCCTGCAGGAACCACCGCTGGCCCTGCTGCTTGGTCCAGTCGTACGAGCCGTCGCTCTGCAGGAAGCCCGGCGCCCGGCGCCACGGGTCCTCAATGCCGCTGGCGTCCCCCTGCCCGGCACTCCCCGCCCCGATGTTGAAGCGCCAGATGGAGAGCCCGATGCCCTCCGGCGCCCCACTGTCGGTCGTGTCGCGGCTGAAGAGCCAGTCGGCGATCTGATTGCGCTTTTCGACCGGCCAGTTCTTTCCCACGAACTGGGTGCTCCACGCGTCCGACGCGCCGAAGCCGCGCAGGGTCTGGTGCGTCTCGTTCCATCGCACGGTGACCGCCAGCGGCCCGTCATCCCCGGGCTCCTCCGGTCCCTCCGCGGATGAACTCCCATTGGCCCCACACCCTCCCATCAGAAGAGCAAGGACACACAGCCCCAGGAGTGAGGGCATCGGCAGGCGTCGTCGCATCGGAGCAATGTAGGTAGAGAATAGGATCATCGAATGAAGCCGACGATGTTCGTGTCGTAGTCGGTGTAGGACGCGTACTCGCCCCGCATCCAGAGCACGCGGGGGCGCCCGTCGGTGAAGGCCCGGCGGGGCACGAACGGGCGGAGGTTGTCGGCCTCCGGCGTGTCGGTCACCTGCGTCCAGTCCCAGCTCCCCTCGCGTCGCTCCCCGCGGTACAGCTGGTAGCGTCCGGACGCCGTCGTGTCGCCGCGTGCAGGGTGGACGTCCGCGGACGCGTAGAGCCGGTTCGTATTCGCCGGGTCGAGCGCGATGCCGCCCGCGTAGTGCCGCTCGTCGTCGTAGAGGCGCGTGCCGGCGTGGGCGATCTCCCCTTCCGTCCACGCCTCCGCCTCGCCGTCGTAGCGGGCGTATCGGTAGCGCAGGTCGTTGCCCACCGTGCTGTCGCGCGCCGCCACGTACACGCCCACCGGCGTCCCGTTGTCGGCGTAGTCGAGGTCCCACACCCAGGCCCGCCCGGCCGTGTCCGCGTCGTAGACCTGCGTCCCGTCTTGCACCTCCATCGGGAGGCAGTCCGCCGCGTCGAGCCGGCAGATCGGGGTGCCGTCGCTCCGGTGGAGCGTCCCCTGCTCGTAGAACACGTGATACACGTCGGTCGCCGCCTGCCGGGGATGCGCCTGTGTGTAGAGCAGGTCGATGCGCCCCTCGCCGTCGGAGGCGTACTTGACGTAGGGCCGCGTCCCGGCCCCGCCCGAGGTGAGGAGGTGGCGGGGCGCGCTCCAGGTCTCCCCCCCATCCGCCGAGGTCATCAGCGTCGGATCGAAGTTGAGGGCACGGAAGGCGTTGTAGAGGCGCCCGTCCTCGTCCGAAAGCTGCACCAGGTTGCTATAGGTCACCGGCGCCGCAAGCGCCTCCGTCCGCCGCTCGGCCGACCACTCGACCGAGTCCGACGCGGTCGACGCGGATCGCCAGTACCAGTGCGGCTCCTCGTGATGCTGTGCGTAGGTGGCAAGCACGCGCCCGTCGTCCAGCCGCAGAAGCGCCGGGTTGTCGTGGTCGTCCACCTCCCGGAAGGAGCTCAGGCGCACCGTGGTGTCGCGCCCGCCGCCCGTCGCGTCCCCGAGGACCTGCGTCGTGACGCCCACGGCCCCGGTCGTGTCCACGTGCCCCACGTAGAGCGTCGAGTCGGCCACAACGGCCCGCTCGTCCGTGAACCAGGTCCAGGCCGCCGCCTCGGCCACCACCTCCACGGACCGGTCGGCCTCCGGCGCGGAGGCGCACCCCGGCAGGCCGAGCGTGGCGCCCAGCAGCGCACCTCCCAAAATGAGCAGCGTCAAGCGATTCATGGGCGTGGGAAAAAGGGTTGCCACAGAAGTTAACAGGTCACGACACGACGGCATCCAAACAGAATGGGGCGCGGAAAAGCGTCATGGCGCCTTCCTGAATGACAAAATAGGGTGGGGGTCCGGGCATGAGTCGACTATGGCGTAGAGTTCGTCACCGGCCGCAGCCACAGCCGCATCCGGTGGGGTTCGTTGGCGGGCACGGTGTACTGGGGATGCGTCCGCAGTCCCCAGCTGTCGTCGCCGCCCACGCCGTGGAGTGCCGCGTCGAGGTGGACGGTCGTGGCCCCGGCGGGCCGCAGGTCGTAGGTGTGGTCCGCCGCGGCGAGGGTGGAGTCGGTGTAGGGGCGGGCGGACACGTTGAGGGGGTCGTCGGCGACAATCCGGAGCCCCTGCCCCGCCTCGTCCGCAAACTCGACCCAGCGCACGTCGGTGCGGTTGGCGTTGTCCTGCGGCTTCACGTAGGGGTGCGGCCACGCCTCAACGGGAAGCGCGTGGACGGCCACCCGCCCGCTCGTCTTGCGGTCGGGGTACGTCTCGTGCGGGCCGCGGCCGTACCAGGTGGTCTGGTCGTACGCGTCGTCGAGCTGAAACTCGAGCCCCAGCCGCGGCAGCGACGGGACGTCGCCGTAGGCCCCCGGCGTGTAGCGCATATCGACCTGCACCGCGCCGCCCCCGTGGACGACATACCGGAGCTGCAGGTCGGCCTCGTCGACCGGCAGCCCCATGTCGGCCGTCACCACGGCCCGCCCGTCGGCGGTGCGGTGGGCCGAGACCTCCTCGACGGTGCGGTTCTCGACCGCCGTGCGCCAGGGGGCGAGGCGCTCGCGATAGTCGTTGCCGCGCTGGTTGTCGTTCGGCGTCTTCCACGTGCTGGGCGTGAGGGGCGCCTCCAGCAGCTCCGTGCCGTCGACGCGGTAGCTCGCCAGGGCCCCGCGCTCCCGATCCACGACGACCCGGACCTGCCCCGCCGTTGCCACGACGCGGTCCGCCTCCCGGGCAAGCTGTGCCTCGCCCTCCCTCGATGTCCCACGGGCAACGGGCGGTTCCCAGTCCGCGCCCGGCAGCGCCATCTGCTCCCACGCCACGACGTGCCCGGCCTCGGCCCATCGGGTGTCCTCCGCAAGGACGAACGAGACCGTAAGGTGGTACTCGCCCGCCGGCCGCCCCCGGTCGAACGGCACGGACACGCGCTGCTCGGTGCGCGGCGGCACGTCGAGCCGCCCCAGCGTCCCCTCCTGCACGACCCGCCCGTTGCGGCGCAGGGTCCAGGTCGCCTCGTATTCGGAGAGGTTCGTAAAGAAGTGCTCGTTCTCGACCGTGATCTGCCCGGTCGCCAGGTTAAGGGGCTGGATCTCGACCGCCTGATGCACCTTCTTTAGCTCGTGGAGCTCGGGGTCGGGCTGCCGGTCGGCCTTCACGACGCCATTGATGACGAAGTTGTCGTCGTTGGGCACGTCGCCGAAGTCGCCGCCGTAGGCGAAGTAGGTGTCGGTCGCGGGGTGCTCAACGCTGTCGGGCACGGGGCGACGAATGCCCTGATCGACCCAGTCCCAGATGAAGCCGCCCTGGAGGAGGCGGTGCGACTCGAAGGCGTCCCAGTACTCCTGAAAGTTGCCCAGGCTGTTGCCCATCGTGTGGGCGTACTCGACATGCCAGTACGGGTCCTCGTGGTCCCCGTGGGCGTAGTCGATCATCTCAGGGACCGTCTGGTAGGTCGGGCTGTAGGCGTCGGTGTGCTCGGGGTCCGTGTGGCGGTAAATGGTGAGGCGCGTCGGGTCGCGCTCCGTCACCCAGTCGTACAGCGTCTCGAAGGTCGTGCCCTTTCCGGCCTCGTTCCCCAGCGACCAGGCCACGATGGACGGGTGGTTCTTGTAGCGCTCCACCATCCGCTCCGTCCGCCCAGCGTGCGATTCGTACCAGTCGGGGTCGCTCGCCAGCGGGTTCTCGTCCCAGAGCCCAAAGTAGTGCGACTCGATGTTCGCCTCATCGACGACGTAGACCCCGTACCGGTCCGCCAACTCGTACCACACGGCCCGCATCGGGTAGTGGCTGTTGCGGACGGCGTTCACGTTGTTCTGCTTCATGAGCTTGAGGTCCTTCACCATCGTCTCGCGGGAGACGTAGTGGCCGGTCTCGGGATCGTGCTCGTGGCGGTTCACGCCGCGGAGCAGCACCGGCTCGCCGTTGACGAGCATCCGGCCGTCCTCCGTCTCGATCTCGCGGAAGCCGACGTTTTCGCGACGCACCTCCACAACCTCGCCGTCCGCGTCCCGCAGCGTGAGGAGGAGCGGGTAGAGCGTGGGCGTTTCGGCCGTCCATTTGTCTGGGGTCTCGATGGTGCCCGAGAGGGTGACCGTCGCCGCCTCGCCCGCCGCCACCGACTGCGGCTCGCTCGTGAGGGTGCGCACCTGGCCCGTGCTGTCGGGGGTCCGAAGCTCAGCCTCCACGGTGTACTCTCCGGCCTCTGCCCCGAGGGGGGCCAGCTCCACGTCCACCTCCAGCTCGGCATCCTCGTACTGGTCGTCGAGGTCGGTGCGGACGAAGTGGTCACGGATGTGGGCCGGGCCGGCCGACCACAGAAACACGTCGCGGTAGAGCCCCGAGAGGCGCCACATGTCCTGGTCCTCCAGGTAGCTGCCGTCGCTGAAGCGGTAGACCTCCGCGGCGACGACATTGTCGCCCTCCTGCAGGTGCTCGGTCACGTCGAAGACGGCCGGGGTGCGCGAGCCCTGGCTGTAGCCCACCTGTTCGCCGTTCACCCAGAGGAAGAGCGCCGCGTCCGCCCCCTCGAACTGAAGAAACACCTGGCGCCCGTCCCACGACTCGGGCACGGTCACCGTGCGGCGGTAGGAGCCAACCGGGTTGCGCGCATCGTGGGTCGTGAACGAATCCGGCGGCGTCCCCATCACCCGCGGCGGGTCGACCTTGAAGGGGTAGCGGGTGTTTAGGTAAATGGGCGTGCCGTAGCCCTCCATCTGCCAGTTGCTGGGCACCGGCATCCGGTCCCAGTCGCTCACGTCGTAGTCGGGCCGGTAGAAGTCGACGGGGCGGCTCTGGGGGTCGGGGGCCCAGTGGAAGCGCCAGGGGCCGTTGAGCGAGCGGATGTAGCGACTGGCGAAGCGTCCGCCCTGGATCGCCGCGTCGCGGGTGGCGAAGGGCACCCCGGCGGCGGTGGGCGCCTCGGTGCCCCGGCGCAGCACGTCGAGGTCCTGGATTTCGGAGGGGACGGCGGCCGTGTCGGAGGCGGCCCCGCCCTCGCCCTCCTGGGCCGCGGCGGGCATTGCTCCCGCAACGCCGAGCAGGGGCAGCACGAGGGCGACGACCATTCCGCGGAATGACGGCGGCCCGAGGGGGCACGATCGAAGAGAAAGCATGCAGGCGGTGTCAGGAAGATGAAAAAGCTCGTCCGGCGAATGCCGGCAGGACGTGAGTCGGGCGGAGCCCGGCGCGCCCCATCGCGGCGACCTCACTCCGCCTCGATGGGGACGGCGTCCGACGCGATCCCGTCGTCGCAGTTCGGAGGCTGCGCCCCGTGCGCCTCCCCCAGGGGAAACTGCCGGTCGTCGTCGAAACTGACCCTTTCCCGCGCCGTCTGCGCGGTGGCCGGCGGCCCGCCCGGGAGCAGGGCGTCAGGCAAAGCACTGATTATTTGTCGCATAGAAGGGGAGAACGGTCTGGGAATGGGCCGTGTGCAATCAGTTGTCGCCGGCCTCCGGGCCGTGCAGATCGGGGCGCGGACGCACGACGCGGAGGTCGTCGCCCACGTCTTTCATGTCGAACAGCTTCCCCCGCGACTCGGGGTACTCAAACGGGCGGTGCAGCACCATCATGAGCTGTCCGTCGAAGGTCTCGAACAGCATGCCGTGGCCGCTGTCCTTCCCCACCAGCGGATCGAGCTGCTCCCACGGCCCATCCAGACGCCCCGACTCTGAGCGGGCCAGCGTCTGCACGTAGCGGCCGTCATTCCAGGACGACCACAGCATGAGCAGCTCGCCCGTCTGGGTCCGGTACGTCTGATTGCCGTCGGTTACGTAGCTCAATTGCTCGGTGCCGGGCGAAATCTCCTCGTTCCGCCACGGCGCGTCCGATCCCTTGAAGAGATGAATGGGCTCCCCCTTGGTGTCCGACAAGTCGTCGGTCATCCGGATCGCCTCGACGGTCCCGTCGATCTTCTGAATCCACTCGTGGACGTACACCATCCACGGCTGGCCCTCCGAGTCGACGTACAGACTCCCGTCGATCGTCATGAACTCGCGGGGCGGGTGCGGGCCTTCTTCCTTCAGCATCCGAAAGGGGCCGCCCGGCCCATCGGCCACCGCGACGATGCTCCCGCGCAGGTGATTGGTCCGCCACACCTCGGGCGGCTCGGCCAAGACCTCGTCCTCGTTGTGGAGCGAGACGAACAGGTAGTACTTGCCTTGATACTCGTGCACCTCGGGCGCCCACGCGCCGTCCATCGGGTCGGCCCAGCTGTCGTCGGGAATTTCGAAGACGACGTGCGGGCCCTCCCAGTTCACGAGGTCGTCGCTCGTGTAGGCCTTCACGCCGTGCCGCCCCTCCCCGGTATCCTCCGGGGAGGCACTGGTGTAGAGATAGTACGTCTGCGTCGGCTCGTGCGGGACGATGTACGGGTCGTGGAGGGGGATCTCGTGTAGCCTCAAGCCCTGTCGCACCTCTGCCGGCTCGCCGTCCCCCGTCGCCTCCTGCGCCCCAGCCGCCCGGGGCCACAGCGCGCCCCCAACGAGCACCGCCACAACCAACGCAGCGACCGAATGACACAACGTGGGGCCTCCCTTCATGGCGTTGCCCGACAGCTTGGGAAAGAAAAACGGCCGGAGCGACGGGACCGTGCCCCGGCCGGGGGCTCGCGATGAGCGCACGCTCAGCAGAGAATGAGAATCTAATAGCCGGGATTCTGCTCCAGGCCGACCAGATCGATCTCCTTCTGCGGGATGGGCCAGAGGTAGTCCCGGCTGCCGTCGAAGCTGTTTTCGAACGGCTCAAACTCAACCTGCTGGAGGTCGCCGTTCTGGTCCTCGTACCGCATGCCGCGGATTGGGCCGTTTAGGACGTCCTCGGCAATCCCCCAGCGGCGGACGTCGAAGAAGCGCTGCCCCTCGAATGCCAACTCCACCAGGCGCTCGTGGCGAATCCGCTCCTCGAAGGTGCGGTTCGGGCCGCCGTCGGCCGGCACCGCGGGCATGCCCACTCGATTGCGAATCTGATCGAGCGCGTCCTTGGCACTCATGGCGCCCGGGCCCGCGGTACTGGTGGCGCTCCCCGTAATCTCATACTGGGCCTCAGCGTAGATCAGGAGAATCTCGGCGTAGCGCATCTCGATGATGTTCACGCCGCAGTTGTACTGGTCCCCCAGGCACTCCTCGTTCACGTATTTCTCGATATTGAAGCCCGTGTCGGTCGTATTGAAGCCCTGCTCAATGTCATCCGCTCCCCCAAAGCCCGGTCGCGGATCGTAGGTCTCTCCGTTGGGCAGTTCGTCCCCGTACACGAACACGCTGTGGTCCAGGCGCGGATCGCGGTTCTCGTACGGGTTGTTCGGGTCGAAGCCACTGCCGGACGCGTCAATCGGCGTCCCGTCCTCCATCTCATATGCGTCTACAACCGCCGCCGTGGGCACGTTGAAGTTCTGTCCGCGCCCCGACACAAGGGAGCCCGGCGCGAGGAATTCCAGCACCTGATTCGGGTGCGTATTCTGGACGAAGTCCTTGTTCAGGATCACCTCGTCGTTGTACTCGGCCTCCGGCGTAAAGAGCTCCTCGTAGCTGTCGTGCAGGCTGTACTCGCCAAGGTCGATGACGGACTGGGCGGCCGCTCGGGCCTCCTCGTACCGCCCGGCGTACAGCATGGCGCGCGCCCTCAATCCCAGGGCCGCCCCCTTTGTGGCCCGCCCCTGATTTTCGCCGCTCCAGCTGCGGGGCAGGGTCTCCGAGGCTGCCTGCAGCTCGCTTGAGACAAAGTTCCAGACCTCCTCCTCACTCGTCCGCGTCACGTCCTGCGCCTCCTCCAAGGCGATGGGCTCTTGAATGAGCGGCACGTCGCCGAAAAGGAAGGCCAGGTGCATGTACAGGTACGCCCGCATGAAGCGCGCCTCGGCCATGTGGCGCGAAATCATCTCCTGGTCGCCCTGCTCAATCTCGCCCTGGTAGGACAGGATTTCGTTGGCCGCCCGAATGCCCGAGTAGTGACTCTCCCACCAGCTCGGCCACCAGCTGTTGGTAAACTCAGTCGTCGACGTCTGCTGGCCTCGGGCATAGGTGGCCAAGTTGTCGAATGACCAGTTGGGGGTCGCTTCGTCGGAGAGGGCCGAGAGGTCGAAGCGGAGCTGGCCGTAGAGGTGGTTGTACAGGTCGTTGCTTGCGACCCGGATGTCCTCCTCATTCTGCCAGAAGGTCGCCTCCGACAGCGTGCCCGGCGGCTCGGTCTCCAGGAAGTCACACCCAGGAGCAAACAGCAGGGCCGCCCCGAGGGTGGCGATCAGCGAATAGGCAAGAAGCTTCCGTTTCACAAACATAGGAGGGCGAAGATCTGGCTTCGTAGAATCTGGAGTTACAGGGGCGTCGTGGGGGAGGCCCCCGACCCCGGGATTGTCCCAGGGGCCAGGGCCCTTCCGCCGGCGGGACTAAAACGTTAGGTTCAGTCCGAGCGTGTAGCGCGCGGTCTGTGGGTAGAAGTTTTGGCGCCCGGAATTGAGCTCAGGGTCGACGCCCCACTTCGTCGCCTCCGAGAAGGTCAGCAGGTCCGTTCCCTGCGCGTAGACCCGAAGCTCATTGGCGCTGATCGCGTCCGTCAGCGAGGAGGGGAGGGTATAGCCCAGCTGTACGTTTTTGACCCGGATGTACGAGGCGTCGATGATCCACTGCTCGGACAGCTGGTGATTCTTCGTGCTCCACATTTGAGGGCGCGGGATGCTGGCGTCCTGATTGTCCTCCGTCCAGTAGTCGCTGCACGCTTCCACGACCGGGTTCAGCCAATTCCCGCACTCGAAGGGCGCACCCGAAATCGTGCGGTTCTGCTTTCCAACTCCCTGGAGCCGAAGCCCCAGGTCGAAGCCCCGGTACTGCATGTGCGTCGAGAGCCCAAAGGAGTAGTGGGGGTCCAGGTTGCCGAGCACGACCCGGTCCTCCGGCGTGATATTGCCATCCCCGTTCGTGTCCACGTACTTCACGTCGCCGGGATACGTGTCGCCTTTGCCGGCGTAGGTCGGATTGTTTTGAATCTCCTCCTCGCTCTGGAAGAAGCCGTCGGTCTTGTAACCGTACACCGCGTTGAGCGAAGACCCGACGCGGGTGATGGTATTTCCTTCGATGAAGGGCCCCGTACGCGCCAGGTCGACGACCTCACTCTGAAAGTCGGATAGGTTGGCCTCGACGCGGTAGTTGAATTCGTCCCCGACCTGGTTCGTGTGCGAGAGCGAAACCTCCCACCCGGCATTGTCCACCACCCCAGCGTTCTGCGGCGGCCCGCCGAGGCCGACGAGATCGGGAATGGGCAGGTTCAGCAGAATGCCTTCCGTCCGCTTCTGCCAGTAATCGACCGTCACCCCGAGCAGCCCATCCCACAGTTCGGCGTCCACCCCCACGTTCCACTGGGTCGTGCTCTCCCAGGTCAGCCCGCGGTTCACCAGTGCCCCCGGCGCAGCCGTCCGGACGACGCTGTTGTTAAGGCTGTAGTTCGTGCCCAGGGTAATCCCCTGGAAGAAGGTGTACGGATCAACCGTGTTGTTTCCGGTCTCCCCCCACGACCCACGCAGCTTCAGGCTGCTGACCGTCGATTCAATGGGCTCAAAGAACGACTCCTGGTCGACGCGCCACGCCAACGAGAACGAGGGGAAGAAGCCGTACTGATTGTCCGCGCCCGTAAAGAGGGAAGAGCCGTCCACGCGGCCGTTTATCTCGGCGATGTACCGGCTATCGTATTCGTAGCGCAGGCGGGCGAAGCCGGACCGAAGTCGCGTCTTCTGCTGGGCCCCACTGTTGTCCAGGTTGTTTTGTGAGCCGGAGTTCAGCACCCGGAGCTGGTTGTTGTAGAATTCCTGCCGGTAGGCATCCATCCAGTTCAGGGTGCCCCAGGTCTGCTCAAATCCCCCGAGCACCTCAATATCGTTGACCCCGAACGAGGTGTTGTACTCCAGCAGGTTGCGCCACGTCCACGTCTGGTCCGTCTCTCGCTGCTGCCACAGGCTGTTCGGCCCGTAGGTCTGCACCACATTCCCGCTCTGCCAGTCGTGCACCGCGTACTCTCGGGAAAACTCATCCTGGCTCATGATATCGGCGTGCCCCCCGAACTCCATCGTGTACGTCAGGTCCTCAAGCAGCTGCGCATCGCCCGAGAGGTTGAGCCCAAACTTGTTCGTGGTGACCTCGTAGGTCCCGGACTCCTTCGCCGTCATGAGGGGATTCACCCCGTTCGAGGTCAGCCCGTAGGTCCCGTCCGGGTACTGCGGCACGGCCCCAATGCCTCCATGCCACATGTTCCAGTAGATGCCTCCCGCCCCCTCTGGCTCCTGTCGTGTCGAGCGGCGAAGCCGCACGCGGCCATTGAGCGTGATGCGGTCCGACACCTCAAAATTGGACCGCATGCTGAGCCCTTTCACCTCCTCATTGAAGTTCGGGATGATGCCTTCCTGGTTCTGATAGTGGAAGTTGATTCTTGCGCTCAGGCGCTCGGTGCCCCCACTGGCCGACAGGTTGTGGTTGTGTACCGTCCCGCGGCTAAAGAGCGCGTCGAAGAACGGGAAGAGCGGAGGGTTCTCGTATTTCTCCCCCGGCGTATCCGGCCCCTCGCGGTAGGCCTGCATCTCGTCCTCCGAGTATCGAGGCTGACTGCCGTTGTTGACGTACGCCTGATTCAGGATCTCCAGCGTCTCCGTCGTCCCCAACAGCTCCGGCTGCTCCGACACCTCGTCCACCCCGACGTAGCTGTCGTACTCCACGCTCCACTGCCCCGCCTGGGCGTTTTTCGTTTCGATCAGAACCACCCCGTTCGCAGCGCGGGAGCCGTAAATGGATGTGGCCGAGGCATCTTTCAGAACGGAGACCGACTCGATGTTATTCGGATTGACATCGGACAAATTGCCCTCGATCCCATTGATCAAGATGAGCGGCTCCGTACCGCCAATCGTCGTGTTTCCCCGGATCTGCCACATTATGGTCTGGGCGCCCGGGGCTCCTCCCCGGTCCATGACCGCCGCCCCCGGAAGCGCCCCCTGAAGGGCCTCCGCCGCGTTGGCCGGGTTGACTTCACTAATCGTCTCGGAATCGACCGAGGAGATCGAGCTCGACACGCTCCGCTCGTCCTGCGTTCCGTATCCCACAACGACAACTTCCTCTCCCTCCAGGGTCGCGGGCTGCAGGCTCACGTTGATCGTCGACCGTCCCTCCACGGGGATGGTCTGCGTCTCGTAGCCAACAAACGAAAAGGAAAGCGAATCCTGAGCACTCGGCACGTTGAGGTTGTACTGCCCCTCGGCGTTCGTGGTGGTCCCCGTCGTCGTCCCGTTCACCACCACGTTCACCCCGACCAGCACCTCGTCAGTGGTGGCGTCCGTCACCGTTCCCTCCACCGTCACGTCGGCCTGCCCGTGCACCACAGAGGTCCCCAGGAGAAGAAAGAAGCCGCAGAGTAGAAGCCGTTTGATCATCATACCAGTAGCAGTTCGACTCGTGGAATATGTGTGTCAGGCGGTGCGCCTCTTTTTTCGCCCGTACGCAAAAGCGCTTTCATCCTAGCAAAGCGCTTCCACCGATCCAGCCAACACCGCACCTCGTGTGACAAGCCCCCAACGGGAGGCGGGAACGGCTATCACGGTTCCGTAAAGATTAAGCGCCGGTTCGAACAAGATCAAACCGTTTTTATCTTGTTTTATGCACCCGCAAGCGCTTATTCATTTTATCTTAATTAAACGAAAGCAATAAAACTGCCGTGCGATGTCGACGTCGCCGCGAAGTTGAACCGATTTTATTTTTTTCGACTCGATTTGCTATTTACTTTAGAGTAAGGGAAACAGAGTCCGGTATTCTCGGTCGTGCTTTCCCGTGCAGCTTCCTAGAGGCGGTTTGCCTCCCTCACCGCGGCGTTCGGGCTCTTGGGATGCTGTCTTGGGGGCCCGCTCGTTGTACGTAACGACTCATGGGTCCGAGACACAGCACATCGTGTGCACGTGCCCCCTGCTGCCCATTCAATGCGACCTGCCCCACTGGTAGGGGAAAAGCGCTTTCACAGAACCGCTCTGGTCTCCCGTCACGGGCGTGAGCCCTCCAATACTCGTTCTCACTTGACGCTGTAGCGAAATGAAGGACAATACCACTATTGAGGACGTTGCGAACCACGCGGACGTGTCCAAGTCCACGGTCTCTGCCGTCATCAACGACCGGGACGTCGTCAAAGAGACAACCCGGCAACGCGTCCTCGACTCCATCGAGGCGCTCAATTATCGTCCCCGCGGCTCGGCCCGCCGGGGCTTTAAGTCCCCAACGGGCAAAAGCATCGGCTTCGTCATCAAGGAATCGGCCAATCCGTACTACTCCGAGGTCCAGTCCGGCATCCAGGAGGTGGCGTCCGAGCACGGATACTTGACGTTCGTCAGCAGCTCAGAAGGGGATTTCGACGACGAGCGACAGATCGTCAAGCAGTTTTCCAACAAAGACCTCAACGGCCTGGTCATCACGCCCATCCTCAACAACGAGACGGACCTCTCTCACATTTTCGAGCTCAAGCGCAACAACATCCCCTTTGTGCTGCTCGAAGATGTGCGGGGCATCCAGGCGCCCCTTGTAGACATCGACAACGTCCGCGCCTCGTCCGACGCCGTCCGCCACCTGATCGAGCTTGGGCACGAACGCATTGTGCATTTTGCGGGGCCCAAGTACTCGAAACACAGTGATGAGCGAATTGAGGGCGTTCGGCGGGCCTTTAGCCGCTCCCCCCTGGTCTTCAGCAACGACTGTATCGTCCGGGCGGGGGATTCCTTTCAGGCAGGATACGAGACGGCGCGCAACTACTTCGCCGAGATGGACGAGGAGGCAGGCCCCACAGCCGTTACCTGCTACAACGACCTCGTGGCTCTGGGGGTTATGCGCGGCCTTCGCGAACAGGGACGCACCGTGCCCGACGACGTGTCGGTCGTCGGCTTCGACGACCTCAACCTCCTGGATTACGTGTCTACGCCCCTCACGACGGTCCATGTCCCCAAACGGGAAATGGGCTTGCGAGCGACCGAACTTCTGATTCAGCAGATCCAGGGCAACGACGCTCCGTCCCCCCAGCGCATCTCGCTGGACGCCGAGCTCGTCGTGCGCTCCTCCACCGCTCCCCCCGACGCATGACGTAGCCTGCCCGGCGGAACGCCCGCGCTGGCCCCTCCACGCAAAGAAGCCCCCGTTGCACGAACGGGGGCTGGACGGTCGGGGCCGTAGGCAGAAGATGCATCGGGTTGACGAACTCAGATCAAACCCCTTTTTTATGGGTCGAACCGATTCAATAAGGCTTATTTCGATTTATGGTGCGGCCGGACTGCGAATGGCCGGCCCGTTCCTCCATGGTGAACGAACCTGAGCCCTACGGGGGACTTGGAACGGGGCCTCCGCCACCGGTCGTTTTTTCCCCTTCGCGTTCTTCTTCTCGCTGGAAACGGTTTCTTGCCTCTCCCCTCCGTCGCCTTATCGTCAACGACCTCTTTCAGTGCCCCCCGCGCGGACGCCCCCGTGAAGGTTCACACCCTCAGGAACCAAAACGGGGTTGCGCTTCGGTCGATGAACTACGGAGGCACAATCCTTTCGCTCCGTCTTCCCGACCGCAACGGGCACTTCGAGGACGTTGTCCTCGGGCTCTCGTCGCCCGAACGCTACTGCTCGGAGGCCTACGCCGCTGCCGCCCCGTACTTTGGGGCCATCATTGGACGGTACGGAAATCGCATTGCGGAGGGTCGGTTTGAGCTCGATGGGCAGACGCACCACCTGACCACCAACCACGCCCCCCACCACCTGCACGGGGGCACGACCGGTTTCGACAAGCGCTTCTGGCGGGCTCACCCGTTCGAGGACGGCGATGCCGGCATTCGGTACACGTACACGAGCCCAGCCGGAGAAGAAGGATACCCGGGCCGCCTCACCACGACGGTCACGTACCGCCTGCGGGACGACAACGCGCTGGTCGTGACCTACGAGGCCCACACCACCGCTCCCACCCCGGTGAACCTGACCCAGCACACGTACTTCAACCTTGCTGGACACGATGCCTCCGATGTGCTGGACCACCGCCTCACAATCAAGGCGGACCACTTCACCCCCGTAGACGCGGCCCTCATTCCGACCGGGGAAATTCGGTCCGTCGACGAGACCCCCTTCGACTTTCGGCACCCCACCCGCATCGGCTCCCGCATCAACGCGGACGTCCCTCAACTCCGGCACGCACAGGGATACGACCACAACTTTGTCCTCTCCCTCCGCGAGGACGGACGAACCTCCCCGTCCCTCGCCGCCCGGGCGTACGACCCCCACTCCGGACGCGAACTCACTGTGCGCACCACGGAGCCGGGCGTGCAGCTTTACACGGCAAACTCGTTGAGCGGCACCCTTGAGGGCAAGGACGGCGTGGCGTACGGCCCCCATTCTGGATTCTGCCTGGAAACCCAACAGTTCCCCAACGCGCCGAACGAGCCGGACTTCCCCTCCACCATCCTGCGTCCCGGCGAGACGTACCGATCGACCACCATCTACGCGTTCGACACCCGCACCGACACCCCGTAACGACTCCCCCCCCCATGGCGTCCTTCGATCCGTCCGAGCACCCCCACCGCCGCCGCAATGCCCTCACCGGCGAGTGGGTCCTCGTCTCTCCCCACCGGGCCGACCGCCCCTGGCAGGGACAAACGGAGGACCCGCCCCCGGACGAGCGCCCCATGTACGACCCGGACTGCTACCTCTGCCCCGGCAACGACCGCGCCGGCGACGCGACCAATCCGGAGTACACGGACACGTTCGTCTTTACGAACGACTTTAGCGCGCTTACGCTGGACACTCCCGAGGGCACGGGGCGCCCGGACGACGACGGGGCCGACGACCTCTTCCAGGCCGAGTCCGAGAGGGGCATCTGCCGGGTGATCTGCTACACGCCGCGCCACGACGTGACCCTCGCGGAGATGCCCGCCGCGGACGTTCGCCCCGTGGTGGACCTGTGGAGCGAGGAGTACGACTCGCTGGGCGCCCACGAGCACATCCATCACGTCCAGATCTTCGAGAACAAGGGGCAGATGATGGGGTGCTCAAACCCGCACCCCCACGGCCAGATCTGGGCGCAGGAGAGCATTCCGAATGAGCCGCGCAAGGAGACCGCCCGCCAGGCCGAGCACTACGACCGGCACGGGCGCACCCTGCTCACCGACTACCTGGACGCGGAGCTGGAGAAGGGCGTCCGGGTGGTGTGCAAAAACGACGCGTTCGTCGCCCTCGTCCCCTTCTGGGCCGTCTGGCCCTACGAGACCCTCGTCGTGAGCCGCCGGCCCGTGCCGAGCGTGTCGGCCCTCACCGACGCGGAGCGGGACGATCTTGCACGCCTCCTCCAGCGCCTCACAACCAAGTACGACAACCTCTTCAACACGTCCTTCCCCTACTCCGCCGGCCTCCACCAGGCCCCGACCGACGGACAGGAGCACCCGGAGTGGCACTTTCACATGCATTTTTACCCCCCACTCCTGCGCTCCGCCACCGTGAAAAAGTTCATGGTCGGCTACGAGATGCTCGGCACGCCGCAGCGCGACTTCCCCCCGGAGACCAGCGCCGAGCGGCTCCGCGCCCTCTCCGACACGCACTACCGGGCCGACTGAGCCGTCCGCGGGAGCGGGCCGCGCCCTCACCGGCCCCTCCCCGACGCCTGGGAGCGCTTTTCCCGTCGTCCCCACACGCCCTCCCGTTTTTCTCTCTGTCACACGTTTGTCCGAGCCATGGAATCCGCTGTAGCGTTCACGCTGCTCGACTACGCGATCTTCGGCGTCTACCTCCTGGTCATCGTCGGCCTCGGCCTCTGGGTCTCCCGCGAGGAGGAAGGCAAGGAAAAAGACAGCGCCGACTACTTCCTCGCCAGCAAGTCCCTCCCCTTCTGGGCCATCGGCTCCTCGCTCATTGCGGCCAACATCTCCGCCGAGCAGTTTATCGGCATGAGCGGCTCGGGCTTTCGGGTCGGCCTCGCAATCGCCTCCTACGAGTGGATGGCCGCGGTCACCCTCCTGGTGATCGCCCACTTCTTCCTCCCGATCTACCTGGAGAAGGACATCTTTACGATGCCCCAGTTTCTCGAGGAGCGCTACGACGGGCGCGTGCGGATGCTCCTGGCCATCTTCTGGCTCCTGGTGTACGTGTTTGTCAACCTCACAAGCGTGCTCTACATGGGCGGCCTCTCGATGAACGTCATCATGGGCACGCCCCTCTGGGCCTCGATCGGCGCCCTCGCCCTCATCGCCACGGCCTATAGCCTCTACGGCGGCCTCAAGGCCGTCGCCTGGACCGACGTCGTGCAGGTGATCGTCCTCGTCGGCGGGGGCCTGATGACCACCTGGATTGCCCTCGACGCCTACGGCGGCAGCGGGGCCGGCCCCGTCGGCGGCCTCTCCCAGCTCATGGGCGACGCCTCCGGGCGGTTCAACATGATCCTCTTCGAGGGAGAACTCATGTACCAGAACGACGAGGGGGTGACCCAGGACGCCTACCAGCTCCTGCCCGGCCTGAGCGTCCTCTTCGGCGGCCTGTGGGTCGCCAACCTCTTCTACTGGGGCTGCAACCAGTACGTCATCCAGCGCGCCCTCGCCGCCAAAAACCTCACGGAGGCCAAACGCGGGCTCGCCTTCGCCGGCTACCTCAAGCTGCTGCTGCCGCTGATCGTCGTGGTGCCCGGCATCGTCGCCTACGCCCTCGACCCCGCCGCCGTCACCAAGGGGGACGAGGCCTACCCCTGGCTCCTCGGCGAGTACGTCCCCTCCGGCTTCCGTGGGCTCGCCTTCGCCGCGCTGGTGGCCGCAATCGTTTCCTCCCTCGCCTCCATGATGAACAGCGCCTCGACCATCTTCACCATGGACCTCTACAAAAGCTACGCCGACGCCGAGGAGGTCTCAGAGCGGCGCCTCGTTCGCATTGGGCGCGTCGTGGCGCTGGTCTGCATCGTCGTGGCCGCGCTCATTGCTCCCCAGCTCGCCAGCCTCGATCAGGTCTTTCAGTACATCCAGGAGTACACCGGCTTTGTCAGCCCCGGCGTCCTGGCCATCTTCATCATGGGCCTCTTCTGGGGAAAGGCGACCCCCAATGCTGCTCTCGTGTCCGCGGTCCTGTCCATTCCCCTCTCGGCCGGCTTTAAGACCCTGACCCCGGACATCCCCTTCCTCAACCGCATGCTCATCGTCTTCTTCCTCTCCGTGGGGCTGATCGTCGCCATCTCCCTCTACGAAAACGAGGGCGAAGACCACCCCAAGGCCATTAACTTCTCCGAGATCCCCCGCGCGAAGGACCCCGTCTACAACGTCGCCGCCTTCGGCATCCTCGGCATCACCGCGGCCCTCTACGTCCTCTTCTGGTAGCGGCGCCCGCATGGGCGCGGCCGACCGGTCGGTGAACTGTGCCGAGCGCGCAACATTTTCCCACGCCCCTGCGGGGCTCCGGACCTTCCCGGGGCCCCGTGGATATGGCGGCTCTGCGTCCCTTTTTGCAGACCGCCCCCGCCATGTTGCTGCGTCGCCTCTGGCCCGTCTTCGCGCTCCTCGTCCTGTTCGCCGCGCCCCCGGCGGGCGCCCAGGACGTCGACACGTCCGACGTCTACCGCCAAACTACGCCGAGCCGCGACGGAATCGGGAAGGTCTACATGGGGCGCGAGATCTCGCGGGTGATGGGGCACCGGGGCGCCGCCTGGCTGGAGCGCCCCGAGCGGGCCCGCAACGAAAAGCCAAGCCTGCTCGTCGACAGCATGGCCCTCGCCCCCGACGCCGTGGTGGCCGACCTCGGCGCGGGCACCGGCTACTTCACCTTCCGCATCGCCCCGCGGGTGCCCGACGGCCGCGTCTTCGCGGTCGACATTCAGCCCGAGATGCTCGACATCATGCGCGACACGATTGCGGCCCAGGGCATCGACAACGTGACCCCGGTGAAGGGCACGGTGCGCGACCCCGCCCTGCCCGCCGACTCGGTCGACGCGGCGCTGATGGTCGACGCCTACCACGAATTCTCCCACCCCCGAGAGATGATGCGCAACCTGCGGGCGGCCCTCGTGCCCGGCGGGCGCGTCTACCTGGTGGAGTACCGCAAGGAGGACCCGGACATCCCCATCAAGCCCCTCCACAAAATGACGGAGGCGCAGGCCAAGAAGGAGATGCGCGCTGTAGGGCTGGAGTGGGTGGCAACCGAGGAGATGCTCCCCCGCCAGCACTTCATGATCTTCCGGAAGCCCTCCGGCCCCGAAGAGGACAACTGAGCGGGGCGCTATGCGTCGCCGCCCACCGTCCCGTTCTCGCCGTCGCCGTACAGGCCCTTCAGGCCGTCGAGCGTGTCGGGGTTGAGGACGTTGTCGACGAGGCCGTACTCCTGCGCTTCCGTCGCGCTCATCCAGTAGTTGCGATCGGCGTCGTCCTCAATCTGGTCGAAGCTCTGGTCGGTGTGGTGCGCCAGAATCTGGTAGAGGCGCTTCTTGAGCCACCCGATCTCCTCGGCCCGAATCTCAATGTCGGAGGCCTGTCCCTCGGCCCCGCCCATCGGCTGGTGGATCATCACGCGGGCGTTCGGGAGGCAGGCGCGCTGGCCCTCCTCGCCGGCCGCCAGCAGCACCGACCCCATCGACGCGGCCAGCCCCACGCAGATGGTGGCAATCGGCGCCTCCGTGTACTGCATCGTGTCGTACACGCCCAGGCCGCTGTAGATGACCCCGCCCGGCGAGTTGACATACATCTGGATGGGCTGGTCCGAGCTCTCACTCTCCAGGTACAGCAGCTGCGCCACCGTCAGGTTCGCAATCTGGTCGTTGATCGGCGTGCCCACAAACAGGATGCGCTCCTTCAGCAGGCGGCTGAAGATGTCGTAGGCCCGCTCGCCGCGGGTGGTTTGCTCCACGACTTTCGGGACGATGCCGGACATCGGCTGGTCGCCCAGTCCGCCCTGACTAATCGAACTCGGAAGGGACCCGAGGCTCTTGCTAAACTGCAGAAAATCGTCAACGTCGGCCATGCGAAGCGGCGTAGCGATAAAGGAAGAACTTGACGGATGGACTCAACCTGCTCCGTTGGGCGACAGTTTCCTCCGTACGGAGGGTTGTTTCGGAATCTACACGCCACGAGATGGGAGGTCGGGCCCCGCGGGGATCGGTGACCCCAAACAACGGGCCGGCCGCCCAGCCCAGGGGGCCGACCGGAAGCGCCCCAACCGGAAGCCCCCGGTGCCTCCGGGCCGATCGGCGACCCGGCGGCGCGGGACGCCCAATCGCTGCGGCCCGTCCTCTTCTGAAACGCCCCTATGATGCCCTTCGGCCGGCCCCAACGGAGGCCGGGGGGTCACCGGCGGCCGCTGAGGAACTGGTGCACCAGCTTGATTGCCATTGACCCCTCGCCGACAGCCGAGGCCACGCGCTTGATCGAGGAGGCCCGAACATCCCCCACGGCGAAAATGCCCGGCTCGCTCGTCTCCAAAAAGAACGGGTCCCGCGAGCGCGCCCGAAACGATTCGGCCGATGGGGAGCCCTGAAGGTCCGTTCCCGTGCGCACGAACCCGTGCGCATCGGTTGCGATGTCTCCCCTCAGCCACTCAGTGCAGGGGTCGGCCCCAATGAAGCTGAACAGCGCCGGCGTGGGGAGTCGTCGCTCGTCTCCGGTCTTGTTGTGCTCGACCTGCACCGCTTCCAGGCGATCGTCCCCGTGGAGGGCGGTCGCCTCGGTGTGGCGATGGACCTCCACAGCGTCGGTCTGCCGAATGCGGTCCACGAGGTAGCGGGACATGCTCTTCCCCAGGTCCCCGCCCCGAATGAGCATGTGCACGACGGAGGCCGCCTCCGAAAGGAAGATCGCCGCCTGGCCGGCCGAGTTGCCCCCGCCAACCAGGACGACCTCCTCGTTCTCACAGAGCTGGGCCTCCATACGGGTCGCGCCATAATAGACGCCCGCACCGTCGAACTCCGGACGCCGGTCGAGGGGGAGCTTGCGGTACTCGGCCCCCGTCGCAATCACAACGGCCCGCCCGAGCACGCGCTCCTCGCCCTCTAGGTGGACGGCGTAGAGCCCGTCCTCCCGTCCCAGTCCCGTGGCGCGGCGCGGGGCGGCAACATCGGCCCCGAACTTTTCGGCCTGAAGTCGGGCGCGACTCGCCAGCTTGGCGCCGGAGATGCCCGAGGGGAAGCCGAGGTAGTTCTCGATTTTCGACGACCAGGCGGCCTGCCCGCCGATGCCCGTCGCGTCGAGACAAAGGGTTGAGAGCCCCTCCGACGCGCCGTAGACGCTGGCCGCAAGCCCGGCGGGCCCGCCCCCAACCACCACCAGGTCGTGTGCTTTGGTCGGCAAGGCACAGGAGCCAAGCCCCATGTGGTGGGCCAGCTCGCTCGTCGACGGGGCCCGGAGCACCTCCTCGCCCCGCACAACGACGACCGGGGTGTCGCTCGTGGGGACCCCGAGCCGCCGAAGGAGCGCCTCCGCCCCCTCGTCGCGCTCCAGGTCGAGCCACGTATACGGCAGGTCGTTTCGTTCGGCGACGCCTTTGAGGTGGTGCGTGGCCTCCGAGAAGCGGGAGCCGACAATCTGGAGGCCGGTCTGCTCCTGGTCCATCAGCAGCGCCCGCCGTGTCAGAAATGCCTGCAGGATCACGTCGCTCAGGTCCGGAATCTTCGCGATGACCTCCTGCAGAACGTCGGGCGGGATTCGGAGGACCCGCCCCGAGTCCTTCACTTTGGCTGTGACGAGCGAGGAGCGGCCGCCCACCATATCGACATCGCCGGTAAACTCTCCGGGCTCGTGAACAGTCACCCGCGTCGGCGTCTCGGTCGACGGATTCACAATCGCAATCGCCCCCTCCAGCACGACGAAAAAATCGAAGTCGGTCTCTCCGGCCTCAAAGAGCACGTCGCCCGACTCGACGGCCCCCTCTACGCCGTGGGGCCGGAGCCGATCGATCTGCTCGGGGGAGAGCGTGGGGAAGGCGGTCTGTTTGTCGCTACGGGTCATAAAACGCGTTCGGTTGCGGGAAGAGTCCGAGCATGGGGCGCTCATGATCCAGGCGGGGACGGGCAGTCGCCCGAGCCACCACGGCGGGGGCCGGCGGCGCACCGGGTGACAGCGTCGAGCGTGTCTGCATCGAGGATGAGGACGGGCGGCCCCTCTTCCGGCCGCCGCAACACAATGGCCCGGTCGTGCTCCTCGGCACACCGGAGAAACGTCCGGGGCGGGCTGTCATGGGCCCGGGCGAATTGCCGAAGCGTGCCGATCGCTTCTCCGTCCTCTCCCCGCGTGGGGGAGGGCGGAGATGAGGGATGACGCTGGGAAGTCATGGGTCTAGGGAGCGCGTGAACAAAAAAACACGTTGAGGAATGCCCTCCGCAGGGGGCAACGCGGAAACGCCTCCGCCAGAGAGGCGGACGGCAGCCCCGGGAGCCATCAGGCCCCCGCCGAGAGGGGCACCTCTTCAGCCGCCGGCTCCCCGCGGCGGTCCAGGCTCAGCGGCCCGCTCCCCTCTGCCACCAGGAGCAGCAGCCCGCCCAGAATGGAGACGTTCTTGAGGAAGTGGAGGAGCTGTTGCTGCTCCCCGAGGCTGGTGTGGAAGATGAGCGTCGCACTCAGCAAAAATCCGCTCAGGACAAACGCCACCCGCCGGGTCTTCAGGCCCACGAGGAGCGCGAGGCCGCCCAGCAGTTCCGTGGCGATCGCTCCGAGGAGCAGAGCGGAGGTCATCGGAAGGCCATAGGCCGCCATGTACGCCTGCGTACCGGCGGGGTCGGCAATTTTCGTCGCCGCACTGCCGAGGAAGACGAGGGAGAGGAGAATGCGTCCGATGTCGAGGGCGTAGTTCTTCATGGGTGTAGTGGGTTGATCGTCGAGAATACGAAACGGTCCGGGCCGGACGTGACCGACCGTCCCGGTCTTTCCTGTGTCGAGTGAAGCGGTAGCCGGAACCCAAATAGTTCAACATTGAACTATTTGGCGAAAACACCCCCGGTTTCCGACCGGAATTCGGGGCGACCAGGGCCACCCAGCCGGTCGGCGCGGTGCTGCTCGCTGCCAGCAGACCTCATTCCTGCCGGGGGACAGCCTATATTTAGTTCAACATAGAACTGTTCAATATAGAACTGTATTTCACTCTATCTCGACATTCGCGGTGTTGGCGTCCGCCCGGACTGCTGTTCGAGGGGGGCTGGCGTCCTTTCTTCTCTACGCCGCCCGTCCACTTGCAAGGGCCGCGGCCGTCAAGAAACAACAAAAGCAACCGCCCTCGACGTCCTCCCGGAGCCGACCCGCGAACGCGATCGTCCGTGCGGGTTACGCGTGCGCGTACTTGCGGGACGTCTCCTGATACCGGTAGAGGGAAAAGAGGAGGACGGCGAGCATCCCAACCAGAATGACGGCGAGCCCCCCAACCGCCACGCCCCACCCGAAGAGGTCGGCCACGACGCCGGTCACGGCACTTCCACCGGCCCCCAGCACCATGTAGACGGTGCGCACCAGCCCGAAGCCGGCGTTGCGCTCGTGATCGTCGAGGTGGTCCATGAACTTTGGCAGGAGGGCGGCGCCCCACCCCATGGCCAGCCCCGCACACGCCACCGCAACAACGGCCCCCGTCAGCGAGCCGGTGACGCCCAAAAGCCCGTACCCGAGGATGCCGACCGCGATGGCGAGACTGGCGGCTGCGTCCCGCCCGATGCGGTCCGAGAGGGCCCCCAGCATCGGCTGCGTGAGGCCCTGCATCAGAAAGTACCCGGAAAAGAGCAGCCCGGCCGTTGCCTGGGTGTAGCCGTGAAGCTCCACAAACACCGTGGGCAAGAACGACGCGGTGGCCTGCCACACGAACATGCCGGCGGCCGCGAGTCCCAGGGTGCGGGCAATGGGCGGGCGCGACACGATCTCGAGCAGCGGCCGCACGCGGAGGCGATCCCACACCGACTGCTCCGGGCGGGCCGGCGGGCGGGCCCGAACGACCCGGGCAACCAGGATGGCGGCCGGCACGGCCACCGCCGCGCCCAGGGCCAGCCCCCACCGCCACCCGTACCACGCCCCCAGCGCCCCGGCGGCCATCGGGATCAGCACACCCGCGATCGGCGCTCCGGCCGTGTGAATGCCAATGGCGGTGCCGATTTTGTCGGTTGTGCGCGTCAGGAGCGCGGTCGCCACGCTGTAGTGCAGCCCCGCCACGCCCCCCAGCAGAGCCGTCGTGATCAAGAACACGGGGTACGACGGGGACAGGGCGAGAATGACGCTAGCCCCGGCGGTGCCCCCCACGGCCACGAGCAGGATGCGCCGTTCCCCATACCGGTCGGCCAGCAGCCCGCTCGGGAACTGCGCCAGGGCGTAGGCCAGCCACATGCCCGTAAGGGACAGGCCGATCGCCCCGTTTGGCACGGAAAACGCATCGGTGAGGAAGGGGACCACCGGGCTGATGACGAGCCGCCCGGCCATCGTCGCGAAAAAAGCCAGGGTGCATACCGCAAGCACGGCACCCTGTCGGGACCAAAGGGTCATGTTGTTCGGTTTTGTCGATCGTTCAAGAAGGGTCCAGCGACAGGCCCGACCGCCGCCTATTTCGGGTCAGGCCGCCGCCGTTCGTTCCATGTGCTGTCGTAGAAACTGGTAGGACCGGCCCCTGCCTGCCGTTTCATGGAGTTTTTCGCTCAACGTGATCGATACAATCGATTGCCCGTATGAATCGGTGCCGGCGAATCCGAAATGCGCCGGGCCTCCCCCTCTTTCCCCTATTCCGTTCCTCTTTTTTTGCGGCCATGGAGCTTCGTCACCTGCGGTACTTTACAGCCCTCGCCGAGGAATTGCACTTTGGCCGGGCGGCCGACGCCGTGTTCGTCGCCCAGTCTACGCTTAGTCAACAGATTCAAACGTTTGAGACCGAACTCGGCGTCCAGTTGTTCGACCGGTCGGCGCAGGGGGTGACGCTGACGGACGCGGGCCGCACCTTTCTGCCCTACGCCAAACGCGTCCTCCGGGAGGCGCGGCGCGCCCGATCGGTGGCGCGGGCGGCGCGGGACGGGCTGGCCGGGCTGCTCCGCGTCACCTACGAGGCGACGGCAATGCGGAGCGGCCTGCCCGCGGTCATCAAGGCGTTTCGGGAGCGGCGGCCCCACGGCGAGCTCGACCTGGCCGAGCAGACGACCCGCGAGCAGGTCACCGCCCTTCGCGAGGAGGAATCGGACGTGGGCTTTTTGTTTCTCCCCGTCAACGAGCGGGGGCTGCACGTGCGCCCTCTCTTTACCGCCCCAATGGTGGTGGTGCTGCCCGAGGGGCACCGCCTCGCCGGCCGGGACGAGGTGCCGGTACGCGAGCTGGAGCACGAGCCGCACGTGACGTGGGCCCGCAGCAAGGCCCCGCGCCTCTACGACGCCTACGTGCGCGCCTGCCACGACGCCGGATTTACGCCCGAGATTATTCAGGAGATCGAGCGGGGCGAAAGCTTCCTGGGCCTCGTGGAGGCGGGCCTGGGGGTCTCCGTCGCCCACGCCTCCAACGTCCACGTGCAGCGTCCCGGCGTGCGCTACGCAACCATTGTCGAGCCCAGCGTCCCCCTCACCCTCGGCCTCGCCACCCGGCACGAGGACGCGTCGCCCCTGCTGGAGCGGTTTCTGACGACTGTGGAGGAGGAGCAGGCGTTCGGGAACTCCGTGTAAGCCCCGCCGCCTACTCGTTTTTCTCGTCGACCCTGAAGCTGTCGATTTCCCCGGAGATGTCGGTCAGATCCGCGGGCACGTCCGCCGGCACGGTCCAGAGGTAGACTCGCTCCGGGCCCGTGTTGCCCTCCCCCGCATACACCGCCCGCTCCGGCGTCCAGGTGCCCATCCGAAAGTCGTGGGAGACGATTCGGTCGCCCGGATCGAGCTCCCGGAGCAGCTTGGGGCGCAGGCGGATGTTGACCTCGGGCCAGAGGTACAGGGTGACCACCGTCGCATCCTCGAGGTTGGCATTGAATAGGTCTCCCTGCCGAAACCGCACCTTGTCCGCCACGCCAGCCGCCCGCGCCCGGGCCCGGGCCTTGGCCACGAGCGCCGAGTCGATCTCAATGCCGACCCCGCGTGCCCCGTACTTTTTGGCGGCGGCAATGGGAATGCGCCCATCCCCGCTCCCAAGGTCGTATACCACATCGTCCGACGAGACCCCCGCCACCTGGAGCATCGTGTCCACGACGGCCGACGTGGTCGGAACGTAGGGCGCGTCCTTGTCGGTAGAGTCCGCATCCGACGCGCCCGACGGCACCGTCCGGGCCAGCGAGTCGGAAACCGAGGTGTCCGGGGCCTGCGCCGTCGCCTCTCCCCCCCCTGCGATTAGCAGAAGCGTGGAGAGCAGCACGAAAGCGATCCTCTGAGGCAGTGAACCCATGGTAGGGGCGGTGAAAATGGGCAGGGCAGACGATTGACGGAATTACGGGCGGGATCCCCCCAGCCGTCGCGCGAAACGGTGGAGGCCACGGTCTTCCGCCCCGAATTCGGCCACATCCTGGGGCTGGTAAGCAACGAAACGACGATGCAGGACGGCCACCGGGAAAGGGGCAGGCACTGCGACCAACAACAGCGTATGATGCACCCCACCATCGAGACGACCGACTTTTTCTCATCGGAGCTCTTCGACGGGACGGTTCCGCCCGTTGAGCGGCTCTGCACGGACGACCGGGCGGCCCAAGGCGACGGATCGCCCGGCCGATCTTCAAGCCCGAGTACGGGAGTGCTCTCGCCTCACCCCTCCTCCGCCGCCCGTCCCCAACCAAAAACGCCCGACCTGGGATGAGGGGGCATCCCGGCCGGGCGAATGCTTGCGAACCTCAGCTATCTAATGGTCACAAGCACCCTTACGTACTTTATCGCGGGCGTTCTGTTCTCGCTCCTTCCGACACAGCGCGTCAGGACCCCAACAGCAACGGGGTGCCCGACAGTCCCGACGAACAAACGGAAAGGCCCCCTCAGTGCCGGCGCTTTACCGTCACGCCCCGCTCCTCAAGCGCCCGCTCCCAGAAAAAGGCGCCCTTCACCCGAAGCACAAGGGGATTCCCTCGGCCCGCGCTGTGAATCCTGAGGTTTGGTCCGGCCGTCGAGGACCATTTATCGACGGTCGTAATGTCTGAAAGCGCGATCTGCTCCTCAACGGGTCCCGTCCACCCCCACCCCGAAAGCACCAACACCTCGTCGTAGAGCTCCAGGCGGGCAAACCAGCAAGTCGATCCGGAATGCAATGCGACCGGCTTTGACAAAACGGGAGCCTCGACCGACTGGCCTGTGAGGGTGCGAAGAGAGCGTGAGAGAACGGACGGAGCCATTCGTCGCTGCAAGGTTTTCATATCGAAGCGAGCACAGGTCAGATAACCAATGCGCCGCACAGAGCACTGTTCTCTGCACGGTCTATGGTGGGGGTCCGGGAGATTGCATCCGGCACGGTACATGCCCTCAAAGACCAGGCCATGCCCTCGATCGCCACATGAAGGAGCAGAGAACCTGAGTGGGCAACCAGATCCGCCTGGCTTTCAGACTTTTCGAACCCCTCTTTCCTTCTTCGACCTTCGGGGCCTCCGTTCGAGGAGGCGTCCCTTGAGGCGTTGTAACGACCAGTTCGAGTATTCGTCTGTTGGTATGAACCCGTAACACCGGACCCCCACCCCGTAGACCATTCCGGAAAGCTTCTCCCTCGGCGCCCCGACCGGCACAGGGCCCCGCCTACGTGCCAGGGGCCGTTGTCGAGAAGATCGTCCTGTATCGTCTATTCTCCGGGGTGGGGGCCGTCGGGTGATCACGTATCCCGGCAGACTCTCCCAAATGCCCCCACCAAGATGCAGCACGAGAACGGCACCGAGGAGCACCGGCAGGATCCCTCTCCCTCATCCGCCTGGGCCCCGAAATACGAGGCCGTGGCCCAGGCGTGGAGCGATCTGGACGACGGCGAGGCCCTCCTGCTCTCGGATCTCACAAAAGACGATGTGAAGCGCCTCCGCCGCCTGTTCTACAAGCGGTTCGGAAAAATTAACGTCCTGGTGCGGTCCGTAGAGCAAGACGACGGGACGCACAAGGCCGTGGTCCGGGCCCGCGAGGGACGGGAATACCTGTGGCAAACCCCACGGTAGCCGCCCTCCCCGGTCCGCCGGCCGCCGTTACGCCTCCCCGCCGTCGGTCGTATCGGTCGCGGTGGTGTCGCCGTTGGCGACCACGGATTGCGCGTGCACCACGGGCTTGAAGATGTACATGCCCGACTGCCCGGCCTTCACGAACGAGTCCGCAACGCTGAAGTCAAGCGTGACCTCCGCCTCGTCCGTCGGGCTCTTGAGCGTGACCGGCTCGAAGTTGATCTTGACACCGGTTTCGGAGGCACTGGGCTGCTTGAGATCGGCTTCCGCCGTATCGCCGCTGGCCGTTTCGTACAGCACGTTCGCCGTATCGGCCGTCACGAGCCGGATCTGGCTAAAGGTTCCCCGCAGGCTGTCGGTACTCGCAAGGGCCGTGTCGACCCCCGCCTGGAGCTTCGTTAGGTCCACGGTGAAGGCCGAATCCGAGAGGATCTCGACGCCTCCCTCCTCGGCGTCTCCCTCTCCGCTGTCGGTCGCGGAGACGACGGCGACTCGTTCAATCGTGACGAGGGCCTGCACCACATCGCCGGGAGCATCGGTGAGCCGCACGTTAAAGGTGCCGGGCGCGAGGCCCTGCTCCTCTTCGCTGGCCGGACCGGTGGCGTCGCAGGCCATCAGGCCCAGGAGTCCGAATCCAACGGTCAGCGCCAAGAGGGAACGGGTAAAACGAGACATATTCAAAGGGGACCGATTCCAAAGGGTGGTGGGGGTGGACCGCCCGGCCACGGCGGACGCTTCGTGCATCGGCCTCGCCGGAGCGGTATGCGGACAGGGGACGAGGGCAACCGCCCATCGTTACACAACCGGCCGGACCACGGCGGAGGCACATCGGACCCCCCGCTCTCCCGGCCTCTACAACAGCCGGTACATCACGTGCGCATCGACCCGCCCCCGCTCGGCGTGGTCGAATGCGTGCGGCAGGGTGCCGACAATCTCGAAGCCCATGTCCGTCCACAGCCGAATGGCGGCCTCATTGGTCGCCACGACGAGGTTGTACTGCATGGCCGCAAAGCCCATTCGGCGCGCCGCGTTGAGCGAGTGTGCGCACATCGCCCGCCCGATCCCCTGCCGGCGGGCGTCGGCCCGAACCATGTATCCTGCGTTGCAGACGTGCCCGCCCCGTCCGGGCTGGTTCGCCTTCAGGTAGTACGTGCCGAGCACCTCCCCGTCGCGCTCGGCAACGTAGCAGGCCCGCGGGGCCTCCATCCAGAGCCGGAGCGCCTCGGCGCGGGGCGTGTCGGACGGATAGGCGTACGTGGTCCCTTCCGACACCACATCGTGAAAGATTTGCCAGACGGCCTCCCGGTCGCGCGCCTCGGCGGAACGAATGTCGACCATGGGAACCATAGGGGAGTGCAAGCCACTGCGCACCGGCCGTCGCCTCGTTCCGTCCGCTACGGGCGCTCGTCGGACGGAGCGTCTTCCCGCAACGGCTCAATGTCGACCGCCTGCGGCTCGTCGTCGAGGAGGTGCTCAACGAAGTAGTCGGCCCGGTGCCAGAACCAGTAGTCGCTCATGTCCCCGTAACCGTGACGCTGCCCGGGAAAGACGAAGAAGTCGAACCGCTTGTTGGCCTCGATGAGGGCCTTTGCCATCCGGTAGGTGTTGGCGGGGTGGACGTTGTTGTCGATCGTGCCCGTCGTGAGTAGGAGATCGCCCTCTAGGCGCCCGGCCAGCGCCGAATTCTTGTCGATGTCGTACTCCCAGGCCACCTCGCCGGAATCGTTTTCAGTCTGCTCTACCCCGTGGTGGGTCTCCGACCACCATCGATTGTACACGTCGTTCTCGTGGTTGCCCGACGAGGCCACCCCCACCTTGAAGACATCCGGGTACTGCGTGAGGGCCGCCGTCGTCAGGAAGCCGCCGCCGGAGTGCCCGTAGATGCCGACGCGGTCGCCGTCAATGTAGTCGTGGCGGCTGGCGAGCTGTTCGATCGCCGCCTTCTTGTCCGCGAGCGGGTAGTCGCGCAGGTTCCCGTAGCCGTAGGTGTGGTAGTTTCGCGAGCGGTCGGGGTGGCCGCCCCGGTGGCCCACCGTCACCACGATGAAGCCGAGCTGGGCGAGGCCAACCTCGTCCCCGCTCGGGTCGAAGAACTTCGGCACGGCCTCCGTCTGCGGGCCGGGGTAGACGTACGTGATGATCGGATACTCCTTGTCCGGGTCGAAGTCGAAGGGCTTGTACATGACCCCGTAGAGGTCGGTGACGCCGTCGGCGGCCGTCACCTCAACCGTCTCGGGCATCTGCCAGCCCGCCGCCTCCAGCCTCGAAAGGTCGGCCGTCTGCAGCTCTGTGACGACGTCTCCCTCCCGGTTGCGAACCACGGAGACGGGGGCGGTATCGACCCGGCTGTACTGATCCACAAAGAAGCGGGCCGACTCGCTCATCTCGGCCCGATGGTCGTGGTTGCTCTCGTTGAGGAGCCGGAGGTTGGACCCGTCGAGGGTGACGCGGTAGAGGTGGTCGTAGTACGGGTCCTCGCCCTCCTCTCGCCCGTTCGCCGTAAAGTACACGACGCCGTTCTCTTCGTCCACGGCGTTGATCTCGTCGACGTGCCAGGCGCCCTCGGTCAGCCGGTTCTTCAGCGTGCCGTCGGGTCCGTACCGGTAGATGTGCGACCAGCCGTCCCGCTCCGAAATCCAGAGCACGTCGCCACTCGGCAGCCGCTCCGGGCGCTGCGTGTGGAAGTAGGTGTTGAAGCGTTCCTCCACGACCACCTGCTCGGTCGCCCCGGTTTCGGCGTCGGCCACGACGAGATCGGCCTTCGTGCGGTCGCGGCTGTGGCGAAGGTACCAGAGGCGGTCGGAGCCCGCCGAGAGCCATACGTCGCGGCGCGGCGCCTCGGCGCCCGGATAGTGAAACTGCCGGTCGTCCATGATCGAGAGATCCTGGTCCGTCCACGTCGAGTCCTGCACCCGCACCTTCTCGTCGGCGGTCAGGTCGTACACCCAAATCTCCGACGTGCCCACGCTGTCCTCGCCCGGCATGGCGTACTTGTAGGTCTCCAGTTCCGGCCGGTCGTTGCCGGTGGCATGCACCACCCACAGATCCTCGACGGCGCGCTGGTCCTCGCGCACCAGAGCAAACCGGCGAGAGTCCTTCGCCCAGGTGATGTCGGCCCGCGTCCGCTCGTCCAGCTCCTCCCTCTTTTCGCTGTCGACCGTCCCCTGTCCGCTGTTATTGGCCGCGTAGCTGTAGTACTGCTCCCCGTCGGTCGTCAGGCGCGTCTCCTCCACCTCCAACTCCTCGACCGCCTCCTCGGCGTCCTCTCCGTCCTTCCCGCGGCGGGCATCCAGCACCCGGTCGTACGCCTCCCCCGACATCTTCCAGAGGTCGTAGTTGCGGGCGAAGACGACCGTCTCCCCGTCCGGCGACACGCTCGCCCAGCTCGGGTGGTCGTCCGGCTCCTCGTAGTCCTCGAGGGTTCGCAGCGTGCCGGTCTCCAGGTCGTATTCGAAGTGAAACACCTTCTTCTCTGCCGACTCGTCGTCGGTCGCGTCTTCTCCGTCCTGCTTCTTCTGCTCCTCCTCGACCTCACGCTCGGCCTCGTCCTCCTCCTGCGAAGACGTCACGTCGAACTCCAGCGTCGTCTCGTCGACGAAGCGAATGTTCTCGATGGGCAGGTGCTTGGCGTCCCACGGGTCCTGGGTGATGCGGGTGAGCTCGGCGGCCAGGCGCTCCCGGTCGAACATCTCCCGCTGCGTCCCCGCCTCCGGGTCGACCACCCAGTAGCGCGTGCCCTCGGCGGTCTCAAAGCGATACCAGAACCGCTCCCCGCCCTCGATCCACTGCGGATCGATCGTCAAATCGTAGGCCATGTCTTCGATCTCGTACGGGGCAAATTGGGTGGCAAGCTCGTAGTTGGCACTGCCGGGGCCGCCCACCCGCTCGGGCTCTCCCGCTGGATCGGCCTCCTGCCCGATCGCCGACGTGGCGGGGAGGAGGGCGAGAAGCGCCCCGAGGAGGAGCCCCCACCCGGCGGACATGGCCCCCGACGCCGAGAATCGCAACGGGTTCAGAACAGAACGAGAGGGACGGAAACTCTTGGTCTCCGGCGATTCTGTTTCCAACGAGGACGCGACGCACATACGTGTGGTGGGGGACGCGAAAAAGTGACTGTGGATGCGCTCTTTCAAGGCGTGGGCGCCCACCTGGTTCACTGCTCCTCTGCGTGCGGCCTCTCCGTTCTCCTTTCCGGCCGCGGCGCCGCACGACCTGGGGTCGCGAGGGGCTACGAGGCGCCGTCGCCTCTCCACTGCCACGGCGGCGTCGGAGTCGGTTGGGACCACAGCCCCCGCTCGGCCGCCCGCGCACGCCGCTCCAGTCGACGGAGCCTGTCGGCCGAGGGGGCCTGTTCGGGATCGTGCCACGCGAGCCCCCGCCGCACCAACAGGGCCGACAGGTCCGCCCCGTCGATCTCCATTCGCACGACCGGCCGCCCGTGCGCGTCGTGATCCTCAACCGAGACGCGAACCGTCTGCCCGCCGATCAGTCGCTGAACGGTCTGCTGGACGGTGCCGCCGTACGGCTGCGTCCCCTCGGGCGCGTCGACCCCCCACAGCCGCACGTCCGTCAGGCGGCCCTCCTCCCGCAGCACACGATAGGTGTCGCCGTTGTGCACGGCCATGCCCTTCGCCCGGAGGAGGCTCTGAGCCTCCGCCGCAGCGGGACGGACAAGCATGATGACAAGAAAAACCACCCGCGAGTACTGCATAACGCCTCCACACCGCGTCGAAAATCACTACGGGGACGAGATACAAAAAGAATGCCAAACTCATCTCACCTCTCACCCTGCTTTGTGCCTGTTTTCTCACTTTTATCAATCTCATCCTGACGTTATACATCCACGGTGAATTCGTCTACCAAACAACGACGATCCGCACAATACGAACGCACCGGGCGTCCGCACTTCTCGCTCGGGACCCTTTCCCTGCGTCCGGGCCGCACGCGACGGCACGGCCCCTCACGACCGGCGGGCCCGCTCCTTCCCCGATGGCTCCCCTCCACTCCCTGTCTCCAGTGCCCATGGATTGTCCCGCCCGTCCCTCCCTCTTCTCACACCCAGAACGGCCCCCGGCCGTCCTGTTGGTCCTCTGCGTCGCCCTGCTCGTCGTTCCCGACGGAGCGGTTGCCCAGATCAGCCTGCCGACGGAGGGGACCACAGTATCCCGCGACTTCGACTCGTTTGCCGGGAACGGATTCTCCCCATCGCCCAGCACGGGCCAGCTCAACTCCAATGCCTTCATTGCCACGGGGCTGAGCGACGGCGACCTGTCCTTCGGCGACACGAATACGTCCGGCGACTTCGCTCGGGGCACGAGTGGGGGCGGCGTCACGGCGGGCGGCATCTATGCGTTCGAGACGGCTTCCGGTGATTTTAGCCTCGGGGTGCAACCGAGCGGCCCCGACTTCACCCCGGGGACGTTTGTCGCCCAGTACCAGAACGAGACGGGCGGGACGATCACCAGCATCGACCTCGCCTACGACGTTAAGATCCGGAACAATGCGTCCCGTGCCAGCTCGGTTACTGCCGCCTACGCGCTCGGAACCTGCGGAAGCCTCCCTCCCGGCGATGACTTTTCGGACCTGTCGGGCCTGGACGTTACCACCCCGGAAGCAGCCGATGAGACCCCGGCCTGGACCACCACGGCGCGCTCAGCCACCCCCTCGGTGGACCTGCCGGCGGACGACTGCCTGTTCCTCCGCTTTCGGTCCGACGACGTGAGCGGCGGTGGCTCCCGCGACGAGATTGCCCTCGACAACCTGAGCGTCACGCCGGCGCAGGCGCCGACCGTCCAGTTTACGGCCGCCAGCGGGACGGTGAGCGAGGCGGCAGGCTCGACGACGCTGACCGCCAAGATCACCAACCCCGACGGCAACGCGGTGGACGTGGACGTGACGTTCGATCCGGGCAGTAGCGCCTCCCCGGACGACTTCACGAGCTCGTTTCCCGCCACAGATACGACCACGACCCTCACCTTTCCGGCGGGGGCGAGCAGTGGAGCCACCGAAACGGTGGCGCTCGACCTCAACGAGGAGGACGGGACGGAGGGCGACGAGACGGCCGCGTTCACTCTGGAAAACCTCTCGTCGGACGGGGACGCGACCATCAGCCCGCCCTCCTCGTTCGACCTCACGATTCAGGACGCTGTGAGCGAGCACGCAGGGGACGTGCTGATCACGGAGCTGATGCCGGCCCCGTCGGTCAACGACACCGATGGCGAGTACATTGAGCTGTACAACGCCACCCCAAGCGACCTCCCCGCCGGCAGCCTAACCCTCCAGGTCGGCAGCAGCACAACGAATATTGACGTTCCGGTTCCCGCCCGCGGCTTCCTGCTCCTCTGCCGGAACACCTCTCCCTCTCAGAATGGCGGCATTCCCGCCTGCGACCTGGAATACGACGGCGGCCTCACCAACGGCGGAGAGACCGTGCACGTGCTCGACGCGAACGACTCGGTGGTGGACACGGTCACCTACGACGACGCTGCGCCCTGGCCCGACTTTGACGACGCGGCGATCGTGTTTACGGGCACGAGCGAGAACAACGACGGCACCAACTGGGCCCGGGCCACACGCCGGGAGCGCGGCTTTACGCAGGACGGAAGTGGGAGCGACGACGCCGGATCGCCCGGTCGGAACGGCACGGAGCAGACGCTGCAACCCACCGCCGAGATCACCGGCGGGGCCGGATGGCGCATGCTGGCGGCCCCAGTGGGCGGCGTCAACGCCGACACCCTGGCAAAAGTGAACCTCGTGCAGGGCGTCGACGGGCACTTCCCCTCTGCGCCCCCCAACCTCTACCGGTGGCCCGGCGGCCCGGCCTCGGGCACCGACTGGGCCGTTCCGTCCCCGGCAACCGACCTGACGAGCGAGGGGCGAGGGTTCATCTGGTACGTCTTCGAGGTGGCCGGGACGCCGCGAACCGACCCGCCGCCCTTTGCGCTCGGCCTGCCCGGCACGCCCCGCACCTCCGACATCACGACCAGCGCTCTGGACGAGGGCTTTCACCTGCTCGGCAACCCGTACGCGCAGTCGTTCGACCTGTCGGCCCTGAACCTGGGCGCGCAGAACTTCCAGACCACGGCCCAGGTCTGGGACCCGAGCGATGCGACCTACGTGCCCCTCACGCAGTCGGGCACAAGCGAGGATGTTGTCGGGGCCTACCAGGGCTTTTTCGTGGAGTGTGACGCCAACACCTCCTGCTCCGGCAACGCCCTCACGTTTTCCGCCGCGGGCCGCCGCGCCGATCCCATCGACGTGGAGAATTTCGAGACGGATCGCCCCCCTCGCATCCAGTTTCGGCTGGTGGGCCGAAGCGCGACGGACTCGGTGCTTACCCGCGACGAGGCCCTCACGCTGCACGCGCCGGAAGGGGCGACCGCCGGCTGGGACGTGCACGATGCCTCCAAGCTCACGCCCCTCTCGTCCCGCTACGCCACGGTGGCGTTCCAGGACACCGTGGATGGGGACGTCCGCCTGCAGTCGGTCGTCTCGATCCCGCGGCCGCTGCCCGAAGGGGGAATTGAACAGCCAGTGGCGCTCCAGCGGATGAACGCGGACGGCATCGACACCTTCGAGCTCCACTGGCCCACGTGGGAGCACGTGCCCGATAGCTGGGGCGTGACCCTGCACGATACAGTCGCCGACTCCACCGTGAATCTCCGGAGGGACACGTCGTATGTCTTCTCCCCATCGGCCCCGGCGGCTCAGCCCCCAACAGCTCGCCCGTCCTCCGCTCCACACTCGGCACTCCCACGCGCCCCTCGGGCCACGGCCTCATCGGCCCCGGCCCGATTCCTCCTCACGGTGCAGCCGACCCCGATTCCGGTGGAGCTGGCCCACTTCAGTGTCAGCACGACCGACCAGTCGGCCCGGCTCTCGTGGACCACGGCCAGCGAGACCAACAATGCGGGCTTTCACGTCGAGCACCGTGCCCCGGGCGTTGAGCAGTTTGAGTCCGTAGGCTTCGTTGACGGGCACGGCACGACCGACGCCCCCCGGCGCTACCGCTTCCGTACGGGGCCCCTCGACCCGGGGCGGCACGTCTTCCGCCTGCGACAGGTCGACCTGGACGGCTCATCCACCCGGAGCGATACCGTGGCCGTGCAGGTCCGTCTCGACGGAGACGCCCGCGTCACCGTCGCCCCTCATCCGATAAGCGACGCGGGCACCGTGACAGTTCAGGTGCCGACCGGTCAGCAGGTCGAGGTCGCCCTATACGATATGCTCGGGCGACGCATACGTACGCTCTACGACGGACGCCTCTCGGGACAGCAGTCTCACTCTCTTCCCCTGCGCACCGAGGGGCTGTCCAGCGGGTCGTACCTCCTCCGCACCGAGGGCAAGGAGTTCCACACAACTCAGCGCGTTACGGTGGTCCGCTGATCCGTCGCGGGGGTCCACCGTCTTTTCTCCTCTCTCAGCCCCATTACCTCCCATGTACTCTCTACTTTTCCCCGTCAGGCTTCGCGTCGTTCTTCTGGGACTGACCGCCGCCCTTCTCCTCGCGGCTCCCGCACCCGCACAGCCCTCAGAACGGCCGCGCGCCGCCCCCTCCCCCGACGTCCCCGGCGCCACCGTTCCGGAGTGGGCCGAGCCAAGCGCCCCGCCGTCGTTTTCTACCTCTCCTTCACCGGCTCGCACAAAAAACACGGCTCCTGCCCTACCGAAAAACCCCACGCAAGTGCCCGTGGATGGCGGCCTGGGATGGTTGGCGGCCGCCGGGGCCGCCTATGCGATCGGCCGCCTTCGGAGGCGCTCCGGCAATGGGGACGTGTGAGTCGTCCGGTCCTCTGGCCGTTTCCTTTGCTCTTCCCCCGTTGAGCTCATGTTGCCCTCCCCGTATGGCCCCGACCGCAGCCTCCTCCTCGCCACCGTCCTTCTGGTGAGCGGGGGCCTCTGGGCAAGCGGCGTGATCTACCTGCTGAGCACAATCGGCCCCATCCTCCCCCGGCCCGCGTACTCAACGGAGGCACAGGGACTCCGCTCGCCCCTCAGCTCCCCATCCACGCTCCAACGCATACGAGACCGCTCCCGGACGCGTCCCTCGCACACGCGGTGGTCCCCCTCATCAAAGAGGCCCCTCCAGCGATCCGGCACACGGCCGACGCACGCCCTCAATCGCCGGTCTCTGCCTTCACTCTCAGCTCCGTCCTTCTCCGCCCCTCAATCGCCCTTCGCCGTCGGGGCCGCAACGCCCCCCGACCGTCCTCGGCGACGAAATGCCCGGTCCCCCGTCAGCTCTGGCCCCGGGCGTGGGGCCCCGTCGCAAGATCGCGTAGGGTGGACGGCTCCCCTCCCGCCCCTCAACGGGCGACCTCGCTCCCTGCGCAGGGCGTTGGTCACAGCCCCTCCTTCCTCGTCGAAGGAGCGCTCGCCGGCCGCCCCCAGGGCCTCTTCCGCGCCGGAATCCACTCCCGCACGTCCCGACATGCGTCGTCGGCCGCCCCAGATGCCGATCGACGGCGGACTCAGAGGGCTTACGGCTGCGGACACGGCGTACCCGGACCGTCGCCCACAGACGCCATCGGACTCGAGTACGGGACCGAACGGCGGCCCATAACGACAAAACGGCCCAGCCCAATCGGGCTCGGCCGCCTTATCGGACGCTCCCCTGCGCACATTCGGTGGGCGTGCCGTCGCTATTTCACCACGGTCAGCTGGCGCGAGACCGTCTTTCCGTCCGCCTGCATCCGCAGGAAGTACGTGCCGCTGGAGAGGCCGCCGGCGTCGAACGTCA
>NCRC01000014.1 GCA_002894685.1 Salinivenus lutea
CCCCCGCCGACTTTATCGACGTGGCGTTCGACCGCCTGCGCACCACGATGGACACCTACGTAGGCCTGCGCCGCACCCCCGATGGCCTCCAGACGGCCGCCGAACGGCTGGGGAGGCTTGCCGATGAGGCCGACGCCCGGGCGGAGGCGGTCGGCCGCTCCCGCCGCCTCACCGAGCTTCGGTCGGCCGCCCGCGTCGCCACCTGTATTGCCGAGGCCGCCGCGTCGGCCCCGGCCCGGAGTCCCCACACCAGCCCCTCCAACAGCGAGGTGGAGGCCAGCCGGTTCGCCCCGTGCACGCCGGTCCGGGCACACTCGCCGGCGGCGTAGAGGCGGTCGAGGGATGCGCGGCCGCGGGTGTCCACGTCGACGCCGCCGCAGAGGAAATGCTCGGCGGCCTGGACCGGGATGCCGGTGGAGGGATCGATGTCGTGCTCGTCGCAGAGGGCGGCGAGGTCGGGGAAGGTGCCGGAAAAGTTGAGGGGCGACACGTCGAGCACCACCTGCCCGGTGCGCTCGTGCTCCTGCTCCACGGCGCGGGCCACCACGTCGCGGGGGGCCAGTTCGGCGTCGGGGTGCACGTCGGGCATGAAGCGCTCGCCGTGGGCGTTGCGGAGGTGCGCCCCCTCTCCACGCACCGCCTCGCTCACCAGAAACGGGTCGCCGTGGGCCACGCACACGGTCGGGTGAAACTGCACGAACTCCAGGTCGGCCGTCTCGGCCCCGGCCCGGAGGGCCATCGCCACGCCGTCGCCGGTGGCCCCGTCGGGGTTCGTGGAGACGCCGTAGAGCGCCCCGATGCCGCCGGTGGCCAGCACCGTTGCCCCCGCCCGGCACGCCGTGACCGTGTCGCCCGACTCGAGCCAGGCGCCGCCCACCGTCGTGCCGGTCACGAGCAGGTCCCAGGCGGTGGTGTCTTCCAGAAGGGTGACGCGGTCGTGCGCGGACACGTGGCGCAGGAGGGGGACGTGGATGTGCTTGCCCGTCGAGGCGTCCACGTGCAGGATGCGGTCGGCCGAGTGGGCGGCCTCGCGCCCGAAGTCGAATCCGGCGGCGTCGGCGTCAAAATCGACGTTCAGCGTATCGAGCAGCACGTCGCGGACGGCCGCGTCGGCGTGCTCGACCAGCACATCAAGCGCCTCGGGGTCGCTGGTGTGGCTGGAGGCGGCCGCAATGTCGCGCTTGAACAGGTCGGGGGCGTCGCGGGCGACGGCAATGCCCCCCTGGGCCCACCAGGTGGAGGCGCCGGAGGGCCGGGAGGCCTTCGTGGCGATGGTGACCTCCGCCCCGTTGCGGGCCGCGGCGAGGGCGGCCGACAGCCCCGCAATGCCGGAGCCAATCACCAGCACCTCCGTCGTATCGGGAATCATGCGTCGCAGTCGTCGATGGCGAAGAGGACTCTGGATTCCGTTCTATGTCCGCATGTGACCCGGTGTTCGTGTGCTGTGGGCTGGGGTGCGACGGCGCTGTAACGTTCTGTGAGCCCTGCTGATGAGCGGCACGGCGGGGATGCACAGCGGGGGAAACAGCCCGTTCTGACGTGCCTACCATCTCCGCCCCGTTCACCAGATCCGATTCTCCGATGTCCGACCCGTCTGGCCTGCCGCTGACCCGCCGTCCGTTGACCGCGGCGGTCCTTCTTGTTGCCGCGCTCCTGGGCGGGTACGCCCTGTTTCAGGTAACGGGGGTGCTCCTGACAGTCTTTGCGGGGGTTCTTCTCGCGGTGTTTCTGGCCGGGGTCACCGAGCGGCTCTGCGCGCACACCCCCGTGCCCCGCCCGGCGGCCCTCGGGATCGTGGTCGTGGCGCTGGGGGGCGCCCTGGCGGGGCTGTGGATGCTGACCGGGCCGGACCTCTCCACCCAGATCAATGCCCTCGTGGCGCTGCTTCCGAGCGCAGTGGACCGCCTGTCGCTGCAGGTGCAGGGCTGGGCCGAGCAGTACACTTGGATTCGTCAGTTGATTTCACCGAGTGAGCTGGTGCCTTCGGCCACGAGTGTGCTGGGAGGCGTGACGAACGTCTTTTCCGTGACGGTGGACGTGCTGGTGAATGTGCTCATCATTTTGTTTATCGGCATCTACGGGGCGGCCACGCCTCGCTCCTACACCGAAAGCGCCGTGCGGCTCGTTCCGTCGGCGGGGCGCGATCGGGCCCGCGAAATCCTGCATGCCCTCGGGCGGGCCCTGCGGTGGTGGATCGTCGGGCGGCTCACCATGATGGCGGTGGTGGGGGTGCTCACGGCGGTGGGGCTCAGCCTGGTTGGCATCCCGTCGCCGCTGGCGCTGGGGCTGGTGGCGGCGCTCTGCTCGTTTGTGCCGTACCTGGGGCCGGTGCTGTCGGTGGGGCCGGCGCTGCTGGTCGCCTTTACGCTCGGGTCGACTAAGGTGCTGTCCGTCCTCGTCGTGTACGGGGTGGTGCAGGTGCTAGAGAGCTACCTCATTGCCCCGCTGGTGCAGGAGCGCGCGGTGCACATTCCCCCCGCGGCGGTCATTACGGCCCAGTTTGTCGGGGGCGTGGTGGCCGGGGCCGTGGGCGTGCTGCTGGCCACGCCGCTGGCCATCGTCGTGATCGTGCTGGTGCAGACGCTCTATGTGGAGGATGTGCTGGGGGACGCAGTGCCTCTCCTGGGCGAGCACTGACGGGGGGAGCCGGAGCGCGCCCGAGGCGTTGGACTGAACGCGAGCGCCGTTCCGGGCGTACAGAACATCCCGCCTTGTTTTTGTCCTCTCCCCTTGCAGTGTCGGCATGTCCATCTCCACCCCGCGTGACGTTTCGGCGTCCGGCCCTTCGCCCCCCGCCTCGCTGACGCGGTGGGGCGGCGTCATTGTCGGGGAGGCCCGCACCTACTCCCACGCGCTGAACGCCTCGCGGGCCGAGGTGGTCGACGCGGTGGACGGCCCCGACGCGGTGGAAACCCTCGTGCTGGTGAACGGCCATCGCGGGACCGACCACGCCGGAGCGGCCACCAACCGCACTCGCTCCGCGGCCCACCCCGACCACGACGGCGTCGACCGGATCGTCATTGCCACCACGCCGGCCCAGTTCGAGGCGCTGGCCGAGCGGGTGGGCGCCGACGTCCAGGTGTCCTGATTCGACCTTCCCCCTCCGATGTCCGACTACACGCCCCTGTGGATTGCGGCGGCCCTGATTGCCGTCGACCTCGTGTTTTTCATGGTGCCCGTCGTGCCGGTTTTGGCGGTCTACGTGCTGCTCGTCCGCCCGCCCTGGTTCAAGGCATTCGTGGACGATCTGTACGCCGACGGGTAACTTGCAGTCTCGCGTTCTCTTTCCCGTAGTTTCTTCGCTTATGGACCTCCGAATCGACCAGATCGAGTGGCGACGACCGGACGACGAGGCGTTCACCGACATCACCGACGCACTGTCGGATGCCGTGGTGAGCGCGACCCCGCACCCCGACGACGAGGTGGAGCCCCCGAAGGGCTACTCGCTGAAGCTTACCCTTCGCGACGACAGCACCGAGCTCGCGGAGGACCTGCAGGCGGCGCTCATGGACCTGGACCCCGCCCGCGTGACCCTGCGCCTGGCGGGCGCCGACGCCCCCATCGAGGACGTGCCGGTGAGCGTGAGCCGAGTGCCCTACCCCGGCGAGCAGAATGTGGCCGAGCTGGGGGTGCCGCCGGAGGGGCACGATGCCTTTCACCCGTACTTCTGAGGGGACGGAATAGACGTGGTGCCCGCGGCGGGACTGGATCCCTCACGCCCATGAGGACAAGGGGATTTGAATGCGTGCCCGCCGTGTCGATATCCGGGCTTCCGCGCCCAGAAACGGCTAGGCCCGAACATCGGCTGATCGCATACTGCCCCAACAGGTCGATGGGGGCCTCCATCTCCGCTCCCGCTGGAAAACGATTGAAGGCGGGGCAGGCGGGCGAGCCGCACCGGCGTAGCACGGCCGACCGGAGCGACCGACCTTCGTGTCACAGCTGGTGGGCGACCAGCCATACGACCTCCATAATCTGCTCTCCTGCCCTTTCGAACGGCTACGTTTTGCCTTCTGACAGGAGACGGAAAGTATTCTCGTGCTTGTTCTTGAATTGCCTCGCATCCTCGATCAGGTCCTTCCGTTCCTCATCCGTCACCGTCCGTTCCCCCACTGACCGATCCCCGGACGTGCGGCCCTGTTCAGATGTGTTGGCCGTGCCGTTCTGCGCCTTGGACATGAAAACGACGGTCGGTGTGGAAAGAAACGCGTCTCTAATCGCTCCAGAATGCAGTGAGCAACGGGATTCGTAACTATCCTCCGTCCCCGGTAAAGTTCAAATCACAAGAGCTTCATGGACCGAATTTCACACAAGAACGGACGGATGCGGCGCCAAATAGAAGCGGCCGACCATGTCCCTCTCCTCCCCCAAAGCAGCAGACTCAATCCTCTTGGGCCACTCCGATAGCGAAGGGACCGAACGCTACAGCCATCTGATCCCCGAGGCGCTGGACCAAGCGATGGAAGAGACCTTCGGCGAGTAGCCGTTTAATTACCGAGTGGGAAACGTCGCTCAAAAAATTTCCCACATGTTGCCCACAGAGGCTCTTTTCCGTGCGTCTCAGTGGAATTCGGTCGTCGCAGCCTCGAAAAAGAAAACGCTCCTGAAATGAGCTTCAGTGCCGATCAGGGGCGTTTTTGTGTGTGAAACGCAGTGCCCGCGGAGGGACTCGAACCCTCACGCCCGTAAGGACAACGGATTTTGAATCCGTCGCGTCTGCCAATTCCGCCACGCGGGCTGTGACACTCGCCAGAGTGCGACTGTCGAATTTCAGAAGGAAGGGGAGAGTTCCACGGCGGGCGGGGCTTTTCCGGTTCCTCTACTCGACCCCGCCCCTGCGGCGGCTAGGCGGCGGCGTAGTGCTGGTGGAACCGGATGATGGACTGAATGCCGGCGCGGAAGCGGTCGAGGCCGAAGTGCTCGTTGGGCGAGTGGATGGCGTCGGTGTCCAGGCCAAAGCCCATGAGCACGCTGTCGAGGCCCAGCAGGTCCTTGAAGTCGGCGACGATGGGGATGGAGCCGCCGTGCCGCACGAACGTCGGCTCGGTGCCCATCACCTCGCCCATGGCCGTCTGCGCGGCCTGCATGGCGGGGGAGGTGCGGTCCACGAGCACGGGGCGGCCGCCGTGGAGCCGCCGAAAGGTCATCGTCATGGTGTCCGGGACCTGCGCCTCGAGGTGCGCCTCCAGCTTGTCGTAGATCTCGCCGGGCGTCTGCTCGGGAACTAGGCGCATCGAGATTTTGGCGTGCGCCTTGGCGGGGAGCACCGTCTTGGCGCCCTCGCCGGTGTAGCCGCCCCAGAGGCCGTTCACGTCGAGGGTGGGGCGGGCCGAGAGGCATTCGAGCACCGAGTAGCCCCCTTCGGTGCGCACGGCGTCCACCCCGACCGCGTCCGCCCACCCGTCCTCGTCGAACGGCAGCTCGGCGTACGTCTCGCGCTCGGCGTCGGTGAGCGGGCGGACGTTCTCGTAGAAGCCCGGGATGGTGATGCGGTGCTCGTCGTCGTGCAGGTCGGCAATGAGGGCCGCGAGGGCGTTGGCCGGGTTCTCCACCGCGCCGCCGTAGACGCCGGAGTGGAGGTCGCGGTCGGGGCCCTGCAGCGTCACCTCGGCGTACGCGAGCCCGCGCAGGCCGTACGTGATCGAGGGCACGTCCTCGGAGAACATGGACGTATCGCTGATGAGGACCACGTCGGCGTCGAGGCGGTCCCGATGGGCGCGGAGGAAGGGCGCGAGGTGTTCGGAGCCGATTTCTTCTTCGCCCTCAATCACGAACTTAAGGTTGACCGGCGGCTCCCCGTCGCTTTCGAGGTACGACTCCAGCGCCTTCAGGTGCATAAACATCTGCCCCTTGTCGTCGCAGGCGCCGCGGGCGTACAGCGTGTTGTTGCGCCGGGTGGGGTCGAAGGGCGGGGTGTCCCACTCGTCGAGGGGGTCGGGCGGCTGGACGTCGTAGTGTCCGTAGACCAGGACGGTGGGCTTGTCGTCGCCGGTGAGGTGTTCGGCGTAGACCACCGGGTGGCCGTCCGTCTCGGCCACTTCGGCGTGGTGCACGCCCCGCTCGCGCAGGTGCTCGGCCACCCACTGGGCGGCGCGCTGCACCTCGTCGGTGTACGTGGAGTCGGTGCTCACGGAGGGGATCGAGAGCAGGTCTTCGAGCTGGTCGACGAACGTGTCGAAGTGCTCGTCGGCGTAGGAAAGCGCGGCGTTCATATCAGTTGCGACGTGCGAGTGACAAATGTCGAACAGGAAGTCAGGAGGACGGCCGACGGGCGTGGAGGAGCAGGCGAGGGCTCGTCTCGGCATAGGGGGCGCCGTCGTAGTCGCCGTAGGTGGCGACGAGGTCGAGCCCCACGGCCGCGTACAGTGTCCGAAAGTCGTCGAGGGTGAAGAGGCGGACGCTCTCGCGGAACGTCGCCGTCGTGCCGTTCTGGGTGAGCGTGATCTTCTTGTTGATGCGCCCGTCGGCGATCCAGCGCTCCTGGTGGATCGTGACGCCCTTTTCGGTGTGGGTGCTTTCGGGCGTCAGGGTGGCGCGGACCTGCGGGGCGTTCAGGAAGTCCTGCAGCAGCCAGCCGCCGGGGCGGAGGGCCGTGGCCATGGCCTGGAGGGCGCGCTGGTTTTCGGCATCGTCGTCGAAGTAGCCGAAGGTGGTGAAGAGGTTAACGACGCCGTCGGCGCAGCCCTCGCAGTACGGATCCCGCATGTCGCCCGGCGCGAAGGTGACGTCGAGCCCGTCGGCCGCGGCCCGCTCGCGGGCATCGGCGATGGACTGTTCGGAGAGGTCGATGCCCGTCACGTCGTAGCCGCGGCGGGCGAAGGCGCGGGCGTGCCGGCCCCGTCCGCACCCGACGTCCAGGATGTGGGCGTCCGGCGCCGGGGCGATCTCCCGGTCGACGAAATCGACCAGCCGCTCGGCCTCGTCCTCGTCGCGGTGATCGTAGACGAGGGTGTAGGCGTCGCTGCCGAACCAGCCGTCGTACCAGGCCATGGAAAAAAGGAGAGCGCGAAGACGGAGGAATGCGAGAGACTGAGGAGCGCGGGCCCGGCGTCTCAGTCGTCCTCGTCCTCTATCTCCTGGAAGGGCGCGAGGGCCTCCTCTACGGGGCGGGCGTCGGGGAACCAGCTGAGAATGTCGCGGATGACCTCGTCGAGCAGCGCGTCGGGGCAGGAGGCGCCGGAGGTCAGGAGCACGTCGACCGGCGGGTCGTCCGCGGGGAACCAGTGCTCGGTGGTCTCCTCCGTCTTGGTGTGAATGTCGAAGTGCTGAATCTCGGCGGGCCCCTCAAATTCCCCGGCGTCGCGGATGAAGTAGGTGGGCATGTACTCTTCGCAGAGCTCCACCAGATGGCTCGTGTTCGACGAGTTGTAGCCGCCCACGATGAGGCCGAGGTCGGCCCCGTCCTCAATCAGCGCCTTGGTCGCGCTCTGATTCTCGTTGGTGGCGTAGCAGAGCGTGTCGGAGGTGTCGGCAAAGTGCTCCTTCACGTCGGCCTCGCCGTAGCGGTCGATCATCGCCTCGCGCATGAGGTCGGCGATGGCGGCCGTCTCCTCCGCGAGCATGGTGGTCTGGTTCACCACGCCCAGCTTCTGCAGGTCCGTCTCCGGGTCGAAGCCCTCGGAGTACTTGTCGTCGAAGTAGTCGTAGAAGAAGTCGGTGTCCTTCTCGCCCCGAATCACCTTCGCCAGCTCCTGTGCCTCCTCCATGTCGCGCACCACCACGACCGGCCCTTCCTCCTTGGCGTGCGAGAAGGTGGCACGGGTTTCCTCGTGGTAGCGCTTGCCGTGCACGATGATGGAGTAGTCGTCGTCCCCGATCTGGGAGCTTTTGCGCCACACCTTTTCGACGAACGGGCAGGTGGTGTCGTACGACGCGGTGTCGACCCCAATCTCCTCGAGTGTCTGTTCCACTTCCAGCGTCGTCCCGAACGCCGGAATGATGACCACATCGTCGGGCGTCAGCTCCTCGAACGGGATGAGCTGCTCGCCCTTCGTGGTGCGGAGAAACTGAATGCCCCGCTCGCGCAGGTCCTCGTTCACGTGCGGGTTGTGGATCATCTCCGACAGGAGAAAGATCCGTTTGTCCGGGTTTTCCTCCAGCGCCTCGTAGGCGATCTCGATGGCCTGCTCCACGCCGAAGCAGAAGCCGAAGTGCCGGGCAATTTTGAAGCGCACCGGCCCAAAGTCGATAATGGACGGCGAGAGGTCTTTCTTGCGCGGGTCGGTGGCCTGGCGCGCGTCCTTGACCGTCGAGATGATGGGGCTCTGGTAGAACGTCGGGACGTCGAACTGGCGCATGAAGCGAGGGGGGCTTGGAGAAAAACCAGTAGCATCCGCTCGTACGCGAGGGGGGAGCACAGGTTCAGGCGAGCGGGCGCGGCGGGCGCCCCGGGGCCCGAGGCCAATGAGGAGACCGCGGGCGGCGAACGATGGGGCGGGCGTGGGGGTTCACGGACCCGCGACCCGCACCCGTCAAACGACGACTTGTCCCGCATGATTGACACGTTCCAGTCCGACGCCGACGCGCTTTTTGCGTCGGTCGTTGCCCTTCGTCGCACGCTGCACCGCCACCCGGAGCTGTCGGGGGAGGAGCACGAGACGGCCCGCCGGGTGGCCGAGCGCCTCCGCGAGCTGGGGGTGGAGGCGGTGCAGACCGGCGTAAATGGCACCGGCGTCGTGGCGACGCTCGAGGGGGAGCGCCCCGGCCCCACGGTGCTCCTCCGGGCCGACATGGATGCGTTGCCGATTCAGGAGGAGACGGGCCTTGAGTTTGCCTCGGAGGTGGACGGCGTGATGCACGCCTGCGGCCACGACGTGCACACCGCCTCGCTGCTGGGGACCGCCGCCATTCTGGCCCGCCACCGCGACCAGCTCCACGGGCGGGTGCGCTTCTGCTTTCAGCCGCACGAGGAGCGCCTGCCGGGCGGGGCGCAGGGCATGATTGAGGCCGGCGTGCTGGCGGGCGTCGACGCCGTGTTCGGGCAGCACATCAAACCGGACCTGCCGGCGGGCACCCTTGGCGTGCGGGCGGGGGCGGCCATGGCGTCGAGCGACGAGGTCTACGTCACGGTGACGGGCGAGGGGGGGCACGCCGCCGAGCCGCACGAGCTGGCCGCGGACGCGACCTACGTGGGCAGCCAGATCGTCGGGGCGCTCCAGTCGGTGATCAGCCGCCACTGCCCGCCCGATGTGCCGTCGATCCTCACCATCGGACGCCTCATCGCCGACGGGGCGACCAACGTGATCCCCGAGACGGCGCGGCTGGAGGGCACCTTCCGGGCGATGGACGAGGCGTGGCGGGGCCGGGGGCACAACCTCATCCGGCGCGTGGCGACCCGCACGGCGGAGGCGCACGGCGCCACCGCCGACGTGGAGATTCACACCGGATACCCTGCGCTCTACAACCACGAGGACGAGGCCCATCTCGTAGCGGACGCGGCCCGCGAGTACGTGGGGCCGGAACGGGCGCTCGACGTGGACCGGTGGTTTGCCGGGGAGGACTTTGCCTATTTCCTGCAGGAGCGGCCCGGGGCGTTCTACCAGCTGGGCGTGGGCAGCGCGCACGGGCTCCACACGGCGGGCCTGAACGTGGACGAGGAGGCCCTGCGGGCAAGCACCGGCTTCATGGCGTACGTGGCGTGGCGGTATGGTCGGGAGCACGCCGCCTAGCGTCTCAGTATTCGATGCGCTCCTCGTAATTGGCCCAGGCCTCGAACGGGCGACGGGCCGCCACGCCGTCGTGCTGCTCCATGGGGATGCGGCGGCGGGGCGGCGGCTTGTCGATTTCCTCGTAGATGTGCGCGTCGTCGAAGCCGGCCGCGGCGGCCTGGTCACTGGTTGCGGCGTACACCACGCGGTCGAGCCGGGTCCAGTAGATGGCGCCCAGGCACATGGGGCACGGCTCGCAGGACGAGTACAGGGTGCAGCCGGTCAGTTCGAAGTCGCCCCGCGCCTCGCACGCCGCCCGGATGGCGGTGATCTCGGCGTGGGCCGTCGGGTCGTTTTCGGTCGTCACCCGATTGGTGCCCGTCGCGATGACGTCGTCGTCCGACACAACGAGCGCCGCAAAGGGGCCTCCGCGCCCGGACTGGACGTTCGTGACGGCCAGGGTTACGGCCTCCTGCAGAAAGTCGGCGGGCGTAGGAGAAGACATGAGGAGAGGAGGAAGTCCGAAAGAGACGACCCCCGACTCAAAGACCCAGGCCCGTCGTCGTTCCGACGGGCGGCCGGGGTTGCACCCGGTCCCCGAAAGCGTTTTCTTGCGCGTACGCGATTCTGTTGAAGGCGTCTCCCGGCCCATGGCCCCTTCGTCTCACTTTTCGTTTGCCACTCGCGCCCAGTCGCTGGAGCAGAGCGACATCCGTGCCGTCACCCAGCGGGTCGAAGAGGTGGGCGGCATCAACCTGGGGCAGGGCATCTGCGACCTGCCGACGCCCGAGCCGCTGCGGGCGGGCGCCCAGCGGGCAATTGCCGACGACGAGTCAATCTACTCGCACTACGCGGGCATCGAGCCGCTCCGCCGCGCCATCCTGGAGAAGGAGCAGGCCTACAACGAGGTGCCCGCCACCTCGCCCGAGGAGGTCGTTGTGGGCGTGGGCTCGACGGGCGTGTTCGTGACCGCCGCCATGTCGCTGCTGGAGGCCGGGGACGAGGTCGTGCTCTTCGAGCCGTTCTACGGCTACCACCGCAACATCCTGGAGCTCACCGGGGCCACCGTCCGGTACGTGCCGCTGGGCGGGCCCGAGTCCACGTTCGATCCCGAGGCCGTGGAGGCCGCCATCACCGACGACGCCAAGGTGATCGTCGTCAACACCCCGGCCAACCCGAGCGGGAAGGTGTGGACGCGCGAGGAGCTGTCCGACCTGCTCGACCTGATGGAGCGGCACGACCTCGTGGCGATTACCGACGAGATCTACGAGTACATGCTCTACGACGGGGCGGAGCACGTGTCGCTGGCGAGCCTGCCGGGCGCCTACGACCGCACGATCACACTCTCCGGCTTCTCGAAAACCTACAACGTGACGGGCTGGCGACTCGGCTACGGCGTGGCCCCGGCCCCGCTCGCGGAGCGGATGGGGCTCATGAACGACCTGCTGTACATTTGTGCGCCGCGCCCCCTGCAGCACGCGGCCCTCGCGGCGTTTGAGGACCTGAGCGACGACTATTTCGAGCAGCTACGGGCCGACTACGCCGAGCGGCGGGCCCTGCTGTGCGAGACGCTGGAGGCGATCGGCTTTGAGGTGCCTCGGCCCGAGGGGGCGTACTATGCCCTTGCGGACTTCAGCCCCCTGGCGGCGACCCGGGACGGCTTTGCCGACGACGCGGCGGCGTGCGAGACCCTGGTGCAGGAGGCGAAGATCGCGAGTGTCACGGGCCGGTCGTTCTACGACGACCCGGCCGACGGTCGCCGGCAACTGCGCTTCTGCTTCGCGAAGGAGCTGCCGGTGCTGCGGCAGGCGTGTGAGCAGCTCCGCGCGGCGTTTGGCTAGGCGTTGGGGGGCGTAGAAGGGAAGGCGTGGGGGCTACTCAGGGACGCAGGCCCGCACCTCGTCGGCGTCGAGGAGGTGGCGAGGCCCGTCGTCGAGCCGACTGCGGGCCCGCTCCAGGTCGTCGGGCGTGTTGCAGTGGAGGCGGAGGGCGTCCCGCTCGGGCAGGCGAACGGCCTCGACGGTCGTGCGCTGGGCCACGACGTGGAGGAAGCGGCCGAGGGTGTCGGGGTCGCCGCCGGTGCGAAGGTAGGGCTCGACCGTGGCCAGGGCACCGGGCGTCAGCAGGTGCCAGGAGGGGCAGATGCGGGTGCTGTCGGTGTCGCCTGGGTCTTCCACAAGCCCCCGAACGCGCGGCCCGTCGAGCTGTAGCACGCTGCTCTGGCGCCGCCGCTGCGGGTCGGGCTCGTGGAGGGCCAACACACGGCTCGTGGTGCGGTCGAAGGCGTTGAGGAGCGGGGCGAGCGGAAAGCGGTACAGGCTGTCGCCGCCGCTCACGAGGGCGCCGTCGGAGGGGAGAGCGGTTTCCGTGAGAAGAAAATGCAGGTCGCCGACCGCACCGCGCTGCTCGTCGGGGGCGGTCACGCCGTCGTCGTGGATCGAGAGCGCAATCCCGTCGTCGCCCAGCGCGCCGCGCCAGTCGTCGGCCCAGGCCCGGAAGGCGTCGGCGTCGCGGTGGTTGACCGCAACGTGGATGGTGTCGAGGGCCGTCCAGCCCCGCAGGTCGTCCAGCAGGTGGTCGAGGAGCGGACGGCCGGCGACGGGGAGGAGCGACTTGGGCGTCTCGTCCGTAAGCGGCCGCATGCGGGTGCCGAAGCCGGCGCAGAGGAGGTAGGCAGTCACGGTAGGGGGACGTGTGAGGGGACGGGGGCTCCGTGCTGGAATCGGGAGGCGGGCAGGAGCAAAGTAGAGGGAGGGGCGGGCGTCCGGGGATCGGCGCGGCGGAACGTGTCCCAATCCTCACGCTGTCGTCCCGCCGTTCCCGACACGGGCGCACCAGTTGTGCGCATTCCAACACTTACGAGTCGGCCTGTTCCGCGGCCCGGAGGGCCTCAATCACCCGGTCGTGCAGCGGGCCGTTGGTGGCGACGACACCGGTGTTTGCCTCGAGGAGCGGGCCGTGCGTAAAGTCGAGCGGCTCGCCGTGCATGTCGGTGACAGTGCCCCCGGCGGCCTCCACGACGAGCGCTCCGGCGGCGTGGTCCCAGATGCGCTCCGTGTAGTCGGTGCCGGGGCGGGGCAGGCGCAGATAGATTTCGGCGTCGCCCCGCGCCACGACGGCGTACTTGCACTGGCTGTCGATGCGGAGGGGCGCCTCCGTGATGCCGAGGCGCTCGCCCGCGGCGGCGGCCAGGCCGCGCGAACTGTGCGACGAGACGAACGACTCGGTGAAGCGGCTCTGGGCCGGCTCCGTCGTGTCGCTGGTGTGAACGGACCGGGCCTCGGTCTCCTCGTGCGGGTCCACGGGCAGCTGCGTTGTGCCCTCGCCCCGCTCGGCGAGAAAGACCTGCCCGCGGGACGCCGGGTCGTCGAAGTTCAGGGTTGGGGGCAGGTAGGGACACCCCAGCGCGGCCACCTGCGGCACGCCGTCGACCACGAGGGCGAGCGCGATGGCGTACTGGTCGCCCCGCACGAAGCCCTTGGTGCCGTCGATCGGGTCAATCGTCCAGTAGCGATCGGCGTAGTCGCGGGCGGTGCCGTGGTCGATCCACCCGAAGACGTCCTCGGGCGTGGCGTCCGGGTGGTGGGCCCGCACCTGATCGACGACGCGCGTGCGCACCGCGGCGTTCGCGTCGGCCCGGAGGGCGGAGGCATCTTCCTCGCCGATGACGGGATCGTCCGGAAAGGCCGAGTGCAGGGCCTCGCAGACGAGCGCCTGGCTCCCAAAGTCGGCGACGGTGACGGGCGTGCGGTCGTCCTTTTCGAGCACGTCGCCGTCCATGGTGGCGCGGACGGACTGGCAGAGGGTGGCGGCGGCCCGAACGGCGTCGAGCGCCACCGATCGTTCGTGGTCGTAGGCGTCGGACATGAGGCAGGAGAATTGTCAGGAAAAGGGTCGATTCACAACGTAGGGGGGCGGCGGCAGGATGTGCAGGCCCCGCGCCGTGTTTGTCGAGGTTTTGCAGGGGCGACTCACCGGGCGTGGTCCAGCAGGTCGGCGTAGCGGGGCAGGTCGTCCAGAAAGGTGTAGGAGCGGTCGTCGAAGTCGATGCGGCAGGCGTAGTGCACGTGCCCGTTGGTGACGACGAGGAAGGGGGCGCCGAGGACGAGGTTGTACCCGGCGCCCTGGTCGAAGGCGTCCTGCCCGATCGAGACGCGGGGCGCCTTGCACTCGACCAGGAGCAGCGGCTCGCCCTGCCGGTCGTGCGCGAGGATGTCGGCCCGGCGCGGCTGGCCCTGGTACCGAAAACTGGCCTCCACGGCGACGAGGCCCTGGGGCACGCCCTGCTCCTGGATGAGGTACTGCACGAAGTGCTGCCGCACCCACTCCTCGGGCGTCAGCCGTACGTAGGTGTGCCGGACCGGATCGTACACGACGCGCCCGTCTGTCCGATCCTCGATCCGAAAGTCGTACGCCGGCAGGTTGAGGGGGTCCACGAGACGGCAGGGACGGGCATGAACGAGGCAAGAGGCGGGCAGGGCGTCCGAGGGGCCGCCTCCAGAAACCGATCAGGAGGCGGGCGAGGCGGCGCTGTCGCCGTAGCCGGTGAGCTCCACGTAGCCGCGGCCGGTGTCGGAGCCGCTCACGCGCACGGCGCCCTCCCAGTACCGCACGGAGACGTCCATCTCCTGGTTCGGCAGGAGGGCCGTCACGCGCACGTCCACGTCGGCGGAGGGGATGCGCAGGCGCCAGGCAATGGGGTACGTGTGCGTGCCGTCGGGCGAGGTCCAGGTGTCGAGCACGTCCAGCGTCACCTCGTCCCGCGCAATCGGGGTGGTGTCGCCGTCCGGCCCCACGATGGTGCCTTCGCTGAAGCGACTGGCCGAGCCGTCCGTGTTGCGGAGCTGGTAGTACATGAGGTCGCGGCCGTCGTCGAGCTGGAGGGCAAACCAGTCCCAGCCCTCCTGGTCGGGGCCGAGGGCCGAGGTGCTCCACTCGCGGTCCATCCAGCTCTGGCCCGTGACCTGTGTGGTGTCGCCCCCGCTCACGACGGTGCCCTCCGTGGCGAGTCGGGTGTACGAGTAGTAGTAGGAGGCGTTGCCGACGCCGGGGCCTTTTTGGCTGAGTCCGCGATCGCCCTGGAGGATGCGCGGCTTTTGGGGGCGCACCGTCAGGTCGATGGCGGCGCCGTCCTGCTGGGCGCGCAGGCGGAGGGGAAACGGCTCCGGGCCGACGCTCTCCATCGACCAGTCTTCCAGCCACACGCGGAGCGGGTCGGCGTGTGCGCCGGCCAGCCCCGCCCCGCCCCGCCCGAAGCGCTCGTCGGCGTAGAAGGCCTGCCCCGCGCTGTCGGTGACGGCGAAGTGGGCCATGTAGAACTGGTTGGTCCGCCAGTCGGAGGCCGATCGGGGGCGCGTGGTGTCCGACGGGGGCGCGAGGGCAAAACGAAAGATCGTCAGCTCGTAGCCGAAGGGGCGGCCGTCGGGCCCGTTCAGGTTGCCGGTGAGGTACCACCACTCGTTTTTGTAGCCGGGGTGGGGGCCGTGGTCCGCCGGAAAGGTGAACGCGCGACTCTCCGCGGCGCGCCGGTACCCAGTCGTGTCGCTGCTCATCGCATCGGCGACCGAGACGGACGCCTGGAGGCGGTCCGCCTCGGGGTCGGAGGTGAGCCAGTAGGCGCCGAGGCCGAGGGCCACCGCGAGGGCGACGAGGCCAACACTGAGCGTGCGGGAGCGGGACATTGGGGAAGCGGGGAGGGTGAGGCTATTCGTCGCGGAGGGCCGTGGCGGGGGACGACTGCGCCATTTTCCAGGCCGGGTAGAGGCCCGCCAGAAGGGCGGCCCCCACGGCCAGGCCGAGCGCCTGCAGGAGCACGTCGGGCGGCACGTTGAGCTGGAGCGTCCAGCCGAAGGAGCGTTTGTTGATGACGAAGACGAGCACGTAGGCCAGCACGTAGCCGAGGGGGAGCGACAGCACGCCCGCAATGGCGCCCATCAGGCCGGTTTGTAGCGTCACGTAGCCGCCCACCTGGGGCGGCGTCATGCCGGTGGCGCGCAGAACGCCCATCTCGCGCTCCCGCTCCAGGACCAGGGCCATGAGCGCGCTCAGCACGCCGATGAAGGCCACGACGAGCGCCAGGAGGCGCAGCACGGTGGTGATGGTAAACGTGCGGTCGAACACCTTCAGCGACGTCTCGCGCAGGGCCCGGTTCGATCGGATGAGCACGTCCTGGAGGCCGCCCACCGCCGCCCGCATGTCGGCGATCAGGGCGTCCACGTCGCGCCCCTCCTCGGCGTAGAAGGCGAGGCCCGAGACGCCCCGGTCGTCGTAGAATTGAGTGTAGGCCGTGCGGCTCATCATGACGACGCCGAGGTCGGAGCCGTAGTCGTAGTAGACGGCCGCAATGGGAAGGGCCTGCGCTCCGCGATCGGTTTGCAGCCGAACGGTGTCCCCCACGGCGAGGTCGTGGCGGTAGGCATACGGCTCGGAGACGAAGACGGCGGATCCGTTCTGAAGCCGGGGCCAGGCCGTTTCCGGGGGGCCGCTTTTCAGTCGGTACACGTCTTCCGTCTCGGGCCCGGGCTCGATGGCCACGAGGTCGGTGGGGCCCACGTCGGCCTCGACCGACGCGCGGCGCACGGAGTAGGCACTCGCCACGCCGTCGACGGCCCGCAGGCGGGCGGCCACGGTGGAGTCGAGCGTGGCCGTGGAGCGGCGGAAGACCTCGCTTGGGGGCTGGACGTAGACGTCTGCCTGCAGCGACTGGGTGAGCCAGTCCTCCACCGTCCCGCGGAAGCTGTCGATCATCAGGCCGACGCCGATGGTGGCGGCCACGGCCACCATGAGCGCCGCGATGGCGACCCCGGTGCGGCTGAGGCTGGTGACCACGCCGCGGGCCGCCATGCGACCAATCACCCCAAAGAGGCGGCCGAGGAGGGGCCGGGCGGCCCGGGCCAACCCCATCACGGCCCACGGCGTCAGCAGCGCGGCCGCCACCAGCAGGCCCAGCAGCGCCACATAGCTCACGATGATGCCCTGCGACGTCAGCGCAAGCACGGTCCCGCTCAGGGCCCCGAGGAGGGCGCCCCCGAGGGCGAGGCGGGGGGCCATCGCCTGCACGGAGGCTTCCTGTGTGGAGCGGCGCAGCACCGTGCTGACCGGGGCGTTCGTCGCCTCCCGGGCGGGCGGGATCGCCGCCGCGATCGTCGTGCCCAGGCCGAGGAGGCCCCCCTTCACGACGATCCACGGCGTAATGGTGAGCGCGCTCACCTCCACCACGAAGTAGAGGTCGTTGATGGTCTGGGCCAGGAGCTGCACGAGGCCCGACGCCAGCACGATCCCCAGCAGCACGCCGAGGCCGGTGCCCACCGCCCCGAGCAGCGCCGCCTCGCCCAGGACCAGCCCAAAGATCTGCCGCCGCGTGACGCCGAGGGCCCGCAGCCGCCCGATGAGGCCGCGCCGCTGCACGATGGAGAACGTCATCGTGTTGTAAATCAGGAAGGCGCCGACCACGAGCGCCAGCAGGCTGAGGGCGGTCAGGTTCAGGTCGAAGGCGCGCGTCATCTGCTCCACGGCCTGCGTGCGCGCCTCGGCCCGCTGGAGGCGCGTGCCCTCCGGCAGGACCGCCCGGATGCGCTCCAGGGCGGCCGTTTGCTCCGCGTCGTCGGAGGGAAGGATGAGGTCGACCCGGCTGAGCTGTCCCTGCCGGTCGAACAGCGCCTGCGCGGTGGACACGTCCACCACGAGCAGGTTGGCCAGGGCCCGGCGCGTCCGCTCATCCTGCGGCTCGATGCGGCCGCCCACCACGACGGACTGCTGGGTGCCCTCCACGTCGACCCGCAGCGTGTCGCCCGCCGTCACGCCCAGCTCGTCCGCGGTGGGGGCGGAGAGCAGGGCCGCGTCCTGCGTCATAAACGTCCCGAGGTCAATGTCGCCGCCCGGCCCCGTGCCCAGGTAGGGGCGGAAGGGGGCGTCGGCGAAGGGGTCGATGCCCACGACCTGGAACGTGCGCTCGTCCCCCTCGACGGACGCGTAGCCCTCGACCACGGGCGCCGAGGGACGCACGCCCGCCTCCACTCGAAGCGTGCGGTACACCGAGTCGGGGAGCGCCCCCGCCGCGCCCGTCACCTGGTGCGTAGCCGTGCCCGTCACCGTTTCCGCCGACAGCTCGAAGGCGCGCCCCGCACTGGAGTTGGCGAGGTCGATGGACACCACCACCGCCACGCCCAGCGCCACGCCGAGCACCGAGAGGCCCATGAGCCACGGGTGTCGGGTGAGGTAGCGGAGGCTGGAGCGGTAGAGCACAGTTCGTCTGTGTGTGGGTGGGGAGGAGGCGGAGCGCAGGCGAGCGAAGGAAAGGGGCGGGCCTCGCGGCGCCCAGGGCGGGGGGCGTCACGCGTCGGCGGCAGCGCCCTCGGCGGCCCGCCGGTCGTCCGGGGACAGGAAGTCCGGCAGTCGGTCGTGGAGCGTGCCGTCGTGGAGCGTGAGGGTGCGGTCGGCGCGGTCGAGCACGGAGCGGTCGTGGGTGGCGACGAGGAGGGTGGTGTCCGTGTCGCGGACCAGGTCGCCGAGGAGGGTGAGCACCTGCTGGCCCGTTTCGTAGTCGAGGTTGCCCGTCGGCTCGTCGGCCAGCACAAAGAGCGGGTCGTGGGCCAGGGCGCGGGCCACGGCCACCCGCTGCTGCTCCCCGCCCGAGAGGCGGTCCGGGAAGCTGTCGCCCCGGTCGCCGAGGCCGACGTGCGCCAGCACTGCCTGGGCCCGCTCGCGCGCCTCGCCGGTGGCGGTGCCCGACAGCTCCAGGGGCAGGAGCACATTTTCCGCCACCGTGAGCGTCGAGATCAGGTTGAACGACTGAAACACGAAGCCGATGTTTTCGCGCCGAAACAGCGTCCGCTCCGTTTCCGACAGTTCGGTAAGTTCCGTTCCGTCCACCGTGATGCGGCCGCTCGTGGGCAGGTCGATGCCACTTACGAGGTTGAGGAGGGTGCTCTTGCCCGCTCCGCTCCGGCCCATGAGCACCACGAACGCGCCCGGCTCGATGGTGAGCGACAGGCCGCGCAGCACGGCCCGCTCCGCGTCCCCCTCGCGGTAGGTTTTCGTGACGTCGTCGAGGCGGAGAAGGGGAGTAGACACGAGAGGGGCGGCGTTGGACAATCGACACGAGGCTGTTTGGACCTACGCGGCGGCGAGAGGTTCGCTGGGGCGGGGCAGTGTATCGGATTCGTCGATGTTGGCGGGCACGTACCGGCGCGAGCGCAGGCATCGTGTCTCTCACAGCCGCCCCGACCCACACGGGCACTCGTCGCACGGCCCGGCCGATCCATCGTACGCCCTGCATCACGTGCGGGCGGACCCAGTGCAGACGGGGCACACCGACTCGTCCATTGTTCTCTCTCCGTTTTTCCTCCGGTTATGACCCTCACGATCGAGAACGTCTCGAAGACCTACCCCAACGGCACGCGGGCCCTCCACGACGTATCGCTTGAGATTCCGGCCGGCATGTTCGGGCTCCTCGGGCCCAACGGGGCGGGCAAGTCGACCCTGATGCGGACGGTGGCCACGCTGCAGGAGCCCGACACCGGGTCGGTGCAGCTCGGGGACATCAATGTGCTGGAGGAGAAGCACGCCCTGCGCACCCGGCTGGGGTACCTGCCGCAGGAGATCGGCGTCTACGACAACGTGACGGCCGAGACACTGCTCAATCATTTTGCGACGCTGAAGGGCATTGAGGCGCGATCGGACCGCCGGGAGGTGGTCGACGCGCTCCTCGACCGGGTCAACCTGGCGGCGGCCCGCGATCAGGAACTGGGGGGATACTCGGGCGGGATGAAGCGGCGGTTCGGCATCGCCGTGGCCCTGATCGGCAATCCGGACCTGATCATCGTCGACGAGCCCACGGCGGGCCTCGACCCGGCCGAGCGCGTCCGGTTCCTCAACCTGCTCAGTGAGATTGGCGAGGACAGCGTGGTCATCCTGTCCACGCACATCGTGGCCGACGTGCGCGAGCTCTGCACGCAGATGGCCATCATTCGGGAGGGCAACATCATCTTCGAGGGCACGCCGCAGGCGGCCGTCGCGGCCCTCGACGGGCATGTGTGGCGGAAGACCGTCACCAAGGAGACCCTGCCCGATCACGAGGCGCAGTACGACGTGATCTCGACAAAGCTGGTGGCGGGGCGGCCGGTCATCCGCGCGGTGGCCGAGCGGCGGCCCGGAGAGGGGTTCGAGCCGGCGGACCCGGACCTGGAGGATGTCTACTTCACCCGAATGAAGGGCAACCGCCTGCCCGAGACGGCCTCCGCGGCCTGAGTCCTCAGCTCCCCCTCGTCGCTTCACCCGCAGCAACCGCTCCCGCCGAATGTTTTTTACGCTTGTCGGACAGGAGGTCGCCCATCGCCTCCGCCAGCTTTCCACGCACGTCTACTTCCTGATCTTCTTCGGGATTAGCTTTCTGCTCATGAGCGCGCTCGGCGGCGCGTTCAGTGACGCCAACGTCGTCATCGGGGGCATGGGGCCAAACACCCATGTCAACGGCCCCTACGCGCTTACCGTCTCCACCCTGTTCCTAAGCCTCCTGGGGCTGATTCTGACGGCGCCGTTTATGGGGCAGGCCGTGTATCGCGACTACGCCAGCGGCATCGATCCGCTCATCTTTACCACGCCCGTCTCGAAGGCGCAGTACCTGGGCAGTCGGTTTTTGGGCAGTGTGCTGGCCCACCTCTACCTGTACGCCGGGCTCACCGGCGGCCTCATGCTGGCGGCGGTGATGCCGTGGGTGGACCCGAGCCGGTTTGGCGACTTTTCCCTGGCGGCGTACCTGTGGCCGTACCTGGTCTTCGTCCTCCCGAACCTGCTGTGGATTGGGGGGCTGTTCGTGGCGCTCCCGGCCCTTACGCGCCGCATGCTGCCGAACTACCTCGGCGGCGTGCTCCTGTTCATGGGGTACAACATCGCGGCCGTGCTCGTGGGCGGCGATGCGCTGGAGAATAGCACCCTCGCCTCTGTGGTGGACCCGTTCGGGTTCATCTCTACGCAGCAGCTCACGCGGTACTGGACCACCGCCGAGCAAAACGCCCAGCTCGTGCCGCTGGAGGGGATGATTCTGATGAACCGGGTGCTGTGGGTGGCCGTGGGGGGAGCGATCATTGGCGGACTCTACACCGCGTTCCGGTTTGCCCACCGGTCGGACGGCTCTTCGAATGGCACAGACGACACGGACGACGCCTCCGCGTCGCTGGCCGAGGTGGCGCCCACCGCGCTCATCCAGGCCGTCGACCTGCCGCGAGTGGCGCTCTCGGAAAGCATCGGCATGCGCCTCCGGCAGTTTGGCGCCATCGTGCGGCGGTCGTTCTGGTACGTGGTGCGCGACGTGTACTTCTACGCCATCGTGGGGGCGAGCATCCTCTTCCTCGTCGTGGCGGCCTCGCAGGCGGGCCAGATATACGGCACGCCGGTGCAGCCGGTGACCTACCAGGTGCTCGGGCAACTGAGCAGCCAGTTCACGCTCTTCATGGTGATCCTCATCACGTTCTACGCCGGGCAGCTGGTGTGGCGCGAGCGGGACGTGTCCATGCAGCAGGTGCACGATGCCCTGCCGCTCCCGAGCAGCCTGACCCTCGCCGCCAAGGGCGTGGCCCTGGGGCTCGTCTGTGCCGTGCTGATGCTCGTCGTGCTGGTCACCGGCATCGGCACGCAGCTCAGCTACGGGTTCACCGACATCGACCTCGGCCTCTACCTGACGGAGCTCTACGGCGTGCAGCTCGTCGACTACCTGCTTTACGCCGTGCTGGCGCTGACCGTACAGGCCGTCGTCAACCACAAGTACCTCGGCCACTTTCTCGTGGTCGGGTTTTTTGTGGCGCTGCTCTTTAGCGGCCAGCTGGGGCTGGAGCACACGCTCTGGCGCTACGGCTCGGACCCCGGCATGCCGTATTCCGACATGAACGGCTACGGCCACTTCGTCGTCGGCTTCGGGTGGCACAAGGTGCTCTGGGCCGCCGTGGCGGTCCTCCTGGCCGTCCTGGCGCGGCTGGCGTGGGTGCGGGGCGAAGATACGACGGGGGCCGTCCGCCTCGCCCAGGCCCGTCGCCGACTGACGCCCGCCCTGCTCGGCACCGCGGGCGGGGCCCTCGCCGTGGCGCTGGGGGCGGGCACCGTGATCTACGTGAACACGTCGGTGTGGAATACCGTCCGCAGCAGCGACGAGCAGGCGGCCCTGCAGGCCGAGTACGAAACCACCTACGGTCGCTACGCCGACACGCCCCAGCCCCGCATCGACGCGGCACGTCTGGACGTAGACCTCTACCCCGAGGAGCGGGCGGCCCGCCTCGCCGGCACCTACACGCTCGTCAACGACGGGGAGGCCCCAATCGACACGGCCTTTGTGGAGACCCCCGCCGATGTGCAGGTGGGTACGCTTTCGTTTGGGCGGGACGCGCAGACGGTGCGCCACGACGAGACGCACGGCGTTCGCCTCGTGCAACTGGGCACGCCCCTCGCACCGGGCGACACGACGACGCTTGCGTTTGCGACCTGGCAGCGCAACGACGGCTTTACCCACGACGGCGGACAGACGTCCATCGTCTACAACGGCACGTTTCTCAACAGCGGCGTGCTGCCCCACTTCGGCTACGACGACGGAAAGGAACTCAGCGATCGGTCGCAGCGCGAGACGTACGGCCTCGCCCCCAAGCCGCGCATGCAGTCGCGGGCCGACACGACGGCTCGCATGCGCCCCTACGTGTCCCGCGACGCGACGTGGCTCGACTACACGGCCACTGTGAGCACGACCGCCGAGCAGACGCCCCTCGCCCCCGGCACGCGCGATTCCGTGTGGACCGCCGAGGGGCGCCGCCACGTCCGCTTCCAGACCACCGCGCCCACGCTGGGCTTCTTCTCCTTCCTCTCGGCCCGGTACGACACGCGACGCGCCACCTGGACGCCGCCCGCCGACACGCTGAACGGCGGCGAGGCGGTCGACCTCGAAATCCACCACCACCCCGCGCACACCTACAACCTCGACCGCATGACCGATGCGATGGAGCGGTCGCTCACCTACTACACACGCCACTTTGGCGCGTATCAGAACGAGGAGATGCGCATCGCCGAGTTTCCCCGGTACGCCTCCTTTGCCCAGTCCTTCCTGGGCACCATCCCGTACTCCGAGAGCATCGGCTTTATCGCCCGGGTGGACCCCGAGACGGACATCGACTATCCGTATTACATCACCGCGCACGAGGTGGCGCACCAGTGGTGGGCCCACCAGATCGTGAGCGGGCCGGTGTGGGGCGCGACGATGCTGGTCGAGTCGCTGGCGCAGTACAGCGCGCTTATGGTGATGGAGGAGACCTACGGACGCGAGGCCATGAAGCGGTTTTTGGAATACGAACTCGACAACTACCTGAGCGGTCGGAGCATGGAGTCCCGCGAGGAGCGCCCGCTGATGGACGCGGCCGCCGGGCAGCAGTACATCCACTACGAGAAGGGCTCGCTCGTGCTCTATGCGCTGAAGGAATACCTGGGCGAGGACACGGTGAATCGTGTTCTGCGCCGGTTCCTCCGCGACCACCGCTACGAATCGCCGCCGTTCACCACCTCCGAGGCGCTCGTGGAACGCTTCGAGGCCGCCGCGCCCGACTCGCTGGACGGCTTTGTCGGGGACCTCTTCCGCAAAATTACGCTCTACGACAACCGCGCCGTGGACGCCACCTATACCGAGACGGACGACGGCCGCTACCGGGTCGACCTGACGGTGCGGGCCCGCAAGCAGCAGGCCGACAGCATCGGGGCCTCGCCCACGGAGAAGCCGATGGACCTCCCGGTCGAGATTGGCGTCTTTGCTGAAACGGCCGACGTAACGGCCGACGGCCAGCGCACGCTCTACCGGAACAGGCACCGGGTGACCGACGGGGAGCAGACGATCACGGTAACGGTCGACGAGAAGCCGGCCCGCGCCGGGATCGACCCGTACACGCTGCTCATTGATCGCGAAACGGACGACAACCTCACGTCGGTGCAGCCCGCGACGGAGTAGCCGTTGCCCGTTCTCATTCACATTCTTTGCTCCCCCACGCGTCATGACGCCCCCGCCTCGCCCCCTTCCCCTTCTTCTCGGAATTCTCCTCGCCGCCCCGCTCTCCATGCCGGGGCAGGCCCAGCCCTACGACCGCGTCGTGCAGGATACGATAGAGGGGGCGCCGGAGCAGTTCACCGTCGAAACCGAGGACGGGCGCGTGGCGGTGGAGGCGTGGGGACGAGACGCGGTGGCGTTTACGGCGCGCATCGAATCGCCCAATGCGCCGGCGCCCGTGGAGCAGACCCGCATCGACGTGGATCGGACCGGGCCCGCCAGGTCGCTGGCGACCAACTACGAGCACGTGGAGGCCCGCTGGAGCTGGGGGCCGTCGGTCTACGGGTACGGCACCACCACGCCCCGGGTGGCCTACACGGTGAGGGTGCCGCGCAGCACGGCAATCGCCATTGAAGGGGACGAGACGGACATCGAGGTGGCAGGGCTGGCGGCCCGCCTTCGCGTCGACGTGGAGGCGGGGCGCACGCAGGTGAGGGACCAGGCCGGAGCGGTGCGGGTCGATGCCGAGGAGGGGACGGTGGGGCTGCAGGGGATTGCCGGCGACGTGGTTGCGGACATGGAGGACGGCGAGGTGCGGATGGAGAAGGTGTCCGGATCAGTGGATCTGGAGATCCAAGAGGGCGAGGCGTCTCTCCAGTTTGACTCGTTCGATGGGGGCGCCGTCGAGGCCCGGGAGGCGTCCGTGACCCTTGCACTGCCGGCGGGGCAGGGCGTTGATCTGTCGACTGACCTGGGCGAGGAGGCCGTCCTGAACGGCCCGATGGACCTCTCCGGCATTCGGGGCGACGGGGGCGACTACACGGGGGCCGTGCGGGGCGGGGGGCCGCGGCTCCGGATCGAGCTGGTAGAGGGGACGGTTACACTTCAGTAAGCATCGAGCGCTCACGCAACACCCCCTCATACGCCGTGCATATTGCTCGCTTGACTCGATATTGGGGGCTCGGAGTGCCCCTTCTCGTGATTCTTCTGATTCGGTGCCGGGCAGAGAAGACCGGACGTGGGACGGAGGCTGTTGCCCGCGAGATTCGGCCGTCGGTTGTTTCGGGCGAGGCGGAGGTTGACGTGAACGTGCCCCCCGGTGAGAGCGGGGGACGGCATGTGGAACTGACGTTCACCGGAGGGGCGGCCGATCAGCCTGGCATGGATGCGGTCGCGCCGTTCGATTCGGTCCAACAACGTTTGAAGCGCCGGGCGAAAACGGTGGCGCGCCGACTGAAACGTCAGTCCGCGGAGGTCGACCGCGTGGAGCGACTGGAGATTGCATTCATGGAAAAGGCCGCCCTTGGAGGAACAAGCGTGAGCGTTGGCCCCAAGATCACGTTCCCCCGGGACGAGCTTGCGGACCTGTAACCTTTCGTGCGATCAAACGGGAGACGGAGGCGTACGGACCTAGCCACGTCCTTCCGTTGATCTCCGCCTGTCATGGTCGACCCCCGCGTTGGGTTTGAAAGCCTCCGCCACGAGCTCCACGATCCGGATCTGCCGGTGCAGGGGGACTGGCCGGACTGGCTCGCCGGCACCCTCTTCCGCAACGGCCCGGCGCAGTTCGAGGTGGGAGAGGAGGAGTACGCCCACTGGTTCGACGGGCACGCCATGCTCCACGCCTTCCGGATGGGCGGCGGCACGGTGGGGTATCGCAACCGCTTCGTGCAGTCGCAGAGCCGGACGGAGGCGTTGCAGGAGGGGCGAATCGTCCGGTCTGAGTTTGCCACGGACCCGTGCATGTCCATCTTCGGGCGGGTGATGAGCACGTTCAATCCCCAGCCCACGGACAACGCGAGCATCAACGTGGCGCGGCTCGATGACCAGTACGTCGCGCTCACGGCCACCCCGCTCCCGGTGGCGTTCGACCCCGAGACGCTGGAGACGGCGGGGGTCGTTGAGTATGCGGACGACGTGGCGGCGGATATGTCGACGCCGCACCCGCACGTGGAGCCGGGGACGGGGCGCCTCCTCACGCAGATGCTGTCGTTCGGGCGGCAGTGCCAGTACAAGATCGGGGCGATTCCCCCGGACAGCCGCACCCGTGAGCTGCTCGCCACGCTGTCGGTGGACCGGCCCAGCTACATGCACAGTTTTGGCATGACGGAGCACTACGTCGTCCTGTCGGAGTGGCCGCTTACGGTCAATCCCCTGGATCTACTGCTTCGGGGCAAGCCGTTCATCGAAAACTTCGAGTGGCGGCCCGAAGGGGGCACGCGCTTTCGGGTGCTTCGCAAGCGCGACGGGGCGGAGGTGGCGACCCTTGCGGCCGCCCCGGCGTTTGGCTTTCACCACGTCAACGCCTTCGAGCGGGACGGGGCGGTGGTCTGTGACATCGTTACGTACCCCGACGCGTCCATCATCGACGACTTGTACCTCGACCGCCTGCGGAGCGACGACCCGACGCCGGGCACGGGGCATCTCCGCCGCTACACCCTCCCGCTGGACGGCGGCGCGGCGTCGTCTCGCGTGCTCGGCGACGAGCAGATCGAGCTTCCCCGGATCCACGAGGCGGCCGCCGTGGCCCGCCCATACGAGTATGTATACGGCATCGGGACGCGGCAGGAGGGGCAGTTCAGCGACCAGCTCGTGAAGATGGGGGTTCCGGACGGCACGACCCAGACGTGGCACGAGCCCGGCACCCATCCCGGCGAGCCGGTGTTCGTGCCGCACCCCGAGGGCACGGCCGAGGACGACGGCGTGGTGCTCTCGGTCGTTCTCGACCCGGCGGGCGAGGAGTCGTTCCTGCTCCTCCTGGACGCCGACTCGTTCACGGAGCGGGCGCGGGCGACGGTGCCCCACCCCATCCCGTTCGGCTTCCACGGCCAGTTTTTCGAGTGAGGACGGGGCCGAAACGCGCCCTCTCCGACCGTCACATCCTAAAAGGCGGCGAGGTCGCGGGCGGCCTCCAGAATGCCTTCGTCGCTCGGCAGCACCGCCCGCTCCAGCGCGTGGGCGAACGGAATCGGCGTAAACTCGCCGGCGACGCGGCGGATTGGGGCATCGAGGTACTTAAAGGCGTCGTCGCCAATCTGGGCGCAAATCTCGGCCCCGAACCCGATGAATTCGTGGTCTTCGTAGACGACGAGCGCCCGGTTCGTCTTCTTGACGGAGTCGAGCACCGTCTCCGAGTCGAACGGCACGATCGTGCGCAGGTCCACGACCTCCACGTCCACGCCCTCCTGCTCCAGCTCCTTTGCGGCGTTGAGGGCCTTGGGCACCATCATGCCGTAGGTGACGATGGTGAGGTCCGAGCCCTCGCGGGCGATGCGTGCTTCGCCGAACGGCAGCGTGTAGTTCTCGGGCGGGGTGGGCGTGCGGGCCGAGGCCGCGCGGTAGAGGGCCTTGTGCTCCAGAAAGAGCGTCGGGTCCTCCGAGCGAATGGCCGTGGCGAGGAGCCCCTTCGCGTCGGCGGCGGTGGAGGGAAGGGCCACCTTGAGGCCGGGCGTGTGGCCGAAAATCGACTCGATGTTTTGCGAGTGGCACAGGCCGCCGTGGATGTAGCCCCCGCAGGGGACGCGAATCACCATGGGACAGCTCCAGTCGCCGTTCGAGCGGTAGCGGAACGGGGCCACCTGGTTGCGGAGCTGCTGCATCGCGGGCCAGATGTAGTCGGCAAACTGAATCTCGACGACCGGGCGGAACCCGCTGGCGGCATAGCCCACCGCCGTGCCGATGATGGAGCCCTCGGCCAGGGGCGAGTTAAAGCAGCGGTCCTCGCCAAACTCGGCGGTCAGTTCCTTGGTGGCAGTAAAGACGCCGCCTTTGTTGCCCGCCACATCTTCGCCGTACACAATGATCGACTCGTCGCGCGCCATTTCTTCCTTCAGCGTGCGGTTGATGGCGTCCACCATCACCATCGGCTCGGCGTCCGGGTCGAGGTCGTCCTCCGAGTTGTAGTCGATGTCGAGGTCGCCCTCGAAGAAGACGTGCTGGGTTGCGGTGTCGGGGGTCGGGTCGTCCTGCTTCTTGGCCCATTCGGCGGCCTCGTCGACCTCCGTGTGGACCTCCTCCTGCATGGCCTCCACCTCGTCCTCCGTGACGATGTCGGCCTCGAGGAGGTGGGCCTCCAGCCGGGCGATCGGGTCGATCCTGCGGTCGGCCTCCAGCTCCTCCGGCGGGCGGTACTTGCTGTGGTCGTCGGAGGAGGAGTGCGGAAGGAGGCGCACGACGTCGCCCACGAGGCACACCGGGCCCTGGCCCGCCCGAATGTGCTCGATGGCCGCCTTCGCCACCGAGGCGCTCGCAAAGAAGTCCGTGCCGTCGACCCGGGCCCGGCTCAGGCCCTCGTAGCCGGCGGCCAGCTTGTACGGCGTGCCGCCGGCGGTCTGCTCCTCAATCGGCACGCTGATGGCGTACTTGTTGTCCTGGACGAAGAAGAGGGCGGGGGCCTGCTCGCGGGCGGCCCAGTTGAGGGCCTCGTGGAAGTCGCCCTGCGAGGTGGCGCCTTCGCCGCAGGAGACGTACACGAAGTTGTCCTCGCCGCGCTGCTGGACCGAGAAGGCAAACCCGACGCCGGGATTAAACTGCGCCCCCACCGACGAGGCGGTCGTCATCACGTTCAGGTGCTTGAGGCCGAAGTGCTCCGGCATCTGGCGCCCGCCGGAGTTGGGGTCGTCGGCCTTGGCGAGGTGGGCCAGCAGGGCCTCCCGCGGGGTCATGCCCAGGGACAGGGCCATGCACAGGTCGCGATAGTAGAAGCAGAACCAGTCGTGCCCCGGCCCTTCGCCGGGCCGCGCGTAGCGACTGATTGCGGACTGGGCGGCCTCGTGGCCCGCGCAGCCAATGTGAAAGTGTCCCTTGCCCTGCTTGAGGAGGGTCAGCATTTTTTCGTCGAGGCGGCGCGACAGCATCATCGTGCGCAGCCGCTGCCGCAGCTCGTCGGGGTCGAAGTCGTCGGGGCCCAGGCGCTCGATATCGAGCGACCCGTCCGACTCGATCGACGGAATCTCGGGAATGGCGGCGTGCCCGTCCCCATGCATCAGCTGGTCCACCGGCAGGTCGTCGGTGGCAGCCTCCGCCGTGTCCGGGGCGGGCTCGGGGGCGTCCGCCTCAGGCATCTCCGGGTCGGGGGCGTTGGGCGCGTCCGCGTCGGGGGAATCGGGAGAGGAGGTCGTATCCGCCATGTTCAGAAGGGAGGGTTAGAAAAAGCCAACCGAGAGGACAGTGGCCTCGATCGGGTCTCGCACGGGGCGAGAGGGTCACATCGAAGCGCTTCCGGGAGGGGTGGCGACCCACGGCCCGGGGCTGAAACGAAGCAGCCGGTAGTCAGCCATCAACATAGGCAACAGACCCCTCAAGCAAAAGATGGAGGACGGGCGTCGCGGGGGCGCGTGGGCGAATTATCCGCGGAGAATCCCAGGGCATCTGGGACGCAGGAGAGACGTTACGATGACTGCACCCCGTCTGATTCCGAGGCATAGGGCAGTTCGAACCAGAAGCGGGTCCCGCGCCCTTTTGTGCTTTCCACGTGGATGTCTTCGTCGTGGGCCTGAAGGATTTGCTTCACAATGCTGAGGCCGAGGCCCGTGCCGCCGCTGTCGCGCGCCCGGTCCTCGTCCACGCGGTAGAATCGATCGAAGATGCGGTCCAGGTGGTCCTCGTCGATGCCCTGCCCGGTGTCGACGACGTGGATGCGCACTTTGTCCGCCCGGCGCTGCACGCGGCACCGCACCGATCCCTCCGGGGTGTAGGCGATGGCGTTTTCGATGAGGTTGCGCAGCACCTGCCGGATGCGCGACCGGTCGGCGCTGACGTAGAATCGGGGCACGTCGGCCTGGAGGTCGAGCCCCTTTTCGTCCGCCTTGGGCCGCAGCATCTCCGTGACCTCATTCACCAGGTCCTTCAGATCGAAGGCCGACCGGTTGATGAGGTCCTTCCGGTACTCCAGACGGGCGATGTCAATCAGGTCGTTGAAGAGATTCTGGAGCCGCTCCAGGTTGGTGAGGGCCTTTTCGGCGTAGGTCTTGCGCTGGCTGTCGCTGAGGCCGGGCGTGCCGAGGGCTTCGAGGTAGCCGCTGATGGAGAAGATGGGGTTGCGGACCTCGTGGGAGACGTTGCCGATAAACTCGCTCTGCAGCTGGGTGAGGCGCTCCAACTCCTCAATCTTTTCGCGGAGCGTGGCGCCGGCGCGGTTCAGGCTTCCGGCGAGGTCCTGGAATTCGGCGGCGCGCGAATTGAGGCGCACGCGACCGGCAAATTGCCCTTCGGCCACGCGCTGAGCGGTCTCGCGGATGCGCCGGAGGGGGGTGGTGACCTGATAGGCGGCGACGAAGCTGCCGAGGACGGCGAGGATGAAGGCGAGCACCATCCCCAGGATGAGCACCACCTGCGAGCGCTGGACGAGGTGGTAGAGCGGGGGGGCGGGCTGCTCAACCTGGACTGTCAGATCGGCGGCCGGACGGGAGAGGCCCGCCAGGAAGACGAGGGCCCCCTCCTCATTTCGGTAGCTCGAAAACTGGGCCGGGTCCGAGGCCTCGGACCGATTGGTCGACGACAGCAGCGAGTCCGGCGCCGACAAGCTGGCGGTCGTGTAGGTGGTGTCGCGGGTCGTGACGGCCACCCGCAGGTCCGTCAGTTCGGTCAGGTGTTGGACGATGCTCGCGTGTCGTCCGGGGCCGGGGGCCTGTTCCACCTGTTCCACGATCCGCTCGGCCTGATCGTGGAGGGTCTGCTGCATGGCCGTCCGCATTTCCCCCCGAAGCACCAGGAGGGCGTACAGCGCCACCCCCAGTACCGCAATGCCCACGAACAACGAAAACGTCAGCACCATCCACGTTTGTGTGGAGGCACGGTCGGGGAGTACCGCGTCGCGGACCGAACGAAAGACCGACATTACCACTCAGCAGAACCCAGAAGGAGGGAGCGCGCGAACGAAGCAAGGGCCCGGGGCGCGGGCCACGGACGAACCAGTTCACCGCGCGTCCCCCGGCGCGGGTGTGGGAGGCACCGGCTAGGCCTCGGCGGATTCTTCCTCGCGGACGAACCGGTAGCCCACGCCGCGAACCGTCTGGATGTGTTCGGCAAAGTCCCCGAGCTTCTCGCGCAGGTTTTTGATGTGGGCGTCGACGGTCCGCTCGGTGACCATCATCGCATCCTTCCAGATGGTTTCGAGGAGTTGCTGCCGCGTGAACGCCTTGCGCGGGTGCCGCACCAGGTAGCGGAGAAGCTCGAACTCCGTGAGCGTGAGGCCGAGGTCCTCGCCCTCGAGCTCGGCGCGGTACTCGTCCTCGTAGATCTTGAGGCCGTCCACTTCCAGGATGCTGCTTTCCTCGACGCCGGAGCGTCGCAGGACGGCCTTGACGTGGGCCACGAGCACCTGCGGGGACACCGGCTTCGTAAGGTAGTCGTCTCCCCCCAGCATGAGGCCCTCGATCTGGTCCTCCTCCTCGGTCTTCGCACTAAGGAAGACGATGGGAATGTTCTCCGTCTCGACGCGCGAGCGGAGCTTCCGACACACCTCGTATCCGTCGACCCCCGGAAGCATGATGTCAAGAACAATCAGGTCAATGTCGCTCGACGCGGTCTCCAGGGCTTCTTCGCCGTCGTGGGCGGTGTGGACGGTGTATCCTTCTTCTTCGAGGAAGTGACCGACGACCTCGACAACGTCTTTCTCGTCGTCGACGACGAGGATGTCGATGTCACCGGGATCGGCAGTAATCGGCATGAGTCAATGGGATGGTAAATGAAAAAAGACAACGCAAAGAACGAACGGAAGGTAGGAGCCGCGACGGCGCCCCAAGGGCACGGCTATCAAAGAAGACGACAGCACGCACCTCCGCCATTAATTAAACGTCCGAATACGTAACGATCTTGTGGAAATCAGGATGCAGGGGACGCTTCGGTGGTCGAGTGTGGCGTCGGGGGGGGCTTCGGTTCTGTATCGGTATAGGTCCGAGGGACCCGGGACGACAGGTCACAACAAATTTCGTACGGAATCGTCTCGGCCCAGTCGGCCACGTCGTGCATTGTCGGTCCTTCGGGGCCGAACAGGAGGGCTTCGTCTCCCACCGATACGTCTGTGGCGGGCGGGCGATCCGGAGGCCCCAGATTGACCATGCACATGTCCATGCAAATGGTGCCCACGACCGGCCGCTTCTCGCCGGCGATGCGGACCACGGCCCGTCCCGAGGCCAGGCGCGGGTAGCCGTCGCCGTAGCCGACGCCCAGCGTGGCGATGCGGGACGGTTCGGAGGCGCGCCACGTGGCGCCGTAGGAAATGGGCGTTCCGGGCGCGACGGTCTTCAGGTGGGTGACGCGGGCCCGCAGCCGCATGATCGGTCGAAGAGGGAGCCGGGACGCCAGGGCGGGCCGGGCCGCCAGCCCGTACAGCGAGATGCCGGTGCGCACCAGGGGGCGCGGGAAGTCACGGGCCCGGGGGCCGACGGTGAGGAGCGCGCCGGTGTTGGCCGTGTGGATAAATTCGGGCGTGGCGTCGAGGCGGTCCAGTAGGGCCTCAAACCGATCCAGCTGGGTCTGGGGGAAGGAGCTGTCGGGGTCGTCGGCGGTGGCGAAGTGGGTCCAGACGCCGGCCAGGACGACGCCGTCCGCCGCGGCCAGGCGATGGATCACCTCCGGGGCGTCGGCGGGGGCGAGGCCGAGGCGGCCCATGCCGGTGTCGATCTTCACGTGGGCCCGCAAGGGGTGGGCCGACGTCCCGTGGGTACGGACGGCCTCGGCTGCGTCGGCCGACGAGACGGTCACGTCCAGGTCGTGCCGCGTGTACACGGACAGGTGGTTCGGGAAGGGGGCGCCGAGGACGAGGATGCGACCCGACAGGCCGGCCTCCCGGAGGTGCACCCCCTCGTCCGGGCGGGCAACGGCAAAGTGGCGAACCCCCTCGTCCGCCAGCGTGCGGGCGACGGGGACGGCCCCGTGCCCGTACGCGTCGGCTTTGAGCACCGCCATCACATCGGCGTCCGCCGCGCACTCCTGAAGCGTCCGCACGTTGTGCCGGAGGGCCCCGAGATCAACGGATGCCGTCACCGGCATGAGCCGATCGGGATGTGGGGAGGTGTCGGGGGCAGCCACGGGGCGTCTGAGGTGGAGATTTAAATACGCAACCGGTTCATAGATTGCGTCTCTGTAATGGTTCCAATCCGAGAGGGTGGATGCGCCAGAGGAAATGCGGCCCGGGGTCTTGCGAAGGAGGGGGAGCGGCGGGTATGTTGCGCAGTACGGCCGAGGTCGGGCCGCGCCAGATCTCCACAACGTGACGCCCTCCTATGGTTCGACGCTTCGTCTATGCCCTCACGGCCCTCGCCTTCCTGTGTGGATCGGTTCCGGAGACGCACGCCCAGCCGGCGGATTCGCTGAGCTTCTCCCTGGAGGCCATCCACGCCTCCTCCACCTTCTCGCCGGACGCTTTTGAAGGGGGACGCTGGGCGGAGGAAGGCCCCGTCATCACCTACATCCAGCCGGCCGACACGGGCGAGGCCACCCACCTGATGCGGTACAACCTGGAGACCGACGAGGAGACGCGCCTCGTGGACGGCACGAATCTATACGCGGAGGACGTCGATCGGGTGGTGCCGATCGAAGACTACGAGTTCGGGCCCGAGCGGGAGAAGGTGCTCATCTACACGGACTCGAAGCAGGTGTGGCGCGCCAACACCAAGGGGTTTTATTACGTCTACGACCGGTCGGAGCAGACCCTGACCCCCGTTGCCGATCGCGACGACGGCTACCAGATGTTCGCCAAGTTCAACCCGTCGGCTACGAGGGTGGGCTTCGTGCGGGAGCGCAACCTGTTCGCGGTGGACCTGGAGACCGGAACCGAGACTGCGCTGACGACGGACGGCGCGGACGGCACAATTATCAACGGCACGTTCGACTGGGTGTACGAGGAGGAGTTCGGCCTGCGCGACGGGTGGAAGTGGAGTCCGGACGGAGACCACATCGCGTTCTTCAAGCTCGACGAGTCGGACACCCGCTCGTTTGCGCTTACCGACTACACCACGCGCTACCCGGAATACAAGCGGTTTCGGTACCCGAAAGCGGGAGAGGTCAACAGCGACATCAAGGTTGGGGTGGTCACCCTGGCCGATGTGGATACGACGCGGGCCGGCCAGCCGCAGGCCATCCAGTACTTCGACACGGGCACCTGGGACCCGTCGCTCTCGCACGAGGAGGAGATCACAGACCCGCACGAGTACCTGGCCCGCATGGGCTGGACGCCCGAGATTGACGGGCGTCACCGCGTGTGGCTCTTTCGAATGAACCGGGGGCAGAATCAGCTCGACTTGCTCTACGGCGACCCGCAGTCGGGGACGGTGCGGGAGGTGATGCAGGAGGAAAACGACACCTACATCGACATCACCGACGACAAGATTGCGTTTCTCGACGAGAGCGATCACTTCGTCTTCCTGACCGAGCGCACGGGCTACAACCACGCCCACCTCTACCGGACGGATGGGACGCACCTGGGCCCGGTGACCGACGGGAACTGGGAGGTCACGTCGTTCCACGGCGTCGACGAGGGAACCCTCACGGCGTATTTCACCGCCACCCGGGACACGTCCACGCAGCGCCACCTGTACCGCGCCGGCCTGTCGCTGTCCGAGCACGAGACGGCCATGACGCCGGAGAAGATCACCGAGCGGTCCGGCTCGCACAGCGTCAATCTTTCGGCGGACCGGTCGTACTACATCGACACGTACTCGCGCCCCGACGTGCCGCCGACCTGGACGCTGCACGCGGCCGACGGCGACCGGCTGACGACGCTGGAGGACAACGATGCACTGAAGCAGCGCCTCGATCGCCTGAACCTGCCCGAGGCCACGTTCACGACGCTCCCGGCCGCCGACGGCACCCCGCTCAACGCCTACGTCGTGAAGCCGACGGACTTCGACCCGTCCCAGCAGTACCCGGTGCTGATGTACGTGTACGGCGGGCCCGGCGTCCAGACCGTTATGGACCGGTGGGGCGGCAGCCGAATGCTCTGGCACAAGTACTTGGCCCGGGCGCACGATGTGGTCGTGGTGAGCGTGGACAATCGGGGCACCGGCGGACGGGGGAAAGCCTTTCAGGACGTGCCGTACCAGCGCCTCGGCCAGCCCGAAGCAGCCGATCAGGTGCACGCCGCCCAGGCCCTCAGCGATTCCAGCTGGGTCGATGACGAGCGCATTGGCATCTGGGGCTGGAGCTACGGCGGCTACATGACCCTGCTCTCCATGCTCAAGGGCGAGGGGCCGTCTACCTTCGATGTCGGCCTCTCGGTGGCCCCCGTGACCGACTGGCGGCTCTACGATACCATCTACACGGAGCGCTACATGTCCACCCCGCAGCAGAACGAGGACGGCTATACGAACGGCGCCCCGCAGGCCTACGCCGATAGCCTGCGCCCCGACCAATCGCTCTTCCTCGCCCACGGGGACTTCGACGACAATGTGCACTTTCAGAACAGCGTGCAGATGATCGACAAGCTGCAGGCGGCCGGGAAGCAGTTTTCGTTCATGATGTACCCGAAGAAAGACCACAGCATTGCGGGGGGGACGACGCGGCTCCACCTGTTCCGCGCACTCACCGACTTCGTGGACACCCATTTGGTGGAGCGCGGCGCCGGGTCCGATTCGGGCGGGCCGTCGGCGAGATAATGGGAGGGGGGAGGTTCGTCTGTGCCGAATAGAACAGGAGTCTCTGTGTCGACCGATCGATTGAACGTTGGGATTGCCCTGGGAGGCGTCGCCCCCGAGCACGAGGTCTCGATCATTTCTGCGCTGCAGGCGGCCGCGGCCCTCGACCGCGACCGCTTCCGGCCGGTGCCCCTCTACATTGCGAAGGACGGGCGGTGGTACACGGGCGAGTCGTTGCTGGACGTGGAGCGCTACCAGGAGCTCGAGGCCTTGCTGGAGGAGGCGACGCCGGCGGCCCTGGCGCCCACCCCGCACGGTCGGCTGGAGGTGGTGGAGGACCGCGCGGCGGGGGCGTTGCAGCGGCTTACGCGTCCGCCTCGTCGCCTCCCGGTGGACGTTATGCTGCTGGGGTTGCACGGAGGGGCCGGAGAGGACGGCGGCCTGCAGGGCCTCTGCGAAACGTTCAACGTGCCCTACACCAGCACCGGCGTCTTCGGCTCGGCCCTCGGCATGGACAAGGTGATGTCGAAGCGTCTGTGCCGCGACGCCGGGATTCCGGTGGTCGACTTCGTTTCGATCCGCGAGCGGGAGTGGGCCGGTCGGGAGGAGGACGGGCTGGACCGCTGCGAGGACGCGATCGGGTATCCCATGGTGGTGAAGCCGGCGCGCTGTGGGTCCTCCATCGGCATTGCCCGGGCGGACGACCGCGCCGCGCTCGACGCGGCCATCGAGGAGGCCTTTCGCTACGACGACAAGATTGTGGTGGAGCGGGCCGTCGAGGCGCTCCGCGAGATCAACTGCTCCGTCCTCGGGGACGCCCACGAGGCAACGCCCAGCGTGCTGGAGGAGCCCGTTCCGTCGGACGAGGAGGAGCTGCTCAGCTTTCAGGACAAGTACATGCGCGATGGCGACGGCGGGACGAAGGAGCGCAGCGGGGGGACCAAACCCGGAGCGGAGGCGCCGGGCGGCATGGCCTCTCTCGACCGCATCGTGCCGGCGGACCTTTCCGACGAGCGGACGGAGCGCATCCAGAACCTCGCGGTGCGGCTCTTCCGCCTCTTCGAATGTGCCGGGGTGGTCCGCATCGACTTCATGATTGACGAGTCGACGGGCGATCTCTATTTCAACGAGATCAACACCATCCCCGGCTCGTTCTCGTTCTACCTGTGGGAGCCGTCCGGCGTCCCGTTCGACGAACTGATGGAGCGACTCATCGAGATTGCCCGCCGGCGCCACCGCGAGCAGAACGGTCGCGTGCGGACCTACGATGTCAACTTGCTGGCAGAGAAGAGCTTGCGCGGGTTAAAGAGCGGCGACCCGGGATGAGGCCGGCGCGGCAAGGGAACAGCCCCTCGCGGCGCAAGGTTTGCCGGGTCCGATGTGCTGTTCGGAATCGCAGGTGGCAACAATGATGCGCCGGTGGACGACCGGACTGGTCCTGCTGCTGGTTGCAGTGGTCGGGCCCGCGGACGCGTACGCGCAGACGGCGGCGGACGGGGCCGGGCGGTCCACCTCGGTCCTTGGGGAGCCGTTCGTCCGGGAGGAAGGCAAGAAGGGGCTCGATCTTCTCTACAACATGCAGTCCGAGGAGGCGCGGGCGATCTTTCAGGAGATCGACCGGCGCTATCCGGAGCATCCAGTGGGTCCTTTTCTGCAGGGGCTAAACCTGTGGTGGACCATCATGCTGGACCTGACGGACACCGCGCACGACGAGGCGTTCTTTGAGAAGATGGACGCGGTGATCGACCGGTGCGACGAGCTGCTCGACGAGGACCCCGATCACTTTGACGCCCAGCTCTTCAAGGCCGCCGCCCACGGATTCAAGGCGCGCCTGGCGTCGAACCGGAGCAACTGGTGGAAGGCCCTGCGCAACGGCCGCACGGCCATCAAGCATGCACGCTCCGTGGCCGAGGCAGCCCCGTCCGACAGCGCGGGCGACTACGTGTTTGGAAAAGGGCTGTACGACTACTACGCCGCCATCCTGGAAGAGGAGTATCCGGTCACCAAGACGTTTACCTGGATGCTGCCGGATGGAAACAAGGAGCGCGGGCTGCGTCTGCTCCAGCGGACCGCGGAGGAGGGCCGGTACGTGCAGACGGAGGCGATTTACTACCTCACGCAGATCTACTACCTCTACGAGGAGGACTATCAGAAAAGTCGCCACTACGTTCGGCGTCTCCGCGAGCGACACCCGAAAAACCCCTACTTCCACACGTTTGAGGGGCGGGTGTATGCGCGCTGGGGCCGATGGGGCGAGGCCCGTCAGGTGTTTTCGTCCGTCGTTGAGCGCTGTGCCGCCGGGGCGGTGGGCTACAACACGCACATGGAAGAGATTGCCCGCTACTACCTGGGCCGCGATCGACTGTACCGGGACGACTACGAGCAGGCGCTCACCTATTTCACGGAGGTTCAGCGGCTTACCGACCGCGACGTCGAAGACAATCGCTACCGCATTCTGGCGCTCCTGTACCAGGGGATGACCTACGACGCGATGGATCGCCGGGAGCTGGCCGTCAAACACTATCGCCACGTCCTGGAGCTGGACGATCCGGTGGGGGCGCACGACCAGGCGGAGCAGTACCTCGACGAGCCGTATTCGTAACGCGACCGGGACGACTGCGGGCGGGGATTCGTCAAACAAAGCTGCGCGGCGCGGCGTACGCTTTTTTCCGTTGTTATCATTCCTACTGGTTGGGTGCGCCATGCGACTTCGGTATCTCGATTGGGACCCTGCCCGCCACGGCAGCCAAAAGCCGCTCTTCGAAGAGCTCATGGACCTCTTCGAGAAACTGCTGGAGTACGCGGCCGGCGACGCGGAGGAGGCGCTCGACTGGCTCCGCCAGCTCGATGAGCAGCACGACCTCACCGCCGGCCACGACGAGGACCTCGACGACTTTATCGAGGAGCTGAAAAAGCGCGGGTACCTGGAAGAGGACGAGGAGACGGGCCAGATGCAGATCACGGCCCAGGCCGAGCGGTCGCTCCGGCAGTCGGCCCTGGAAGAGATCTTCGGGGAGCTGCGCAAGCACGGCGACGGCGACCACCGCACCCCGTACAAGGGGAAAAACAACGAGCGCCGGCCCGAAACGCGGGACTGGCAGTTCGGCGACGACGTGTCGCAGCTCGACATGACCGGCACCCTCTCCAATTCGTTCCGGCGCAGCGGGGTGGGCGACGACTGGCACCTCTCCGAGGACGACTTCCAGGTCCACGAGACGGATCACCGCGCCACCATGGCGACCGTGCTCATGGTGGACCTCTCCCACTCCATGGTGCTCTACGGCGAGGACCGGATCACCCCCGCCCGCCGCGTGGCGATGGGCCTGTCGGAGCTGATCATGACGAAGTACCCGAAGGACACGCTCGACATCGTGGCCTTCGGCAACGATGCGTGGGAGATTGAGGTGGAGGACCTGCCGTACCTCGACGTCGGCCCCTACCACACCAACACCCGAGCGGGACTGCAGCGGGCGCGCAACATCCTGCACCGCCGCAACAACCGCAACAAGCAGATCTTCATGATCACGGACGGCAAGCCCAGCTGCCACATCGAAAACGGGCAGATGTACCGCAACGCCTACGGGCTCGACCGGAAGATCGTGAACAAGGTGCTCGACGAGGCGGTGGTGTGCCGGCGGCAGGACATCACGATTACTACCTTCATGATTGCTCGCGACCCGGGCCTCCAGAATTTCGTCCGCAAGCTGACGGAGGCCAACCGGGGCCGGGCCTACTATGCCCAGCTCGACGACCTCGGCTCATTCCTCTTTGAGGACTACGTCCGAAACCGCCGCAAGCACGTGCGTTGAACGGGGTGCGCTTTTTTCTTCCTGTTCGTCCCCCCGACCCGATGCCCGGACGCGTCCCGTTTCGCCCCAAGCAAAGCCTCGGCCAGAACTTTCTGCAGGACCCGAACATGGCCGAAAAGATTGTGCGCACCCTGCAGGCGCCGACCGATGCGCACGTCGTGGAGGTGGGGGCGGGGACGGGCGAGCTCACCGGCCTGTTGGCCGAGCGATACGAGTGCCTGACGGCCATCGAGATTGATGAGCGGGCCGTCGAGGTCCTCCGGCAGAAGCATCCGGGGCTCGACGTGCGAGCGACGGACGTGCGCACCGTCGACTGGGCCGCCCTCGCGACCGACACGGGCGGGCCGCTCCATGTCATCAGCAACACGCCGTATCACCTGACGACGGAAATCCTTTTTGCGCTGCTTGAGAACCGGGCGCACGTCGCGGAGGCGGTGCTGACCATGCAGGAGGCCGTGGCGGAGCGGCTGGTGGCCGAGCCGCGAACCAAGGGCTACGGGGTGCTGAGCGTGCTTCTTCAGCTCTTCGCGGCGCCCACGCTGGCGTTCTCGGTGCCCCCGCAGGTGTTTTCGCCCCAGCCCGATGTGTCGAGCGCCGTGGTGCGCGTCACGTTCGGGGAGGAGGCGGCGCCCGCCGACCTGACCCTCGACGACGTGCGGCCCTACGTGCGGGCGGCCTTTGGGCAACGACGCAAGATGCTGCGCAACAGCCTGAGCGCCTGGGTGAAAGACCAGGGCGTGGATCTGCCGCACGACTGGAACCGCAAGCGCGCCGAGGCGCTCACCCCGGAGAACTTCGCTGAGGTTGCCCGTCACCTCAACGCCCGAACCGAGCCGGTCGACCCTTCGTAGCGAACACGCGGAGGGCGCCGTCCGCCCCCTGTTCGCCGCCCGTTTCACTGCGTCCCGCGTACGCATGCCGGAGTCGTCTGCTGAGTCTGCTCGCCCCCCGTCCGTGCCCCCCGAAAGCCGGCCGGGCGGGGCCCTGGAGCTGGATGAGTCCGTCGTCGACGACATCATCACCCTCCTGGCGGAGGGACAGCGCGGCATGGTGCTCAACCTGATGGCCGACCTGCACCCGGCCGACGTGGCGCTGATCCTGCGCCGCCTGCCGACCGAGAAGGCCCACCGCCTCTTTCAGTGGCTTCCGCCCGTTCAGGCGAGCGAGACCCTGGCGGAGATCGACGATGTGCTCCGGAATGCGCTCCTCAAGGGGCTGCCCGAGCCCACGCTCACGGCCCTGCTCGACGCCCTCGACACGGACGACGCCGTGGACGTGCTGGCGGACCTCCCCGACGAGGTGGCCCTGCAGGTGCTTCCCGACCTGGAGGACACGGCCGACCTCGCCGAGCTCCTGGAGTACGGCGAGGAGACCGCCGGCGGCCTCATGGCGCGGGAGTACGTGGCCATCGCCCCGGACGCCACCCTCCAGGAAGCCACCGACGCGGTGCGCCGCTACGCCGACGACATCGACGAGATCTACACCGCCTACGTGGTTGACGACGAAGGGGTGCTGGTGGGCGTGGTGTCGCTCAAGCAGCTGCTCCTGTCCTCGGCCACCGTGCCGGTGCGCGACATCATGGAGACCGACTTCGTATCGGTGTCCCTCGCGGTGGACCAGGAGGAGGTGGGACAGCTCGTGCAGCGCTACGACCTGGTGTCGCTCCCCGTCGTCGACGACGCCGGGCGCATGATGGGGCGCATCACGATCGACGACGTGGTGGACGTGATTCGGGACGAGGCCGAAGAGGACATGCAGCTGATGAGCGGCCTCACGGGCGACGAGGAAACGGCCGATACGGTGGTGAACGTGAGTCGGGGCCGACTGCCGTGGCTCATCGTCGGGCTCGTCGGGTCGGGCCTGTCGGGCACCGTCATCGGGGCCTTCGAGGCCACGCTGGAGCAGGCCGTGGTCCTTGCCACCTTCATCCCAATCGTGACGGCCATGGGGGGCAACGCGGCGGTGCAGAGCGCCGCGATCGCGGTGCAGGGACTGGGCTCCGGGGAGTTGTGGGTGACCGACGCCTTCGTCCGGATTGGAAAAGAGATTGCCGTGGCGTTCCTGAACGGGCTGGTGGTGGCCGCCCTCCTCTGCGCCACCGTCGCCGCGCTGGGCATGGGCAACGTGGGCATGCTCGTGTCCACGCTCGGCCTCACGATGCTGTGCGTGAGCCTGGTGGCGACCACCAACGGCGCCCTCATCCCGTTCCTGCTCACGTGGCTGGGCATCGACCCGGCCAGTGCCATGGGGCCCTTCGTCACCACGCTCAACGACATCCTGGGCCTGGCGATCTACTTCTTCATCGCCACGACGCTCTACCTCTAGTCCGACCGGGCGTCGAGGGCCTCGTCTACGGCGCGGAAGAACCGGTCGACCCGCCGGCGATTCACGCCCAGGTCGCTGTGCCCGACCCGACTGGCGCTGCGCACGTGCAGGGTGCTTTCGTCGTCCGTCGACTCTACCGCCACGTCCACGTCGTCCTTGAACACAAACGCCACGCGGTACACCGCCGCGGCGCGCCGGGCCTCCGGCTGCACCTGAAGCTCGACGGGGCCGAGCGCGTCCAGGGCCCGCTGGGCCGCCGCGAAGAGGGTGGGGGCGTCCACCGGGTAGGGGCGGGCCGTCCGCTCACAGTTGGGGGTGTCGGGACACGGGGGGAGAGGCGAGTCGGACGGGGCGGATCGCTTCACGGACGACGACGAACAGGCAAAAAGGACAACCGAAAGCAGAAGAAGTCCCCCGAGACGACCGATCGCCCGGGGAGCCGGGCACGAGAGGATCATTTACGACGATGCGTCGGCCGTCTGTTGTTGGAGCCCCTTGGCCTCGTTGTACTTCGACGGGCACTTCACGAGGATGCTTTCCGCCTCGAACGACTGGGTGCCCGCCGTTCCCTCCACGACCACCTGCTCGGCCTCCTCAAAATTTGCGGGCTTCGGGTTTTTGTACCGCACCTTGCGCACCGTGCCCGACTCGTCGCGCATGTAGAACGTGAAGACGTTTTCCGTGCGGTCGTAGCGGGTGGGGCGGTCCTCCACCCAGGTGCCCACCACGTGGGCCCGCGCCCCGCTCTCGGACGCCTGTTCAAAATTCATGTAGCCGCCCACCTGGCTGCCGAAGTTGAAGAGCAGCAGCCCGGCAAAGCCGATCATGGCCACGAGGCCGACGAGGGTTTTTTTCTTCATGGGAGGGGGAGGAGAAGCGGCTCAGTACTGCGAGAGTTACGCCGGGTCTTCTGGAATGTCCTGGTCAAGGCGCCGTTCCAGTGCGTCGATGCGGCGATCCGTTCGGAAAAGCATCGTCACCACCCCGATCCAGATGATGAGCACCACGGCGAGGACGACGTAAATTTTGCCGTCGTCGAGCATCACCCGCTCCAGGCCCTGCGGGGACTGGGCGGGCGACTCTTCGGTCCACGTGCTGTCGTAGGCCGCCGCCGTGTCGGGGCGGGCCTGCTGGGGCCGGAGCGACGGCGCGGCGGCCGAGGCGGGGAGCGGGTGGAGGGTCATCGTGCTCGGAAAAAGGTCGAGGGAGGCACGAGAGGGACGGGCTACAGCTCCGGCTCGCGCCGCAGCCGCTTGCGAATCCAGGACAGCCGCACGCGCTGCGTGTACAGCACCCAGAACAGGCCGAGGAAGCCGAGGACCGACGGGTAAAAGACCCACCGCATCGCCGGCGCGAGGTCCGTCTGCGTGAAGGCCGGGCTGCCCTCCCCGCCGGGGTGGAGGCTCGGGAGCTGGCGCGGGAGGATGTACAGGAGGAAGGGCATGGTGACCACGGCGAACAGGTTGTAGACCGCCGCGACCCGCCCGCGGGTGTCGGGGTCCTCCACGCTGTCGCGCAGCACAAAGTAGCCGCCGTAAATGAGGAGCAGCACCGCCGCCATGGACTGCTTCGGGTCGAAGTTCCACCACTTGCCAGAGCCCACGTACCACGTAAAGCGGGCCCACACCATGCCGGTCACGATCCCGAGAAGGCCGAAGAGGAGGGCGAGCCAGGCGGCCTCGCGGGCGCGGATGTCGCGCAGCCGATCGCCGGACTGGAGGTAGCGGAACGAGTGATACGCCGAAATCACGGTCCCCATCATCAGCGCAAACCACATGGGAACGTGGAAGTACAGGTTGCGCGCCGACTGCTCGAGGATGTCGAGCTGGGGAATTTGGCCGAGGAAGCCGGCCACGAGTGCGCCCGACAGGAGCGCGACCACGAGGGCCCGCACCGAGCGGTACACGGTAGGAGAGCTGAGGACAGAAGAAGCCATCGCGTGGAGCCGAAACCCACGAAGTTTATTAGTGATGGACACACTCGAACCGACAGGAGCCAACGAGATTCCGGCGGGGCGTTGATTTTGCTCCAAATCCCCAGTCGGGCGTGCCGCGGGCGAGCGGGGGATCAGTCCGCCCACACGTAGTCGAAGAGCAGGGTGGCGGCCGAGAGGGTCGCGCCTACAAAGCCGACCAGGGTGAGCAGCTCGTCCTGCGCCTCCGTCCAGGGCAGCCCCTGAATCGCCTTCTGGGTGGCGCTCACGCTGGAGACGAGGAGGGGGGTGAGGAGGGGGAGCAGGAGTACGGGGAGCAGGGCCCCGCGGCGGGCCGCCCGGGCCACGAGGGCGCCCAGAAGCGTAGTGGCGACGGCAAGCCCCAGGACGCCCATGCCCAGCGCCGTCGCCAGAAGTCCCGGCCGGGCCACGGACACGTCGAGCAGCAACAGAAGGGCGCCGGTCGAGACCCCTCCGAGGCTGCCCACCAGGACGAGGTTGAACAGCAGCTTGCCGGCAAACACCATGCTGGGCCGCGTATTGAGCCGAAGGAGCAGGGCGGTGCCCTGTCGTTCCTCGGCGACGAAGGAGCGCCCCAGCCCCACCGCCGCGGCAAACAGGATCACCATCCACAGGAAGGCCGACTGGACGCGCGTCGGGATCGGCTGGGGGCCGACGGCGAAGAGGATGAGCAGGAGGGCGCCCAGGGCAAACAAAAGAAGGGCATTGAGGGCGTACCGGGTGCGCAGTTCAATGCGCAGGTCGTTCCGAAAGACGGCCCATGCCCCGGCAAGCCAGTCCATGCAAAACCGAGTGTCAGTGAAAAGAGCGCGCCGGTCCGAACATAGCGACTGGCCCGTCGATTCGCTAGCAGCGCACGCTGTTCGTTTCTCGTTTCCGTTTTTTTCCAATGACCGTCGCCTCGGATCGAATCGTGGGCGCCCTCCTGGGCACCGCCGTCGGAGATGCCCTCGGCATGCCCGTCGAGGGCCTCAGTCACCAGAACGTCCGGACCTACTATTTGGGCATCAAGGAGTATCGCGACGACGACCAGCGGGGCGACCTTTCCGCGGGGCAGTGGACCGACGACACGCAGATGACCTTTGCCCTGGTCCGGGCCATGACGCAGACGGCAGCCCCGGAGGAATGGCCCGCCGCCGTGGCCGAGGAGTACGTGGCCCTTCGATCGGAGGCACGGCGGTGGGGCGAGACCACCACCGCGGCAATTGACCGGTTGGCCGACGGGGTCGCCCCCGCCGACTCGGGAGGGGCGGACCGGCCCACCGACGGCGCCGCCATGCGGGCCGCCCCGATTGGGCTGTGGTGGGCCGCGGCGGACGTGTCGCGGGCCCGGGCCTTCGAGGTCGCTCGGGCCGTGCTGGGCGTAACCCACCGGCATCCCGTGTCGCTGGTCGCCGGATGGGGACAGGTGGCCGCGGTGCGGTTTGCCCTCGGGCAGGCCCCCGACACGTTCGACCGATCGGCGTTTTGGGCGACGCTCCTGAAGGCCACGACCTGGGCCGAGGAGCACCTTGCCGCGGAGGCGCGGGTCTCCGATCGGCTGCGGACCCTTGAGGGAAACCTCGACGGGTTCCCCCTGGATTTGCGCGATCTGTGTGATGGTGTCGGCGTGCGGGCGGAGGAGGCCTGGCCCTTCGCCTGCGCCATGGTGGCGCGCCGGCCCCACCTGCTCGAAAACACCCTGCTCTCCGGCATCAACGTGGGCGGGGACGCCGATACCACCGGCGCCATGATGGGCGCCCTCCTGGGGGCCCTCCACGGATGGGAGGCGGTGCCGACAGAGTGGAAAGAGGGGCTGGAAGCGACCGGTGACCTTGTCGAGCAGGCGCGGGCTCTGTCGGAGGCGCTCCCGTATGCGAAGCCATCCATCGACTAAGAGTCTTTAACAATACCAGCACTGTGGATCTGAAACATTCTCCCTTCGTCGCTCCAGACTTGATCTGGAGCCTATCCATCCGACGGGGGGACCGCCTCGAAGCGATGGATGGGCTCTGAATCAAGTTCAGAGCGACGTTCTGTCACGGTTTTGCGAGGCTCTAAGCGCGCTGCCGGGCCCGCTCCTCGGCCGAAACGAGGTCCGGATCCTTCGGCGTGTGCATCGGGGCCGTGTCGGTGGGCGGCGCGAACTCGCCGACAAAGTCGATCTCCGTCTCTAGCCGGTAGCCCGTCTCGCGCTCGACAACCGTCCGGACGTGGTCGATGAGGGCGCAAAGGTCGGCCGCGGTCGCGCCGCCCGCATTCACAAAGATGTTGGCGTGGCGGTGCGTTACCATCGCGCCTCCGATGCGGGTGCCCTTCAGGCCACAGTCGTCGATGAGACGGCCGGCCCCGATGCCTTCAATCTTCTTGAAGATCGATCCCGCACTCGGTTCCGTATCGAGCGGGGGGTGGCGCTCCGCCCGCCACTGCAGGTTGGCGTCCATGATCTCGCGGAGGCGCTCTTCGGGGGCCGCCTCAAGCTGGAACGTGGCGGCGAGGACCACGTCCTCCCGGTCGTGCAGGACGGAATAGTCGTAGCCGAAGTTGAAGAAGTCAACCCCTACCGTTTTTCGTTCTCCTGTTTCCGTGAGAACGTCGGCCGAGTGGAGGACCTCTTCGATGAACATGGTTCGCTCCCGCTCGGGGGGCGGGGAGAGGAAGTGGAGGTTTTGCCAGAGGGCCCCGCCCACGGTGGACGGGATGCCGACGTAGTGCTCCAGCCCCGAGAGGCCGGCGGACACGGCCTGCTCGATGAGGTCGGGATACATAATGGCGCCGCTTTCGGCCCAGAGGCGTCCGGTGCCGGCGTCGAGGCGGGTGTGGCGGGCCTGGTTGTGGATGACAAGCCCGCGCACGCCCCGATCGCCCACAATCACGTTGGCCCCCGTGCCGAGCAGGAACGCCGGCAGGTCGTGCTCGCGAACCACGCGGAGGACCTGTGCCAGCTCGTCGGCGGACCGCACGGCCACGTACCAGTCGGCTGCGCCCCCCACGCCGAAGGTCGTGAATGGGGCGAGGGGCACGTCTTGCTGGAGGGACGCCGCGTCGGTGGCGGCGTCGAGGGCGCGTCGGCTCGAGGGGGAAAGCGGCATGGAGAAAGAGACCGGACCGATGGCGGGGCGTGCGGGGGGGGCGGACGTGCTCCCAGGTCTAAGTGACTAGTTCATGTACGTATCGTGTCCCGTCACCTGTTTGGGGAGGAATGTAAAGAATGTGGGGCCTTCGGGCCCGGTCGGCTTCAGTCACCGGGGATTTCAAATCAGACGCCTCAGCGATATTGGATACCGGACGGACAGATGCGAAAAAAGAAGACCCTGTAACGTAAAGCACGCTGAAGACACATGACACAAAGGAGCACACTACCCATAGCGGATGACGCAAAGGGGGGTTGACATAGGTGCATCCCGTCTTTATCTATGGTTTACGTGAGCTTTCGGCTATATTCTCGCGAGACTCGCTCGATCGGAAGAGACCGCAGGCAGAAACGTTGTGGCGGGGCTCGTCGATTCTTGGAGTGTGTTGCGTGCCTTTCTCGTCGATGCTCACAGAGAGATCACCATTCGTCGTTCTACGATTTACAGTCCAGATTTAGTCATGAGGAGATTGCTATCAACGGTTGCCTTGGGGCTTGCGCTCCTGTTGGCACCCAGTCTTGCGTGGGCCCAGCAGGGGACGGTGTCCGGAAGAGTCACTGAAGCATCGTCGGGGAATCCATTGCCGGGAGCCACTGTGCAAGTGGAAGGAGCGAATCTGGGATCGGCAGCGAACGCACAAGGCCGATTCGAAATTTCGGGCGTTCCGGCGGGGGAGCAAACCCTTCAAGTTTCGTTCGTCGGCTACCAGGAGGTTCAGCGTACGGTGAACGTTCCGGAAGGAGGCACTGTCCGGGCGAATTTTCAGCTTCAGCGTGAGGCGACCCAGCTTGATGAGGTTGTCAAGATTGGATACGGCGAGCGTGAGCGTGATGAGCTGACCGGGACAGTCTCCAGTGTAACCGCCGAAGATATTGAAGATGTGGCGTCGGTTGGGTCGCCGCAAGAGCTCCTCTCAGGGGCTTCAGGCGTTACCGTAACCAACACGTCGGGTCTCGCGGGACAGGCGATTAGCGTGTCGGTTCGTGGGGTGTCGTCGCTCAACGGCGATAGCCAGCCGCTTTACGTGGTGGACGGTACGCCTGTGACGTCGGCTTCCACCGGTGGCGGATTTGGCCAGGCAACCAATGCGCTGTCGACGATTAACTCGCAGGACATCCAGTCGATTGAGGTGCTGAAGGGCGCTGCCGCCACCGCCATCTACGGTTCGCGCGCAGCAAATGGGGTCGTTCTGATTGAGACGAAGCAAGGAAGCTCGGGGCGACGGACAGTCTCTGCGAGCTACCAGCTCGGAGGCGTCTCGTCCACGTCGGACTTCGATGACGTGATTGTGAACGGCCAGGAGTGGTCGGAACTTCACCAGGATGCCACCAGAGGATTTTACAATACGTGCAACATCCCAGGGCTCTGTGGTCCAACCACTGGTCTGTCATTTGAAGAATTTGAGCAGGCAGGCCTGGGAGGGGGAGCGTACGAAGAGCTCGTTCTTGGTACGCCGTCTCCATACCCGGATTCCGCCAACGCCACGACCTTTCCCTGGCTTGAAGAGGCCCAGCAGACGGGCATCACGCAGCAGGCCAACGTCTCGGTCAGTGGGGGCGACGAAGACACGGATTACTTCATTAGCGGGACGTTCTCTAAGGATGAAAGCTTCGTTCGAAACAATCAGTTCAATCGCTTCAGCGGCCGAATCAACGTGACGCAGGATGCGACCGACTGGTTGCAAGTTGGAACGAACACCTCGGTGACACGGACGGAGAACTTTCAGGCGTCGTCCGACAACAACGTCTCCGGAGTGTTGACCTCCGCGGCTCTTATCCCGCCGATTCTTCCAATCCGGAATGACGACGGCTCCTTTAACTTCAACAACCCCTGGAATATTGCGGCTAATTCGATTGGGGAAGCCGAAGTTAACAGCAAAAACATTCGAAACTGGCGGATCCTGTCGACAACATTCCTGGAAGCGCAGCCGCTTGAGTCGCTGACACTCCGGGCGGAAGGCGGAATTGATGCCTTGATTGTGGATGACTTTACTCGGTACGACCGTCGTACCACCGATGGCGCCCCGACAGGGTTCGGCGGACAGGTCTACGAGGATGAGCGTCGCTACAGCATCCGCGGTACGGCCACGTACAGCAACACGTTTGCGGGCCGTCACGACGTCAACGCCGTTGCGGGAGCTAGCTTCGAGGATTCGCGCCGGAATCAGGTCTTTGCTGAAGCTCAGAATTTTCCGTCCAATCAGTTCCAGAACGTGGCTTCGGGCGCTTCGCCCCTTACAACGAGTGCTGGTGTGGTACGGAAGGACGGGCTTGCCTCCTTCTTTACCAGGGCTACATACACCCTGGATGGGAAGTACACCATTGAGGGAAGTTTTCGACGGGATGGATCCTCACGATTCGGAGAGGACAATCGGTGGGGGAACTTCGGATCGGCGTCCCTCGCTTACCAAATTGGTCAGGAGAGTTTCCTTCAGCCCTACGACTGGCTTTCGAATCTGAAGCTCCGTGGGTCCATCGGATGGGTTGGGAATCGGGACATCGGAGGGTTCTTTCCGCAGCTGGGTCTTGCCTCTGCTGGAAATAATTACAATGAGGCCTCTGGTGTTGCTCCGGCACAGCTTCCCAATCCTGACCTGAAGTGGGAGTCGACGCGAACCCTTGAAGCCGGGGTCGATTTCGGTGCATTCAACGACCGCATCTTCCTGTCGAGCACGTATTTCCGGAGCCTGACGAACGATCTCATCACGGATCGACAGCTTCCATTTAATTCCGGATACGGGAGCATCACCCAGAACCGTGGCGAGCTGCTCAACGAAGGGGTTGAGGCACAGCTCGAGACGCAGAACATCGTGACGGAAGACTTCCAGTGGACGACGACCTTCACGGCAACCTGGAAGCGGAATGAGGTTCAGAGCCTGCCGGGTGGAGATCCCATCCTCAGTGGTCCACAGCGTGCCATCGAGGGAGAAGAACTCTCGTGGTACATGCTGGAGTATCGCGGTGTGAATCCGGACAACGGAAAGCCTCTCTGGACCGGCACGGATGGACAGCCGACGAGTAATCCCTCCGGAGACGCCGAAAGCATCCAGGGCGGCATCCTTCCGAACTGGAACGGATCGGTCGCCACCACGGCGAATTACAAGGGCTTTGATCTGCGAGCCCGAATGACGTTCAAGGCCGGATACAGCATCTACAACGATACGAAGAGCTTCCTGATGACCTACGCGAATTTCGGGTTGCATGAGGATGCACTGGATCGCTGGCAGGAGCCCGGGGACCAGACAGATGTGCCGCGGGCGGTCTTCGGAGACGCGGCGGACAATAGTACCCGCGAGTCGACACGCTTCCTTGAGAGCGGGGATTATCTCCGTCTCCAGAACGTGACCCTCGGCTACACGCTACCGCAGGACCTCACGCAGTCATTCGGTGTGAATAGCCTGCGCGTGTACTTCCAGGGAACCAATCTCCTGACCTTCAAGGAGACGAGTATTGGCGATCCCGAAGGGAGCACGGGCGGTGCGACAAGCGCACTGGACCGTGGGGTGCTCTTCTTCACGCCGCCGCAGGCACGCTCCTTCACCGGAGGGGTAGAGCTCCAACTCTAACGGTTGAAGCACCTCTCAACTCAGACAGGCACGGGCCCGCCATAGGGTGGGCCCGGGGCTCTGTCTTTTGCGTGCCGATTGTTCTACGACTATCACAGAACGGTATTATTATGGGTTACTCTACAGTTAAATCCTTTCTCGTTGCGCTTGCTGCTGTCGGTCTCCTTGGCCTGACGGCTTGCGACCAGACGGTTGATAGGCAGCCGGAGCAAGAAATCCCGATTGATCAGATTTTTCAGGATGTTTCTGGGGCTCAGTCGGCCCTAACAGGAGCGTATGATGGGCTCCAATCCGATGGGGTGTACGGTGGGTTTCCGGTGATGGCGGGAGATTTCACCGCTGATGTTGCAAACTTCAGTGGATCCTTTACGACGTGGCAGCAGGCCCAGGCCTTCAATGTGTCGTCGACTCACGGACCCACAGAGAACCTTTGGCAAGATCACTACAACGTGATCAATCGGGTGAACCTGATCATTGATAACACGCCGGATGTTGAAGGAATCACGCAGGAAGAGGTCGACGATATTGTTGGCCAGGCAAAGTTCATCCGAGCTCTTGCGTACTTTAACCTTGTCCGCTGGTTTGCCCAACCCTACGATCCAGAAGCAGGAACCAATGATCAACCGGGCGTAATTCTTCAGACAACCGGTGTTGCATCGACTGATCCTGAATTCAATAAGCCTCGTGCCTCAGTCGAAGAGATCTACACGCAGATTCGGAATGATCTCACCGACGCGATTAGTCGGCTCGAGATTAAGGGCGCGCGCAAGAGAGCTGGACAATCAGTTGCAAAAGCGCTCCTAGCGAAAGTAGACCTTTATCAGGGACAGTGGGACGATGCTGCCGAGCGTGCCGGAGAGGTTATTTCACAGGATCCGTTTAGCCTTTCGTCGTCCATTACGGAGCCGTACCGGAATGAGCTTAGCACTGAGATTGTCTTCGAGGTTTCCTTTAGTGCTATCGACAATTCAGGGACTAACGCCTTCATGAGTTCCTTCTATCTCCCAGGAGATCTTGGGGGACGGGGCGATCTCAATCCGCTGGGTCAATTTACCACCTCCGCAGAGTCCGGCGACCTGAGGGCAGACCCCTCGACCGCTGGTCCAACGGAGTCTGGAGAGATCAACGGCAATGGCCTCCTGTATTCATATGACGGAAACCTCTGGACCAACAAGTGGACCCAGGATTCCTTTGGGGACGATATGCCAGTTCTACGCGTCGCTGAGATGTATCTCATTCGTGCTGAGGGGCTTGCACGCGGATCGGGGTCGGCTGCCGACGCACGTGAGGACGTGAACGCGATTCGTAATCGCGCAGGCCTGGACGATGTATCGAGCTCCCTATCGGGCCAGGACCTCATCGATGAGATCATCACCCAACGCCGGTACGAGCTGGCGTTTGAGGGGGATCGTCGTCACGATCTCCAGCGGCTCGGCCGCACCATTAACAGTGGTACGGGGACACTGCAACCAGGAGACTCCCAGCGGATTCTCCCGATTCCGAACCGGGCCATCCAGGTGAACGACGCCCTTGATCAGTCGTCGCAGAACCCTGGCTACTAACCGCCATGGTTCTTACGACAGACGATGAATTCCGGCCGTGCCCGCTCTCCGCGAGGAGGAGCGGGCACGGCTTTTTTAGTGAGGGACACCTACCAACCACAATTACCCCCACCCGTGGGCTTAGCGGCAATTTTCGGATTGGACGACTGAGGAGATCTTCGGGAAAGAGCAGGAAGCAGAAAAAAGGACGGGTTGTACGAGGAATTCCTGCCCATGGTGGGCCGAATGCTTCCACGTAGCACTCTTCCCGAAAGGCTCGTAGGAGAGAAACATGATCATGGGGCAGTTGGGCCGAATGGAGGCGTAAAGGAAGAGATGTTACACAAACTTCTTTGGGTGGCTGCCCTGTGTACGCGGTCGACACCGTGGTCTACTTGGAAGAAGATTTAAAAAGTGCAGGGCAACGAGGGAGTCCGGAGAGTTATCAACTTTCAAAAGCGGCGTTTTACCCTGCTTTATCAGTCAGACTAAAAATTTTGGACGAAGACGATTCCGGAAAGATGTAATGCAAAACACCTGAAGGACAGGTAGCCCCCAAGGGCTTTTAGCACGGAGGCAATACCACACAGGACAATTTGACATAGGCACAGGCTGTCTTTATCTACGCATAATGTGAGTGCTCGCTTCCCACTCCAGTGACATGCTTCGTCACAGAGGCGGGTCACTGGCGGGAGTGCTGTGATGGGAGTCGTCTGGTTCTAGATCAATTGCCCATCTCCCGTCGATGCTCACGACCGAAGCACCATTCGTCGTTCTACGATTTATAGTCCAGATTTAGTCATGAGGAGATTGCTATCAACGGTTGCCTTGGGGCTTGCGCTCCTGTTGGCGCCCAGTCTTGCGTGGGCCCAGCAGGGGACGGTCGCCGGCACAGTCATAGACGATGCAACGGGAAATAGCCTGCCCGGAGCAAACGTTCAGATTGCAGGAACGGAACTTGGGTCCGCAACCAACCCAAACGGACAATTTTCGATTTCGGGTGTGCCGGCTGGAGAGCAGACCATTCGCGTCACGTTTGTCGGGTACGAGCCGACCGAGCGGACGGTGAACGTGCAGGAAGGAGGCACGACCCGGGTCCGAATTCGACTTGCCTCCGACGCGCAGGCCCTCGATGAGGTCGTTGTGACAGGGGTTGGCCAGCAACAGACCCGTGGAGAAACGAATGTGTCTGTCTCGAGCATTGATGCTGAGGAGCTGACTGAGACAGCAGAGTACGAAAACGTGACCGATCTCTTGCAGGGGCGGACGACTGGAGTCACAATTTCCCGCTCCTCCGGAAATGTTGGATCGGGGCTCCGATTCGACGTGCGGGGAGGTGTGAGCCTCAATAGTGATGGTCAGCCGCTCATTTTCGTAGACGGCACGCGCATCAACCAGGACCCTGCGACTGGATTTAATGTCGGAGGTCAGGGAACCGGCTCCCCCTTGGCCGATCTCGATCCGAGCAATATCGCGTCGATCAACGTCTTGAAAGGCCCGGCGGCCACCTCTTTGTACGGGACTGACGGCACCGACGGCGTGGTGCTGATCGAAACGAAAAGCGGTCGGCAGGGCCAGGACCTGGAGGTGAGCTATCAGGGAACCCTGGGCATCGCTACGAAGCAGGCAGGGTACAACGATGACATTTATCCCACGGCGGATCGGCTCGATGCCATCCACCGCGACGGCACCATTCAGGGACACCGTGTATCCATGAGCGGTGCTACTGAGAATACCAATTATCTCGTTTCGTATTCTCACCGCGACACGGAGAGCATTTTCCCGACTGGGAATGGCCAGCGGAATAATCTAAACGCAAACGTTGAGTATCGCCCAAACGAGTCGTTTACGCTTAGCAGTCGCTCCACGCTTGCGTTCAACTATTACTCCCGGCCGCAGGCGGACAATAACATCTTCGGTGTGCTCGGGGCCCTTGCCCTTGACGCACCCTTTGGGGCGTTCACGGAGCGAGACAGCTCCGCGTTCTTTGCCATCGATGACCAGCAGCGTGTCCGGAAATTCCAGCAGTCGGTGCAGCTCTCGTACAGTCCCGATGCCATTTCGGGGTTGACCCTTCGTGCGCAAGGAGGAGCTGACATCAGTGCCCGGCGCAATGATCAGACCTGGCCTGCCCAGTACGAAGATATTTATATATCGTCCGGGGGAGAGCGTAATGCTCTCGATTCAGACCGCCGCCGCTTCAACGCGGATCTGACGGCGACCTACAACTACGATCTGTCGCCGGACGTAAGCGGAACGACGACGGCTGGAACTCAGCTCTTTACGGAGTCGGATCGGTTCGTGAGCGCGACAGCGTCGCAAATTGGGACCGATCTCATTACGGACATCGGAGCTGGGACGCAGCTCGATGTCATTAGCGAAGGGCTCTCGAATGAACGTAGCGCCGGAATTATTGGGCGTCAGCAATTTGAATTCCTTGACCGGTACTCCGTTGAGTTTTCCGTCCGTCGCGACTGGTCCACCCGACTTGTTGCGGGTGAAGCGGGCTCCTTTAAGGAGTGGTATCCGGCGGCACGCGCCTCGGCGCAGATCGGGAATCTGGACTTTATGCCCGACGCAGTCAGTAGCTTGAACGTGCGTGCGTCCTGGGGGCAATCGGGGTCCCTTCCCAGTCTGGTTGATGGCGAGTTGGTTCGACTCAACGGTCAGTCCAGCGGATTTGGGACTGGCGCGACCATTGGAAACGTCGGAAATCCGGATCTTGGCCTGGAGCGGGTTAATGAGGTCGAAGGCGGATTTGACCTGGGAATCAACGAGCGTTACTCCCTGTCCTTTACATACTACCGCCAAAGCACGGAAAATTCGATCGTGAACTTCCAGGCGGCTCCGTCAACCGGATTTGGAAATCAAACAGTCCCCCGGAACGTCGGAGAAATCTTTGCTCAGGGTGTTGAGACTTCTCTGGACGTGACGGCTTTCCAGACCGAGCGGCACTCGCTTAGCTTCAATGCGAACTATAGCTTCCGAGATCGGGAAGTGAGAGAGCTCGGAGGAGAGAGTATCTTCGGTGTTTTCCAGCGTAACGTGATTCGCGAAGACCTCGCGCCCTTCTCCTTCGTTGGACGAGAGGTTCTTGGGGCCCGGTTCGCCGACAACGGCGAATACCTTGGCCCTGAGCTGAGCGACGAAGAGGTTGAGCTCGGGAATCCGGTTGCCGATCACTTCGGCGGGTTTGGATTCACAGCGACGGTCTTCGAGGACCTCCGAATTAATGCGCAGGCCGAGTACCAGCTTGGGAATCAGACCTACGCGAGTACGGCTCGATTCCTGACGCTGATTGGAGCGAATGAGCGCCGAAATGCACTTCAGGAGGAACTCTCTGGCCTCGATCCGGGGACCGATCAGTACCGGCAGGTTGCCAATGATCTGGCGAGAACGAACCCGGGCGCTGGTACCGGAGAAGTCGATAACTTTCTGCAGGACGCCGACTTCCTGAAGCTCCGTTCGCTTGGTGTTCGCTACAACGCGTCGGACCTGATTTCGTCCGTCACGGGGACTGATCAGCTGAGAAGCTTCACGCTTGGTTTCTCGGCTTCGAATCTCTTCACGATCACGCCCTATGATCTCGGTCCCGATCCGGAGGTGAACTTTGACGGATCGCGAGGTATTACGCGCGGGCAGGACTTCCTGACTCTGCAGACGCCCAGGGAGTATACATTCACTCTCGAAGTTGGAATCTAACGAGTGATTCGAAATGGGGAGTGGGGGACAAAACCACTCCCCATATTCCTGCCCCGAAATCTTGCCTCCACGTTTTTAACGCACAGTCAGAATTGAATTATGAGTAGTTATCAAACTACACTCAGAAGACTTTCGGCACTCGGTGCCATCTTGCTTTTCGCCGTGTCATTTACGGCCTGCGATTCCTTTGTCTCGAACGTAGACCAGCCCAAAGACGCTGCCGGGAGCGAGCAGTTTAGCGATCCTGCAGAAGCTGAATTTCTCATTACTGGAGTTCAGGCTCAGTGGGCGGACACCCACTCGGAGGTGACGGTGTTGGCCGATGGATTGTCCGACGAGTTTCGCTTTGGCATCAACGGGGATGCGACCTTCCCGACGTTTGCCCAACTTGATGCGGGTCTCATTGCGGACGACAACAACAGCATTACGGGGGCCCTGAATGACCTTCAGGAGTATCGGTACCTGGCCGACGACCTGCTCCGGCGTGTTGAGGAGGATGAGGAGTTTGACCTCTCCGATCCTTCTGCCTCGGCCTCTGAAGAGGAGGTCCGTCTTGCGGCCAATCTGCATGGAGCAAATGCCCGGTTCTACCTCGCCACGTACTTCGGTCACCCGGACGATCCGCGCCGCGGAGGGGCGACGATCGACACGTCCGAATTCATTCCGTCCCCCCAGCTGTACCAGCAGGCAGAGGACAAATACGCAAACGCGCTGGCACAGGCTGAGGCCCTGGATGATGGTCTCCGCCAGCGACAAATTCAATCGGCGCGGGCCCGCGCGGCGCTCTACGCTGGCACCCATGATTTTGAAGACTCCGGTGGGTTTCAGGGGGATGAAGCCCTTCAGGCCGCTGCACAGTACGCGCAGGAAGGCCTTAACCAAGGAGAATCCTGGGATGTGGCCTACGACCTGAATACTCCCAATAACTACCATACAGATGCGGGGGTTGGCCGTCTGCAGCTCGCCGTACAGGACGGAAACCTCAACCAGCTTGCCACGCGCTCGCCGAATCCGTCGCAGAGCTACCGCGTAGCGGATGAGGGCACCGGCGACCTGGAGGCGCGAAGCCACATTGAGACGGTGGCCAACAACCCGGGTGAATTGCAACGAATCCCACTCACAATCATCAACCCAGGGGGGACGACCTTGGGAGGGTTCGGGGCGCTTCCGACCAATCTGGAGAACCTGGATTTGGGAGACGGTGCCTTCTCTGCCGTTTATGATGCCTTTGAGCTCAACGGTGAGCCGAATGTAGTTCCCGGGTCGGGCGGCGAGTCCGCGTTTATCGAGTGGGGCCAGGGCAAGTGGGAGGAGCGAACGAGCATGTCGTTCATCAGCTGGCAGGAGCTCTTCCTCATCCGCGCCGAACTCGAGTTGCGGGGGTACGATGCTGGTGAAGAATCTGCTCTCGAACTTGTGAATGCCGTTCGGGCAAGCTACGGTGTGGACGAAGACGAAGACCCGTTTCTCGAGCCACTCAGTCAAGGCGAACTTGACTTGGAGCGTCTTGCGGTTGAGCGCGACCGTACGCTGTTTGCGACTGGAAATCGTCTGCCGGACCAGCGGCGGATGGATGTGGTCGAGTGGCACCTCAAGGATCAGGTGGGTGGCCAGCAGACCGCGCAGTGGTTGCAGCTTACGCAGGCTGAAACCGAGCCGAACCCGAACTTCTAGGGATTCGGTTTGATCATTCTACCGGTAATTGCAGGGTTGTCCCCGAACCTTCGGGGGCAACCCTGTTTTTATTGTAGCGCTTTGTCCGTGGCTATTGGGCGTCTACTGAGCCTTCAGGCTCATTTGAGGAGCGAACACGAAACGTAGTTGCATAACGCAAACAGCTGTATGGGCACCTATCTTGCACGACGCTTCTTTTTTCTGCTTGTATTTGGTGCGCTTCTGAGTGGGGGGTGTGATTTTGGGAATGGAGCAGAAAATCAAGCCCGTGACCGCCTGGAACGCGCACGAGAGCAGTGGCAGGAACAGGACATTCAGGACTATCGATTTGTGTATCGTCAGCAACGTGGAGAGGTCATCGTCGACACCGCCGAGGTTTTCGTCCGGGGAGGTCAAGTCGACTCTATTCATACGGAACCGGAGGTTTCGGAAGATGAACTGCTTGTAGGGACGATTGAATCGTTCTTTGACCTTATTGAGGCGCGAATTGGGGAGGACGAGAGCCAGTTTGGGGCAAACTTCGACCAGGAGAAAGGATTTCCGATCGAATATAATGCTGGCTTTCAGGGGGATCGACGAAACCAGGACATCATTACCGTTTCGGTCGAGGGTCAGGATGGGGGGAGTTCATGATGAGTCGTGAGGAACCGGAGGCTTCAGACTCTTTCTATGAGCGCGTCTGGGAGGTCGTGGCGGAGATTCCGCCCGGCCGCGTGACCACCTACGGCGACATTGCGGAGTACCTGGGCCGGCGCGGGGCGGCCCGCACCGTGGGCTGGGCACTGAATGAGGCCGTGGGCTCCGACCTGCCGTGCCACCGGGTGGTGAATCGGAACGGGCAGTTGACGGGCAAGCGCTACTTCGAAACCCCGCACGTCATGGAGGAGCGGCTGCGCAGCGAGGGCGTTGCGTTTGCGGCAGAGGACCGGGTGGATCTGGAAGCGCACCGGTGGGTCCCGTCCGAGGAGCTTTCGTAGCCGGGGCATTCCTGGGGAGACAGACCCGTGTTGGGGATGACGCTCGTGCTTTGTACCTTCGTTGGGCGTTTGTCCCGATGGTTTTTCCCGTGATGCATGACAGTTTCGGTCCGCTCCCTCGCCCTCTTCTTGCTCTGTTGCCTGCTCGGCCCCGGGTCGATTGCCGCGCAGCCCGTGTATGAGCGGGCGTCCTTTGCGATCACCGACACCAGTGTGGTGCAGGGCGACTTTCGTGTCGTGGCGCCTTCGCGCACGAGGATCACGTCGAACTATCAGCGGGAGACGACCCGGATCAACTTCAAGTTTAGCCTGAACCGCCGCGACAACGAGCGCCGGTCCGGGGACGACCGTCGCCTCCGCGTCGACCCGGCCGGCGGGACCTACCAGACGCCGGTCTACGTCTTCGGCGGGCGTCAGGCAGAGGCGTTTCCCCGGCCCACGACGGTCCGACAGCGCGGGGCGGGCGACTCGGTTGAGGTTGTCTTTCGCGTGGACCTCCGCCCGGTCCTGCGCAGCTTCCGCGAAACTGGCAGCTACACGCCGCCGCAGGGCGATCCCATTGCCGAAGCGGACTTTGAGGGCGTCTGGATTCTGGGCGATACCGGCCCGCTCTCCTGGAGCACCGACGCCCTGCCGGACGACGGGCCGCTCCGCCTCACCGACCCGGACGAGGACGGGGTGTACCGCACCACGATCGCGTTTGCCAAGCGCGACCTGCGGCCCCTCAACGAGGAGGGGCGGGCCGTGTGGTCGCTCTCCGCCGACGTGTCGGACTACCCCACGTACCGCTCGGATCAGCGGCTGGTGGATGCCCTCTACAATCTGTCGCTGGAAGAGCTGCAGCAGAACATCCGCGACGACGGGGCGCTCATGGCGGGGGCGAAGTGGACCGGCGTGTGGACGCGCGACATCAGCTACAGCATCCTGCTGAGCCTCGCCCTGCTGGAGCCGCAGGCGGCCAAGACGAGCCTCCGGCAGAAGGTGACGGAGGAGGGGCGCATCATTCAGGACACGGGCACCGGCGGGTCCTGGCCGATCTCGACGGACCGCATGACGTGGGCCCTGGCCGCGTGGGAGGTGTACCTGACGACCGGCGACCGGGCGTGGCTCCAGGACAGCTACGACATCATCCGCCGCTCGGCCGAAGCCGACCTGCGTACCGCGTTCGACTCGACGCGCGGGCTGTTCCACGGGGAGACCTCCTTTATGGATTGGCGCGAGCAGTCGTATCCCGACTGGATGGAGCCGGTGGACATTTACCAGTCGCAGGGACTGAGCACCAATGTGGTGCACTACCGCACCTACCGAATCCTGGAGAACATGGCGGAGGCCCTGGGAGAGCCGTCCGATCCGTGGGCCCGCGTCGCGCACACGGTGAAAGAGGGGGTCAACGAGCATCTCTGGCGGGAGGGGGACGGGCGCTACAGCGCGTACCGGTACGGGCGGACGTTCCCCGCCGCTACGCCGCGGGCCGAGGCGCTGGGGAGCGCCCTCGCGATTCTGTCCGGCATTGCGGACGGGCCGCGGGCGCAGCGCGTGGCGGAGAACCAGCCGGTCGTCGACTTTGGCGTTCCCAGCATTTGGCCGTACATCCCGGGCATCCCGCCGTACCACAACGCAGGCATCTGGCCGTTTGTGGGGGCGTACTGGACCTGGGCCTCGGCCGAGGCCGAGAACACGCCCGGCGTGGAGCACGGCCTGGCCTCGCTCTACCGGGCCGCGGGGCTCTTTCTCACCAACAAGGAAAACATGGTGGCCCAGACGGGGCACTTCGAGGGCACGGAAATCAATTCGGATCGACAGCTCTGGAGCGTGGCGGGCAACCTGGCGATGGTGTATCGCGTGTTCTACGGCATGCGGTTTACGCCGGAGGGGCTGCGCTTCCGGCCGTTCGTGCCGGACGGCTACGCCGGTACGCACACCCTGGAGGGCGTTTCGTACCGCGACGCGACGCTCGATATTACCCTGCGCGGGTACGGGAATCGTGTGGTGCAGGCAACCCTCGACGGCGAGCCGCTGGACAAGCCCATGCTCCCGGCGGACCTGGAGGGCGCCCACGACGTGCGCCTGATCCTGAACGGTCAGGTGCCGGAGGGCACGCACCGGACGGTGGCGAACCGGTACACCCCCGCCACGCCCCCGGTGCGGCGAGCGGACGGGGCCCTCGAGTGGGCAGAGGGGGACGAGGCGCTCGCGTACCGCGTGTACCGGAATGGGGTGCCGGTCGACACCACGGGCCACCGTCGCTATTCGGTGGAGCCGGGGGCCACGCTATCGGAGTACCAGGTCCAGGCGGTCGGCTCCCGAGGGCAGGTCTCGTTCCGGAGCGAGCCGGTGCGCGTCGTGGCGGACTCGGCGGTCCGGACGGCCCAGCCGCCCGGTGCGCAGGCGACTGAGCATGCGGGCTACACGGGCGACGGCTACCTGCCCCTCACCCGCGAGACGAATCGCACCGTGGAACTGGAGGTGACGGCGCCCGCCACGGGACGCTATGCGCTTGCGTTCCGGTACGCCAATGGGCACGGCCCGATCAATACCGACAACAAGGCGGCCATCCGGTCGGTGCGGGTCGATGGGGAGCGGGTGGGGGCCGCGGTCTTTCCCCAGCGGGGCGACGGGGCCTGGACCGACTGGGGCTACACGAACACCCTCCGGGTTCGGCTGGCCGAGGGGACCCACACGGTCACCGTGGCCTTCACAGAAAGCGACGAAAACATGAATGGAACGGTCAATGCCGCGCACCTCGATCACCTGCGCCTGACGCCCCTGCCGCCCGCGCCGGCCGAGGCGTCCAGGTCCGAATGAGGGCTGCCCTGCCGCCCGGCATGCGGCGGCCGCAAAGACCGCGTGGATTCGCCGGAACGAGCCCGGAGTGGGCGTGGCGGGCAAACGAATGCTGCGTGCTCCTGTACAACCGCTGATTTCTATTCTCTCGCGCCTTTGTCCTTGTTCATGAACACCGTCGCCTCGCTCTGGCCGGATCTCGGACGATTCTGGACCGTGGCGAATGCCCTGAGCCTCACCCGGCTCGTCGTGGTCGTCCCGCTTGCCGTTCTTCTCTGGCAGGACGGGCCCCTGGAATGGCTCCTGGGCCTCGCCCTGGTGGCCATCGTGACCGACTGGGTCGACGGGCGCGTGGCGCGCTGGACCCGCACCGTCTCCGAGTGGGGCAAAGTCATCGATCCCGTTGCCGACAAGGTGGCGGCCGTCCTCACGGTGTCGGTGCTTGCCTTCCGACCGGCCGAGCCCCAGCTGCCCCTCTGGTTTTTTGGGCTGGTGCTCGGGCGCGATGCGCTCATCCTGGCCGGCGGCGTCCTCATTGCGCGTCGCTCCGGCAAAATTCTGATGAGTGCCTGGGCCGGAAAGGCCGCCACTCTCTGGCTGGCCCTCACGGTGCTGAGCATCATCCTGAAGGCCGATCCGCCCATCCTGAACGTCTGCCTCTGGATGGCGACGGGCCTGTTCGTGTTCTCGTTCGGGCTCTACGTGGTGCGGTACGTGCGGGCCGTTCGGTCGCCCTCGGCGGGGACCGGGCCGGACGCGCCGGCGTCCGACGACGCTGTGGGGCAGCCGTCGCCCCCGAGCGCAGATCGCTCGACGGCACTGGAGGCCTCGCGCCCCTGACGGGGCCGGAGGGGGCGATGGGGTCCTTTCGTTTTGTTTTCCACGCTGACCGCTGATCCGTATGGGTTTTCTCGACCGATTTACCAACAGCAACGACGAAGAGGAGCAGGAGAAGCTCGAAGAGGGCCTCGAAAAGACCCGAACGAGCTTTTTCGGGAAGATTGACCGCATGGTCCGCGGCAAAGACACCGTGGACGCGGAGGTCCTCGACAAGCTGGAGGAGATCCTCGTGACGAGTGACGTGGGGGTGGACACGACCCTCGACATCATCGACCACGTGGAGGCCCGCGTCTCGGAGGACCAGTATGTGTCCACGCAGGAGCTGAATGCCCTCATTCGCGACGAGATCGCGAAGCTGATGCTGGAGAGAGGGGAGGAGCGCCCGGCCGACTTCGACGCGCCTCTGCCCAACAAGCCGCACGTGATCATGGTCGTCGGGGTGAATGGCGTGGGGAAGACCACGACCATCGGCAAAATGGCGTACCGGTACCGGCAGGCCGGCAAGAGCGTGGTCCTGGGGGCGGCGGACACCTTTCGGGCGGCGGCGATCGAGCAGCTCGAAATCTGGGCCGACCGGGCCGGGGTGCCCATCATTAAGCAGAAGCACGGCTCCGACCCCGCCGCGGTGGCCTACGACACCATCGAGGCCGCCCAGGCCCGCGACGCGGACGTGGTGCTCATCGACACCGCCGGGCGGTTGCACACCAAGGGCGGGCTCATGGACGAGCTTGCCAAGATGAAGCGCGTCATGCAGAAGCGCACCGACAGCGCCCCGCACGAGGTGCTGCTGGTGCTCGATGCCTCCACCGGACAGAACGCCCTGCGCCAGGCCGAGGAGTTTATCGAGAGCGTGGACGTGACGGGGCTTGCCCTCACCAAGCTCGACGGCACCGCCAAGGGGGGCGTTGTGATTGGCGTGTCCCACCAGTTTGGCGTGCCGGTGAAATACATCGGGGTCGGCGAAGAGATTGACGACCTGCAGGTGTTCGACCGGAAGGGGTTTGTGGAGGGCCTGTTCAAGGGCGTCGAAGGGTGAGCGGAAGAAGAAAGGGGACGATCTTCGCGATTTGAGACTTGACGATCGATACGGGTCATGAGAGTCGTTTTTATGGGGACCCCGGAATTTGCCGTGCCGTCCCTCACGAAATTGATTGGGGCCGGGTATCCGCCGGTGGCGGTGGCAACCGGGCCGGATCGGCCTCGGGGGCGGGGACAGGAGGTGTCGCCGACGCCCGTGAAGAAGGCGGCGCAGGAGGCCGGAATCGACCGCATTCTCCAGCCCGAAGACGTGACCGACGATTCGTTTGCGGAGTCGGTGGCGGCCCTGGAGCCCGACGTCATTGCGGTGGTGGCGTACAAAATTCTGCCGCCCAAGGTGTTCACGACGGCGGCGGAGGGGGCGTTCAACCTGCACGGCTCGCTGTTGCCGAAGTACCGGGGCGCGGCGCCCATCAACCACGCAATTATGCAGGGGGAGACGGAGACGGGTGTGACCACGTTCTTCTTGGAGCCGTCGGTGGACACCGGCGATCTCATTCTGCAGAAGCGCCTCTCGATTGGCCCGGACGAGACGGCCGGGGAGGTGCACGACCGCATGAAGGGCCTGGGCGGCGAGGCGGTGGTGGAGACGGTGCAGCAGATTGAGGCCGGCACTGTCGACCCGACGCCCCAGGACGACACGCAGGCGACCCCCGCCCCGAAGATCCACGACGACGATTGCGAGGTGCCCTGGGCCGCCTCGGGAGAGGACGTGCACAACCACGTGCGGGGCCTGTCGCCGTATCCGGGCGCCTGGACGATGCACGGCGACACGCGCCTCAAGCTCTACCGCACGCGCCGGGCCGAGGGGCACGGGCTTCCCGGGGAGGTGCTGCGGGCCGACGGCCGGCTCGTGGTGGCCTGCGGCGCGGACGCCGTCGAAATCATGGAACTGCAGCAGCCGGGGCGCCAGCGGCTCTCGGCCTCCGACTTCCTGAACGGCTATTCGCTGTCGGAAGTGGAGCGGCTCGGCGACACGTGAGCGGAGGGCAGCGATTCGTCGCACTCGCCGATCGATTCGGGACCCCCGATGTCGACTGTGTCTGTGCCGCCATTTGTGGAATCCCTGCCCGACTCGGACGACGGACGGGCGGCGAGGGCGCGTCGCCAGCTCGTCGACCGATGGGGAGACGCCCCGTCCGCCCCCGTCGCAACGGGAGAGGCGTGCGGGGTGGTTGGCGTGCAGGCGCGTCAGACGCACTACTCCGATGGGTTTGGGCTGTTGATGCCGACGCCCATGGGCACGGCGGTCGCGCTCCGGCGGGCCGACACGTTCCGGGTTGTGTTTGCCGGGGGGGAGCGCGTGTGGACCGATCGCTCCGCGTCCGCCCCGGCCTGGGTGCGGGTGACGAAGCGGGTGCTGGAGAGCGTGTGTGCGGACGCCTCGGTGGAGGTCAGTGTGGTGAGCCGCGTCCGCCCCGGGTGCCGAGACGGGTACTGGGCCAGTCTGGCCATTGCGCTCGTCCGCGCCATCCAGGCGCTGGGCCTCCCCACCGTCCTCGACCCGGAGCAGTCCGACGTCCTGCGCGATGCTCTGATCCCGCGGCTCGCCACCGAGGTGGCGCAGGCCACCGCACAGCCGTACGGCCCGGCGTACCTGCTGTCGACCTTTGCGGGGGCGGACCCGGCCTTCACGCTGGTGGACACCGAAACGCGGGAGTCCCTTCCCGTCCGCACCGAGGCGCGCTCCGCGCTGCAGTGGGCGCTGGTCGACCCCACGGCCGTGCCCGGGACCGACGAGGCGGGGGGCGACGCCGTGCACCGCGAGCGAAAAGACCAGGCGGAGGCGGCCCTCGCTCGGCTTCGACGAGACGGATTTGAGGGGCTCGAGGCCTTTCGGAACCTGGAGCATCGCGACCTGGAGCGCGCCACCCGCGCCGTGCCGCCGGCCCTCCGCCCGGTGGTGCGCCACCTGGTGACCGAAAACCGGCGGGTGCAGAAGCACGTGGCGGCCCTGCGTCGGGCCGACTGGCAGATGGTGGGGGCGCTGCTCCTCATGTCGCACGCCTCGCTGCGCGACGAGTGGGACGGGGCGACGGCGGCGGCCAACACGATCGTGGAGGCGGTGGAGACGCAGACCCACCACGGCCTCTACGGCGCCTGCATGACGGAGCGGGGCGGGGGCGTGCTGGTGGTCGGTCGCCCCCACGCCTTCGACGACGGCATCCGCGCCCTCACCCGCCGCTTTACCGCGAAGTACGAGGCCCCGCCCGCAGTGCAGCGCCTGTAGCCCGCCCTCGCAACGGATCTTCGACTGGCTCGTTAGGACCTCCGCGTCTCTTTCTCCCCACCCCCGTCCGCCGCATGCCCGACTTGTCACAGATTGAGGATCGCATTGCCACGGAGAGCGCCTTCGTGGACGACCTGGTGGAGGAAATCGGGCGCGTGGTGGTGGGGCAGCGCTACATGATCGAACGACTGCTGATTGGCCTGCTGGCCGACGGGCACGTGCTGCTGGAGGGCGTGCCGGGGCTCGCCAAGACGCTGACCGTGCGCACGCTGTCCGACGCCATCGGGACGAGTTTCCAGCGCATCCAGTTTACCCCGGACCTGTTGCCCGCCGACCTGCTGGGCACGCTCGTCTACAACCAGAAGGAGGGGGCGTTCTCGATCAAAAAGGGGCCCATCTTCACCAACCTCATCCTCGCGGACGAGATCAACCGCTCGCCCGCCAAGGTGCAGAGCGCGCTTCTGGAAAGCATGCAGGAACGGCAGGTGACCATTGGCGAGCGCACGTTTTCGCTCGACGACCCGTTTCTGGTGCTGGCGACGCAGAACCCGATCGAGCAGGAGGGGACCTATCCGCTGCCCGAGGCGCAGGTGGACCGCTTCATGCTCAAGATTGAGGTCAGCTACCCGAGCCGCGACGAAGAGCTGGAGATCATGCGCCGCATGGCTCGCACCGACGAGCACGCGGAGGTGGAGGCCGTGGCGAGCCCCGAGCAAATTCTGCGGGCCCGCGACGTAATCAACGACCTGTACGTCGACGAGCGGATTGAGCAGTACATTGTGGACCTGGTGCTGGCCACGCGCCAGCCGGGGGCGCACGGGCTTGAGGACCTCGCCCCGCTCGTGGAGTACGGCGCCTCCCCCCGCGCGAGCATCAACCTCAACCTGGCGGCCCGGGCCCACGCCTTTCTTCGGCACCGTGCCTACGTGACGCCCGAGGACGTGCGAGCGGTGGCCCTGGACGTGCTCCGGCACCGCATCGTCGTAACCTACGAGGCCGAGGCCGAGCAGGTCGCGTCGGCCGACATCGTCTCACGGGTGCTGGAGTCCGTAGAGGTCCCGTAGCCCGCAGGGGCCGGTCCGGGCGCCGCAGGAGGGACCCGCATCGTTTTTCGAAGGATCGTCGTCATCGCCATGCCGCGTCCGCAGACCTTTCAGAAGGACTCGATCACGGTGGCCTTTATGGTCCGCCAGCTCCGGGAGACGGTGGGGATCGACATCGAGGCGATTACCGAGGCGGGGAGCCCGGAGGAGCGAACGGTCACCGAGAGCAATCTGCATCGGCCCGGGCTGGCCCTGGCCGGCTACGTGGACCTGTTCACGCACCAGCGGGTGCAGGTGCTCGGCAACACCGAGACCCGCTATCTGCACCATCTGGACGACGACGCGCGACGCGAGGCCTTTGATCACCTCCTTCAGTTCCCGGTCCCGTGTATCGTGCTCACGGACGGAAATGCGCTCGACCCGTCGCTGGTGTCCCGGGCCGCCGACGCCGGCATTCCGGTCTACCGCACGCCGCTGCCCACCGTGCAGTTCATGTCGTCGCTCCGCAGCTTCCTCACGGACCAGTTTGCCCCGCAGCGCGCGGTGCACGGCGCCCTGGTGGACGTGTACGGCATTGGGCTGCTGTTGATGGGCCAGTCGGGCATCGGGAAGAGCGAGGTGGCCCTCGACCTCGTCGAACGGGGGCACCGCCTCGTGGCCGACGACGTGGTGATTGCGACCCGTCGCGACGACGCCATCCTCATGGGCTCGGGGACCGACCTCGTGCAGCACTTTATGGAGATCCGCGGCCTGGGCCTGGTCGACATCCGGTCGATGTTTGGGGTGCGGGCCATTCGGTTTCAGAAGCGGATCGAGGTGGTCGTGAACATGCAGCTGTGGGACGAGGAGAAGGAATACACCCGGATTCACATGGTGGAAGATACCCACGAGTTGCTGGGGGTGGACCTTCCGATGGTGCAGGTGCCCATTACCCCCGGAAAGAACATCACGGTCATCTGCGAGGTGATTGCGATGAACTACCTGCTGCGCCACTACGGGTACGACCCGGCGGAGGTGTTTACGGAGCGCCTACGGCAGCGAATTCAGCAGGAGGGGGCGCCGGGGGCGCGCCGAACGATTGAGTACTTTGAGCAAGACTACGAGTGAGGCGGCCGCTGGACGATCGGGTCGTTTGTGATCCTGATCAAGTCGTTGAAAAGCCTTCACTGCGGTCCTATTTTTGCGTGTAAGATTATGCCCACACGTAATTTACAACCTGTCGGGGACCAGCGGCGGGGGCGACCCCCCATCGGGTCGTCCGTCGTGCAGCGAGGCGACCGAACGGACGCGTGAGTTGGACGTAGGCCCCCATTGTGGACCCACAGCACCCCACCGGATACAGACGACGTCTCCATTTTCATGGATCAGAATACGCAGTATTACTACGACCCTGAGACCTGCACATTTGTGGAGGTGGAGACAACGTGGAGAGAGCGCGTGGCCCATTTTGGGCAAATCATCGGGCTCGCCGTCATCCTGGCGGGCCTTGCCATTTGGGGAATGGATGCGTACTGGGTCACGACGCCGGAGGAGCAGACCCTCCGTGTGGAGAATCAGGCCCTGGAGCGACAGCTGGGCCAGGTCAACAGCGAGATGACGGCCCTCTCCTCGCGGCTCGACACGTTGACGAAGCGCGATCGCAGGCTGTACCGTCGTCTGTTTCAGATGGAGCCCATTTCGGACGATGTCCGTCAGGTCGGCGTCGGCGGGGCCGATCCGTACAAGAAGTTTGATCGGATGGGAGCGACCGCGTCGACGCTCCTTCGGGAGACGGCGAAGAAGCTCGACAAGCTGGAGCGCCAGGTGGCCCTGCAAGGAGCCAGCTACCGCGAGCTGACGTCGGTTGCGGCGGACCGCAGCAGCCGCCTGGATCAGCTGCCGGCCCTTCGCCCGGCCGACGGCCCCATCGTGTCGGGCTACGGCATGCGGCACCACCCCGTGCTGGACGTCCGGAAGATGCACGCCGGGGTGGACTTCCTGATTCGTCGCGGCACGCCTGTAATGGCCACCGGGAACGGGGAGATCAAGCAAACATCGAAGAACGCCGCGTACGGCACCTTCGTAGAGGTTGAGCATCCGGACGCCGGGTATGTCACCCGCTACGCACACCTCTCCCGGGTTCCCGACGATCTGTATCGGGGCGTGACGGTACAGCGTGGCGACACCATCGGGTACAGCGGAAACTCCGGGCGGACCACGGGCCCTCACTTGCACTACGAGGTCCGAACGCCGGACGGAGAAACGCTGGATCCGATGCCGTTTTTTGTCCCGGACATGACGCCGGAGGCGTACCAGAAGCTGGAGCAGCGAACACGACAGTACGAGGCGGAGTTGGCGGAGACGGCCTCGGATGAGCAGGCCCAGGGCGCCCGATAACGGGGCGCGGTGGCCCCTCCAATGAGGGGGTGAGGGTGTTCTCTTCCTCGCACGTCTCCCTTGCAGAATGCGCAGCTCTTTTTTGTCGATTCCGTTCCGGGACGCGATCGGGGATGCGTGGGCGCGGGCCATGCTGCTTGGGGTCCTGCTCCTGGGAGCCGCGTGGAGCGGACAACCGGCGGCCAGTTGGGCACAGCCGGGGGGAGCGGTGGAGCGCCGCACGGACAGCCCGGCGGATACCACCCAGCCGATTGTGCAGTCGGTGAAGGTCGAGGGCAACGAACACTTCTCGGAGCGAGAACTGAAACGACAAATTCGGACGGCCCCGAATCGGCGGGTCCTCGGAATCCCGGGCGTGACGTGGTGGCGCTGGATTTACCAGCTCGGGGACGCCGACTGGATGTGGGACCGGCTCGGCAACGCCCTGAAGTCCGGGGGCGAGCCTCCGGCCCGCCTCGACACGACGACGGTGGCGGGGGACATCGAGCGCCTCCGCCTGTTCTACGAGCAGCAGGGATTTCGGGAGGCCGCCGTCGACTTTGAGGTCCGGGAGCCGAGCGCGGACCGGGCGGTTGTGATCTTTCGGATCGAGGCCGGGACGCCGACCTATCTCCGCCGCGTGCGATACGAGGGATTGTCGGCCCTGTCGGAGGAGCAGAAGCAGCGCCTGACCCGCGAGACGGTGCTCAATGCCGGATCGATCGATCCGGACCGGCCGCTCTCGTTTGCCGTCGACGAGCAGCGCTACCAAAAGCCGCTTCTCTTGGAGGAACGCCGTCGCCTCCTCACCTTCCTGCAGAATGCCGGCTACGCGGCCGTCAGTCGCGACTCGATCCGGGCCGTGCTGGTGCCGGTGTCGCCCGAGTCGCTAAAGACGGCGGACCGCCCGGTCGAGGGCGCGCAGTATCAGGACGTGCGGTTTCGCGTGCGGACGGGGGCGGTGTATCGGTTCGGGGAGGTGCAGTATCGGATCACAGGGCCCGAGACGGCCCCGCCGAGGCGCGACACGCTGGACGTTCCCGGGGCGACGGAAAGGGCGGCGCATCCGCTCGTTACGAGCGAAATCCGGGACGACACGCACCTCAACACGGGCATCCTCCGTCGGTCCCTTCGCTTTGCGCCGGGGGATGTGTACGATCGCTCCCGCATCCTGGCCACAAAACGGCGGCTGGAGGGGGCGGGCGTCTTTACGTTCACGAGCCTGACCCCGCAGTACGACGCCGTGTCGGCCCCGGACACCGTATCGGACCCGTACCTGCCCATCCGCATCGAGGCACGGACGCAGCAGCGCCACCGGCTCCGCGCCGAAACCTTTGCGCTTCAGCGGGGGGCAGAGGCGGTGGGGTTGAATGAGTTCGGCGTGGGGGTCAGTGGCGTATACGAAAATGTCAATGCCTTCGGGGGCGGCGAGACGCTCCAGCTGCGGGCCTCCGGATCGATTGCGACGGGCCTCGACACGACGCTGATCAGCTCGACGCAGTTTGAAACGACGGGGTCGGTGACCCTTCCGTACCTGGTGCGGCCGTTTCGGTCGTTCGAACGCCTCTTCGACCTCACCAACGCCCGCACCCAGGTCTCGCTCTCGGCCCTCACGGCGCGCCGCAACGACCTTCGGCTCCGCATTCGGAGCCGGATCAACGCCCGGCTGCGGCTGGAGATGAATCATACGCCGACCCGGCAGTCGCTCGTGGACGTGATGGATCTGAGCGTAAGCAATCCGGACACCCTGTCGGGGTTTCAGGAACGGTTCCTGGATCGGGTGTTTGGGCCGGGCGGGAGCGGCATCCAGGACCCGGTGCAGCGGCAACAGATTCTGGAGGACTACACGCGACCGCAGGTGAACACGGCCGTGCGCTACACCTTTCGGTCGGCCACGGCCAACCCGCTTCGGCGAAGCGCGGGCCACATCTACGAAGGGACGGCCGAGGTGGGAAACACGATTCCGTTTCTGCTCGACCGTTTCGTGTTCTCGCCGGGGCCGCCCAGCTATTCGCTGCCGGGCCTCACGGGGAGCTCGGACACCGGACTGGGCGGACGGCTCCTGTATCGGCCGTACCTGCGGGCCACCGTGGACCTGCGACGGTACCTGCCGCTGGGGAGCAACACCACGCTGGCGATGAAGGCGTTTGGGGGATGGGCGCACCCCACGGGGAGCCCGACCGTGGTGCCCTTCGATCGACGCTTCTTCAGCGGGGGGGCGAACAGTGTGCGGGGGTGGCGGCTCCGGGAGCTTGGCCCCGGGCGGGCCGGCCTCCCGGTGGATAGCGCCGGGACGGTGAGCCAGGACGCTTCCAGCATTCTGGGCGGGGACGTGAAGCTGGAGTCCAGCGTGGAAATTCGGTCCCGGCTCTTTCGCAACGTGCTTGCGGCCGACTGGGTGGGGGCCGGGCTCGGCATTCGGATTGAGTGGGAGTACGTCATCATTCGGTTCGACCTCGCGCACCGCCTGCGCGACCCCTCGCCCCGAAACGACGACATCTTTGCCGACCGCTATCGCGGGCCGCTGCTTCACTTTGGCATTGGCCAGGCCTTCTGAACGGGTTTGGGATTGAGGGGCCACCCTTTATCTTCAGTGCATGTCGCGGCTCTTTTTCGACGTTCTCTCCTGCTATGTCGACGCTTCGCGCTTTGCTTCGGGCCATGGGGCGGCTCTACCACCGATTGCTCCGGCGACGGCTGGACCCTCAGACGCGTGAGATTGCGGAGGTGCTGCAGTCGGTCCCCGCCTTTCAGTCCCTCTCGTCGACGGCGCTATACGCCATGGCGGCCGCCACGCACCGCCGCACGTACCGGCGGGGGGAGTCGCTGTACTACGAGGGCGACCCGGGGCTTGGACTGTACGTGGTGGAGTCGGGCCGCGTGCGCCTGTTCAGCGACGCCGACCGCGGCCCCCCCCGCGATCTGTGTGAGGTGTCCGCCCCCGACATGTTCGGCGTCGTCTCGCTCCTGGGGGACTTCCGTCGACTCGAAACCGCCGAGACGATCACCGAGGCGCGGGTGCTCGGGTTCTTTCGGCCCGACCTGAAGAATGTGATGCGTCGGAGCCCGAAGGCGGGAAGCGAAATCGTGATGGCGCTGGCGCGGCGGGTGGCGTCGCAGCACGTGGAGATGTTTCGGGGCATCGAAGAGCAGGAGGGGCGGGATCGGGCCCTCGATACCTACGCCCAGGTGGCGGCGGGAACCGCCGTCGAGACCCCCGCGGAATAGGGGACAATTGGGCATGTCGTTTCATCAACGGGCCGAGCGTCGGGATCAGGACGACCGGTGGGCTCGTTCCGACCAATGTTTGTCTGCACTCTCCGTGTTTGGGAGAGGCTATGCTGTCTATCGACCAGTTCCGCAACCTTCATGGGGGCTCTCTCACGTCTCAATCATTTCTTCTGGGAGTACAAGTACCTGTTCGTGCCGGGCCTGCTCTTTACGATGATCTCGGCCGGGTTCCAGATTACGGTGCCGATGGTGGTGCGGCAGGCGGTCGATAGCATTCCGCGGTTCGTGCGGATCCACACCCTCTACGAAGGCACCGCGGCGCAGGCGGAGCTCTACGCCTACTTCTTCGGGGGACTGCTGCTCTTTGCCGGTGTGATTATCGCCCTGTCGGCCACGAGCGGGCTGTTCATGTTTCTGATGCGGCAGACCGTGGTGGTGGCCTCCCGGCACATTGAGTACGACCTGCGCAACGCGCTCTACGATCACCTGCAGCAGCTCTCGACAACCTTCTACCAGGAGTACTCGACGGGCGACGTCATTACCCGGGCCACGGACGACATCGAGAAGGTGCGGCGCTACATCGGCCCGGCAATCATGTACGTCACCCGCTCGCTGGTGATGGTGCTGGTGGCCGTGTCGGTGATGTTTGTGATCTCGCCGACGCTCACGCTCTACGCCCTCATCCCGCTTCCGCTGCTGGCCGTGTCGGTGTTTTTTATGGCCCGCATGGTTCACCACCGCAGTGATCTGCTACAGCAACAGTATTCCACCCTCACCAGTCGCGTGCAGGAGGCGCTCTCCGGCATTCGAGTTCTCAAGGCCTACACCCGGGAGGACGCGGAGGCGGACGCGTTCGACGAGGAGAGCGAGAAGTACAAGTGGCGCAACCTGAACCTGGCGCTTGTCGAGTCGGCGTGGCGGCCGTCGTTTCTGCTGCTGGTGGGCCTTTCGACGATTATCGTGGTGTGGATGGGGGGGCGCCTGGTGGCCGAGGGGGCCATCACGATCGGCAATATTGCGGAGTACATCATCTACATCAACATGATGACGTGGCCGGTGGCCTCGCTCGGGTTCGTCATCACGATGATTCAGCGCGCGTCGGCCTCGGTGGAGCGCCTGCACCGCATCATGGACCGTGAGCCCGACATTGCGGACGGCCCGCGCACCGACGCCTCGATCCAGTCGCTCGAGGGGCACATCGCGTTTCACAATGTGTGGTACCAGTACGACGACGAGGAGGAACCGGCCCTCCGCGGGGTGAGCTTCGACCTGCCGGCCGACCAGACGCTCGCCATCGTCGGACGCACGGGCTCGGGGAAGAGCACGCTCGTGCGGATGATCCCGCGCCTGCTGGAGCCGGACGCCGGGCGCGTGACGGTCGACGGACACGACGTGAGCACGATTCCGCTGGAGACGCTGCGGCAGCACATGGGCTATGTCCCACAGGAGGTGTTCTTGTTTAGCGACACGGTGGCGAACAATATCGCCTTTGGTGACCTGGACGCGCCCGACGACGAGATCCGGGCGGCGGCCCGGGAAGCGGACCTACTGGAGAACGTCGAGGACTTTCCGGACGGGTTTGAGACGTACGTGGGGGAGCGAGGGATTACGCTCTCCGGCGGACAAAAGCAGCGCACGTCCATCGCCCGGGCGCTCATTCGGGATCCCCGCGTCCTCATCTTCGACGATGCCCTGTCGGCGGTCGACACGGCCACGGAGCGCAACATCCTCCGGTCGCTTCGCGAGCGGCAGGGAAACCACACGCTCGTGATCGTGAGCCATCGCCTAAGTGCGGTGCAGGCGGCCGACCTGATTCTGGTGATGGAGCAGGGCAACATCGTGCAGCGCGGCACCCACGAGGAGCTGGTGGATGAGGAGGGGCTGTACGCCGACCTTCACGAGAAGCAGCTACTGGAGGAGGAGATTGAGGCGCTGTAGCCCGTACTGCGTCGTCTGTATCGCGTGTCTTCTACCGGCACGAGACGCAATACGCGATACGCAATACGAACCACGCAATACGAACTACGCAATACGCGATACGCAATACGCACTACGCAATACGTTCCCTCCCGTCAAAGTGTATTCCTGCCCGACACGAGGCCTTCTGTATAGATGAAAACTGACGTCATCCCCCTCGGCACGGCCTCCGCCGTTCCCACCAAAGAGCGACACCTGTCGGCCCTGGCCGTGGAGCGGAAGGGGCGGGTGTTGCTCTTCGACTGTGGGGAAGGGACGCAGTATCAGCTCCTGCACGCCGGCCTGAGCCGGGCACGGATCGACGCGATTTTCGTGACGCACCTGCACGGCGACCACTGCTACGGCCTGCCCGGGCTGCTTTCGACCCTCGCCCTCCAGCAGCGAACCGATCCGGTGACCCTCGTGCTTCCGCCGGGCGGGCGGGCGATGCTGGAGTCCATCCCGGGCGCCGCGCCCGCCGACTGCCCGTTCCCGGTGCGGATCACGGAGGGGGGAGAAGACCTGACGGCGGCCACCGTCTACGAGACCGACGAGTTCACCGTGACCGCGCGTCCGCTGGCGCACCGCACCTTCACGATGGGGTTTCGTCTGGAGGAGCGACCGCGCCCCGGACGGTTCAACCCCGAGCGCGCCTGCGCCCTGGGCGTGCCGGAAGGCCCGGCGTTTGCGCGGCTGCAGGGGGGAGAGCCCGTGACGCTGGACGACGGCACCACCGTGCGGCCCGAGCAGGTGCTGGGCCCGCCGCGCCCCGGGATCGCGTTCGCCTACGTGACCGATACCCGGCCCTGCGACGGAGGGCGTGCCCTCGCGGACGACGCAGACCTGCTGTACCACGAAGGCACCTTCGCCGAAGACCTGCAGTCTCGTGCCGTCCAAACGGGGCATAGCACCGCCCGGGAGGCGGCCACGGTGGCGCGCGACGCCGGGGCCGGCCGACTGCTCCTCGGCCACATTAGCGCCCGCTACGACGATCCGTCCACGCTGGAGGCGGAGGCGCGCGCCGTCTTTCCCGACGCCGCGGTCGCCGAGGAGCTCCGGCGCTACTCCATGGACCCCCGCACGAAAGAGCCCGGCGCAGCGAACAGCGGAACGTAACGCGTAGGGAATGGGACGGTGCCCCCGCCACGGCCTCCCGCAACACTGAACGCGCCCCTGGGTTGCCGGTTGACGACATTGTGCGCAATTTTCCCACACAGCCTCACCCTCCCCGTTGGCTGACGACGAGACGCCCTACATGCAGGACGACGACACCGTGCGGGAGGTGAATACCTTCGACGGGCGGCTCATCCGCCGCATCGCGCAGTACCTGAAGCCCTACGCCGGATGGGTGGTGCTCGCGCTCACCATCACGCTCGTGGGGTCCTTCCTGGGCCCGCTGCGGCCCTGGCTCGTGCAGCAGGGGATCGACAACTACATCGTCGTCGGCGACCTGGAGGGGCTGCAGCGCATCATCCTGTTCCTCTTCCTGGCGCTGATTGGGGAGGGGCTCCTCTCCTTTGCGGAAAACTACCTCACGCAGTACATCGGCCAACGGGCCATCTACGACCTGCGGACCACCGTCTTCCGCCACATCCAGGACCAGCCGCTCTCGTTCTTCGACCGGACCCCCATCGGGCGGCTCATCACGCGCACCACGAGCGACGTGGAGGCGCTCAGCGACGTGCTCTCTTCCGGCCTCATCGTGGCGCTGGGCGACCTCTTCAAGCTCTTCTTCATCGCCTACTTCATGTTCACGCTGAACTGGCAGCTGGCCGTGGTCACGCTGCTGGTGATGCCGCTCATGGTGTGGGTCACGTTCTGGTTCCGCAACAACGTGCGCGAGCAGTACCGCGAGACGCGCAAGCAGATTGCCCGGCTCAACTCCTTCATCCAGGAGCACGTGACGGGGATGCACATCGTGCAGCTCTTTAACCGGGAGGAGGAAGAGATGGACCGGTTCGAGGGCATCAACGACGATCACCGCGCGGCGCACATCCGCACCATCTTCTACTACGCCATCTTCTGGCCGTCCATCGAGTTTATCTCGACGGTGGCGCTGGCGGCGGTGCTGTGGTACGGGGGAGTGGGGGCCCTCAGCGGATCGGCCCTCACGCTGGGGGTGCTGGTGGCGTTCATTCAGTACGCGCGCCAGTTCTTCGAGCCGATCCGCGACCTGTCCAATCAGTACGACACGCTCCAGCGCGCAATGGCGGGGGCGGAGCGCATCTTCGGCGTGCTCGATGAGGACCACCACCTGCCGGAGCCCGACGACCCCGTGGAGCTGGACGCCGTGAAGGGCCGCATCGAGTTTCGCAACGTGTGGTTCGCCTACGAGGACGACAACGAGGGCAACCCCGACTGGGTGCTCAAGGATGTCTCCTTCACCGTGGAGCCGGGCGAGACGGTGGCCCTGGTGGGCGCAACCGGGGCCGGGAAGTCGACCGTGATGAACCTGCTGCTGCGCTTCTATGAGATCCAGCGGGGCGAGATCTTGGTGGACGGCGTGAACATTCGGGATCTGCGCCTCAAGGCCCTCCGCCGCCACATCGGCCTCATCCTGCAGGACGTCTTTCTGTTCTCGGGCTCGGTGGAGCGCAACCTGACCCTGGGCGACCCGTCGATCGACGAGAAGAGCATGAAGCGCGCCGCCGAGATTGTGCAGGCCGACCAGTTCATCGAGCGGCTGCCGGAGGGGTACCAGCAGGACGTGAAGGAGCGCGGGTCGTCGCTCTCCCACGGCCAACGGCAACTGCTTGCGTTCGTGCGGGCGCTCCTGTACGATCCCGATGTGATGGTGCTCGATGAGGCCACCTCCAGCGTCGACACCGAGACGGAGGCCCTCATCCAGCAGGCGCTGGAGCGGCTGACGGAGGGACGCACCACCCTCGCCATCGCGCACCGCCTCTCCACGATCCAGGACGCGGACATGATCCTGGTGATGCACAAGGGCGAGGTGCGGGAGCGCGGCACCCATCAGGAACTGCTGGCACAGGACGGCCTCTACCGCAAGCTCCACGACCTGCAGTACGCCGATCAGTCGCCGGCCGCCTCCGGCGACGGGGCGCCGTCGGACGGGCGAGTTCGGGCGAACCTGTAGCCCCTTCTGAGCATCAGAGACGCCCATGGTGTAACGAAGCGGCGATAAACGCCACCCAATTTGCCTGAAGCGACTTCTTTCACGGCCGCACGCAGTCCCATCGACCCGACCGGCGACGATACCGCCATTCTGTTCTTTAGCCACCGCCCCGAGCGGGAGTGGCAAAACAAGGAGTTCGTGCGGCGGGACTACGCGAAGCACCGCCAGGTGGCCGAGACGCTGTATCAGCACACCCGGCGGGCCGTCCACAACAGCCCCCTGCCCGTCCTGGAGGCGACGGACGCCCAGCAGCGAGGACAGGGGTTCAGTGCGCGATTCACCAACGCGGTGGCCGATGCGTTTGCGGAAGGATACGACCACGTCATCGCGGTGGGAAGCGACTGCCCGCGTCTCCACGAAGTCGACTGGACGCGCATCGCGCAACGGTTGACAGACGGCGCGCCCGTCCTGGGCCCGACCCCCGACCGCGACGGGGCCTACCTCATTGGTCTTAGTCGCGAGCACTTCAACCGAGAGCAGTTTGGGGCGCTGCCGTGGACGACGCCGAGGCTCTTTCCGGCGCTTGCGCGTCACCTGCAGGCGGCGGCCGGCACCGCCCCGGCCCTGCTCACCCCTCGGGACGACGTGAACGGGCATCGGGACCTTCTCTCGCTGCTGAGCCGACGATCATCGGCCCCGGTGGTCCTGCTGACGCAACTCCGGCAGGTGCTGGGCACCCCCTCTGAGCGAGAGGGGGCCGCACGGGCTCTCTCCACCCGTCGCGGTGCGTCGCACCGCTCCCGGGCGCCCCCAACGAACGAGCACGTCGTATCGGCTGCGTGAGGCCGCCCCGATCCCGCCGGGACACTCTGGTTTGTGGTCCTGCGGTGGGCAACGGGAGCGGCGCAGCCGCACCGCCCCTCCAGTTGTCGAAGGGGCGGCTCCCCCCTGTTGTGCTCGTTCGATCTGTCCCTGCGCGCGTTCTGGTACAGACCGTCGGCCGTTGCCATCCTGTGGCAGGACGACGTCCGCGTGCGGGGGCCCCGCAGTCCATCCCCTGCCCATGACGTCTCTATACCCCATCCTCGCCCGCTCAACCCGTACTGTACGTCTTCCGCTGTGGGCCCTTGCCCTGGGAGCCGCACTTCTGGTGCCGACGGCCCACGGACAGGCCACCCTCGAAGTGCACGCCGTCAACATGGACGCCAATGCCCCCGCCTCGGGGGTGACGATCCGGCTCGTTAACGACGAGATTGGAGTGGAGGCCGAGCGCACGACCGACGCGCAGGGCCGTGTGGAGTGGCGGGGCCTGTCCACCGCCGGCCGGTACACCGTCGCGCTCGAGGACAACGACCGCTTCTATGCCACCCGCAGCACGGGCATCGAACTGCGCTCCAACGTTACCCGGAGCGTGACGCTCCTGCTGACCCCGATTGCTCAGGTTGAACTCGACGAAGTGGTGGTGGAGGGCCGCCGGGGGATCGCCAACGTGAACCGGGTGAACGCGGAGGTGTCGTCCAGCTTCGACGCCGCCGCGCTGGAGGGCCTGCCGGTGGAGGGGCGCAACTTTACTCAGAGCCTCTACCGCCTGCCCAACGTCACCCCGTCGACCGGCTTTTTTGCCGAGGCCCCCAACGTGAGCATCAACGGCACGAACGGGCTCTACACCCAGTACCTGATCGACGGCATGGACAACAACGAGCAGTTCCTGGGGGGCCCTCAGTTCGACGTCCCCACGGGCATCGTGAAGGACGTGACGGTGCTTGCCAGCACCTACTCCGCCGAGTATGGGCGCACCGGCAACGGCATTTTCAACGTCACCACCAAGTCGGGCAGCAACCAGTGGACGGGCGAGGCCTTCTACCTCACGCGCCCCGGCCAGCCGCTGGACGGCGAGTTTACGAACGACGCGGGCGACGAGCTCACGCAGCGGGACCTGTCGGGCAACCAGGTGAAGGAGGGCTTCCATCGGCAGCAGGCCGGCTTTGCGCTGGGCGGCCCGATCGTAGAAGACCAGACCTTTATCCACGTCAACCTGGAGCACACGGCGGACTTCAAAGACAATCTGCTGGATGCACCCGGCGTGCGAGAGACGATCAGTGGCCAGAACCACCTCACATACGCCTCGGCCCGAGTGGATCACCGCTGGAATGAACGGTGGCGCTCCACGGTGCGGCTGAACGCCAATCGGGTACACATCGACAACCAGGGCGGGGGACTCACGGGGGGCGTCACGTTCGCCAGCGCGGCGAGCACGGAAGAGCGCGACGGCGTCCACGCCGCTCTCCAGAACACCTACGTTGGCGACAAGCTTGTGTACGAGAGCAATGTCCAGTACAGCCGGTTCAATTGGGACGCGGGAAATCCGGCAAACCCGAACAGCCCGCGGGTGGACGTGCAGGGGCCCGATGGCACAACGCGGGCCGTGCTCGGCCATCCAGGGTTTGCGTTCGACAGCGTGGAGAACACGTTCCAGCTGCAGCAAAAAGTGTCGTACCCCCTCGGCGACCACCACCTGAAGGCGGGCGTCGACGTCCTGATGTCCGACCACGGCCTCACCGGGGGCGGCAACCCGAACGGGAACTACGTGGTGCAGCTGAATCAGTCGCAGTTCGAGCGCTTCCAGGGGGCCGACGTCGGCCCGTCGCTGACGCCGGCGGAGCTGCCCGGGGCGCTGGGGGCGACCCCTCAGGACCTTGCGGTGACCGACTACCGCGTCGAGCTCCGTCCCTCCTCGTTCGGCACGCGCCAGGATCTGATCGGGCTGTACGTGGAGGATGAGTTCTCGCCGGTCTCGGATCTGACGGTGACGGCGGGCCTGCGCTGGGACTACGACAGCCTGTCGGAGGCCACCCTGGGACGCGAGCACGGGGACTGGGACAACATTGCCCCGCGCCTTGGCCTGAACTACTCGGTCGATGCCCGCACCACCCTGCGCGGCGGCTACGGCATCTTCTACGACAAGATCGTCTACTCCGTCGTCAGCGATGCGCTGCAGGTGAATACGAACACGGAGGGGTTCAAGGAGCAGATCGGCGAGCTTATCGATCAGGGGATCCTGCCGTCCGGGACCAACGTCGACGAGGTGACCTTCAACGGGAATCGCACGCTCGGCCAGAGCCCGCCCCCGGCCTACCTGGAGGGGCCGACGGCCGCGGATGTGGAGGGCACGCCCACGAACGTGCTCAGCCAGGCCCAGATCTTGAATCCGAACGGGTACGAAAACCCGCAGACGCACCAGTTCTCGCTCGGGGTGCAGCGCCAGTTTGGCGACGACCTCCTGGCGTACGTCGACCTCATCCACACCCGGACGAACAACCTCTACCGCATCCGCGACCTGAACGCGCCGTCCTCCCACGAAATCACTGAGGCCGAGCTGGAAGAGGTCCTCAACGACCCCGACCGGGACCCGTCCGATCTCGTGCGGAGCGTGGAGGAGGCCAATGAGGCCCGGCCGGTGACGCCCGGCCCGGGCGGGGCCCGGCGCATCACCATGACGGAGACGGCGGGCGAGGCGCGCTACTGGGCCGCCAATTTCAATCTGATCAAGGATCGAGGCAACGAGGCCTACTCGTACCGCCTCAGCTACACGCTGTCGAGCCGGCGCAACAATACCGACGACATTAACTTTCGGGCCGCGGACGCCAACGACTTCGAGGACGAGTGGGGCCCCTCGGTCAACGACCGGCGGCACGTGATCAGTGCCATCGGATCGGCGTACCCGACGGACCGGCTGCGCGTGACGCTCGCGGGCCTGTTCCAGAGCGGGCAGCCCATCAACCGGGTGCCCAACGCGTGTGAGCCGGGGACGGGGGGCGCCGACGAGGTGTGCTTCGGCACCCGCGACCTGAACGGGGACGGGACGTATCGCGGCGGGCAGTACGTGGGCGACAGCGACCGCTTTCCGGGCGCGTCCCGCAACACCGACCGCCTGCCCTGGTCGTATCGGTTCGATCTGAGTGCCCAGTACGGCTGGTCGCTGGGCAGGGGGCGCGTGGTGGCGCAGGCCGATGTGTTCAACGTGCTCAACACCAAGAACCTGAGCGGCTTCGCCAACAACGCCACGCAGAGCAACCAGATTCAGGTGGGCCGGCCCGGCTCCGACATTGAGGAAAAAAACGCCGGGCCGCCGCGCCAATTCCAGTTCGGCGTGCGGTACGAATTCTAGCCGCGGGGGCCTGTGTCGACGGGCACAGATGGAGAACGGGTCCCGATTGCTCCACTCCTAAATTTCCAGCCTCATGAGTGTTGCCGCCATTCTTGGAAGTGCCTTTTCCGATTCGCTGCCCGGGGCGCTGACCCTGGAGCCGGAGACTGTTAAGACGGAGTGGGGCGAGCAGACGCTCCACCGCGTCGCGGGGACGGACCGATCGGCGTACGTGCTCTTTCGCCACGGCCTGCCCCACCGCCGACTGCCGAACCAAATCAACTACCGCGCCCAGGCCGCGGCGCTGAAGCAGATCGGCTGCGGGGCGCTGCTCGTGACCAGCTCGGTGGGGGTGCTGGATCCCGAGGTGCCGATCAACCGACCGCTCCTGGTCGACGACCTGCTGATGCTGGAGAATCGCCTGCCCGACGGCAGCGCGTGCACGATGTTCACCGACCCGTCGCCGGCGCACGGACACCTCGTGATTGACGACAGCCTGTTTGCCACCGCCCTCACCGCGCAGGTCCGCGGCCTGGCCGACGCGGCGGACGCCTCCATTGCCGATGCGGTGACGTTCGCCTACGTGCAGGGGCCGCGTTCCAAAACCGCCGCCGAGAACCGGGCCCTCCCGCGGCTCGGTGCGCAGGTCAACTCGATGACGCTGGGGCCCGAGGTGGTGCTGGCGAATGAGCTTGAGATTCCGTGTGCCGGCCTCGTGGTGGGGCACAAGTACTCGATTCCCGATCGCGACCCGCCCGAGCAGGAGGCTCTCTCCGCCACCCTCGACCGCTCGCGGGAGGAGCAGGAACGGATCGTGACGGCGTTTCTGCGGGACGCGGAGCCGGTCGAGTTTCCGAATACAATCTACCGATTCAAGGCCGATGAGTAGTTTTGCGACGACCGCACAGTTCGAGACGCCGAGCGCGGTCCGGCGGTACGTGAGCGGGCGACTCCCCAGCGGGGAGCCCACCGGTGCGCCGCGGCGACTGCCGGGCGGCAACCTGAACGTCGTCTGGCGCGTGCCGGGGGCCAATCGCTCGCTGATTATGAAGTACGCGCCGCCCTACATTGCCGCGGACCCGAACACGCCCCTGGCCCCGAGCCGGCTCCTCATGGAGGCCCGCTGCCTGGAGGCCTTGTCGCCCGGGGGGCGGCTGGCGGACGTGACGAGCCCTGCCGTCCGCGCCCCACGGCCGGTGGACGTGAACGAAACGCTGCCCGTGCTCCTCATGGAGGATGTTGGCGAGGTGCCGTCGTTCGATGAATGGCTTCGTGGGGCCGATCCGGGCGGGCGGAACGAGGGGGCGGCGGGGC
>NCRC01000015.1 GCA_002894685.1 Salinivenus lutea
CCCTCCGACTCCCCCACGCCGTCCGACCTCGCCCCCTACACGGCCCACTACCCGTCCTGGGCCCAGGAACTGGCGCGCAAGTACTTCACCAAAACCGTCTCCACCTTCATCCTGCACGGCGACATCCGCGACGTGGTGCCTACACAGGACCGCGACGGACACCGGATCTACCCGTCGCTGCGCCGCTTCCTCACCGACGACCTCTTCGCCGCCCGCGACCTGGTGGTGTTCTACGACCGGAGCGCGGGCATCCACTTTGCCGACGAGGCCTCCAAAAAAGACTTCAACCGCGCCCTCTCGGGCCACGACACCATCTTCGGCACCGAGTACCAGAAGAACCTGCCGAAGGACCCGCCGCGCGTCTTTTCGCTGCTGGAAAACTACTTCCGCCTCCGCCTCTCCGACGGGAAGCGCGTGGCCTGCATCCTCGACTACGCAGAGACCATCGTGCCCATGGCCGAGGCCTCCATGTACTCGGCCGAGGACCGGCAGGCACTCGTCTACCTGCAAAAGTGGTCGCGCGAGTCGCTCTTTCTGGAGAACGACTTCACGCTCACGCTCCTCACCGAAAACCTGACGGACCTGAACCAGCAGTTCGTCCAGAGCCCGCACACCGCCGAAATCCACGTGCCCATCCCCGAGGAATCGGACCGGCGGCAATACATCGAGTGGGCGCTCGAGGACCGACACGACACCTTCACCGCCCACTCCGACGTGTCCGGCCCCGCCCTCGCCAGCAACAGCGCGGGCCTCAACTACACCCAGCTCCGCACCATCCTGGCCGACACGCTGGAGAACAAAAACCGGCTGACGGCCGACACGCTCTCGGACCTGAAGAAGGAGTTCATTGAGGCCGAGGCGTACGGGCTGCTGGAATTTATCGAGACCGACAACACGCTCGACCTCGTGGCCGGCCACACCGAGGCAAAGCAGCACCTGCGACAGGCCGCCCGCGCCGTGCAGACGGGGCAGCACGATGTGCTCCCGATGGGCTACCTGGTCAGCGGCCCCGTCGGCTGCGGCAAAACCTTTCTCATCAACTGCTTTGCCGGGGAGATCGGCATCCCGATGGTGAAGCTCAAGAACTTCCGCTCGCAGTGGCAGGGCGTGACGGAGGGCAACCTGGAGAAAATCCTGAACCTGCTGGAGGCGATGACCCCGGTGGCCGTGATGATCGACGAGGCCGATGCCGCCCTCGGCGACCGGGACGCACAGGGCGACAGCGGGGTGAGCCAGCGCGTCTTCTCGCAGATCGTCTCGTTCATGAGCAACCCCAAGCACCGGGGCAAGGTGATCTTCTTCCTCGTCACGGCGCGCCCCGACCTCATGCCCGTCGACCTGAAGCGGCAGGGCCGGGCCGAGGAGCACCTCTCGCTCTTCTACCCCCACACGCGGGCCGACCGCGAGGAGCTGCTGCGGGTGATGATGAACCGGACGGGCGTGGACCTGCCGATGGACGACGTACCGCGCGAGCTGCTGGAGGGCGAGCGCACCTACAGCGGGGCCGACATGGAGGCCGTCCTCACGCGGGCCGCCTTCCGCGCCGCGGGCCAGAACGACGGGCACGTGACGCCCGAACTTCTGCAGGCGACGGTCAACGACTTCATTCCGCCCACCTACCCCACGGAGGTGGAGCTGCAACAGCTGGCCGCGGTCCTCGAGTGCACGAGCCGCGACCTGCTCCCCGAGCGCTTCCGACAGATGGACCGGGCGGAGGTCGTCGAGCGCCTTTCGATGCTGAAGCGGCAGGTGGATTAATTGGGAGACACAGGCGTCCCCGTTCTCCGGCGGACTGCCTCCCGACCCGATCGACGCCCGCCGCCGCTCGTGCATCCACCGCCGAAACGGCCCTCCGGCACGACGAATTGCACGATCGTACGATAGACCGGATGACACTGGGGGACGGCGCCGTTATGTTGGGGACTGTCTGTCGATTGCTTCCACCGGCTGCCCGTCTCCGCATGACTGCTTCCCCCCTCCGCCGCCTCGGCCTGCTGGCCCTCGCCGTGCTTCTGGCGGCCGCGCCGCCCCTTCACGCGCAGGACTACGACTTCACGGTCCCCGACGTCACCGACACCTACGCCCTGGAGAACGCCCGCGTGGTGCAGGCCCCCGGCGACGTCCTCGAATCCGCCACCGTGGTGGTGCGCGACGGCCTCATCGAAGCGGTGGGGCCGGACGTGGAGGTGCCCTACGACGCCCGCCGCATCGCCGCCGACTCGCTGACGGTCTACGCCGGCTTCATCGACGGCCTCTCCCACGCCGGCGTCGAGATGCCGGACGACGAGGGGGACAACGGCGAAGAAATCGACCCCGGCGATCCGCCCTTCGACGCGGCCGGCATTCAGCCGGACCGGTCCGTCCGTTCGTTCCTGACGCCGGACGCGTCGGGCCTGGAGGGCCTTCGCAAGGCCGGGTTCACCGCCGGGCACGTGGTGCCCGAAGGCCAGATGCTCCCCGGCTCCGGCGCCCTGGCCCTCTACGGCGGCACCTCGGCCAGCGACATGGTGCTCACGTCCGACGCCACCCTCTTCGGCCAGCTTGAAACCGCCGACGGATACGTGTACCCGGCCACCGAGATGGCCGTGATTGCCAAACTGCGCCAGCTCGTCCGCGAGGCCGAGCGGCGCCAGGAGCTGGAGACGGCGTACGAGCGCGACCCCACCGGCCAGCGGCGCCCGCCGCAGGACCCGGTGCACAGCGCCCTCTTTCCCGTCCTGGACGGCGACACGCCCCTCGCATTCTACGCCGACGGCGCCCTCCCCATCCACCGCGTCCTCGACCTGCGGCAGGAACTGGACGTTCCCCTCGTGCTGGCGGGCCTCGCCGAAAGCCACGCCACGGTCGATGCCCTGCAGAACACCGACGCCCACCTCTTCCTGACCCTCGACCTGCCGGAGGCCCCCACGCGCTCCGCGGAGGGCGACACCACCATCGCCGACACCACCGACTCGCCGTCGCGCTACTACCGCCCCGAAGCCCGGACGCCCACGCACGCGTCCGTCCCCGACGAAGAGGAAAACCTGGAGCTTCGCCACGCGATGGAGCGGCAGGACTACCTCGAAACCGCCGCCACCCTGCATGAGGCCGGGCTCCGCTTTGGGTTTACGACGCGTGAAGCCGACGCCGGCGACGTGCGCGACAACCTCCGCACCATGATCGACGAGGGCCTCCCCGAATCCGTGGCGCTGGCCGCCCTCACCACGCGGCCCGCCTCCGTCCTCGGCCTCAACACCCGGCTCGGCACGGTCGAGGAGGGCAAGATTGCCAACCTCGTTGTGACCGACGGCTCCTACTTTGCCGAGGACACGAAGGTGCAGCACGTGTTCGTCGACGGGCAGCTGTACGACTATAGCGGCGACGGGAGCGGCTCGGGAGAGATTTCCGGCGATGTATCGAAGGTCCTCGGCACCTGGTCGTACACCCTGGAGACGCCGCAGGGCGACCGGTCCGGCACCCTCACGTTCGAGGGCGACCAGTCGGGCCTGGAGGGGACCATCACGAATTCGCAGGGCACCGAGAGCGAACTGGAGTCCATTTCGTTCGACGGCACCACCCTCTCCTTTACCGTGTCGCCGGAGCAGGGCCCCTCGCTCTCCGTCACCGTCACCGTAGAGGCGGACGCCTTCGAGGGCTCCGTCTCCACCCCGGGCCCCTCCCTCACCATCACCGGCGAACGCACCAGCGCCCCGAATGCAATGAGGAAGTAGTTTTAGACTGCTCGCCGGACGGCTGATCGGCCGCCGCCCGCCCCTGTCCCCCCTGCTTTTTGCACCACGGTTTTCACGCCCCATGACTTCTGTGTTTTCCTCTCGCCTTCCGGTTGCCCTCGGCGTCGTCCTCGTCGCGACGCTGCTCACCACCCCCGCCGCGGCGCAGGACCAACTGCGCGGCGACGCCCCGAACGACTGGCTCATCCAGGACGCGACCGTCCTCACCGTCACGAACGGCACCCTCGAGAACGGCGACATTCTGGTGCGCGACGGGGAGATCGCGGAGGTGGGCCAGGACCTCTCGGCCCCCAGCGGCGTGGAGGTCTACGATGCCAGCGGCGAGTACGTGATGCCCGGCATCATCGAGGCGCACCAGCACATGGGCATCAGCAACGTCAACGAGGCCACCAATCAGGTCACCGCCGAGGTGGGCGTCGGCGACGTGCTCGACCCGTACGACATCGGCATCTATCGCGCGCTGGCCGGGGGCGTCACCACGGCGCACGTGATGCACGGCTCGGCCAACCCGATTGGCGGGCGCAACGAGACCATCAAGCTGCGCTACGGCGTCACGAATCCCGATCGCCTCAAGATGGAGGACGCGCCGCGCACCGTGAAGTTTGCCCTCGGCGAAAACCCGACCGGGCTCTACGGACAGGGCCGCGACCAGGTGCCGCGCACCCGCATGGGCGTCGAGCAGGTGATTCGCGAGGCCCTGACGGAGGCGGAACGCTACATGGAGGCACAGCAGGCCTATCAGGCCGGCGATCGGGCGCAGCCGCCGGAGCACAGCGAGCGCCTCGAGGTGCTGGCCGGCGTGCTCCGCGGCGACATTCTGGTGCAGGCGCACGCCTACCGCGCCGACGAGCTGCTGATGCTCATGCAGGTGCTCGAAGACTTTGGCGTGCAGGATCTCGTTTTTCACCACGTGAACGAGGGCTTTAAGGTGGCGCCCGAGTTGGCTGCGTTCGGGGACGACGGCGCCGGCGCCTCCGTCTTCTCCGACTGGTGGTCCTACAAGTTTGAAGTCTACTACTCGACCGCCTACAACGCCGCCATCCTCACCGAGAACGGCGTGAACGCCTCCATCAACTCCGACATCCCCGGGGAGCAACGCGACCTCTTCCTCCAGGCGGCCAAAACCCAGCGCTACGGCGACCTGTCGGACACGCAGGCCCTTTCCCTCATCACGATCAACCCGGCCAAGCAGCTCGGCATCGACGACGAGGTCGGCTCCATCGAGGAAGGCAAAGCCGCCGACCTCGCCATCTTCAACGAGCACCCGCTCTCCGTCTACACGAAGCCCCAGCGCACGTACGTCGACGGCGTGGTGCGCTTCGACCACGAGCAGGACCCCGATGACATGCGTCTTCGGGTCGACCCCGAGGGCACCGTCGACCTCGCCCGGGACGGATGGAGCCGCCACGCCGCCCACAGCTGCCTGAAGGGCGTGACGCACCTGCGGGCCACCCACCAGGGCGTGACGCTCGAGAATGCCGAGTAACCGCCGTCGCTCCGCCCCGCGCTCTCGACCGCTTGCTTTTCCGATGATGCTGATCCCCATGCTCTCCTCCGACTCCGTCTCGCCCCGCGCCCTCGGCCTGTGGGGCCTCCTCCTGCTCTTCGGGGCAGGCCTGCTTCTCCCCCACGCCGCCCAGGCCCAGAACACGCCGGGCGCGCAGGGGCCGTACGCCCTCACCAACGCCCAGATTCTCGTGACGCCCAGCGACACGGTCGCGAACGGGACCGTGGTGATCCGCGACGACTCGATCGCCGCCGTCGGCCCGAACGTCTCGGTGCCCTCGGACGCGGAGGCCATTGACGTAGCGGGGCAAACGATCTATCCCGGCTTCATCGACAGCGGCACCCACCTGGGGCTCCAGGAGGTCGGCTCCCTCTCCGAAACCCAGGACTTTAACGAAATTGGGGACCTGACCTCGCACATGAACGCCCTCACCGCCGTGAACCCGAACACGGTGCACGTCCCGACGACGCGCGTTCACGGCATCACCGCGGTCATCACCGAGCCCGAGACCGGAATGCTCCCCGGCACCGCGGCCCTCATTGGGCTGCACGGCTACACCCCCGAGCAGATGCACCTGGGCGGGGTCACCCTCACGAAGCTGGACTTTCCCTCCATCGGTCGCCAAGGGCCCTCCGACGACCGCTCTCCCGAGACCATCAAAAAGGAATCGGAGGAGGCCCTCGACAAGCTCAACGAGGTGTGGGACGCGGCCGAGCGCTACGCCGCCATCGACTCGGCGGTGGCCGTGCAGCCGGAGGCCCGCCGGCAGCCCACCCACCTCCCCGCGATGGAAAGCCTCGTGCCGGTCATCCGGGGCGAACAACCGATTCTCATCTCGGCGAATGCCGCCTCCGATATTTCTGAGGCGCTCGACTGGGCCGAGGAGCGCGGCGTGCTCGACCAGGTGATCCTGGGCGGGGCCCTGGAGGGCTGGCGCGTGGCCGACGAAATTGCGGCGGCCGGCGTGCCCGTGCTCGTCGGGTCGATCATGCAACCGCCCACCCGCGAGAGCGACCGCTACGACAAGGCGTACCGCACCCCCGCCCTGCTCCACGACGCGGGCGTCCCGGTGGCCCTCCGCTCCGGCAAAACCGAGAACGTGCGCAACCTCGTCTTCCACGCCGGCTTCGCCGCCTCCCACGGCCTGGGCAAGACAGACGCCCTCCGGGCCATCACGACCACCCCGGCCCAAATCTTTGATGTCGAGGACCACGTCGGCACAATCGAGGCCGGCAAGCGCGCCAACCTTTTCGTGGCGAACGGGGACCCGCTCCAGCCCGACACCGACGTCCAGCACCTCTTCATCGACGGCTACAAGCTGCCGCTCGACAACCGCCAGACGCGGCTCTACGACGAGTTCCTGAACCGGAATCCGGGGCTGGAGAAGTAGGTGCGGCCGTGTGGAGGGTGGGGCACCCCCCATCTTGCCCTCCCCCGTCCGCCCCTTCCTACTCTTCGCCGTGATCGTCCTCGGAAACGACCTGCGTGGCCGTGTCGCCGCGGAGCTCGGGGTGGCTGATCTTGCCCCCGAGGTTGGCGGTGTACCCGATGAGGGCGACGCTCACCAGGGCGAGGAGGAGGGTCCCCTGCACGGTCCACCGCGCCAGCCGCTGGCGGACGGCCCCGTACAGAAGGGCCCCGAGCGCCCCACCGCTCGTCGCCAGGCCCGCCACGAGCCCGTACCACGCGAAGTGCTCGTGCGCCTCAATCGCATCGTGCGAGACCCCGGCCAGGCCCTCCACCACCTCTTCCGCGGGCTCCCCGGTGAGGTACACGGCAATAATGGCAAGCCCGGCCACGGCGAGGAGGCCGAGGCTGGCCTTCTGCACGTCCTCCTGTCCGCGCCAGAGGCCGAACGCGAGGAGGAGGGCGCCGAAGAGAATCCCTAGGAGGGGAATGTGATTGAGTACAAGGTGCCAGTGGGCAGCAGACATGGGTCGAGGTTGGGCAATTCGGGTTCGTAGGCGATGGGAAAGAACGCCTCGTTCTGTTGAAGGGGGGAGCGGGCCGGTCCCAAGAGCAGCGGTCAGCTGGGGCCCCGCTCCATCTCGCTCTCAATGATTGACTGATAGTCCGACGGGGCCAGATACTGAGGCTCGTAGGTGATTCCACGTTGCCCCAGGGTCCGCACGTAGGCCCGAAGATGGTTGCGCGAGCCCTTGGCCAGGTTCTCGTATACGAGGGTGATGTCCTCGTTGTCGACGAACGTCGCAAGGGCGTCCCGCACGTCCAAAATGTCGATTTCCTCGACCGCCGCCCCCACCTTAAGGGCCTCAATTTCAGACTCCTGTCCGGCGGCGACGAGCGAGTCGTGCAGCGCCTGGAGCTCAGCGTTCGCAAACGTCCCCGGCGGACGGCCCGCTGCGGGATCGGGCAGATCATAACGGTCCAGCAGCAGCCGAACGGCGGTGGTGTGCGTCTCTTCGCTCGACGAGATGTTGTCGAGCGCCCGGACAGGCCACGTTTCGGAAAGCGTCCGGTACACGTCGCGGGCCAGTTTTTCTTCTTCTCGCAGAAACTGAAGGTTGGCCGCTTCCGCGTCGCTCACGGACTCCAGGGGAAGCTGATTGAGGCGGTCGCGCAGGGCCGTCGTGTCGAAACGAGACCCTCCCCGGTCATCCACAGAGAAGAAGGGACGGGGCGCCTCGGGGTCATGGGAGTCGCAGCCCGTCCAGATTCCCCCCGCCACGCCCAGCAGTGCGGCCAGCGGAAGAATCCAGGTCCATCGATCCAAGAATCGGCCCATGGCTGTGGGTCACACGCTGTGATTGGAAGCACGAAGTAGAATAGAACGAAACGTACACCCTCGCGGCCGGATTTTCGGAGAACGGGGGGCGGCCTGCCCCACTGGGCGCCTCCCCTCCAGGCGCGTCCCGTGGGACCGGAGCCCGCCGTTTCAATGTCCGTCCGCTTGGGCACGCTCACGTGCGCTACCGGCTCATTCCGTCTCCTCTTTCTCGTCCTCCGGCCCCACCGAGAACGTCCGAATGTCGATTCCACGCTCCACCGGCAGTACGAACACCTTGCCGTCGCCCCGCCGGCCCGTGTGCGCCGCCTCCGCAATCGCGCGGGCGAGGGGCTCCACCCGGTCCGCGGAGCATACCACCTCCAGCTTCACCATATCGGCGTAGGGCGACACCTGCGGGCCGTAGGACTCTCCGCCGTCGGGGTCGGCCTCGCGCCCAAACCCGTTCACCTCGCTCAGGCTGGCCCCCGGCACCTCCAGTCCCCGGAGCCGCTCCACCACTTCGTCCTGCACGAGGGGGCGAATGTAGGCAACAATCATGTTCATGGGTGGGTGATGCGTTGTGGCACGGATACGAAGGAGACTGCGCGGAGACACTCGAGAGATCGCCCGTCTCCGGGGCTACGCCGTGACGCTGCCCCGAAGCGTTTGCTGCTCGCCACCGTCCACCTCCCGCACGATGGCCTGCTCGGACTGGGTCTCGGGATTGAACCAGCCGTAGAGCGTGGGCAGCAGAAGCAGCGTAGACGCCACGAGCGTGGGAATGCCGCCCACGACCACCGCCGCAAGGGGCCGCTGCACATTTGCCCCGATGCCCTCGGCCACCAGGAGCGGCAGGAGCCCGAGCAGCGTCGTAAGCGTGGTCATCAGGATGGGCCGCAGGCGCAAGAGGGCCCCCTCCCGCACCGCCTGCACGAGCGACCGCCCCCGCTGTCGCAGGTTGTCAATAAAGCTGATCATGACCACCCCGTTCTGCACCGCAATGCCGAGCACCGCAATGAACCCAACCGACGCCGGGACGCTCATGTAGAGCCCCATCGCCCACAGCAGCACGGCGCCCCCCACCAGCGACACCGGAATGTTGAGAAACACGAGAACGGCCTGGCTGAGCGAGTTGAAGGTCATGAACAGCAGCACGAACACAATGGCCAGCGTGATCGGCAGGATGAGCATGAGGCGCCGCTGTGATCGCTGCTGGTTCTCGAACTGACCGCCCCAGTCCACCGTGTATCCGGCGGGGAAGTCGACCGACGCCCGTACGGCCTCCTGGGCCTCGGCGACGAAGCTGCCGGCATCGCGCCCACTCAGGTTGACCCCGAGTGTGATCTTGCGCTTTCCGTCCTCGCGCGAGACCTCGGCCGGGGCTTCCGTCAGGTGGACGGACGCGACGTCGCGGAGGCGCACCTGCGCTCCGTCCGGCGTTTGCAGCGGGACGTTGCGGATCGACTCCACCGAGCTGCGAGAGGCCTCCTGGAATTTCCCCACCAGCGAAAACCGACGGTCGTCCTCCAGAATCGTGCCGACCTCCTCGCCCCCGATGGCCACATTGATGGCCCGCTGGACGCGGCCCACGCTCAGCCCGTAGCGCGCCGCCGCGTCCCGGTCGATGGTCACCTCAACGTAGCCGAAGCCCGCAATCTGCGAGGGCAGCACGTCTGCCGCCCCCGGCAGGTCGGACACGGCCGCCGACACCTCCGACTGCAACCGCTTCAGCTCCTCCAGGTCCGGGCCGAAGATCTTGATGGCGATGTCGCTCTTGGTGCCGCTCACCATCTCGTCGAGGCGAAGGGCGATGGGCTGGGTGAACGCGAAGTTGGCCCCCGGAATCTGGTTCGCGCGCGTCCGCATCGAATCCACGAGCGCCTCCTTCGAGTCGAAGCGCCACGTGTCGCGGGGGGCCAGCCCCACGAACATGTCCGTCAGGTTCTGCCCCATCGGATCGAAGGCGACGGCGGGCCGCCCCGTCTTGCTGACGGCCTTGGTGACCTCGGGAAACGAGGTGAGGGCGGTTTCCACCTTCGCCTGCACGTCGGTCGACGTCTGGAGGGCGGCGTCCGGCTCCAGCGCCACCTGGAGGGCGACGGAGCCTTCCTCCAGGTCCGGCGCAAACTCCGTCCCGAGCGTGGCAAACAACCCAATGCCGCCCCCAACGAGGAGCACGCCGATCCCCACGGTCGCCCAGCGGTGACGAAGCGCGGTGTCCAGCATCGGCTCGTAGGCCGCCTTCAGCCATCCGACGAAGCGGTTGGTCGCCCCGGACGCGGCGGGGAGGGCCCGGTCCGGGTCCCGCCGCCCGTTTCCCTGCACGGCCCCGTCCGCCTCGCCCGACGCGTCCTCCTCGGCGGCCCCGACCGACGCCAGCAGGTACGAGCTCAGCGCAGGGGCCATGGTGAGGGCCAGAAACAGCGCGGCGGTGAGGGCGAAGGACACGGTGTAGGCCATCGGCCGAAACATGCGCCCCTCCATCTGCTGGAGGGTGAAAAGGGGCAGAAAGACGGCGATGACGACCCCCACCGAGAAGGCAATGGGCCGGGCCACCTCCCGCCCCGCCCGCACCACGATGAGGCCGATCGAGGCGTCGGGGTTCTGCTCCCGGAGCCGATAGATGTTCTCCACCATCACGATCGCCCCGTCCACGAACATCCCGAGCCCGATGGCCAGGCCGCCCAGGCTCATCAGATTTGCCTTGAACCCGAAGTAGTTCATCAGGATGAACGTCGTGAGCGCCGTCATGGGCAGCACGAGGCTCACGATGAGGGCCGAGCGCCAGTCCCCCAGAAAGCCAAGCAGCACCAGGATGACGAGCAGTCCCCCGATGAGCAGGCTCGTGGTTACGGTGGAGATGGCCGCACTCGTCAACTCGTTTCGGTTGTAGAACACCTCCACGTCCACGCCCGGCGGCAGGGCCTGCTTCAGGTCGTCCATTTTGGCCTGCACGTTGTTCACCACCTGTTGGGCATTGGCGCCCCGCCGCATCATCACAATGCCGACCACCGTTTCGCCGCGGCCGTTCATCGAGGCCGCGCCGTGCCGCACCGCATGGTCGATCTGCACCTCGGCCACGTCGTTCACGAGGATGGGGGTGCCATTGCGGCTCGCGATCACGGTGTTCTTGAGGTCCTCCACAATGTCGCGATCCTTCGCCCCCAACCGCCCCACGCCCCGCACCACGTACTGCTGGTCGTTGCGGACGATGTAGTTGCCGCCCGAATTTTGATTGCTCTCGCGGAGGGCCTGGTAGGCCTCATCGAGCGAGAGGTCGTAGTTGACGAGCTGGTCGGGGTCGAAGCGGACGTGGTACTGCTTCACGAAGCCGCCCAGCGCATTGGCCTCCACCACGCCGTTGACGGTGCGGAGCTCCGGCGCGAGGATCCAGTCCTGCATCGTGCGCAGCTCGCGGGCCGAGTACGAGCGCCCGTCCTCCGGCGTGTCCACCAGCGCGTACTGATACACCTGCCCCAGGGCCGTCGAGAGGGGCCCCAGCGACGGCTCCGCCTTCTCCGGGAGGTCGCCCTTTACCTGGTTGAGCCGCTCGGACACGAGCCGACGAACAAAGTACGGGTCCATGTCCTCCTCAAAAACGAGGGTCACCACACTCAGGCCGAACTGACTCAGCGAGCGATTTTTTTGGACGCCCTCCAGGTTGGTCATGCTGATCTCGATGGGGTACGTCACCAGCTTCTCCACCTCGACGGGCGACATGCCCGGCACGCGCGTCAGGATCTGCACCTGGTTGTTGGTGAGCTCCGGGTAGGCGTCCACCGGCACCTGACGCCAGCTGTAGATCCCCCACCCCACCAGCACGGCCATGAGGAGCAGGATCAGCACCCGGTTCTTGACGACGGACGTGACGAGACGGTCGAACATCGTGGCGACGGCACATGTCGAGGAGCGAATGTCGAATGGAGGGAAGTGTCCCACTGGAGGTCCCTCCGCGCCTCCATGCCCCCGGGCCCGCTCCCCACGCTCAGGCGAGCCCTCCCCGGACGCCTATTGACGCTGGTTCAGGGCGCTCACGATCTGGTAGGCCCCGCCCGAGACAACCTCGGTCCCCGGCGCAAGAGAGGGCACCGGCACATCGCCATCGGCGCTGGCGTCGGCGTCGACGTACACGCGGCGGAAGGTGCGCTCCCCCTCCCGCACGAGCACGTAGGCGCCGGAGGCATCGGTGAGCAGCACATCGGCGGGGAGGGCCGCCCGCGGCGATCCCGTACGCCGGACCCTGACGGTGGCGTACATGCCGGGCCGCAGCGCGCCATCGGCATTGTCGAGCACCACCCGGGCGCTCGCGGCGCGGCTCTCGTCGTCCACCTGCGGGGTGATGCGGTCGAGGGTGCCCTCGTAGCGGCGATGGGCCATCGGGGTGGTCACGGTGACGGACTGACCCGTGCGCACCTGATCCAGCGACCGCTCGAAGACGCTCGCCACCACGCGGATGGGCTGGAGGTCGGCGATGTGGTAGAGCTTGTCGCCCTGGGCCACCGGCGCGCCGAGGACGGTCATGCGGTCGAGGACGACGCCGGAGAGGGGCGCCTCCAGCGGAAGCGTGGACAGGTCGTCGTCTCCGGTCGCCACGCGCTCAATGCGCTCGGCCCGCACCCCGATGGAGCGGAGGCGCTGGCGGGCCGCCTGCCACTGTCGCTCGGCCGCCCGCAGGTTCTTCTCGACCGCCACGCCCCGCTCGTCGAGCCGCCGCTGACGGTCCAGCTCGTCGCGGGCCTGTCGCAGGTCCGCCACCATCCGGCTGAAGTCCGGCGCCGCCACCTCCGCCAGCACATCGCCCCGCTGCACCTCGTCGCCCGGCGACACGTGGAGCCGCTCCACGCGTCCGCTGATGAGCGCCGTGGCGAAGGCCTCCTGGTCCGCACTGGGGCGCACACGGGCCGGCAATTGCAGGGTGGTCGTCACCGGCTGCTCGGTCACCGTCGTGGTCTCGACGCCGACCTCCTGCAGCTGCGCCGCCGAGAGGGTGATCGTGTTTGGGGCGGCCGTGGTATCGGCGGTCGCGGACGGGGAAGCGCCGTCCTCTCCGCCGCACCCGCTCAGCGCAAGGGCGACGACGGCGAACACTGCGAGCAATGGGAAGGATCGCAAAGAGCGAGAACGAGTCATAGCGGCAAGAGGGATCAGAGAGCAGTCGTCCGGGGGGGATCACCGGGACGATGATCCGTTCAGGGTCGCGTCGCGGGGGCGGAGGGCTCCCTCCACCACGACGGGGGCGTCGGACGGCCCCACCCCGAGGGCATACTCCAAGTCGTAGAGGGCGCGGACATACTGGGCCGTGAGGCGCGTCCGCAGGAGGGCGGCCGAGCGGGCGGACTCGATGGCGTCGAGCAGTTCGAAGAGCGTGAGGTCGCCCTCCTGGTAGACGTACTGGGCGTTCTGGAGAAGCGAATCGGTGTCCGCCAGGACCGTCTGCGAGACGTCCTCGATGCGCGTCCGGTAGCTCTGCAGGTCATTCAGCGCGGTGCGCACGTCCGTCTGCACCTGGCGCCGGGCCGCGGCTCGACGGGCCTGCGCCTCGGCCCGACGGCTTCGTGTCGCCTCCACGGTGGTTTGTCCGCCGTCCCAGAGAGGAAGCTCCACGTTGAGCGCGGCCGTGAAGCCGAAGGTGGTGCCGCTGCCGGGGACGTTTTGCGTCTTTGGCCCCGCCGAGACGCTGAGGTCGGGCAGGCGCCCGTAGCGGGCGCTCGTGAGCTGCTCGCGCTGGGCCGCCAGGGCGGCACGGGCCGCCTGCATCCGCCCACGCTGCTGAAGGGCCCGCTGGAGGGCGGCCTCCGGCGACACGTGCACGGGACGGTACCGCAGCGTTCCGGCGACGGGGACCTCCGGGGGCGCCGCAGTGTCTGCCCGGGCCCGCTGGGTCGAATCGGGGCGGAGCAGGGAAAAGAGGTCGGTGCGCGCCGAGCGGAGCGCGCGCGTGGCCTCCGCCAGTCCGTCCTCGTACTGCGCCCGCGCCGTCTGAATGCGTGCCTGCCGGAACGTCCCCAGATCGCCCTCTTCCACCCGCACCCGAGCGGCACGGGCGACCGTCCGGAGGGCCTCGGTAAAGCGACGATGGATGCGGAGACGGCGGTTGGCGACCACCACGTCCAGGTAGCGGCGGCGCACGGTGCGGTACATCGACGCGGCCGTTTCCTCGGCCTGTGCGGTGGCGGCGCGGGCGGAGGCGGCGGCCGCGGCGGACCGGGCCTTCTGCTCCCCGGGATAGCGAAGCGGCTGTGTGATCGAGAGATACCACTGGTCGTCGACGCCGTCGCCCGCCAGGTTCGTCCGCTCCTCCGAGACGTTCAGCGAAGGATTCGGAAAAAGGGCCTCGGCGCGGGCGGCCTTTCCGGCGGCGCGTCCCCGGGCCTGCGCGGCCCGGAGGCGGGGGTTGTTCGCCATCAGCAAGTCTCGGGCCTCGTCAAATGTCAGGGAGTCCGCGAGCGGCTGGCCGTGGAGGGCCGAAGGCCCCATCATGAGGACAACCAGGAACAGAACACCCGTCCAGCGGAGGCCAGCAACAGACATCTGGGGGCGGAGGGTCGATCGTCAGAACGTGGCGAAAGCGATTGCCTTGCGCGGCCGTGAAGGCCCCTCAGCAACCGCCACGTCCTTGGACGCTCCCTTCCTGCCCAGGATCTTAGGGCCCGATGAGAAGTGGATTAGAGACCCATTAGAGATGCGACTCTTCCTCTTTCCCGCCGCGAGCGGTCCGCCCTCACGTCCGTGGCAGACGGCCCGCAGCACCGCGCCTCCACCGGCCGGCCCTCGGGCAAGGGATGCGCGCTGCAGGCCCTCGGCGACGTCCGAGAGGGCTCGCCCATCGGCGTGCGTTTGCCACTGGCGGGCGCAGGAGGTCTGGCCGCCACAACCAATCCCGGCGCCACGAGCGTTCCTTACCCTCCCGCCTCGTCGGTCGTCGGTGCGGGCGCCGCGGCAAGCCCAATGTCGAACTGGCTGCCCTCGCCCGGCGTCGAGGCCACCCGAAGCGTCCCCCCGTGCGCCTCCACGATGCGACGGACCAGCGCCAGGCCGAGCCCACTCCCCTCCGACTCGGCGGTGCTCGCCTCCGCGCTCCGAAAGAAACGCCCCCCCACATGCGGAAGGTCTTCGGCTTCAATGCCCATTCCCGTATCCTGACACCGGAGCACCACCCGGCCGTCCTCCTCCGTTACCGTTACCCGCACCCGTCCCTCCTCCGTATACTTCACCGCGTTGTCCACCAGGTTCTGCACCGCCTCTCGGAGCAGGTCGGGCTGCCCCTCCACCCAAACCTCCTCTGTCTCGATCCAGAGCTCCAGGTTCTTCTCCGCGGCGCGCGACTGGGCGGCCTCGATTTCGTCGCGAACGAGCGCCCCCAGCGCCACCGGCTCGGTGGACAACTCCTCGCCCTGATCGAGCCGCGTGAGCGTAAGCAAGGCCCGGACGGTGCGCACCATATTGCCCAGCTTGCGGTCCAGCAGCTGGAGGGTCGACTCGTAGCTTTCGGCGGAGCGGGACCGTCGCAGGGCAATTTCGACGTGGCCCTGGAGCACCGTGAGCGGCGTCTGCAGCTCGTGGGCCGCGTTGGAGGTAAAGGTGCGAAGCGCCTCGAAGCTTTCTTCGAGCCGATCGAGCAGGCCGTTGACGGTACGGGCCAGCAGGGCCGTTTCGTGGTCGGCGGCGTCCGGCACCGCAATGCGTTCGTCCAGGTCGGCCGAGGTGGTGCTCTCGGCAAACGCCGTGATGCGGCGGAGCGGCCGTAGGACCCGTGTGGCCGCCCAGGCAACCACAGCCATGAGCCCCCCGAACAACAAGGCCACGACGACGGCCAGGACGATGCCATACTGCGCAAGGGCCGCCTCGTACGTCGGGAGCGGGCGCGCCACCTGCACGTAGCCCTGTGTCGTTCCCTCGTTCACGATGGGACGCACGAGGTAGTACAGAGACTGCCCCCCGGCCTCGAAGGTCCGGAGGGTCGGGATCCAGTCGTACGGCGTGGTGGGCGCCAGGGGCTGCTCAGGGTAGAGGGCGCTCAGCGAGTCGATGTTGGTGGAGGCCCGGAGCACACGGTTGTTGCGGTCAAACACCTGCACGAAGACGGGGTCCACACGGGGATCGGCCAGGCGGTGGTGGACCTCGGACCAGGCGTGCCCCCCAACCTGCAGGGTGCCCCCCACCTGCACGATGTCGGCCTCAATTTCGTTGGCCTCGGCCCGGAGCACCTCCACCGCACTCCGCTGCAGCGCCACGTAGACGGCCGCCCACGCCAACACGCCCAGCAGAAGGAGCCCGATCGCCAGCGCCGGCCCCACCACACTGAGCAGGCGACGCCGAAACGAAGGCCGGGCCGACGCCGAGTCGTCGATCGACGAATCCGCGTCGTTTGTGAGTTCAATCATGCGAGTGCTCCTCGTCCGTACAGGAGGTGTACCGGTAGCCGACGCCGCGCACCGTCTCGATGGGCGACGGGCACCCCGCCTCGTCTAGCTTGCGCCGTACGTAGTTCACGTACACGTCGATCAGGTTGGTGCCCCGGTCAAACTCATGCCCCCACACGTCCCGGTGAATCGTGTCTCGGCTCAGCGCCTGCCCTCGCCGCGCCATCAGATACGCGAGCAGATCGAACTCGGTGGGCGTAAGGGACACCTTCTGCCCGTCGTACATGCAGGTCTGCGCCGCCGGGTCCAACACGAGCGGCCCGTCCCGCAGGCCCTCGGGTTGCTCCGTCCGGTCCACACGCCGAAGGAGGGCCTCCACCCGCGCCAGCAACTCGTCGAACGCAAAGGGCTTGGGGAGGTAGTCGTCCGCCCCCGCCCGGAGCCCCTTCACCCGGTCCTCGACCGCGTCGAGCGCCGTGAGCATCATGATGGGCAGGCCCGGCTGGTGAAGCCGGAGGCGCTCGCACACGTCAATCCCCGACAGATCCGGCAGTCGGATGTCGAGCAGCACGAGGTCGACCGCTGTCTGCTGCGTATGCTCCAGCGCCCGCCGGCCCTCCTGCACCCAATTCACCTCGTAGCCTTCCTCCCGGAGGCCCTGTTGAATGAAGGACGCCACGTCGGGCTCGTCTTCAACGAGGAGAAGCTGAGGGGCAGCACACATCGGCCTGGGCTTCGGGGGGGCGACCAGCGGGCGGTTCTGTACGGCGCTGCGTGGGCGGTCGTGCCCGCCCCGCCCCTGCTTTAATCCAACTCTAATGCCCCCCGCCCCACCTACACGCGCTCAAACAGGGCCCCTTCGATCGTGAGGCCGGGCCCGAAGGCCATCGCCACGCCCCGCTCCGGCGGCGCCCCGTCGCCCTGCGCCCGCTGCTCGAGAATGCGCTGGAGCACGAAGAGAATCGTGGGCGAGCTCATGTTGCCGTAGTCGCGGAGCACGGACAGGCTCTCGGTCACGTCGTCGTCGGCCAGGTCGAGCGCCTCCTGGGCGCCCTCGACAATGCGACGCCCGCCCGGATGCACGGCCCAGAAGTCGAGGTCGTCGGGCGTTAGGTCGTGCGGGCCCAGTAGATTCTCGACGTAGGACGGGAGGTTGTCCCCCACCACATCTGGCACCCGGGACGACAGGCCCATCTTGAACCCGGTGTCGCCAATCGCCCAGGTCATGTCCTCCATCGAGTCGTCGTCCAGGTGACAGCGGCCGTCGGCGTAGGCGAGGCGGCCCTGCGCATCGGCCCCGTCGCGGGCGCTGAGCACCGCCGCGGCGGCCCCGTCGGAGAAGAGCGAGTTCACGATGACACTCTCCAGCGAATCGTCGATCTGAAAGTGGAGCGTGCAGAGCTCCGTGCACACGACGAGCACCCGGGCGTCGGGCTGGCTCTGGCAGAAGCCGTGCGCCACGCGAAGCGCATTGAACGCGGCGTAGCACCCCATAAAGCCGATAAAGGTGCGCTGCGTGGTGGGCGGCAGATCGAGCCGCTTGACGAGTTCGACGTCGAGCCCCGGGGCAAAGAAGCCAGTGCAGCTCACGGCCACGACGTGGGTCACCTCGTCGGGCGGCACGTCGGCCTGGTCGAGCGCACGGCGGCCCACGTCCTCAGCCAGCGGGATGGCCGCCTCGCGGTAGCGTTCGTTGCGCTCCTCGGTCGTGGGCGCCGGTTCGAGGCTCCAATCCTTCGGGAAGAACGTAAACTCGTCCGGGTCCTCGCGGCCGTAGTCCGGCACGCACGTGTAGCGCTGGTCAATGGCCGACCCGCGGTAGACGGCTGGAAGGCGGTTCTGGAGCGCATCGGGCAGTCGCTCGATTTCCGCCATAAAGTCGGCGGCCTCCTGCTGGGTGCGTCGGAGGGGCGGATTGCCCGTGGCGATGGCGTCGAGCGTGGTGTGGGACATGGGCATGGTTGGATGGGAAAAGCAGTGGGTCATACTGTCCCGCCCATGAACACGTTGCAGGGCGGCAGAAGATCGCCCCACATGTTCCGTCTTCTTCCCCCAGCGTCAGGCCCCTGGCGGGGCCGGGGGCGCGCGGTCCATCCGGTGCAGCCGCCGCAGGAGTTCCTGTTGGACCGCGTCGGCCTCGTCACAGGCCCGGACCGATTCTAAAAGGGCGTCGGTCTGCGCGAGCCGGGTGATCTCGGACAGCAGCTGGAGGTACGCCTCGGCCGCCAGCGCCCGGCCGCCGCCGAGGACGAACGCAAGGTGGACCGGCCGGCTGGCATCCGGCAGGCGCAGGCCCGAGGGGCTGACGCCCACGGATAGCCGGGTGGTCTCGGGCCACTCGCTGTGGGTGGCGTAGAGCGCCACCCCGGGACGCAGTTCGGGGGCGTACTCGGGCGTGGCCTGCAGGTCCTGCACGAGACGCGACGCCTCCGCGTCCCCCCACCCCGTCTGCCGCAGCAGCCGATGCAGCTCCCCCTGCCCGTCGGTCTCCATCAGCCCGGCGGCAATGTGCTCCGGCCGGAGGAGGTCCGCCAGCGACTGGGAGGATGCGGGACGGGGGGCGGGCTCCGTGGCCTCCGCAATCGTCGTTTCGGACATGTACACCGTCAGGACGGTGCTCTCCGCAAACCGCCGCGTGAGCATCCCCGGCAGTCGGCGCAGGGACGGACGCCACGCCACCGATCCCTCCCGTTCGCTCACGAGCGCCACGACGTCCGTTGGCGTCGCCAGCGCATCGAGCACCCCCACGAGATCGGCCCACGCGTCGAGCGGCTGTACGTCCATCTCCATCGACGGCGGGGTTTGGTCGAGGCGGGGCCGGAGGGTGTCGAGCGTGTCTTGCGTGGCGAGAAGCACGACGGAGAGGCCGGCGTGGGCCGCGAGGCTTTTGAGGGCCCGCGCCACGCCCGGAAAGCCAATCTCGCGCTCGGCGTAGGGCGGGATGGCCAGCAGCAGCCGCTCGTTCGTCGCGATGCGCCCCTGCGTGCGCCCCACAATCACCATCTCCTCCGTCTCGGCCAGCAACTGGTCCAGGACACTGCCAAACACAAAGCTGCGGGCGGAGCTGTCGCCGCTCCACCCCACCACGATCGTCGAGATGCGCTCCTCCGTCACGGCCCGCACCATGCCATCCGCCACGTTGTAGTCGACCCGGACGAGCGGGACCGCGGGCACTTCCGCGTCGGCCGCGTGCAGGAGGGCGTGTTCGAGCAGCCCCTCCCCCGCCGCCACGCGCGCCTCCACGTCGGCGTCCGGCCCGTCCCGGACCACCGTGAGGGGATAGAGCGGCTCCTGCGAGTCCTCCCCCCGCATCAGCACGGCGAGGTCCATCAGGTCCTCGACCGTGTCCGGGTTCGAGAGGGGCACAAGGATGCGCTGGTGCCCCACGGGAGGGCGGTACGGAGCGGCCGCCTCGGCCCGCGCCACCGCTCGCCCGAACCGCTCCACGGCCCACGGCCCCACGACCGCCGTCACCAAGATCAGCATCACCACCGCGTTGACGACGGGCTCCCCGAACAGCCCCATCTCGAACCCCACCAGCGTCACGGCGAGCGTGGCGGCGGCCTGCGGGGTCGACAGGCCGAAGACCGTGCCCACCTCGGACGCGCTCAGGCCGTAGAGCCACCCCACGATGCCGCTGGCCACCCCCTTTCCGACCCATACGAGCCCGGCAAACGCCAGGGTGTACAGCCCCACCGTCCACCCCTCCAGCAGCATCGCGGCGTCCACCAGCATGCCCACGGAGATCAAGAAGAAGGGAACGAAGAGGGCGTCCCCCACAAACTCAATCCGCAGCATGAGCGCGCTGCGCTCGGGCACGAGCGGATTCAGGGCAATCCCCACCAGAAACGCCCCGATGATGGGCGCCAGATACGCCAGCTCCGCCAGATAGGCCACCACAAAGACGACGGCCAGCAGAAAGACGAACTCCAGATCGGCCTGATTGCGAACGGTGCGAAAAAACCACTGGCCGAGCCGGGGCACCCCCAGAAACACAACCGCCCCGTAGAGTACCACCAACCCCACAAACCCGGCCCAGAACGAAAGGCCCGTCGCCCCCTCGACCGTCGCCGACACGCCCGCCAGCACGAGCAGCGACACCACGTCCGTCACCATCGTGCCGCCCATCGCCATGGTGACGGCCGCGTTCTTCGTAAGGCCGAGGCGCGCAGCCGCCGGGTACGCCAGGAGCGTGTGCGACCCCACGATGGCCCCCAGCAGGAGAGACGCCGCCGGATCGAACCCGAGCCCCTGCGTGCCCACCCCGTACGCCCCCGCCGCGGGCACCGCGTACGACAGGACGCCGAACGTGAGGCTTCGGCTCTTGTGCTGCATGAACTGATTCAGGTCCAGCGACAGCCCCGCCGTGAACATCAGGTAGAGCAGCCCCACCGTGCCCAACAGCTCAAAGGTGTCCCCTCGTTCGAGCACCCCCAGCGCATGGGGGCCGACCACGGCCCCGCTCACGATGAGCCCCACCAGCCCCGGCAGCCCCAGCTTCCGAAAGAGCGGGGGCGCCAGCAGCACGATGAGCATCACCGTGGCAAAGACGAGCACCGGGTGCGTAAGCGGGAAGGAACCGTCCATCACAGCCTCGCAGAACACGAAGAAAACCAGACAGGACGTGCACGCCCCCCTCCGCTACGCCTCCCCCGCCTCGGATGCAGGCGCCCTCTCGGCCTCCGCCGCCTTCGCCTCGCCCCACAGCCGACGCATCTCGGAGAGGTCCGCCTCGTCGATGGTCACCTCCCGCGCCGACAGGCGCCGCTCCACATGCTGAAAGCGCTCCGTAAAGCGGTCGACCGTCTCGCGCAGCGCATTTTCGGGGTTGAGGTCGGCGTAGCGGGCATAGTTGACGAGGGCAAAGAGCACATCGCCAAACTCTTCTTCTTGCCGCGCCCCCGATTCGTCCTCCTCAATTGTCTCCCGAAACTCCGCGATCTCCTCCTCCACCTTGGCCCAGGCCGCCTCGTGCTCCGGAAACGCGAACCCCACGCCCGCGGCCTTTTCCTGGGTGCGGTGGGCGCGGAGGAGGGCCGGAAGCTGCGCCGGGACGCCGTCGAGAACCGACGGGGGCGCCCCCTCCTCGTCTTCGCGCTCCTGCTGTTTGATCTCTTCCCAGGACGCCGCGACGTCCTCCGCCCCGTCGGCCGACTGCTCCCCGAACACGTGTGGGTGGCGACGGACCAGCTTGTCGGTCTCCGCCTCAATCACGTCGCGAATGGTAAACCGCCCATTCTCCTCCGCGATGGTGGCGTGGAAGAGCACGTGCAAGAACACATCGCCGAGCTCCTCCGCCAGTTCGTCCCAGTCCCGCGCATCGATCGCCTCCACCACCTCGTAGGCTTCTTCAATGAGCAGGTGCTTCACCGACTCGTGGGTCTGCTCCCGGTCCCACGGACAGTCTCGCCGGAGCTGCTTCACAATCGCGATAAAGTCGGTGTAGGCGTTCACCCGGTCGGCCGGTTCCGCAAACGTGTCCTCGTAGATGGGGTCATTCGTATCGGGGCGTTCAGGCATGCGACACACGACGTTGTTGAACAGAAAACCGCGTCCGGTGGGCCGTCCCAACGGGTGGCCGGGGCAGAAGATGCCCGCCGGGGCGGACGCGCCGGACCTCTCGTTCATTGAAACAAACGCGTCCGATTGCGGTCCAAATGAGTGGTGAGATTCTCACCGGGTGTTCTTTCACATATGGGGATGACACGGCTTCGACGTGTGGCAAACGCGCAGAGAGCTGTCCTGCCGAGCTTCCTGACACGCTCGTAAATCTTGTTAGGAAACGCAACTGCGGACGATTACTCGTACGCGATGGCGGCGTAAACGCCCCCATCTGTCCTACGCGGCTCCTGACCCTTGGGGCACGTAGGACATCGACAAAAAGGGTGTAGTCGTCTCCTCCTCCGGCTGAGGAGGCGGCGGCGAAGCTTAACCAGCCTTTGCGCCCACCCGGCCTTGTGGACGGGCCTACGGTGGACGTGAGCATCAATACATCCACTATGCAGGTAGAGGCTCGACCTGTGCGGCCATGCGGACCCGGGTTCGACTCCCGGCATCTCCACAACTCAAGCCCCTGAATCGCCCTTTGTGGCGGCTCAGGGGTTTTTCTTTTGTGGGTGGGTCAGAAATTGGGTCAGAAAACGGTTCGCATCTACCATTTAATCGAGACGAGGTAGCACATCGTAGTCGTGGTTTTCAGAAAAGGGGTGACTCGTGTCGACAATGGCCTTATCAGTCGATCGACCCCTCTTTCCAGCGGCCAGAAAGACTCGTGGGTCGCGTTCTCATTGTCGAACACATCTGCGGTCAGCGCGACTGCGTCCACCTCCTGCTGGACCACATAGGTCACGAGGTCTTGCCACACCTGCTCGACGGAAAGTGAGTGCTTTTGCGTTGGCACGCGAGAGGGATACCGAGCGAGATGGAGATCACCGGTGCAGAGGATTTGGATGGATGTAGATAGACGAACGGATTGAATCGTCCAGAGAATAGCACTGCACGGTGGACCTACTCAGCAACAGGCTTGGAGCAGGCACGAAAAACTTCAATCTAAACGGAAAGTGAAGCGCCTCGTTACTGCTCGCTTGGAGAGCCGCCGAGGTCCCTAATACCGTCTACAAAAGTGCGAATCTCATCTTCAGAATGAAAGTAGCCTTCCGATCCGGACCACTCTCCTTCGAAGTCCTCGTTGGCGTACTGCCAATCGTCATTCCGGTCCTCCGGAAGAAGCTCTCGAATCTGGGATTCGTCGACCTCGAAGAGCGAAGCCAGGCGGTAGGTATAAACCTGAAACTGAAGTCCGTCCTCGCGGTCTCCGTCTGGATCGGGGAGTAGATTCAACACGCGTCCCTTTTCTCGGGGAAATTCCGTGTCACGAAAGTCTGCCGTAAAGCCGAGCGCCGATTGAGTCGTCTCGGTCTTAAACTCGTTCTCTAAGCCCGACCCGATGCGGCAATACCAGTCAGCGACGCCTTGTCTCTCGGCTCGTCGCTCCATCTCTTCCTCCGTTGGAGGCGGCGTTCGCTTCGAGGTCCCCTTTCTCCGTGTACGGACCTCAACCTGCTCGGGCGGGATCGTAAACACTCGTGATAGGATTCGTCCCGTCTCTTCGTCCTCGAAGTACTGGAACGTTGCGGCGTTGATGTCGACTCCATGCTCGTCGGACAGGTACTCGATGATCCGCTCCGACTGCGCATCAATTTCCGCCCCGACAATCAGAATGCGATGGCCCTCATTGATCACATCAGGCAATGGGGCATCGAACGCCTCCCGGAAAGCACTTTCAAGTGTAGTGTCTCCATCCAAGTAGTGATCGGCCTGATCTTGAACATCCTCACTTGAAAGGTCGACCGCCCAAGAAGCATAATCCAGTCCCTGAGCTACCACCTCGCGAGGCGTCTTATTTCGCTTCAACTCAACAACTACCAGGTCCCCGGCCAAATCGATGCATAAGAGGTCGATCTGCCCTCCAAAGTCAGTGTTGACCTGGCGTCCAATAATCAGCAGCTCCTCCGAGAGAACCGAGATGTCCTCCTCCAACCAGTCTTCAAGTTGGGCCTCAAAATCTACAGTTCTGGATTCGATCTCTCTGAGGCTGTCATCCTCTTCAATCTGCCAAATGCGAGCCGATTGGGGCATGATTTCGAAAAGCGTCTTTTCGGTCGTTGAGTCCAATTACTAGTGCAGCTACTACGCCGGAAGGACGTAGCACAGATTCACCAGCTCAGGCGCCAGCGACACCACGCGTCCCTTCTCCCGCACATTTTCCTTCCGCTCTTGAATCCGGGCCTCCAGGTTTTGGAGCCGCTTCTCCTGCCCTCGAATCGCGATCTCCATGTCGGCCCCGGCCTCCTGCTGCTCGCGATACTCCTCGATGAAGGACTCGAGCCGACTACGCTCCGCCGCGGCGTACTCGTCGAGCCGCTGAAGCTCCCGATCGGTGCGGCGCTGACGATCGTCGGCTAGGTCATTCCGGATGCTTCGAACCGTCTGGCTGAGGTACGTCTCAGCGGACTCTTTGAGAATGTCTCTGTGATCGCGGAGTGACTGAAGTGTAGATCGGTCGGGGCGTGTGTCCAGGGCCGCGCCGTCAAGGACCCGGTGGCCGAGGGCTTGTTCTGCCTGCCGGGTTTGGTCGTCAACGTACACGGGACACAGCTCTTCTCGGAGGATCTCGCCCGCTCCGTCCTCAAACGCAATTCGGTAGTTGAAGACGATGCCCGGACGGTCCAGGAAGGGAAGCACCTTCACGCCTCGCCGCCCCCCGAAGTCCTCATCCTCCTCGAAAATGTGCTCGACGAGCGCCGTCACGAGCTGGTGGTCGGGCGACAGATACGTGACCTCATTCTCGAACTGCATCGCCACGTCCCGATCAAAGGTCACCTCCTCTTCCTCGAACGACTGTTCGGGAGCGGTGCCTAATCTCTCCGGCGCGTCGACCCGGAAGATATGTTGGGACACCTGCTCGACCCGGCCGCCCAAGGCTCGCAGCCCGGCAATTACGAAGCGCTGCACGTCCCCCTCCGACCCAAATACGTCCTCGGAGTCGTCAACGACCTCCTGAATTTTCCGGCGGCTTTCGGCGTCGAAGGTCGAGCAGTCGATGAGGCTGCGCTCGTACCAGTCCAGGAGGGTCTGCTCCCGCTGCTCCAGCTCACGCTCCAGTTCCTCCTGCGTGGCAGAGGGCGGCTCCTCGTCCCGAATCGAGCGCATAATCAGATCCTCCACGTTCAGGTCTTCGATCATGCCCAGCACGTCGGCCGTGGCGCCGACGCGGGAGCGGATGTTCTCGACCTTGTCCTGCAGCATCTCGAAGATCTCCGCCTCGCGGGTTCCCTCGAACTGAAAATTCCAGACCTTTACCTCCCGCTCCTGCCCGTACCGGTGGATGCGCCCAATGCGCTGCTCCAGCCGGTTGGGATTCCAGGGGAGCTCGTAGTTGATCATGACGTGGCAGCTCTTCTGGAGGTCAATCCCCTCGCTGGCCGCGTCGGTCGCGAAGAGCAGCCGGCGCTCCCCGTAGTTGAACTCGTCCTCGATTCGGGTGCGGTCGTCTTTGTCGACGTCCCCGTGGATGACCATAATCTCGTCGTACCACGGCTCCTCCTCGCACAGGCTCAGGAAGTAGTCGAGCGTATCGCGGTATTCGGTAAAGAGAAGTACCTTCTCGTTCGGGTCCTCCTCCAGCAGGCTCTGGATGAACCGGCGCACCTTCCGGGCCTTGCTGTCCACCGGAATCTCGTTCGCCATGTCGAGGAGGTGCCGGAGGGCTTCCAGCTCCTCGTGGAGGGCCGCGTCGGCCGTAATGGTGACGCGCTCCAGCTCTTTCTGGGCGGCAATCTGATCATCCTCTTCCAGGTCCTCCCCCACCAGGTAGCTGCGGGCATCCTGGGAAAGTTCGACCTGATCCTCTTCCAACAGCCCCTCCAAGCGGCGCTCCAGCGTTGCCTTGATGGCCCCGATGCTGCTCACGAGGCGCTTCTGCATCAGGGCCATGGCAAATCCCACCACCGGCTTGTTGAGCATCGACGACCGGTTGTAGATCCGGCGGACGTACTCGGTCACCGCCTCGTAGAAGTCCTCTTCGGGGAGCGACATGCCGATGGGGACCGTCTGCACGTCCCGGTTCGGGAAAATGCGCTCCCCATCGTCGTCGAAGATCGTCTCCTTTCCGCGCCGAATCATCACCTCATCGACGATGTCGCGGGTCAGTTCCTGGTTCTCTGCCACGCGGAGCGGGTCGATGTACGAGACGAGCGACCGGAAGCTCTGCTCTTTTCCGGTGTGGGGCGTGGCGCTCAACAGCAGGAGCGCGTCGGAGCGGCCGGACACCTGCTCCACGCGTTTCGCCGTTTTGCTTGGCGTGTCGCCCTTCTTGCTGGCTTTGTGGGCCTCGTCGACCACGACCACGTCCCAAAAGGTCTCGTCCAGCGGCGCCCCAAATTTTTCCTGCCGCAGAAACGCCTGGCTCGTGATGAGGCGCTGCTCGTCCTGGTCCCAGACGTTGGCCTCCTCGCCCAGCCGCCGCTTTTCGCCCTGCACCCAGGTGCGGTCGGCCTTCGTGAGGCTGATGTCGAAGAAGCGATCCATCTCCCTTATCCACTTCTTCTGCAGGTGGGCCGGTACGACAAACAGAACGCGGTCGGCGCGGCGTCGGGCGTGGAGTTCTTTGAGGATGAGCCCCGCCTCAATGGTTTTCCCGAGCCCCACGTCGTCGGCGATGAGGGCGCGCTGGCGGAGCTTCTGCATCACCTGGTTGACGCAGGATAGCTGGTAGGGCTCCAGCCGCACCAGGGAGTTCGAAATGCTGAGAAGCTGGCCCCGCCGGTGCGCCAGCCGAAACCGCATCGCCTGCGTCCGCAGGTCAAAGCGCTCGTCCGAAAGTGCTTCAAGGTCGAGGTCGTCTTCGGACGCACCGTTTTGCGGACGCCGGTCAATGTCGACATCCTCGACGGACACCTCCTTGATCCCCTCTCCCTCCACGTACGCCCGCAGGAACGGCATTTCGCCGACGTGCCGCACCGTAATCACCTCGGCGGGCCGACCGTCGAGAAGAATTTGCTCACCAGGATCGAGCTCTTTGAACATGCGATGGGATGCTTATACTTGATCGGTCCAGTACTCCCCCGACGAATAAATCCTGCCGTTGGGATGCTCGCGTCGTCGAAAGGGAGGATCAGGCGGCGTAATGTACTCCTGTGCGTCCGCATCCTTGCTGTACCGCTGAAATCCGTTGCGGCGCAGGCCGACCCTGGCCTCTCCCTTCGTATCGAAATCCATCTGGTCAAAGACACCGCTGTCGTCATCGAGAAAATACACGCGGACGCCTTTTCCCTCTACTGACTGAGCATCGATTAGGGCCCAGTTCTGTTGGAGCATCTCGACCACTTTGAACCAGTAGACGCGGCTGGAAATCTCAACCTGTCGATCCTGCATGGCGACTGGTTGAATTGCAACATTGAGCTCGTTCGACTACGCCGCCTCAATCTTGAGAAACGACAAAATGCATTCCTGCGGCAGCGCGCCGCCGTGGTAGTAGCGCGAGTCGGGGATGCCTTGCTTTTGGAACCGGTGCTGGGGATCGAGTAGCAGCCGCACCGGCGAGGAGAGATAGGAAAAAAGTTCAGGGGTTTGCTCACCCGTGAGGACCACGCCTGGCCCGTCGTCGGACAGCTCCTCGGCGGCGACCCGACGGCGCTTTACGTCGCCGTCCGGGGGCGACAGGTCTTCGAACTGGGCGTCTTCGGGGAGAAGCACGAATCCGTGGTCGGTCACCACGTAGGCCCGGTTCCAATCGCCCTGCCGCATCTTTCCGAAAATGCGACCGGCGAGCTGTTCAACCCGCTTGGCGAGTTTTTCCTCGATCTCATCAAGGTTCTTCTCGCCGATATCGTCGAGCTCCGTGTCGAAATATGCCACGCGCGTATTCGACCAGGCGGATTGGTTGTGTGGAAAGACCGCCCACCCCTCCTCCTGGAGCACATCGCGGCGCCTGGACGCCCGAAGGGCCGTCCCATTCCGATACGCCGTCAGGCTGCCTCCGTCCAGCCGCACCTCGAATGATTGGGGCCGCCCCGGCAACACGGCCGCCATGCCGAACGGGGTCTCCGACGGGAGGACGCCGAGGCGGGTCGATTCCTCGACGTTGAGGTCAAGCTCGTCGGAGGCGTCGGAGCGCTCCTGAAGCCGGTCGGCCAGCTCGCGGGCGAGGTCGAGCCGAAGGGCATCGAGGTAGAAGAACAGGGCCTCGTTCCCGGCGCCCAACTCCTTTTTGTGATCCGCCCAAAAGTGGACGCTGGAGGACAGATTGTCGTCGAGCAGCTCGCCCTGAACGAGGGCCGTCTCCATCTCGCTGGCCAACTCCTCAAGGTAGTTCAGGTACTCGGTCTCCACGAGGCGCTGGCGATGGTCGGCCAGGGACGAACGGGCCGGGTGGCCGTCGGGGAGGGTCTTTTCGGGCGTGCCGGACACGATGATGCGCCGGACGGCGGCGTCGATCTGCCAGCTTCCCTCCTCGCGATCCGCGTACAGGATGTGGGCGGGGGCGTTGCGCTCGTTCCAGGTGTCGTACCGGCGGGCCAGATCGGCCAGGGCGGCGGCCTGTCTCCAAACCCGAATCCAGGAGGGCGTCTCCTTGTCGACCGATTTGTCGAGGCGTCCCGTGTGCTCGCGAAAGGCACGGGCTCGTTCGGCAGCGTGCTCACGGCACGCTTCAAACCGCTGGTCTCGGAATTCAGACTCCCACGCCGTCCAGAGGCGCTCGTCGAGGGCCCCATCGACGGGACACGTGGCCAGCGCCCACGGGTCGTCGGCCTCCGCGATGATCTCCTCCCAGTACCGCTCCTGGTACGTGCCCAGCACGTTCGTCTGGAGGTCCGAGTGGAGAACCTCTTTCAGGCGCCGGTAGGCGTACCCGAGATCACTTTGCGCGATTGCCGCCGGAAACGCTCCGTCGGGCACCCCGGCGCGGGACAGCCAGCCCGCAACGGCCCATCGGCGGACCGTGTCGACCATTTCTTCTGGTCCGTCGCCCGACTGTAGTCCCGGAACACCCCGATCGGTCAAGAGCGATCGGACGGTCTCCAGATCCTCGCCCATGCGCGGCAGCATCTCCCACCCCTCACGAAGCAGGTACTCAATAATGCCCTCATTCGCCCGGATGACGAGGCGTCCCCGAAGCTGATCGAGGGGCGGGCGGGACGCCCCCCGGAGATTGTCGAGAAGAATCGCAGCCACATCCTCGCTGACGGGACGGTCCGTGGATGTGGGGCGCAGCTGCCACGTCTGGATGCCGTAGGCGTCTGCGGCGAGGTCATCGATGCTCTTCTCGATAATGCCGCCCATGTGCGTCACATCGCGGAACCAGTCCCGATCCCGCGGCCCGTCCGGCACGTACCAGACGACCGCGTCCGGCTCGTCGCTCGGCGCCCCGCCCTGCTCGGCCACCCACCGCCGAAAGGCGAGCGGATGGTCCTGCTTGACGAACGACACGTTGCGCTCCTGACAGGCTCGCCGGACAACGTCTTGCAGGTGGCCGCCCGCGTCCCACCACAGGATACGGCGGCGGGGGCCGGATGCGGACGCAAAGCGCTGTTTGAGGAGTTTTTCGGCCTCTTCTCTCAGGGAATGGCGGGCACGGACGGGGTCGGGCATTCTTTAGGAATCGGATGTAAAGAGAGTTCGCATCGGGACAGTTGTGCCTTAGCCGTCGATCAACACCGCTCACATCGTCGCTCCAAACTCGATTTGGAGCCTACCCAGCGACCGGCTCGACGTCTACTGTGGTTGGATGGGCTCTGAATCAAGTTCAGAGCGACGGTTGTGTTCTAATTATCGTTAGATGCTATACCCTAGAGCACCTTCTTGTCTACCAACTCCGGCACGAGCTTCTTCTCGGCGAGGGGCGTGATGTTGATGGCTACGCCGTGCTTCTTCACCGGACGGTACCCGGGCGTGCGCACCTCTTCGAGGGCGCGGGGCTTCCAGTCCGACTCCATGTGGGTTTTCAGGTCCTGACAGGCGTCGTTGATCTCTTTGCCCAGCTCGATGTCCTCGTCCGTCTCGCGGGCGAGGTCGGCGACGAGCTTCTCGCGGCGGCTGACGCCGTTGGTCTGGCCCTGGTCGATCTTCGCGGCGAGATCCTTCCCCTTCGAGAAGTAGTAGTTAAGGAAGAAGATGCCATTACTGCTGTAGTGGGTGGAGCCGACGAGGTCGTCGAAGTACGGGAGCAGGTCGTAGAGGTGCGCCTCCACGGGACGGTCGGCCGGGCGGGCGAACTGCTCGCAGGCGGCCTCCAGGTCCTCCAGGGCGTCGATCCACTCCTCGCGGTTGCCGTTGACCGACTCCATAAACTTGTCGCTGAAGTGGTCTTTGAACCAGGAGGTCGGGGCCTTTTCGTGGAGCGCGTCGAGCGTTTCCAGCCGTTCTTTGAGGCGCTCGCGGAAGCGGCGGACCTTGGGCTTGAGGTCTTGGGCGTCGTCCCGGACCGCCTCGGCCCACTTGCGGGGCTGAGTCTGGGTGAGCTCGCTGATGCGCGTCTCGAGTTCGTCGATCTGACGGAGGGCATTCTCACATCGCTTTTCTTCCTGCCGGGCTTCGCGGGCCTGGGTGCCCTCTGAACTCTCTGCTGTCCGGCGGGCGGACTGGCGGCGCTCCCGGAGCGCGGCCTTGCGGGTCTCCAGGTAGCGGGCGCTCAGGCGGTCAAAAACGTCGGGGCCGAGCTGGTGGTAGTCGATGAGGCAGGCAAAGCCGGTGTCGTCGTTCTTGTCCTCGCCCAACCGCTCGGTGGTGAGTTCCCACAGGATCGGCGTGTTCTCAAACTCGTCGCAGTGGAAGGCGAAGAGGTCGTTCTCCAGCCAGCGGCGCAGATTCGGGTACGGCTCGTCGGTCGGCTCGCGGTCGCCCAAGACCTCGTCGACTTCCCGTAGACGATCCTCGGCATACTCGCCCCAGATCTCATGAAACTTCGCGGTCATCTTTTCCAGCAGATCCGCTTCCTCCTCGTCCGATTCCGCGCGGAGGAGGACGATGCCGTCATCGTCTTCATCGACGATCTCAAAGGAAAGATGTTGAAGCAACTTCTTAACACGATACCTGAACGAGCTAGAAGTTAGCTCAGCCGTCTCAGGGTTCTCAACTTTTCGATCCTCCCTGTCTTCAGATGTCCGCAAATATATCTCCTCTCGAATTGCTTCTCGAGTATCCTCTCCAATCTGGAAGGAATCGAAAATCGTTTCGTCTATCTCAGCAGCCAACTGTTCAAGGTTATTCTTCCGCTTTAGCTTACGCTTCTCCTCTCTTTGGGCCAATTCTCTCAGAGATGCGGAGGCGTCTCCGCTGTTGAAATTGACGGAGCAGTCTTCTGGAATTCGGTCAATGAAAGAATGACCCGAGTAGAACCAATCCTGTACTTCTTGTTCTAGTAGGAGAGCGGGACCGATATAAAACGGACTCGTCGGGTCTTTCACGCTCCCGTTCAGGGCGAGGTTGAATTGCTCAAGTGCGGCTTTCTCAATCTTCGGAATATCCTCCACCGTATCCGGCCAAGGAATACGTCCTACGTGGCCGACCAGCCAGTGTCGTTCAAGAGTCATTGCCAGGAATAATGCGTGGTAGAGGTCGGAATTAAGGACTCCCATCGCTTGCCAGTAGGAGTCATCGTCGAAAAAAAGCATTGACCCCGTACCGTCGAATGCTCCTCCAGGCGGGAAATAACCGAACCGCCTGCCGGTTTGCTTGATGTAGGACCAAGTCAATCCTTTGCGACCGAAAAACCGTGTGTTCTGTGGTCTAGCCGTGTCTATTTTTTTTATCTCTTTTCCTTCACCTTCCCAATTCACGAGCCAAGTCATCTCTGGCATTATCCATGCGTCACTTCCTCCCTTTGCATACGGAATGAACCCTGGACTGATAGGTGCTTCCCAGTGACGCCGCAGGAATCTCTCATTATTGCCGGTGTTCATGCCATTTGCGGCTGAAGCAACCTTCTCTCCGCTAACCCGAGCAGCCTCAGGATCCAACTTTCGGGATTCAGAGTGAATTTGGCGCACATGTTCAGGAATAGAATAACAGAGAGGAGCTCTTGGAACGACCTGAAACGAAGAATTCGGAATTTGGAAGAACCGATTTACCTCAGTGTCTTCTTCTCCAAAGCCAGCCCGGAGAAATCCTCCCTCCTTTTCCGGTTTGGCAAGGTCATGCAAACGTAAAAAGGTCCCCTCTCGGTCTTGTGTCTCACCGACCTCAACGACAGTACCAACAGTTCCTACCGTCGCATTGTCAAGAATGTCGTAACCGAATTCCGCAAGGAAGTCGAAGGCTCCCCGATCTCCAACGAAGTCCTCTCGGAAGTCCTGAAATGACTTTCTGAACATGAAAGAGTGTGGCACGAGCATCCCGACTCTCCCATTCTCTTTCGACAGGCGCTCACCAATTTCAAAGAAATTGATGTAGAACTCGGGAGTATAGTCATACTGGGCCTTGATGTATTGCCGCACCTCCTTTGGCATCCGCTCCCGCGCTCCATAAGGTGGATTCATCAGCGTCACATCATAATCCTGGGTCAGCACTGTAAGAAGACGGGCGAGACTGCGCAGGTCGGACGCCGCAAATCCGTCTCCATTTAGCCGTTGCTCTACAGTTTCTCGGAAGTCTCGAAAGAGGGCTTTCAGGTCACTTCCATGTTTAGAATCAAGTTCTGCCCCGTGCTCAACAAACTGTCCTTCGATCTGAGCAGTCGGATTGAAAAGACTCCCTAACCCTGGTGTCTCTACAAACTCATTACAAACCTCGCTGAGCATAGATCGGACTGACGTGCTTCCACCGGCTACCTCATCGAAAACCTCCGAAGCAAGCTGAGTGTCGAGCCCATGCACGTCAGCACACACGATTCCCACACTTGGCATGTCAAACCTCTTGCTTCCGTGCTCCTCGGTTCGACTCCGCGCCTTCAGGTAAAGGTTAAAGGCCGCCAGCTGACAGGCGCGTAGGTCGAGATCGACGCCGTAGAGGTTGTACTGAAGAATTTTAGCAGGCACCTCAGCGCGTGGTACATCCGGCGCCATCGTCCACCAGATGCGCTCCATTACGTCGAAGGCGTAGAGCAGAAAGTGTCCGCTCCCGCACGCCGGGTCAAACAAGCGGATCTCACTCGGATGCTCGAAATCCGTTGCCTCTCCTTCCTCCTCGGTGGCCACGAGGTACGTGCACAGCTCTTCGATCGACTCAGCTGTGCTCGCGTCGCGCTTTTTCCGCTCCTCTGGTGTGAACCGTGCCTCCTGATTCTGAATCGTCTCGTGCAGCTCATCCTCGTGCTCCAGAAAGAGCTTTCCGAGACTATTGTCCGTCAGCATCCGCACCACCCAGTGCGGCGTGTAGAACTGGTTGGCAACTGGTACATCCTCAGCATTGAGCCCCGGCCCTCTTGCCTTCTCGCGGACGTCGCCTAGATCCGGCATATTGTAGTACTCGTACACCCAACCCAGCACGTCATCCGCCCGCCACACGGCATCGTCCACCTCGTCGAGCAGCCCGCCGAGGTCCTGCAGTAGATCCACGAGGCTGGACTGCAGCTCATCGCTCCACGCTAGCTCCTCGGGCTCCCCGTCCCAGTCGGTGAGGTCCCCGTAGAGCAGGCTGTAGGGGTCGCTTAAGTCAAAGAGAATCTCGATCTCCTCGCTCCGCTCCTTACAGGCCACGAGGAACGCCGTCCAGATGCCCGCTTCCCGGGGCAGGAAGTAGTCGGTAATCAGCCGGTCGGCCGCCGGCGTGACGCCGTCTTCCCGAAACCGCGTCGGGCTCCGGTCCAGGAAGCCGCGCACCTCCATGCAGCGCAGCGCCGCCAGGCGGTTGACGAGCGTGTAGCCGACGCCCTTCACGTACAGGTCCCGGGCTTTTTCCCAGGAGCGCTCCCCGGCCTGCTCCCGCTCGATGGCCTCCGCGACGCGCTCGCGAAGCGTCTGCTCCTCTGGGCTGAGTCCCGTCGGGGCGTCGGCGCCGTCCTCCGCGAGGTTCAGCTTCGAGTGGACCCAATACTCGACGGTCTCCTCGGCGCGCTCCCGGAGCTGCTTGACGATTTTCTCCAGGTGGCGGCGCTCGGCGTCGTCGAGTTGGGCTTTTTGGGCGGTGTCGGTCATGAAAGACGTGGTAGGGTTTGAGGGGCTGCGTGCTGCTTCGGGGTCGGGGGTCGGTGCCCTTTTTCTTTGCTCTTTGCTTTTGCCGGAGTTGGGTGTTCATTTTTGGCTGGATCGAAAAACGAACCAAAAAGGTCACGGCTGTGAAAACTCAGGCTGACATCGGTTCTGGAGAGTCTCTGCGCGTCCAAAGTCGCTTACGCTCAAGCAAGGACGCGCAGCGGGGACGACTCCCCTTCACCTCCGTCCGGGCGCCTGACTTTTCAAGACCGGAACGATTCAATACCAGAGGGTCGAGACCTAACGGAAGTCGTGTAGGGTTCCGCGGCCATTTTCTGAAGGCCGGTGGAGTCGATCATCGGGGTAATTCAGGGTTCAGCTGGAGGTGACTCCTTCAAGTCATACAACTTCACACTGTTGAGATGGACCAAGAACAAACCAGACGAGCGAAGCGACTCACGAAGTAAAAATATCACGACCGCACGGGATGACCCACAAGGGGCGCTGGACCTCCGCAGTCGTCCGGGCGGCGTTTCCTTCAAGACCGGAAGCGCGTTCGTCTATGTCACGTTCTCCTCCATTTGGGCGCACGACTCATCGAGGCCGACCTTTCTTTCCTCTGACTGATCAGTTCAGGCAATCGGGCAGTCAAAATTCTACGTTGAGTCCTTTCGGATGAGGACGATTCGGCCCTGGGCTTCTTGGTCGAGGCGGTTGATGAGGGTTTCCAGGCGCTCTTTTGTTTCTTTGGCGTCGTCCGATCCGAACTTGTCGGTGAAGCCCTCCCACGTCGTTTCGGGGGCCTCGTCTTCGTCGGTCTCGAAGTCCTCGTCCTCCCCGCTGTCCTCCAGTTCATTTTTCTGCTGCTCCCGGTACTCCTGAACGTCCTGCAGAAGAGAGCGGAGTGTGCTCGGTTCGGGGATCTCTTCTTTCGTGGCGCTTTCCAGCTTTCGGGTGACTTTTTCCATCGGGGCGTCCACGGTGAGCGTGTCGCGGGCCTCGACGAATCGGTCCCAGAGGTCAGAGTTATCGCCCAGTCGGAGCCGGTAGGCCCGCCGGAAGGACTCGGCCTCGGCTTTGATGTTCTCCTGCGAAAAGGCCGCCGCGTCTACGCTCGACGGGTCGGTGGCCGCCTGCTTCAGGAGGTTCGTCAGCGCCTGGATGGCAACGTCCTCAAAGGCCTGCTCGACGAACTGCTGGACGCGCTGCACCGCCCCGGCGTGGGCCTGCGCCCACTCGGTAATTTCGTCGGCAATGTCGGCCGTGTCGTCGGGCGTCGCGTCGCGGCCGGTGAGGAGGCGGTGGACCGAGCGGAGCCGTTCGACCGCGTCCCGGTCGGGCGGCGCCTCCAGCCGAATGGTGAGGCGCCGGATCTGCGTCTTTGTGCGGAGGGCGCGCCCCATCTCTGCGGGGTCCCGGATGAGCGTTCCGTCGCGCCGCAGCTGAATCTTCTCCCCCGCGGCAAGAGCCAGGAGCAGGGCCTGGAGCGCCTCCACGGATGTCCCGAGGAAGGCCCCGCCGCGCTGTTCAATCATCGCGAGGACCTGGTCGCCGCCCAGCAGCGTGCCGGTCGCCCGGGTCGTCGCCACTGTCCAGAAGTCCTGCGCCCAGCCGTCCTCGCCAACGTCGTGGGCCGCCACGTTCACGCCCAACGTCCGCGCATCGGCGTCGCTCAGGGGCCACTCGGCGTCGCCCCGGAAGAACCGGGCGAGAACCGGCCCGTCGTCGATGGGCTGGAGCGGGCGGGTGAGGGAGCGCCGCTTCGGAAACTTGCGGGGCACCACCTCCTCCGCCACGAAGGGCTTCAGTCCGTCGGCGTACGTGCCAAAGTGTCTGTCGGACTGGGCGTCCACCACCTGCGCCTCGTCGAGCGCGGTGCGCAGGGCCGCTCGCAGCGCCCGCTCTTCCCGGAGGTGGTCGGACGTCAGGTCGGGAAAGTGCCGGGTTTCGTTTTGCAGTACGTCGCCCGTCGCCACGTGCCGGCGCAGTCGCCGCTCGAAGTTCGGGGGCAGCTGAACGGCAATCAGCCCATCCTCCAGCGATGGGCTTTTGCCGTTTTTCTCCGTCCACGCTTCGACCTGCGAATCCTCGTCTTCGGCCTCCACCAGCACCCGCAGGGCAACCGTAGTGGCCTGGTCGGACGGGTCCGGGATGGAGGACAGGACCGTGTAGTAGAGGGTGAGGGGCACGCCCCGCTCGCCGCCAATGTCGACTTCCTGTCGGTTGTCGGGCGCCATGAGGAGCGAGCCGTACTCCCGCATCCATTCCATAATCGTGGAGCGGAGGCGCGGATAGGAAATCGTGTCGGCCCGTTCCTCGACCTTCTCGGCCACGGAGACCTCCTGCTCCGTGAGCAGGCGGTACGTGGTGGGATCGTTGTCGGTCTCTTCAAAGACGTATTTTTTCTCGTCGAGCCAGTTAAGGGCCTCCCCCACCGCCGCCTCCCGCTCGTCGACGGTCTCGTCCACGCGGCGGAGCAGCAGGTAGGTGATCGCCGACTGGGTGGCCGGCACTGCGGCCTGGTTCAGGAGAAAGACCGTCCGGGCCACCGCCTCCACCGGCGCGTCGACCTCCGTCGCGCTCGCCTCCAGGCGGCTCAGGAGTTCCTCGGTCCAGGTGGGCACGAGGTTCGTTTCGCTCCGGAGCACCGCAAAGAGATCGGACGCCGGGACGAGCGCCCCCAGCCGCTCTTCGGCCCAGCCCTGCCGGACGAACAGGGCCCGCACCAGCACCAGAAGCGCCCGCCCCTGAATGTGCTCGGTGGCCGCGCCCCGCCCGCCAGTCAGCAGCGACTGCATGGCCTCCCGGACCCAATGCAGGTCGCCGGGCCGGAGGGGGTACGCGGCCACGGCATCCTCCTGGGACGCCGCCCCATTCGATAAAGGGTCCGGCGGATCCGGCATCGAAGCGAGGACGCCCTGCACCTCGCCTTTCTTTTGGCTCTTCTTCTGCAGCCACCGCCGGCGCACAATAATCTCCGTGTCGGCCCCTTTGAGCTGCACCTCCCGGCTGTACCACGCGTCGGAATCAGGATCCCCGACGAACTCGGCGTGGACCGTTTCGAGGGCCCACTGCCCCGTGCCCAGCACGACCGGGTTGGGCCCGTCGATGAGGGCGCGCATGGTGCGCTGGAGTTCTTCGTAGCGGCTGCGCTCGTCGCCGATGAAGAGGGCGATTTCGTCGAGGCCGATGAGAAGTTCGGTGGGCTGATCGTGCCGCCGCGACAGCAGGGCATGCACCTGCTCGACGCGATCCCGCAGGTCCTCGGCCCCAAACGCATCGTCCGCGACCGCGGCTTCGGCGGCCTTGATCCACGCCTCCACGTCGTCCCGGGTGCCGGCCCCGCCCGCCTCCGCGAGCACGGGCGGAACGGCCTCATACAGCCAGGTCCGGATGCGCCCCCGATCGTCGAGAAGGCCCCGCCCGTCCACTCGCTTCTCCTGAAGACGAGGCCAGATGTCCGTTTCCGGCGCCTGCTGTTCAAGCCGAAGCAGAAACTCCAGCAGCCAGCGCGGGTCCGTCGGGTAGCCGAGGCGGGTGCCGATGGCCTCGTAGATGAGCACCGGAATCGGCGGCTCCGCCGAGGCGTCCCGGTCCAGCAGGTTCAAAAACACCGGCACAAACCGGTCGGTCGAGGCCTCTTCGATGGCCGTGCGGAGGTGCTGAAAGCCCTCGAACCGGGTGCTCAGGTCGCTCACCACCGACGGCGGCGCGCTCGTCTGCCCGGTGGCGTAGCTAATGAGCTTGAGCAGGTGCGTCTTTCCCGACCCAAAGGTGGCGTGCAGATACAGGAATCGTGGGTCGCGGGCGGCGGGGCTCTGGGCGACAATGCCACTCAGCGCGTCCAGCACCCGCCGGGCACTCTCCGTCTCACAGAACTCCTCCACGTCCCGCTCGGCCTGCTCCGTCGCGTTGACCTTCTGCACCTCTTCCAGGTCGCGGGTGGGGTCCCGGTGAAAAAGTGTGTGGAGGCGGGGCGCGTCTGCCATGGTGCGAGGACGTGGGATTCGAAGAGGGGGCGGCGCGGGGCCGCTCGTCGAGTTATTGGAGGTGATCCATCGTAATTCGCTCGTCAATCCGATGGGCGGGGTAGTAGTGCTGGGCACGCTCGCCGAAGAAGCTTAGTTTTCCCCCGATAATCTCGCCCGGAAACGGGATCCCCACGGTAGCCTTGACCCGGCGCCTGTCCATTTCGTCGAGCAGCTCCGACGAGCGGGCGAAGGGATACAGGGCGCCGAGGTGCAGGAGCAGCAGGACCTGCTCGGTCCGGCCGCACGCGGCCTCATGGGTGGCGATAATCTCGTCGACCATCTCCGTGGCCAGGTTGTCCTGGAGCGTTCGCTCTTCCTGCTCGGCTCGCTCGTCGGCACCCCCGTTCTGAAAGAAAGAAGACGGCAGACCGACCACGGTCTGGAAGACCTCCGTTCGGGGCATGACGCGATCGAGATAGATGGGCGCGACGGGAACCGACGTCTCCCCGTAGGCCCACGTCTGCAGGCGGGCGGCGGTTGCCTGCTCGGCCGGCGGGTCGACAGGAACCATGACGAACGGGTTGCGGATGCCCCGCTTCTGCCCGGTCGCAAACGCGGTGAGGCGTTCTGTAAAGTCGACAAGCGGTGTGCTCATGCGTGTCGTCTAATGATGACGCCGTGGTCGGTGTCGTCGAACTCGTACTCGTCTCCGTTCCGGGCGAGGCTGTGCAGTGCGTTTTGGAAGTTGTCCGCGTCTTTGGGCCAGTACCCAATCGCCTCGACTTCCTCTGGCGTCGCTCCCCCCGTGACCGCCTCCAGCAGGTCGAGTTTTTGTCGGGGCGCGTCCACGTCTTTCACGGTGGACAGGTCCAAAAATCCGCCTCGCTGGAGGCGTCCAAGCGTTCTCCGCAGGTCGGACGAGGCAACGTCGTGGGCATCCTGCGTGAGCGGGGTGATCATTTCCTCCGCTCGCTCCATCGCCTGCCGAAAGCTCCGAAGAGGCCCCAGGACCTCGGTGCGGAACTGATGGCCCACGGAGTCCAGGGACGGTTCCTTCGGAGGGGCTAGCCAGGGATTCTCTTTGGTCTTCTCCATCACCCGGGTTCGGTCTTCATCTTGTTTCAGGTCCGCCCACCAGCTATTGAGGGCCTGCGTGGCAGCCGTGCGATTATCGAGGGTATCGATCAGCTCCGTCCACCCGTCCTCGGTCCACCACAGGGTCGAGGTGGCCACCCGGACTTCTTCGTAGAGAGTCGACAAGGCCTCGGCGGCCTCTCCGTCGAGTGCCTCTTCGTGCTTCTTCTGAAGGAGAAGGAGCGCGTCGAGCTGGAGAAGAAACGACTCGCGGGTGTCCCACTGCCGGGCAGCCGCCTCAATCTGCTCCTGCCTGTTCAGAACTCCCTGAATGACCGAGGCCCAGTTCGGGTGCCGGTCCCGGGTCTTTTTGAGCCACCGGTCGATTTGCTCGCGTTGTTGACCAAGCTGCTCGGAGAGCCCATTGAGAAGCTGCTGGACCGGATCGGTCGCCGTGTCCCGCTGCGCAGCGTCGATCTGCTGAAACAGCGTATCGGCCCGGCGGCGCTGGGCCTCGATAAACGAGCGGGCCTTCACGATGGCCTCGTTCATCGTGTCGCTCGAATCGATGCCGGGGACCTGCTCCAGCTGCGTTCGAAGCGATTCGTCCTGCCCGATCCGGAGCCGCACTTCGTGCCAACGGCTCGGGTCTAGAATTTTGTCGGCGCTCAGCGGATTGCCCTCCTCGCTTATGGGCTGAAACGTTCCCTCCTGGCACAGTCCCCACAGGTGTGCGACCAGGGCCGGTCCCACGTCGTCGTACGCCGCCTCCTTCTCCCGGAGCCGCTCAAGGGCGGTGGTTACGCTGAGCGTCTCGGCCTGCCGGAGGGCGCGGCCCACAATGCCGCGCACGGTGGTGACGATGTCTCCCGTTAGCTCCGTCTGATTGTCGCAGACCACCTCGATCTTTTCGGCCCAGGGAGGGAGGTCCGAGGTCCATCGGGTGCCTTTCAGCTCCCGGAGTCGACGCTCGTCGACCAGAAGCATCTCCGGGTGGAAGGCACTCGGAGATGTAGTCCGAACGTATTCGACGACCCCGTTTGCGACGGAGCTCGGGGTGGACATCGGAACCGAAAGACTTCCGCTTTGGATGCGGGACGCAATCCGGGCCGGCAGCCCCTCGCTGCGGCGACGAAGCGTATTCTTGATCGTGGTCGGCGTCTGGTGCATCCGGCACGCCGCTGAAAGCGCAGCCCACTCCTTCAGTTCCTCATATAGCGAGGCCCGCCCATCCGCCGGAAGCTTCCATAAGAAGGCATCGCTGTGTTCGGTCTGGGGGCGCTCTTCGTCCGACACAAGACCCTCAACGTGCACCTTCACCTGGAGGGCCCCGTCCTCTCCGTAGGACGACGCGAAGGGGTGCCCGTCCACATCGAACGTGTACTGCACCGGATACCGATCGCCTTCTTCGGCGTACGGCACGCGCTTCGGAAGATCCAGGTGACGAAGCACCTCGTCCCAAAGCGAGGCGGATCCGGCCGTTCCGAACACGCTCGTCGACGTGGTCATCTCCTCGACAAGGTCGGCCGGAGCAAACTGGGCCTCTTTTTCTTCCGCGGCTTCGAGGACGGCTCGCTCTTCCCGGTCGGTAAACCGCCGCCGGGAGGGATCCTCGTCGTCGGTCCGGATGTATTTGCCCAGCCGCCCGAGGGACGCGTCGACGGCGTTGGCCATCCGGTGGAGGGTATTGCCGTTCAGGTCGTCCATAAGCCCGACGGCAATGTTTTTCGCGTTGTCGAGGGTAATCATGTCCGGGACGCGCTGAAGCAGCAGCACGACCTTGCAGACCTTTGCGTCGATGGGCTTAAGCTCCCCGTCCTCGACACGCGACTCGACCTCGTCGATGGTCTCGACCTCTCGGGGCACGATGTCCTCCAGTTCCGGCCGGATGACCTCGAAGAAGTCGACGAGGGACACGATGCGGGTCGGATTTCCCTCCTTCCCGTCGAACGGGCCCTCCGCGTCGGCGCCCCACCGCTCCAGCAGGCCGTTCACGATGGCCAGGACCGCCCGGGCCGTCCCGGAGAAGATGGATTTCGCCCGGTCGGCCTCCTCGGTGCGGAGGTTCGACAGGATGTCCAGAAAGAGCGGCGGGTGGTACGGAAGCAACGGGAGATACGCCTGTACGTCCTCATCCGACAGCTGGTCGAGGGGCGGATCGGTGTTCTTCTGCACGTCGTAAAACACCAGCGAATTGGCCGGCTTCAGCTCTGCTTCGGACCGGGCCTTCTCGAATGCACGGGCCCCCTCCCCCGTTTTTCGGAGCAGGCGGTTGCGAACGATGTCGCCCACGTGGCTGGAGGGCAGGCTATACTGGTGCGGAAATCGGTCGTCGAGAATGCTAAAGTCGACCTCCCGGGCCGCGTATTCCGTCTGCACCCGGGACGGGTCCTCCTGCGCCGTGCCGATCGTCAGGATGTTGCCGTCTCCCTCTTCGTCGATCGCCTCCGCAAGCGCGTTGAGCTCCGTCAGGAGCCCGTACTGCGTGCCAATGAACAGCGTGATCTCGTCCAACAGAAGGAAAAGACGAACCGGACGGTCGGCATCGTCTTCGAGGGCCTGCCGCGCATCCTCAATGCGTTCTGCGACTTTACTAGCTTTGAGGGAGCGGTCGATGACATCGGAGAGGCCGTCCCGCGTGCCTGTCTCATCCTCAACGAGCTCCGGGAGCGTCCCGTGGGCCAGTACTCGATACTTCTGCACCAGGGCCCACAGGGATTCACCCGGCAGGTCGTCCGCCACGTCCCGACGGACCTGCTCGGCGTGGGCCTCAAGCTCCTCTTTTGAGTGCGTCTTCAGGTACCACTGTTCAAAGAAAGCGGTCTCAAGGTGCGGAGAGAGGCCCTGCTCTTCGTGGAGGCGGCGGAGGATGACATTTCCAAATCCCCGCTGCCGGTTTCCCTGCTCCTTGAGGAGGTTGACGAAGAGCGGATGGAGCTGATATTCATCCAGGCAACGGTCCCACAAGGCCCGGAGATGGGGCAACGCATCCGAACGTCCTGAAAGCGTCATCCAGACGCGGTCGCGACCGATGTCTTGCACCCATTCAGAATTGAGGAGCAGTCCCGTGACGGCGAGCAGATGGCTTTTTCCACTGCCGTAGTAGCCGTACAACCAGTGATTGAATCCGCGCCGCTCCCCTTCCGCCTCGCCGAGAATCCGCGCAAGGATGTCCTGGAGGTAGTCCTCGGCGGAGGCCGTGACGTGATAGCTTTCGAGCAGCCGAAGCCGTTCGGCTTCCTCGTTTCCGGAGGGCCGGCGGTCGACACGAACGGATTCTTCTAGGTCAAATGTGGATTCAAAAAAGGCGTCCAGCGCCACAGTACGTTCAGAATCAGCCAGATTGAGATGAGAATATCGGGATGTGCTCGGCCCTGCCCTTCACCGGACCTCTGACCCCAATTCAGGGGCCTAGGCGGCCTTTTCCTCTTGATCCGCGGGCGCTATGACCGTTTCGTCCCGAAGCCGAGAGGTGTTCCACCGATCGCTCGCCTGGATCGTATTGAGAAGCGTCTCCTGATGGGCCGGCGGCTGGAACAGATACATCCACCCAATGGGCCGATCCGGCCACTCCTTTCCGTCTTCATGCCAGGAATATAGGGCCCCCACGTGGGCGGGCGGGCCATCTATGCTCGGCACAACCCCGTGCTCGTCGTACGGTCCCTTGAGGACCCCGATGTCGCGGAGCACCGATCGGAATCCCTGTCCCCATCGATGCAACGTCGACTCTGCATACTGGAGTCCGGCCCCATCGTCATCCTCGAAGGAGTCGAGGACAGACACGATTTCGTCCGTCGTCAGGTGCCACTCCGACCGATCGATGCCCTGCCGGCGGAGAATCTCGTGGAGGACAAACCGGAAGAGGTGATCTTCGCGTATCAGGTAAAAATAAAACAACTGCGCCTTCGCCTGCGCTGTGGGGCATTCCTGGACCAGGGTGTGGAGCTCGGTCAACGAGGGGAGCTCTTTCCCCCCCGACTGCAACCGACGCTTTAGAATCCGGAAGATCCCCTGTGCACTGCCCCGCGACCCTCGCTCGTGGATGCGCTCCCCGTGCCACTTCTCCTTGACCGTTGCCCAGTTGTGATGCTCGGCGTAGAGTCGGACGATCATTTCTACGCGGTCCGGCAAGAGTCCAGCCTCCGTCAGAGACATCGATATCTCGGACGCAGAAAACGCTCTTTTCAATGACGGGGGGCCTGTGCTGGACTCCATTAGACACTACTTGACAGCCGAAATTTTATTCCGCCTACAGATTTTGAATGTAGCTGACAACCGCTTCCAATTCAATTATGTCCTGTAGAGGTCGCGCATCTCAGAGAACGGGACTGGAGCGCACGTGCAAGAACCCGGAACGAACAGTCCCCCCCTGGGCACTCACGAGTGGGTCGACGCACCGGGTGCCGTTGCATTTCGCCCCACCAGATTGGACAGCGTCTTATGGATCACCACCATCGCCCAGGTGTCCCGCTCGCAGTACGCGAGAAGGTCCTCTTCGATTTCCTGGGCCCTCGATTCGGATGTCTCCGGCGCAATCATTCGGCTGTACTCCACAACGGCCTCCATCCCTTGCTGGACGTCCAGGTCGTCGTAGTCCAGATCCGGATCAAAGGCCGGCAGCACCTTCTTCAGCGACCAGCTTCCTTTTTGGGACGGGTGCACGTAGTGCCCCTCCTGAAAGATCTCTCCCTGGTCCCAGAGCCGATCAATGAAACTCTGGAATCGGTCCGCCCCCTGGGGAAATGCCTCCTGAAGATCCTCCAAAATGCCTTTCTCGAAGGTCGCGTTGTAGACGACGATCGATCCGTTGGGACCGATGTCCTCAAGTAGGCGCTCGGCCAGCGATGGGCGGGGGTCCCCGTCGCCGGTGTGCAGAAACTCTTTGTGGGTCACGTCTTCTCTGCGGAGGGACTCTTGCCCCTCCTCCACCACGTGCAAGCTGTACTGAAACGGAATTTTCTCCCAGGGAGAGGTGCCCTCGAAAGGCGGCAGGGCGTAGTCGATTGCTTCAAAATCCAGAAAGTAGAGCGGGTACTCAAGCTCGCTCAGGGCACGTTGCACCTCCGGGGTATCAACGTAGGGCTCTCCGGACTGTGCGGCCTGGATGTAGTTGCGGTGCTTCGACTTCAGATGGGGGTGTCCCTCTACGTCTTCCAGGGTCCATCGCCCCTCGTCGATAATCTCGTCCAGATGCCCGTAGTAGAGTCTCGGCAGTGTGAGCACCGAGTGCTCCGGCAAATCATGACACGGCTCCGGGCAATCGCAGGTATTGCAGGTCCGAGAGGGCCAGAGCATCGGCGGCTCATCGCGGTCGAGAACGGCGGCAAACTCCGGGGCCTTCTCGCGGGCCTCCTGAATCTGCTCGTCCAGCTCTCCGGTGAGGTCCCTCTGCGTGAACAGCTCCTCTTCGTCCGGATGGACATAGTCAGGATTTAGGTGCATCACCTCGGCCCGATCCAACGGCAGCCCTGCCTGGTCGAGGACATGCACCTGGAAGGCCACGTCCTGCTTGGCCTTTTTCCTGGACGATCGGCTCGTCATCGTGCTACTCTTGACCTCTGTGAGCACCCACCCCCCACTGGGAGCGGGACGTAGCACATCTACCCGGACCGTCATGTCCCCTACTGCGAAGCGCGCCTCAAAGAGCGGGCGCGTGGGTTGGAGCTGGTCTTCGCTCGGCGGACCGCCCACAAATTCTCCGTTCGGAAACTCCTCCCGCGCCAGCTCGGCGACGAGGTTTCCCTGCTCCATGCGCCAGCGTTCGCCAATGTCGGGCGACAGACGCCCCCGCGTCTCGAACCACATCACCCTCTTGTTCTCGGTGACCCCCGTCATGTACCGGCTCTTTGTGAGTTGATCGGGCCCGAGTCGGTCGCGCTGAGCACTCCGTGAGCCCTTCTGGGGTGCCCCCGATCTGTCGAAGTGAACCTTGTATCCATCGGAAGCAACGCTTGTGAGGGCGAGATGTACGTCCATGGGGGTGGGAAGAATTGTGTGGGGAATATCGAGTTGGGTTGTCTTCTATTCCCGTATTTTTTGATGCGGGCGCGGGGAGGCGTGTCTCCCTATCTGGCGAGCGGTTGCGTCCCGATCATTGTGTACCTGACCCGGCTGGATGGAAAACGCCACCGCGTAGTCGAGATGTGGTTCTTAACCACGACGGCCTTGAAGAGACAGGCACCCTGACGATCGTTGGCCGCCCTGCGTCGACATAGAAGGAACGTACTATGATGAGGTGGGGCGACGTGAAGCAGCTGGACCGGAAGACTGGATGCCCGACGGGGATCGGCCCCGACAGATACCGGACTGGGTCCGCGGGTCACCCTGAAGCTGCTGGCAAGCCCCGACTCAGGGGTTGACTAACGATATAAAATCAAAAAGGCGGGGCCCACTCCATGGCCCCGCCTTTTCGGCTCAAATCTCTTCGTCTCTCGAGAAGGGGCTAATAGTCATAGTCATAATCGACGGTCGTCTCGTAGTCATAGTCCACCCCATCGTAGCCCTCGTAGTAAGTCGTCGAAGAGCCTCCATACTCGAAGGTCGTCGTTTCTGAGCTTCCGGTAAAGCTCCCGGTCGAGTCGTAGTAATCAGTATTCGAGGTGCTCATTGACCCGTAGTCCGAGGAGCGCCCCTCAAAGGTCCATCCGTCGGAGGAAGAGCCGTCGTAATAGGTAGTATTCCCGACCTGCGTGCGGGTGGTCTCGTAAACTGTGCCGTCCGAAGTGGTGGTCGTGCGGTAAGTCGTATTTCCTACTTCTATCGTCTCGACAACCGTCCCGTTGTCACGATAGTCGATCTCGTAGCCGGAATCGTTTTGAGCATTGGCCGGTGCGGTTGAGCATAAAACCAGAAGAGCAATGAGGGGAAGTGCGGCCTTGCGGAGAATGGACTTCATGGTGAAATGCACTTGATTAAGGAAATGACCATATCACATCACGGCTCGTTCGTCGGTTCGTTTCATTTCATGTTTACATTTCTCGCTCAGGTGACATCTCCCATGACGGGTCTCTGATCTCGCGACGAGTCCATGCATCAGCGTTTCTTTTTTTCGAGACGATTGGCCGCCTGCCTCGTCTCAAACTCCCCTTTCAGTGCCGTGAAAGATTGTCGCTTACGTCTTCTCCTTCTTACGCTCGGAATTTAGCCTCATGGGTGTTCTCCCCTTCAGGAATGCGGTGCGCATGCCTGCGGTCTTTGGCAGCAAGCCGACCGTACTCACGAGGTGATCAGACACTCCGTCCTGGACCCCCCTCCCGGCGATACGGTTCCCCTCACCGGTACCTTCGCCGTGGCGGGCACGGATGATGCGATTGAGAAGGTCGTAAAGCGAGCCAGCGCCACGGCGGAGGACGACGGGCAGGCAATCCGGACTGAAAGCCCGCAGCGGTCACTCTCGCCAGTACGCCGGAGTAAAGAGAATCAAGACAGTGAAGATCTCCAGGCGCCCCATCCACATGAGAAGGGCGAGAAGCAGGGTTGTGGGGCTGGAATAGGCGAGGTAGTTCTCCATTGGCCCGATAAGGCCGAATCCCGGCCCGATATTACCAATAGAGGCCACAACGGTGCTGAGCACGCTGAGGGTGTCAGTTTCGAGCCCGATGCGGACGTTTTCGGCCTCGATGACGGCGGTGCTCGTTAGGGTGAGGAAGAAGTAGGCGACGATCATCAGGACGATCTGGCGGACGACGCGGTCTTCGACGACGCGCTGGCCCACGTGGATGGGGCGCACGGCGCTCGGATGAATGCTCACGAAGAGCTCGCGGAGGACGGCCTTCGTGCTCACCACCCAGCGCATCACCTTAATGCCCCCGCCGGTGCTCCCCGTAGATCCTCCGATGAACATGGCGACAAACAGGACGGTGGTCGCAATGCCGAGCCACGCGTTGAAGTCGGTCGACGCGTAACCGGTCGTGGTGATCATCGTAAGGGTCTGGAAGAGCGCGTGCCGGGTCGTTTCTTCCACAGAGCCGGTGGTCTGCTCAAAGACAAGCGCAGCGCTCAGGAGGAGTGTAACGCCCCCGATGGCGAGGACGTACGTCCGAAACTCCTCGTCCGCCTGCGGGCGGCGGACGGCCCCGGTGACGACGCGCCACGTGAGGGCAAAGCTCGTGCCGGCCAGAAACATGAACGGGATGATGGTCCACTGCACGAGGGGGACGAAGGCTTCGATACTGCGCGCCTCTGGCGAAAAGCCCCCCGTGGGCATGGTTGTGAGGCCGTGGGCCACCGCGTTGTAAAGCGTCATGTTGGGGGCCCATCCGACGAGGTGCCACCCGTAGAGGAGCACGATTTCCAGGACCGTCAGGCCCGCGTACAGGACCCAGAGCCGACGGGCCGTGTCGGTGATGCGGGGCACGAGACGACTGAATCGGGGGCCGGGGGCCTCGGCTTCTAGCAGTTGGGCGCCGCCCACGGCGAGCCGGGGAAGGATGGCCACGGCCAGCACGATGATGCCCATCCCGCCGAGCCACTGCGTGAGCTGGCGCCACATCATGAGGGCGGGAGAATGGAAGTCCACCGAAATGTTTTTCATGACGGTGGCGCCGGTGGTGGTGAACCCGCTCATGCTCTCGAAGAACGCGTTCACCGGCATCGCCACGGTCCCGCGCCCGGCGAGGACGTAGGGCACGGCCCCGATCAGGGCCGCCAGCAACCACGTAAGGGCGACCAGCAGAAATCCCTCCCGCGTTCCGAGGTCCGGGTCGGACTCCAGTTGTTCGAGGCTCCCGCCCCCAACCAGTGCGATGCCGACGGTGACTGCAAAGATGCTCAGGTCTTGCCCATCAACGAGGGCGATGAGGAGCGGCACCAGAAGCGGCACCGCAAGCCACTTTACGATGGTGCCGGCCAGGCTGGAGGCACTTCGCCAGTCGGTCATAGGTGACGAGAGGTGGGAGAATCCAGAGACAAGTGATCCAGAACACTTGGACAGGGGCAGGGAAGTCAGAGAACCTCTGCGATAGCCTCGGCGTGCTCCGCCTGGGCGATTACGACGACCCGGTCCCCTGCACGAAGGTGCGTATTGCCCCTTGGAATGAGGACCCGCCCTTGCCGCAGGGCGGCCCCGACGACGCAGGGTCCCGGCAGGTCTGCAACGGCTTCTTCGATCTGGCGACCGGTGAGTTGCCCCTCCCCCGTGAGGGTGATTTCGAACACCTCGGCGCGCTCGTGCTCGATGCGGGCCACCGTGTCGGCGTAGCTTTCGAGCACGTGCTGGCTGATGTAGGCGGCCGTTTCCTCCCGCGGGTGCACCACCCCGTCAAGCGCGCTCATCTCACCGAGGTCGACGTACTGCTGCTCCCGAATCACCCCAAAGACGCGTGGCACGCCGAGCTGTTTGGCGAGGAGACCGGCCAGCAGCACACGCTCGTCGGGCTGGAGCGCCACGAGACAGAGGTCCGAGTGGTGGAGCCGCTCCGTCTCCCAGAAGGCGCGCACCGTCGCGTCATCCTGAAGAACCAGTGTCTCGGAGAGGGTCTCTGCAATTCGCTCAGCCCGACGAGGATTTTTCTCCACGAGGCGCACTGAGATGCCCCGCCGCTGAAGGAGCCGTGCGGTCTGCACTCCAATGTCGCCGCCGCCAAGGATCACAATCCGACGAATATCTTCCTCGGCCGTCGACGGGTTCAGTTGAACACCGAAGGCCCTTACATCGTCCGGATTGCCGATGACGACGAGGCGGTCGTTCACCTGCAGACGGGTTTCGCCTCGGGGAATGATCATCTCTCCGTTCCGGAAGAGGCTCGCGAAGGTGACGCCCTCGAACCGATCGACCTGCTCAATCGTCTCATTCGTCAACGGACTGTTGCCTTTCACCTCAAACTCCGCCATTTCGATGCGCCCGCCGGCAAAAAAGCGCTCCTCGAAGGCCGTCTCTTCAGCGGATTGGAACCCAACGAGGCGCGAAATGGACCGGGCCGTCAGGGCCGAGCGCCCAACCATCAAATCGACACCGAAGGCCTTCCGCGAGTGGTGCCACGTATTCAGAAATTGCGTGTGGGCCACCCGTGCAATCGCAAAGGGGTCGGCCTCCAGCTTAGCCATGCTGCAGGTCAGGATGTTGGTGCGGTCGTCATCGGTGCAGGCGATGAGGACGTCCGTCTCGTCCAGGCCCGCCTTCTGCAGGACCTCCAGTTGCACACCGTCGCCCTGGACGACACGGACCGTCCCAGGCACCTTTTCGAGGGCGTCGTAGCGCTGGTCGATGGCCACGACGGTGTGCTTGGAGGTCAGTTCCTGAGCGACGGTCTGCCCAACCTGGCCGGCTCCGACGATGAGGACCTTCATCAACACTCGGGGTTTGCTAGAAAAATCGAACGTTCGCCGGTTCGAGGAGGACGAAGGGCCCATCAGGCAGTCTGGGGAGCCTGTTCGGCCGCGTTAGCGTCTTCCTCCTCGTGGCGAACGATGATCACGGACGGGTATGCGGACGTTCATCATAATTCGTTCTGACGCCGTGCCGAATAGAATCTCCCGCACCGACGGCCCGGTTTCGGCCAGCACGGTCGGACTTCGGATCTCTCAGCGCAAACTCGGCTGCTCGCTGGGCGCGCACACGGGCCCTCGCACACCAGGGCCGCGACGCTTCCCACTTCTTTGTCCCGGACTCTGTTCACGAGGGCGAGCTCGCAGAAGGTGTCCTCGACGATTTTGTCGATGCTGGCCCCCAGATGTGCTCGTACCACGTGCACTGCCCGCTCTAGCCAAGCACGACATGCAAGGCACGCTCCCTCACCACATTCGAGGCCGCGTCTGCCCGACGATGGTCACAGGGAAGAAGAAAGCGGGCCAACGAAATACGCGAACAAGGAGTCCTTGCCTGGAGCGCGGCTTTTTTGTCTCTAAAAGCCTTCCTAGCGGAACTCTCGTGAAATGTCAACGCGATCCGCACCCAACCCGCAGATCTACCTAAAGATTCGTTTTTCGAAGGTCCGGTGACGGGCCTTCTCTCTCATCAACACTGAGGTCCCGAGGTCCCGGGCGGCTGAGGCACTTAGGGACGGATTGCGATCAAGCATCGAGACCATAAAGAAACCTATCACCGCCCGACTCGCACCCCGAAGACAAAGGTGTTGCTGGGGTCGCCTCCGCCCCCACCACCCCCTCGAGCCGACGTAGGCGCCTATCTGTGGGCCGTGGCCGTTGAGGGTGTATGATGCCCTCGACGCCCCAAACGAAGGGGCCGTACGGGTCGGTGGTCTCAGAGCCGGCGCCCTTGACCGCCTGCCGCAGTCGCGACAGCGAGATTGCTTCCAGATCGTAGTGCACGCAGAGCCGATCCGGCCTCCCATTTTCGGCAGGGCCCCATCCGCCCGATAAATGCCCGTTCGTCCCTGCAGGTTCGTCAAAAGCGGATTCCCGCGGGTCTCATTGGCGTCGGGCACCACAGTAGCACTACCAATCGCTGCTGGTCCGCCCTGGACGGCTGCCTTATGGATTTCAGGGGGCGGATACCAAGGAAGAGGCACCGACCGTACTCACGAACTTATGTGCCCCGGACCCACACTCCGCTGACGGCCAGAAGAGAATAGACGGCCACAAAAGAGTTGGGAGCGGCCCCCTCCAGGTTCACTGTATCGCTCGAAGGAACCTGTCCCGAGTGTGTCTGCAGAGATGAGCCTGTCCGCGAGATGAGGGGGGCGTGCAGACTTGTCATCTTGCCGGACCGACCCGATCAAATATGCGAAGGTCCGTCTCGCTTCTGTCCTGCATAGCTGGTCCGACTCAGTCGCATCTGCTCCCTGCAGCCGAACCGTCACCGTGCCTCCGATCGACCGCCGCACGTCGTAAGTGTCCTTGTCGGGGACCTCCACGACACTAATCGTAAGGGGCTAGCCCGGTTCAACCGAGAGACTCAGTTGCGCGAGGGCGGGGGCGTGGCTTTTTGCTACCCGTCCGCTCTGGGAGCCGACCGCGGTGGGGACGAGCGCTGAAGGAGGAAGCGTCCGAGCCACCGTTCCAGCTCTTCCCGCAGAAACGTGGCCACCTCTTCCGATACGTGCGCCATGCAGGAGAGCTGGGCCCCGGCCGGCCCCGGAAGGCTATACGAAAATCGATGCGAGTCCCCGCCGTCCACACTGCACGTCACGTCGTACACGTTGCCGCCGGCGTGGGCCGCCGTCAGACGCACCGGCATGTGCGTAAGCCCCTCGCATTCCACACACATTGTCACCTCCCCCGCCGAGGCCTCCACACGGTCGAGCGCAACGTCCGCGTCGTAGCGTGCGTCACACTGACGGTCGAAGGCCGTCTCAAGATGTCGGTACAGGGCCGCCGACAGTTGGGACTGAGTCAGCTTCGAGGACGGCGGCGTGCGAGACGAGCGGGTAGACATAACGACGTTCAAGACTGTGGACGTGACCGGCCGGAATCGTAGCACCCCCTGCTCCCTCCCCCCCCGACGAGGAACTGGGATCGTGGCTACGGCACAGGCAGGGTAGGCACTGCGCCCGCCGACGTCCGTGTACTTTACGCGCAAGCACCTGTAGGGCGTCCCTCGATTCCCCCCGTTGAACTTTGCTACTGCCTCCACGAAACGCCCCATCTGTCCCCCGCGTGGGCCTTCTCAACGCCCGCTGAGGCCCCGGCGCCCCCTCTGCCCCGTCGCCGATTCCAGGCCCTCGAACGTGTCCTCCGGGCGGCGCGCGTGCCTGCAATCGCGGGCGCACAGGGAGCGACTGATCTCCGCCCCGACGCGGGCCTCGCCCCGTCCACGCCCGATGCGCTCGTCCTGCCGTAGACGTACGTTAATTTTCCAGAGACTCGGTTGCGATCTCCCGCCCCTACGTCTACCTTAAATCGGATGCGGGAGGACACCCTCGTCCTGCCCCTGTTCGCCCGAATCGCCGTCGCCGCCCCCAAGGTTTACTCGCCTCATGGCCCCGTCCGCCTCCGACGTTTGGCGCAGCGCCCTCGACGACCTGCGCGACACCATTCCCGAGCGGACGGTCCAAAACTGGATTGACCCGATCGAGCCCCTGGAGCTCGACACGCACGACGGGGCCCCGACGCTCACGCTGCAGGTGCCAACGCCCTTTGGCGTGCAGTACCTGCGGAGCCGCTTCCACCAACAGGTGAGCGATGCCGTGCAGGCGGCCGTCGGCGAACCCACAAATGTGGAGTATCAGGTCGCCCCCGAATCGGAGCGGCCCGACGAGATTCCGTCTGAACGGGACAGCGAATCCGAGCCCGCCTCTACGGACGCCTCGTCCGCGTCACCGCCCTCGACAACGGACGCCTCCTCAGCCGCGGCGTCGACCGATTCGCCTCCCGCGCCGTCTTCTGATTCATCGTCCTCGACGGGGGCGCCCGACGCCCCTTCGTCCTCGCCGTCGTCGCACACGCCGCCCCCCTCGAACGGACAATCCGCCGACCGGGCCGCGCCCACGCCGGAGGAAATCGAAGACCTCGAACGGGCCGGGGCCGGCTCGGCCGACGAGCGCTCGGCCCTCTACCAGAAGGCGCAGGAGCACCTTCGCCCCGAGTATACGTTCGACGAGTTTATCGAGGGCGACGGCAATCGGCTGGCCCGAAGCGCCGCGTACGCGGTGGCCCAGGAGCCCGGCAGCACCAACTACAACCCGCTTCTGGTGTACGGCGGCGTGGGCCTCGGCAAAACCCACCTCGCCCAGGCGGTGGCCAACTACGCGCTGGAGCACAACACCGCCGAAGACGTGCTGTACGTTTCGAGCGACCGGTTCACCAGCCAGTTCGTGCAGTCGGTGCGCGAGAACCGGATCGCGGCCTTCTCCAGCTACTACCGCCAGGCCGACCTTCTCATTGTCGACGACGTGCAGTTCTTTGGGGAGAAGGAAAAAACCCAGGAGGAGTTCTTCCACATCTTCAATGACCTGCACCAGAACGGGAACCAGATCTTCCTCTGCGCGGACCGCGCCCCCAGCAAGATTCCGGGGATCGAGGAGCGGCTCCTGTCTCGCTTCCAGTGGGGACTGAGCGCCGACATCCAGCAGCCCGACCTCGAAACCCGCATCGCGATCCTTCAGCGGAAGGCCGCCCGGCAGAATCTGGAGGTGGAGCCGGACGTGCTCGAGCTCATTGCGCAGCGCATCGACTCCAACGTGCGCCAGCTGGAAGGGGCCCTCACCCGCCTCACGGCCCTCGTGCAGCTCGACGGCGGCTCCCTTACGCTGGACACCGCCCGCCGCTTTCTGCGCGATCACACCGACGAGGAGCCCCGCGCCCTCGACGCGGCCGTCATCATCGAGGAGGTGGCCGAGTACTTTCGGCTCTCGTCCGACGACCTCCTCTCGCGCTCCCGCAAGCAGGCCGTGGCGGAGGCCCGCCAGATTGCCATGTACCTGTGCCGGGAGCTCACGGAGGAATCCTACGCCCACATCGGCTCTCGTTTTGGGGGGCGCGACCACTCGACCGTGATCCACGCCCACCGGAAGATTGAGGAGGCGATGGAGTCGGACGCCGGCCTGCGCGACGACATTTCTTCTTTGGAGTCCCGGCTGCGCAACCAGTCGCTCTCGTCTACCGTCTGAGCCCCGGACAGAAGATCGAACGACCGCCTTCACTCGTCGCCCGACGTTGCGTCTGCCGATCGTCTCCCCATGTCCGAATTTGATACGCGCGCCCTCCACGACGGCGAACCGGTCCCCCGCATTGAAGGCGCCGTCACGCTCCCCATCTTCCAGACGGCGACCTACAGCCACACCGCGGACGAGCCCCTTCGATACGTCCGCCTGAACAACTCGCCGAACCACGAGGCGCTGCACGACAAGCTGGCGTCCCTCACCGAGACCGACGAGGCCCTCGTTACGGCCAGCGGCATGGCAGCCATCTCGTCGACCCTGCTCACCCTGCTCGACGCCGGCGATCATCTGGTGGCGCCCGAGACGCTCTACGGCGGCACGCTCGAGCTTTTCGATACGCTGCTCCCGCGGCTCGGCATCGACCACTCGGTGCTGCCCGCAGGCCGCCCCTCCGCCTGGGCCGAGGCCCTCACCGACGATACGACGGTGCTTTACGCCGAGTCGATCACGAACCCGTTGCTGGAGGTGCCGGACCTTCAGTCAATGGTGTCGTTTGCCGACGCCCACGATCTGGTGTCGGTCGTCGACAACACGTTCGCCTCGCCCGTAAACCTGCGCCCGGTCTCCCTCGGCTTCGACGTCGTGCTCCACTCCGCGACCAAGTATCTCGGGGGCCACTCGGATGTCGCGGCCGGGGTTGTGGCGGGCCCTTCGTCGCTGGTGGAGGCGGTGCGTCACACGCTCACGCTCACCGGCGGGATGCTCGATCCTCACGCGTGCTTTCTGCTGCACCGAAGCCTAAAAACCCTGGGGATGCGCATGCGCCGCCACAACGCGACGGCGGCGTCCGTGGCGTCGGCACTCGCCGATCACGAGGCGGTGGATCAGGTCTACTACCCCGGACATCCGTCGCATCCGCACCACGAACGGGCGCGGGCGCTGTTCGATGCGTACGGCGGCATGGTGAGCGTTGAACTGGCTCCGGGCGCCGACCCGGAGGTGTTCTTTGATCACCTCACGCTCCCCATCCGCGCCCCCAGCCTCGGCGGCGTCGAGTCGCTGGTCACCCAGCCGGCCCTCACCTCGCACCGGGACCTGGCCCCGGCCGAACGACAGGCCCTCGGCATTACCGAGCGGCTGGTTCGGCTGTCGGTGGGACTGGAAGACCCGGACGACCTTGTCGCCGACCTCACGGACGCGCTGGACGCCAGTCATGCGGCCACTGCCGGGTAGCCTCCGGCCTCCGTTTTGGACGGCCGGCGCCCGCCCCTCGGGACGCCGCCCCCAGTCCTTCCGGCCTATCCGGCCTCCGGAATGACCTGAATGTCGAGGGTTGCCGCCACGTCGTCCATCAGACTGATGGTGGCGGTGTACACGCCCACGTGCCGGATCTCCTCGTCGAGACTGATGTCGCGGCGGTCGATGTCGAAGCCGCGATTGGAGAGTTCTACGGCGATCTGCTGGGTCGTCACGGTGCCGAAGATGCGGTTGTCTTCGCCCGTCTTGGCCGAAAAGACGACCTGCATGTCCTCGAGCTCCTTTTTGAGCTCCTCGGCCTGTTCCTTTTTGACGGCCTCCTTGCGGGCCTGCTGCCGTTGCACTTCGCGCTGGTGGCGGACCACACCGTCGGTCGCCACGCGGGCCAGGCCCTGCGGAATGAGATAATTGCGTCCGTAGCCGTCGGCCACTTCGTGGATTTCCCCGGCCTCCCCGAGGTGCTCCACGTCCTTGAGCAAAATTACGTCCATGGTTCGTTCTGAATTGGGGTCGAGATACGAAAACAACAGGGCCGAGGGCGCCTACCGGATCGACTCCTGCACGTACGGCAGCAGGGCAAGGTGGCGCGCCCGCTTGATGGCCGTCGTGATCTGTCGCTGCACGCGGGCCGGAACATCCGTCACGCGACGGGGCAGGATCTTGCCCTGGTTGTTGATGAACTGCTCAAGGAACTCTGTGTCCTTGTAGTCCACGTACTCGATGTGTTCGTAGTCGACGTCCTCTTGGTTCGCCATCGCAAATCGAAGAAATTAATTCAACGGGTTCGTAGGGGGGATGCGGCCGCGGGGAGGCGCTACTCGTCGTCCTCGGAGGACTCGGACTCGCCGGCCTCGTCTTCCTCCTGCTGCTGGGCCTCGCGTCGCTTGCGCTTCTTGTAGTGCCGCTTCATCTTCGCGTCCATCCGCAGCGTGAGGTAGCGCAGGACATCGTCGTTGATCTCCAGCTCGCGCTCGAGGCGCTGGATGAGCGGGCCCGGGGCCTTAAAGTACATGTTGACGTAGTACCCGCTCCGCTTGCGGTCGATCTCATACGCGAGGCGCTGGTTGCCCCACTCGTCGACCTCAATTACGTCGCCCCCATTGTCCTCGATGAGGTGGTTCACCTTGCGGACAATGTCGTCCACCTGATTCTGCTGGACGACGCCGCTGATGACGTACGTAAGCTCGTACTGATACGTGTTCGCCATGATGTGATCGGAATCCCTATGGAATGAAAACGCTCATGCCCCTCGTAGAACGCCGGACGGCGTGCAGAGGAGCAGGGACAAAATGCCGATCGGACTATACGACCCGATCGGCATGAGGTCGCACACTCGCCTTGAAAACAACATGAGGAATCCCCTCGCTACAGGTTCGCCAGTTTCTCGGCGTGCTCCTCGGCCTTGAGCGCGTCAATAATCGAGTCGAGGTCGCCGCCCATGATCGTCTGCAGGGAGTGGTTCTTCTGCCCCCCCTCGAGGCGATGGTCCGTGACGCGGTCCTGCGGAAAGTTGTAGGTCCGGATCTTGGCCGACCGGTCCCCGCTGCCCACCATCGAGCGACGCGCCTCCTCGCGCTCCTCACGCTGCTCCTTCCGCTTCTTCTCGTAGACCCGGGAGCGCAGGACGCGCATGGCCTTCGCCCGATTCTTGTGCTGGCTCTTCTCGTCCTGGCACGACACCTCGACCCCCGAGGGAATGTGCTTGATGCGCACGGCCGAGTCGGTCGTGTTCACCGACTGCCCCCCCGGCCCCGTCGCCTTAAACGTCTCGACCTTCAGGTCGCTCTCGCGGATGTCGATGTCGACCTCCTCGGCCTCCGGCAGGACGGCGACCGTGGCCGCGGAGGTGTGAATGCGACCGCTCGACTCCGTTTCGGGGACGCGCTGGACGCGATGCACCCCCGCCTCGTACTTGAACGTGCCGAACACGTCCTCCCCCTTCACGGCAAAAATGACCTCCCGGAAGCCGCCCTGCGTGCCCGCCGACACGTCCATCAGTTCGTAGCTCCACCCGTGCTGCTTCGCAAACTTGGTGTAGAGCTCAAAGAGATCGCCGGCAAACAGCGCGGCCTCGTCGCCCCCAGCCCCCGCCCGGATCTCCACAATCGCGTTCTTTTCGTCCTCCGGATCCTTCGGGACGAGCTTCTTCCGCAGGTCCTCCTCCACGGCCGGCAGGCGCTTTTCCAGCGACTCTAGCTCCTCCTTGGCCAGGGCCTCCATCTCCCCGTTTTCCTCCCGCACCATGTCGCGGAGGTCGTCGCGCTCGTCCAGCATCCCCTCGTAGCGGTCGATGGCCGCCACCACCTCTTCGAGCCGGCTGTGCTCCTGCCCCAGCTCCTGCATTTGGGTCGGATCGGTGGCCACCTCGGGGTCGGCCATCAGGCTCTCGACCTCCTCGAAGCGACGCTTAATCTTCTCCAGTTTCTCTAGCTCGATCATAAACAGCGGGACATTGGGGGTCGAACGTGCAGTCTATGTAGAACGGGCCCCGGGAGGGCAGGTTCAGCCCCGGCGCGTCCCGCCCTACTCCACCGTCACGCTCTTGGCCAGGTTGCGGGGCTGGTCGACATGACAGCCGCGCATGACGGCGATGTGGTAGGAGAGCAGCTGCAGGGGGATGACGGTGAGGAGGGGCGACAAAAACTCTTTCGTCTGCGGAATCCGCAGCACGTACTCGCAAAGCTCATCGAGCTCGCCGTTTTCCTCGTCGGTAATGGCAATCACCGACCCGTCGCGCGCCGCCACCTCCTCGATGTTAGACAGCACCTTGTCGTAGGTGCTGTCCTTCATCGCCAGGAAGACGACGGGCATGAACCGATCGATGAGCGCGATGGGCCCGTGCTTCATCTCGGCCGCGGGGTAGCCCTCGGCGTGGATGTACGAGATCTCCTTGAGCTTGAGGGCGCCCTCCAGGGCCACCGGGAAGTTGTACCCGCGCCCCAGGTACAGAAAGTTGGAGGCGTACCGATAGACCTGTGCCATCGATTCCAGGGCGTCGTCGGACTGCCTCAGCACGGCCCGCACCTTGTCTGGGACCTCGGCCAGGGCCTGGATGTGCTCCGTCCGCTCGGCGTCCGAGAGGGTGCGCCCTTTCGACAGCTTGAGCGCAATCATGGAGAGCACCGCCACCTGGGCCGTGAACGCCTTGGTGGAGGCCACGCCGATCTCGGGGCCGGCGTGCAGGTACACGCCCGCGTCGGTCTCCCGCGCAATTGTGGATCCGACCACGTTGCAGATCCCCAGGCACAGCGCCCCGCGGCTCTGGGCCTGTCGGACGGCCGCCAGGGTGTCGGCCGTTTCTCCACTCTGTGAGAGCACCAGTACGACGTCGTCTTCCCGGATGATGGGATCTCGGTACCGGAACTCACTGGCGTACTCGACCTCCACCGGGATCCGCGAGAACGTTTCGATCAGGTACTCGCCCACGAGGCCCGAGTGCCACGAGGTGCCGCAGGCAGCGATGATGATGCGGTCGGCGTCGCGGAGCTGATCCCACACCTGGTGCAATCCCCCCAGCACGATCTCGCCCTCCTCCGGGCGAACCCGCCCCCGCATCGCGTCCTCCAGGGCATCGGGCTGCTCCATGATTTCCTTGAGCATGAAATGGTCGTAGCCGCCCTTTTCGATCTCGCCCAGGCTCCACTCCAGCTCGTGCACTTCCTTGTCGAGCGGCTCGTCGTCAATCGTGCGCACCTGGTAGCCCGAGCGGCGCACCGTGACGATTTCCCCGTCGCTCAGATACACCACCTTTCGCGTGTGCTCCACCAGCGGCGCGGCGTCCGACCCAATGAAATACTCGCCGTCCCCCACCCCCAGGATGAGCGGGCTCCCCTTCCGGGCCGCAATCAGCAGGTCCGGGTCTTCCCGCGACACCACGGCAATGCCGTAGGCCCCCACGACCTGCGTGAGCGCCTGCTGCACGGCCTCGGGCAGCGACAGATTCGCCTCCCGCTTGACCTCCTCGATGAGGTGAACGAGCACCTCGGTGTCCGTCTCGCTATCGAACTGGTAGCCTTTCTCCTTCAGCTTTTTCTTAATCACCCCATGGTTCTCGATGATGCCGTTGTGCACCACCGCGAAGGCCCCATCGCTGCTCACGTGCGGGTGGGCATTGACGTCGTTCGGCGCCCCGTGGGTGGCCCAGCGCGTATGCCCCACCCCGAGCGTTCCCTCCATCGACCCATTCGAGAGGGCCTTTCGCAGGTCGTCGACCTTTCCCTCCTTTTTCTCCACCCGGAGCCCCCCGTTGCCCACCACCGCGAGACCGGCCGAGTCGTACCCCCGATACTCCAGTCGCTTGAGGCCTGTGAGTAGGAGATCCTCGGCTTGCTTGTCACCAATATACCCAACAATTCCACACATAGAGCGGTCGGTCGATAGAATGGAAAATCAATGAGAGACGGCAGGCGCCCGGCGCGCCCGAGCGAGAAATGCAACGGACCCCGCCAGTATCCTCAATACCGATCCAGAGAGAATTTTTCGCCCAGGTACCGTTTTCGAACCTCCGGATCGGCCGCAAGCTCTTCGGCCGTCCCGTGCTTCAGGATCTGGCCCTCGTACAACAGGTAGGCCCGGTCGGTAATGGCAAGGGTCTCGTGGACGTTGTGGTCGGTGATGAGAACACCGATGCCCCGCGTTTTTAGATCAGCTACAATGTCTTGGATGTCCTCGACTGCAATGGGATCCACCCCAGCAAAAGGTTCATCAAGAAGAAAGAACTGGGGCCGGGTCGACAGGGCCCGGGCGATCTCGGTGCGGCGCCGTTCCCCTCCGGAGAGCGAGTAGCCCTTGGAGTCGCGCACCCGATCGAGCCCAAACTCCTCGATGAGGGACTCGACTCGCGCCGTTCGCTCCTCGTCGGAGATGGGTTGGAATTCGAGCACGGCGTGGAGGTTTTCCTCTACGGTCAGTTCCCGAAACACAGAGGTTTCCTGTGCAAGATACCCAATGCCGCGCCGGGCCCGTTTGTACATCGGCAGGCGGGTGATGTCGTCGCCCCCAAGCAGAATGCGTCCCTCGTTGGGCCGCGTCATGCCGACGATCATATGGAACGTGGTGGTCTTGCCTGCCCCGTTGGGGCCGAGGAGTCCGACGATGGTTCCCTGTTCCACCTCGAGGCTCACGTCGTCAACCACGGCGCGCTTGTCGTAGCGCTTCGTGAGGCCCTGGGCGGCAAGGGTCTGGGGGGCGGCGGACTCGGAGTGGGCCCGCTCGCCCTCGGGCGATGCAGTCGCGCTCATGCGTCCGAATCGGATTGGTTCGTGGTATCGGGGAGCGGTCGGGTCGGGGGCTGCAATGAGTCCGGCGGGGCGCCCGCGCGGTCCCGGGGCGGCGGGGAAGCGGCAGGCGCCCGCGCCCTCGGGGGCAGTTGCCCTTCCAGCTCCAGCCGGCGACGCACGCGGGGCTCGTCGAGCAGTCCGCGCCGGGTGGGTTTCCGCTCCGGGGTCCATTGAAATCCGTCCAGCCGAAACGGATCCGGGATCAGGTCGGGCGTCTGGTAGAGCGTGCTCTCCACCCCGCCCAGCACGCGAATGCGGTCCACCTGCCCCCCGCGAAACAGCAGCACGATGCGATCGGCGGAGGTTTCGATGCCACTGCTCAGGGCCCCGCGGTCGTCGGCGAGGAAGCGGATCGCACGAGCGTTGGGCCGCGCCCGGATGCGGCGGAGCGAGTCGGCCCGGAAGGAGGCCCTCAGCGTGCGGCCCTTGAGCTGGTGAATGCGGTCGAGGGCCGTGTCGCGCTGCGCCGCAAACGCCGCCCCCCGTACGAAGACCGTGTCGAGGCTTCGGGTTCGGGCCCGGACCCGGATCGAGTCGCCCCATACCTGCGCCCGCTGAAACCAGGTGACCGGGGCGCGAAACAGGCGCGTCTCTTCGAGCGGCGCGGCATCGGCACTGTCGACGCGGGGGCGCCTCCAGTTGGAGGCGGGCGGCGGCCCACCACCGGCGGACGCCCGGCTCGTATCGGCGGCGCGGGCCCTGCGATCGGCCCGCGCCGCGCCCGTGGTGTCCCGCGCCGGGGCCCCGGCCGACGCGTCCGCCGCCGCGGCTGTGGACTCCGCAGTCGGGTCCGCATCCGCCCCCACTGTCGAATCTGCCCGGACCGAATCGGGGCGGCGGGGGCGGGCGAGCGAGTCGGTGGCCCGCACCAGGGCGTCCGGCGGTCGCCCCGGTTGTTCTGCGCGCCCTGGCCCTCGGCGCCCGTCCGGAAGGGGCGCAGGGGAGGCGCTGGTATCGGCCGGCCCGGGCGCGAGCACGCGATCGTACACCATTGAATCGGCAACGGCGGCCAGATTGGCCTGCCAGATACGCACGGAATCCACGGCGATGAGGCGTCGGTGCGTGTCGGACCGGTAGGCGTCCAGCCGGCGGGCCCGCAGCGCCAGCGTATCCTCCGGCGCCCCGGTGCTGTCGTATCGGACCCGCACGAGCAGGGCCCGCCCCTCCACGCGGCTGTAGCGCGCCTGCTCCTGGTTGTCGGCCCACGCCCCAAAGAGGTAGGTGCGCGCGGTGGTGTCCGGGGCCGCCCCGTCCGCCCCCTCCGCCTCTTCTCCTCGCCGGATAAACACGTCGCCGGTGGCGATGGACCGCTCGGTATCGCGATAGTACGTGAGCGAGTCCGCCTCCAAGTACGTCTCCGGATCGGTCAGCCGAACGCGCCCCCGAAACTCTGCTCGCTTGTCCTCGGACCAGTAGGTGCCTTCGCGGGCCCGAAGCACGCGGGCGCTGTCAACCAGGGTCACGCTGTCGGGAAAGACCGACCGCTTCGACTCCGTGTAGTAGGTGGCGCGGGGCGCCCGCACAACGACCTCGCCATCCGTCACCCGCACATTTCCCCGGGCGTACCCCACCTTCGTCGTCCGGTCGTAGCGCACCGTGTCGGCCCGGAGCGTATCGCCCCGTTCGTAAATGACCACGTTGTCCGTAAAGAGGAACCGGTCGTCGTCGAGAAACCGACGGGCGTAGTCGGAGCGCAGGCGGGTGGTGTCCTGCCGCACGAACACGTTGCCAAAGAGGTCCTGGATGCGCGCCCCGCCCTGCACCTGGGCGCTCAGCGAGTCGGCGTTTACGAGGGCCCGCTCGCCCGATCCGGTGTCGGGCGCCACGGGGCCGGCCACATCCGAGGGGCGCACCGAATCGGGCCCGGCGGTCGGGACGGCGTCCATTGGCCGAGCGGTGGAGTCGGGGGCCTCCTGCGCCTGCGCGGCCTGGCCCCACAGCCCCCCACCCAGCACCACGGCCGCCACAAGGCAGAGGCCCACGTGTGCGTAACGGGAAACAGGCCGTGCGTGCATGAAGGCGAATCCATTCCGTGAGTACCGCCCCGACACCGCAGCCGGAGCACGAACCAAAGACACTGACCACCCGACCGGCTCGTTCCTCTTCCCGCCCGCCTTCAGGAGTCGTTCTCGACCTCCACCTCCGCCGTAAACGAGCCAATCTGGTAGGTCTCCAGGTCCTCGTCGGCCACCAGCCCGTTGCCCTGCACCCGCTCGGTCGGGGTCGTAATCCGAACAAACCGGCGCGTCCGGATCGTACGGTCGGCCTGGTTCCACGTGAGGTGTTCGCTGTTGAGCCGCCGCCCATCCTGCGTCGTCACCACGACGTTGCCATACGCCTCGAACCGCCCCTCCTGACTGAAGAAGACCACGCTATCGGCGACGATGGTGGCGGAGGAGTCGCCCTGTTCGTCGAACACATACGACCGGACGCGATTGGTGTCCACGAGCGTACGCCAGATCGAGTACGTGCTGTCCTCCGTTTTGTACTGTTCCATCTTCTGGGCCGTAATGGCGGCCCGGCGACGCCCCCCTTCGTCCATGGAAAAGCGCGCCTCCCACGTGATCTGATCGGGCCCCTCGGGCGCAAGAGAATCGGCGGCCGGCCCCCGCGCTCCATTTCCCCGGCGCTCGCACCCCAGCGCTCCCAGAACGGTGAGCAACAGTCCAACGACGAGCCACAAGCGTCGCATCAGGGTGGGGGTCCGCATCGGAAGGGGCTGCGCGAGGATCGGTCCTGGAGGAACGTCAGGCGATCGTACAACAGGGCCCCTCGCCCATTGCTCCATCCCGGTTCCCTTCACAGTCCAGGTCTTTCTCCTTATGTTCTACGGAACGCGTTTTGCGGTTTGAATTCTCCAGATTAGGGTACGCCCTTCGAGCGTCGTGAAGGCTCGCCGACGACCGTCGGCCGTCCTCGCGGCGCCGGTTCTCTACTTCCTTCCTCAGAAGTTGCGCTTGCACCATGAGTTTTGACGTGGAGACTTTGACGTCCGACACCGTCATCGTACACGTGGGTGAAGCCCTCGACTTCCGGAACGCCGACGAGTTCAAAGAGACGTTTCAGGACTACGTCGAGGACGACATCCAAAACTTTATCCTGGACTTTTCAGAGACGGAGGTGCTCGACTCAACCGGGCTCGGGTCCATCTTTTCTCTCTACCGCGAAATTTCCCCGCAGGACGGCCAAGTCGCGTTCGCGGACGTCTCGCGCCCGGTGCAGGTGGTGGTTCAACTCACCCGCACCTACAAGGTCTTTCGCCAGTACCCCTCTGTAGAAGCGGCCAAAGAGGCCCTGGCGTCGTAATGGCCCCTGCCCGTTGTCCTCTGCCGGCCGTACTGCCCAACGTATGAGCCCCCTCGTGCGAGAATATACCAATCTGGACCGCGCGCTTGAAGACCTTCGTGCGACCCTGACCGACTGGGCCGACACACGAACGAAAGACGACCCGAGTGCCGAGACGATTCGTTACGCCCGCATCGTTCTCCAGGAATGGCTGGCCAATCTTTCGGAGCACGGCCACTTTGCCACCCGCCCCCCGACCGTCGAAATCCAGCTCCGCACGACCAACCAGGACGTCCATTGCGAGGTGCTGGACAACTCCGAGGGATTCGACCTCCAAACGGTCCTTCCCCCCTCGAGTGAACCGATCGACGGCCTGCCCGAACGGGGCATGGGCCTGCGCATCATGGACGCCTGTACCCAGTCGCTCTCCTACACCACTCGGGAGGATGGGCGCCACTGCTTAGCGTTTTCGATCCCCGCAGACCACGATCCATGGCTGAGCACTCCATTTTAATTGTTGAGGACGACCGGACCGTTCGGGAGCTCCTCAAGCACCGTCTTGGCAAGCACTACAACGTTGCGACCGCCACGAACGGGCAGGACGCGCTCGACCACGTCGAGTCCAGCATTCCCGACCTGATCATCTCGGACATCATGATGCCGAAGATGGACGGGTTTGCGCTCCAGTCGGCCCTGCAGTCCGACAAGAACACCCGCGTGATTCCGTTCATCTTTCTGACGGCCCGCGCCGACGAACCCGCTCGGAAGCAGGGGGAACGGACCGGGGTGGACGACTACATCACCAAGCCGTTCGACATGGACCAGCTTCTCTCGCGGGTGGAGCGGCTGCTGGAACGAGTCGAGGTCTTCCAGTCGAACTTGGACGCCGAAATCGGCCGCGACTTTTCCAATCGCCTTCTGCCCGACCGCCTCCCGGACGTCAACGGCTACCGGTTCGACTTCCACGCGGAAGCCCATGCGCAGGGCGGGGGCGACCTGTTTGACTGGGTCGAAACGGACCAGGGAACGTATTTTCTCACCATCGGGGACGTGATGGGAAAGGGCCTGCGGGCAAAATTCTACGCCTACAGTTTCCTCAGCTACGTCCGCGGCACGCTCCACACCCTCCTCAAAGAATCCACCTCGCCCGCCGCGGTGATGCGGAGCATTAACGAGATGCTGCTCAGCGATGAGGTGCTGGAGGATACGTTTGCCTCCTTCCTCCTCCTGCACTGGAACCCGCACACCCACACCGTCACGTACGCAAACGCGGGCCACTGCCGCCCGGTGCTCGTCACCCCCGACGGACCGGAAATCGCGGAGCACAGCGACCTTATTCTCGGGCTCGAAGAGGACACGTCGTTCTCCGACGTGACGCTGGACCTCGCCCCCGGCGGCGCCCTGTTCGCCTATACCGACGGCCTGACGGAACAGCCCGGCCGGAACGGCGACATGCTGGGGGAGGCCGCCATGCGCGATCTGGCGGCCGAGGCGCAGGATCGGGACCAGCCCATCGAGGCCATCCGAACTGGGACCCTCGACCGAAGCGCGGCGGACGATTTTCAGGACGACATTCTCATCTTGTGGATGCAGCGCTCCCCCAACACGGACTGACCCGCCTGTCGCGTCCACGCGGCGCTTCCCGGACCGTCCTCTCCCTCAGGCGGGCTGAGCGTTCGCCGTGCCGGTTGTGCGATAGTGCTTCCGGTATTCTGGCTCCAGCAAGGCATAATTTTCCTTGTCCCAAAAGCGACCGTCGCGGTATAGGTAGTCGCGGGCCGTGCCTTCCTTGGTGAACCCCATGCCCTCGACGAGGTCGCGCCACGCAGTGTTGTACTCGAACGTGGCCGCCCGGACCCGGTGCAGGTCCAGTCGCTCGAAGCAATACCGCAGCAGAAGACGCATCGACTCCCGCCCGTAGCCCTTGCCCCAGTACGCGCGGTCCCCGATGGTGACGCCAATGCGGGCGTGCTGATGATGCGAATCAATGCGGGCCACGTAGGCGATTCCGATGAGCACATTCCGCTCGTCGTCGTGGATTTCAAAGTCGCGATGCGAGGGGGACGGACGCTCGCACAACTGCTCGAACCGTTCCTTGAACTGCCCAAACGATTCCTCCTCGTAGGGCATTTCGCTGTCGAGCCGGTTCAGCTCGGGGTCGTTGTTCCAGCGAAAGTGCGTGTGGATGTTTTTCATCTGGAGCGGCGTGAAGCGCACGCGCTCGTGCGTGAGGGGCGTGACGGCTTGAATGGGACGTGCGGTGTCGTTCATAATTTTGGAAGCGCTTCCAAACGATGAAGAGAAAGGTGGACCCTGCGGGGGACTCGCAATAAAGAAGTTGCCCGTCGTCAATGCAAGGACGGCAAGCCTGCGGCTCAGCCCGAAGATGTTTTTGGCGTGTCTTGCCCCGCCTCCCTCTCGTCGTCCACGCGCGCCTGGGCCCACTCCCGGAGCGACTCCCGGTCGACCTTGAGGCCCGAGCCCCCGGGGTCGTCCGGGAAGGGGTAGAACGCATCGGGAATTTTGAAGCCCGGGAGATGAGCGCGCAGCGACTCGCGCAGTGTGGCGTCTTCGAGGGGCCCGTCGCTCCGGAGAAAGGCAACCGGACGGTGCCCATACTCCGGATTCGATACGGGCACCACGGCGGCCTGCACCACCTGGGGCAGCCGCTCGAGGGCCCTTTCGATCTCTTCGGGCTGAATGTTTTCGCCTCCGGAGACAAACATCCGGTCGATGCGCCCAACCACCTGGAGGCGGCCCTGCGCGTCCCGGACGCCGCGGTCCCCGGTCGGGTACCAACCGTCGTCCGTGCACGGGTCGGTGACCGTGCCGTCCTGCACGTAGCCGCGGAAGAGGGGCCGCCCCGCCACCAGGATCTGCCCGTCGGGGCCGATGCGCACCCGACGATGGGGCAGTCGGGTCCCGGCCGTGCGAAGGGCCGATCGGGCGGCGCCCGGGGCCGTGGTTGTGATCTGCGACGCCATCTCGGTACAGCCGTAGCTGGTGAGGAGGGGCCAGCCGTCGGCGTACGCCCGGTCGAGGAGCGGGGCGGGCATCGGCCCGCCCCCGAGCAGGACGGCGCGGAGGGACGACGGCGGCGCATGGCCCGCAGTCACCATCCGGCGGAGCTGGGTCGAGACACAGGAGACGTGCGTCGCTCGGGCGTCCCCGAGGGCGGGGGCCAGGTCTTTCTCGGACCCCGGCACCGCAACCGCCGCCCCCGCCAGGGCGCACCGCACCAGGATTGCGAGTCCGCCCACGTGGTAGAGCGGGAGGGACAACAGCCACCGATCTCCCGACCGGAGGGGCAGGTTTGCATTTGCGCCCTTGGCGCTGTACAGGTGGTTGGCCCAGGTGTGCAGGGCGGCCTTGGGTTGCCCGGTGCTGCCGGACGTGAACACGATCGTGGCGTCCCGCTCCGGGTCCTGCTCGGGCGGGTCGTCCGCTCGCGTCGGGCCTTCGCTCACGACCGCCTCCAGCGAGACCACGGGCGCCATCGACGAAAACGGCTCCTGTTCTGCCTCCGGCAGCACGGCCCCGTCACACCCGGCACGCTCGGCCTGCGCCCGGCGGGCCGGGGGGGGCAGACGCCGGCTCAGCGGCACGGCGACCGCCCCCACGCGCCAGAGCGCCCAGAGAAGCACAATGGCGTCCGGACTCCGCGACGGCACCAGCGCCACCCGATCCCCTGACGCGACGCCCGCCGCCCGCAGTCGACCGGCCGTCCCGTGCACCGCTGCGTCCAGGGCCTGATACGACCAGGTGCGATTCGGGGCGACGATTGCGGGGGCCGTGGGTCGTCCCTGTGCGTGGTGGGAGAGCGGAGAGGTCATCGGAAACGCCTCCAAGAAAAAAATCAGTCAGCGAGAGGCTCCAGGCGGTCGAGGCAGACGGTCGATCGCGAGACGGCTGCCAGGTCCACCGTGGGCCCGTCCATGGACAGTCGCGGCGCGAGCACGTCGGCCGCCAGTCGGGTGTACGGAGACAGCCCCGCCGGGGCCTCGGACAGCGTGGCGGCCACGGCGGTCAGCATTCGGGTGCCCACCCCCGCCTCGTACGACGCGCTGAGCACGGGACGAACGCCGTGGTCACGAGCCGCCGCCCCCCACGCCCATATCTGGTGCATGCCGCCCAGCAGAGTCGGCTTCAGGACGACGGCGCGGAGCGGCCACGCCCCCAGCACCTCCCGCGACCGCTCGCGGGTCGTCTCGTCGATCGCAACGGGACAGCCCGTGGCCTCGACCAGCGCCGGAAGGTGCTCCGGATCGGACACGGGCTCTTCGATGTAGGCGAACGGGCAGTCGCTGATTCCGGACAGAAACGCCTCCGCGTCCTCCACGGACCACGCCCGGTTGGCGTCGAGCCGAAGCTCTACGTCCGGGCCGAGTCCCCGACGTAGGGCCCGAACGCGCTCCACGTCTGTCGACACGTCTGCGCGCCCGACCTTCAGCTTCACGGCCTGGTATCCGTCCGCCCGGAGCCGGCGCCCCTGGTCGGCCAGCGTGTCCGCGTCGCCCGCACGAACCAGCGCGTTCAGGGCGACGGAGGGTCGGTCCGCGCCGAGGAGCCGGGCCGGCGCGATCCCCTCGGCCGCGGCCAGCGCCTCCACGACGGCACTCTCTCCCCCAAACCGTACGGAGGCCGGCAGAGAATCCGGAACGGGAAGCGCCCGCACTATCGCCCGCGGGCCCTCTCCCGTGAGCGTCTCCCCTTCCCATCGGGCCCGGAGGCGGCGCGCCTGGTCGACCGCCTCGTCCAGGGTCTCCGCGCTAAACCCCGGCAGCGGCGCCGCCTCGCCCCATCCGTCGGCCCCCGAGTCGAGGGTCAGATGCAGGAGGAGGCCGTGCCGCTCGGCCACCGGCGTGCCCCCGAGGGACAGGGGCTCGGTCAGGGGGAGCGTGTACCGGTAGAGCTCAATGGACGCGATCGTCACGAGACTGCGAGGATTAGGAGAGCAACCACCCGGCCGAGAAGAGAAGGGCCCACAGCACCAGCAGGCGCCCCGTTGCCCCCAGGAGGGGGTTGAGCGCCTCCGGGTCGTCGGTGGTGGCGAGGGTGCGCGTGTGGCGAACCACCAGCGGGAGCAACACGATCGGCGCCACCGCCCCCCAGGGCCCTCCGGCGCCCGCCGCAAGGCCCACCGGGAGGAGCAACGCCGCACTCAGGCACGCGCCGTAGAGCCAGACGCCGGCCCGCCGGCCCATCCGAACGACGAGTGTGCGCTTGCCCGCGGCTCGGTCGTTCGCGACGTCGCGGATGTTGTTCACCAGCAGGATGCCGACGGAGAACAGCCCCGGGCCCGCCCCCGCCGCGATCACCTGCGGCGGACACGCCAGCGCCTGCACGTAGTAGGTGCCCCCGACCGCCACGGGGCCGAAGAATACAAACACGGCCAGATCGGCGAGGCCGAGCGAGGCGAGCGAATACGATCCGGCGGTATACCAGATGGCCGTGGCGATGGACGCGACCCCGATGGCCAGAACGGGCCACCCGCCCCGAACGATGAGGTAGCCCCCGGCCAGCACCGCGGCCCCAAACATCCCAATCGTGGCCTGCCGCATCGTGTCGGGGGCCACGAGTCCGGCCTGCGTCACGCGGAGGGGGCCCACCCGATCGTCCGTATCGGCTCCCTGGAGGTAGTCGGTGTAGTCGTTGTGGTAATTGACGCCAACCTGGATGAATACCGCACTCAGGAGCGCGAGCGCCGCGGCGCCCGGATGCCAGGCGCCCGCCTCCACGGCCAACGCCGTGCCCACACACACGGGGGCCACGGCCGCGCCCAGTGTTTTGGGGCGGGCGGCCCAGAGCCAGACACGCAATTGAGAGGTCGCGGTCGCCATGGGAACCGTGCGGAAACGTGAAGAGGACGTTTGTGTGTGTGCCACGCAACACGACGGCCCGGATCGTGCGTAGTGATTGTCGGAAATAAGATGTACGTTGCTGTACTTTCCTCGATTCCCTTCAGAATGTGATCAATCCATGCTTTCTCGTCGGCACTTCCTCAAACACACCGGCACCGCCCTCGCGGTAAGCCCCGTGGCGGCGTCCCTGCTCCGCTCGTGGCCGTCCCGCGCCGAGGGCTTCACGTCGCTCCGAAAGGGAACGGGCATCTTCACGCAGCGCGGCGGCACCATCGGGTGGCTCGCCACCGACGACGCGCTCGTGGTCGTCGATACCCAGTCCCCGCAGTCGGCCCCGGACTGTTGGTCGGGCCTGCAGGACCGCACGACGCACGCCCTGGACCTGGTGATCAACACGCACCACCACGGCGATCACGTCGGCGGAAACGGCGTGTTTGCCCCACATACCGATCGCTTCGTGGCCCAGGAACACGTCCCGGGTCTCATGCGGCAGGCCGCGGAGGGGGACGAGGCCGACGACGCCACCTATCCAACCGAGACCTTCGAGGATCGGTGGAGCACATCCGTGGGCGACGAATCCATTACGCTCCGGCACTACGGCCCCGGCCACACGGGGGGCGACGCGGTCGTGTTTTTTGAAGAGGCCAATGTCGTGCACGTGGGCGACCTCGTGTTCAATCGCGCCTACCCCTTCATCGACGTGGCCGGGGGCGCCGACTCCCAGAACTGGATCGACACACTGGAGACGCTCCACCAGGCGCTTGCGGACGACACGATCCTCATTCACGGGCACGGCAACCCGGAGTACGGCGTGACCGGCGATCGTGCCGACCTGCTCGTGATGCGAGACTTCCTCTCCGCCCTCAACGAGTACGTCGCCCGGCAGCGGCAGGCCGGCGCGTCGCTCGACGAGATGCAACAGATCGACGTGCTCGACGGCTTCGAGGCCTTCGCCTTCGACTGGGCCCTGTCCCTCGACAACTGCATCGAGGCGGTCTACCGCGAACAAACCGCCGGGTAGGGCCCCTACGAGGCCGTCTCAACGGCGGTGCGCACGGCGTCCTCCAGCTGCTCGTGCACCTCCCGGTTCGCCTCCCGCTCCGTGCGCACCTCGATCAGGGTGCTGCCCGATCGGGCGCAGGCCTCCCGGTAGGCCGCCCGGAAGGCCGCGGGCGTCGTCGGCTGCGCGTAGGGCAGGCCAAAGGTGGCCGCCGCGGACTCGAAGGACCGGCCCTGGGGCGTCGTGAAGTACGGGGCAAACTCGTCGTGCGACCGGATCGGCAGGAAGTGAAAAATGCCGCCGCCGTCGTTATTGACGACGACGACCACGACGGGCCGGTCGTCGAGGAGGGCGAGGCTGTTGAGGTCGTGCCAGAGGGCAAGGTCTCCGATGAGCAGCGTCACGGGCCCTCCCCGCCCGGTGGCCACGCCCGCTGCGGTGGCCACGGTGCCGTCGATGCCGCTGGCCCCCCGATTGGCGTAGGCCGCGCCGCCCGCCCCCGGCTCCGCCGCGTGCCGGTTGAGGTCCCGCACGGGCATGCTGCTGGCCGCCACGAGGGCATGCGCCTCCGGCCGTTCCTCCGTGAGGGCGGTGGCCACAAACGGCTCGGTGAGCGTGCTCGTGTCCCGGGCATGCGCCTGGACGGCCGTCGCCGCCCGGTCGTTGGCCTCGACCCAGCCCGTCCGCCAGGACGACGGCTCGGCCATGGCGCCGGTGAACGCCAAAAAGCGTTCGACAAACGGCTCGATGCCCGACTCGACGTGGTGGGTCGTCCGATGGTCGGGATCGAGGCGGCCCGGATCGGGCCGGACGACCGCGTGCACGTCGGGCGCGCTGTCGCGGAGAAAGTGGCGGAGGCGTTTTGACACAAATCGCCCCCCGACGCGAAGGACGGCGTCGGGGCGGTACGCCTCCCGGAACGCCGACGAGTCGAGCATGAGGTCGGCGTACGGCACGAGGGCGGCCGGCCCCTGCGCCCTCAGCCGCAGTCGGGATGTCAGGTCGGGCACGAGGGGCCAGCCCAGCCGCACGGCCAGGCGCTGCACCGCCGCGGCCTCGGCGTCCGTATCGAGCCGACCGGCCACCACGAGTCCGCGCCGCCCATCATTCAGGTCCTGCGCCAGCGCCTCGAGCGCGGCGTCGGGCGGCTGCGATGTCGTCGGGGGATACTGGGTGAAGGGGCGCTCCTGCTCTGCCCAGTCCTGCACGGCCGGCGGAGCGGACGGGGCGTCGTCGGTTGCCACCGGCTCCAGGGGCTTCCGGAATCCGCAGTTGAGGTGGACGGGGCCCGCGGGCGCACGGGTGGCCCGGTGCACGGCCTGATCCGCCGTCGTCAGAACATAGGCCGGGTCGATGTCCTCGGTCGGCGGGGGCAGGTCGACGTGCCACCGGACGTACTCCCCGAAGAGCTTCACCTGATCGATGGCCTGGTTTGCCCCGGTGTCGCGAAGCTCCGGGGGACGATCGGCCGTCAGGAGGAGGAGCGGCACCCCGTCCATCGAGGCTTCGACCACGGCCGGCAGCCCGTTCGCCACCGCGGTGCCCGAGGTCGTGATCCAGGCCGCGGGGCGGCGCGAGGCCCGGCCCGCGCCCAGCGCCGCAAAGGCCCCGCCTCGCTCGTCGACGTGCAGCACCACCTCGGCCTCCGGATGGCGGGCCGCGGCGACGGTGAGAGGGGTGGAGCGCGATCCGGGCGCTACGAAGAAGGTCCGCACGTCATTCCGGACCAGCTCCTCGATGAGCAGGTGCGTCCAAAGATACGTGACGTTGGGGGCGTCGAGGGGAGACGTAGACGACACGAGGCGTACGGGCATCCGTCGGGAAGAACATGCGCTCAGCGGGGGGAGGCCCCATTCTCGACATCCCCCAAATCCAAAACCGCGGCAAAGTCGCCAATTTTCTGTTCAATTTCCTCCCATTCCCGGTCCGGCACCGAGCCGTCCACGATGCCGGCCCCCGAAAAGAGGGCCAGCCGGGCGTTCTGCACGAGCCCCGATCGGATGCCGACCGTGAACTCGGCGCCCCCCTCGCCCATCCACCCCACGGGCCCGGCGTACCATCCCCGATCGAAGGGCTCCTGGGTTCGGATGGCCGTGAGGGCCTCCTCTTTCGGCACGCCGCCCACGGCGGGGGTCGGGTGGAGCCCCTTCAGCAGATCAATCGTGCCCAGCCCGTTCCGGAGCGTGCCCGTCACGGGGGCGTGGAGGTGGCGGCTGCGCGCCAAAGCCAGTTCCCCGGGCGCGTCCGGCGTCTCCACATCCGTACAGAGGCGTTCCAGCTCGTTCCGGATGGCCTCCTGCACGAACGCGTGTTCGCGTCGCTCCTTCGGGCTTTGGAAGAGCTCGTCCCGAAGGGCCGCGTCCGCCGTGGGGGTGTCGCCGCGGGAGCGCGTGCCGGCCACCGCCTCGCTCCGCACCGTCGCCCCCGACCGCCGAAACAGCCGCTCCGGCGACGCTCCGACAAAGGCGGGGCCCGCCCCCGTCCGCACGGCAAAGTGAAAACAGTTTTTGGTGGCGGCCCGGAGCTGCTGGAGGACGCGGAGCGGGTCGAGGGCGGTGCCCAGGTCCAGCGCCACGCGCCGGGCCAGGACCACCTTGTGGAGCGCCTCTTCCGAAATGGCGTCCAGCGCCCAATTCACCATGCGGGTCCACTCGTCGCGGTTGGGCGAGTCGGCGCGGCCGAGCGGGCGCGGGAGGTCCGGCACCGGCACCGCCTCCGGAAAGACAAGCGCCTCGATCGCCTTGAGGAGGGCCTCCAGCCGCTCGGCGTCCCGCGGCAGCACCAGGTTGCACACGAGCGCCGCGGCCCCGCCTTCCCGCACCCACTCGAACCGGGGCAGCACAAACTGATAGGTCCCGAAGGAGCCCCAGCTCTGGTCTGGCCAGCCGGCACTGCGGGGCTGGGGGGCATCGAAGCGCAGCCCGCCATACCATCGCGCCCCGGCATCGGCTCGCGCCGTGCGGTCCGCCAGGCGCCGCCCCAGGCGGTCGTAGTCCACAGGGACGTCGTCGTCCCACACCACATCGGCGGTGCCGACTCCCGCGACCGTCCGATCGTCGTCCCGGCCCGACCAGTACACCCCCGCCGTCTGCTGCTGAGCCTGCATCCAGGCCAGCGGGGACCGGTCCGGGCGTCCCGGCACAACCAGTCGGCGCACCCGGGGCGGCCCCTCGTGGGTATCCACCGCAGCACGAACCTTCTCCGCAAGGGCGGCACGGAGCCCCCCGTCGGCTTCCCGGATCGGCGGTGTAGACGCGTCGGTTTCGATCATACAAACAGAGTTGCTCAGGATAGCGACCAGGCGTAGGCCCCTTGGCCCTTGTTACGGATCGGGGTCCGTTTTCGTGTCTCCCTCCGTGCGGGCCCCCCAGTTCTCCAGAATGTCTTCCGTGATGGCGTCCACCTGCGGCAGGGCCAGCCGGTGCTTGAGGGCGACCCGCACGATGAGCCCCCGAAGGACCTGATCCGTCACGGGCAGCGGGTAGAGGCGGCGCCAGGCGGGGCGGAGCACCGGACGCAACGCCCACTGCAGCACGCCCCAGCGCAGCAGCACGAACCCAATCAGCCCCACCCCCACGGCCCAGAACTGATCCCGCGCCGCAAAGATGCTCAGGGTCAGCACGTAGTAGAGGGCCTGCACGATGCCGTAGTCGAGCACCGTGCCAAGCTTCGCCCCCACGACGCTCGTAAGGGCGGGACTCATCAGCGCCCACACCAAAAAGACCCCCAGCGCCGCCAGGGCCGCCCACCCAGCGGGCAGCAGCCACAGAAAAACCGGCAGCGACCAGGCCGCCAGCGTTCGGGGCGAACGTCCCCACACGTCGGCCCACCGTAGCAGCTGATCGAGCGACACGTACTGCAGCACATCCCCCGCATAGTCTCGGATGTCGGCCTCCGGAATGTGGTACCACCGTCCCGCAGCGGTCATCATCCCGTACGGCGTGTCCACGTACGTCGGGCCGTCATCACTGGTCTGCGAAGCAGGGTCGTCGGTCATAACCCACTGCCGAAACACGGTTGAGGAGGATCCACACGCAGCCTCTCGGTGGTAGATGCACACAACGTACATGACCCCCGTGGGACGGTTTCAATCGTGACTGAAAGTCCCCGGGGGTTCATTCTTCGGGCTGGAGCACCAGCCGGTCGTTCACCCGTACCCGAAACCGGGGCGCCGAGAGCCCGGCGGCCTGGAGGGCGGGGCGCAGCATGGTCTCCAGTGCCCGGGCTGTGTTCAGGCGGGGCTGGGTGGCCGTCTCGAAGCGACGCTCGGCCTGCCGGCGGAAGGCAGGCTCGACGGCCGACAGGGCCGCGGCGCGCACCTGGTCGTTCGCGTCGGACGGGAGAACTCGCATCCAGCCCGCATTGCTCGTCCGCACCTCCAGGCGCGAAAGCTTCGGGGAGACGCTGTGGACCGACAGGCGGGGCAGCTCGAGTTCCACCACCTCGTCGCCGGATAGGCGAATCATCTCCGGCGTGAGGGCCTGCACGTCGAACCCGTACGACACGCGGCCCGGCACCCGAACCTCCGCCCGGGAACGGCCCCGGAGGAGCGCCAACGTCCCCGGCTGGGTCATCTGGAGCATCGTGGTCATCCAGTCGGGGGTCAGGTACTGCGACGAGTCGAGGGCCACCGTCACCTGCAGGTCGAGCGTGCCCGTTACCAGGAACGAGGCCGGGGCCTCCTCCTCGACGGTCGTGATCACCGTGCGGCGCACCGTGGCCTCCGACGGCCCCCGCCCCCACCACACAAGGGCCGCGGCCAGCAGGAGACCGAGGACGACTCCTCCGCCAACGGCCACGCGCTCACGTCGGGTCACGGGGAGAGCAGTCGATGGTGAACAGCGCAACGAACGATGGGGACGGCCGCGCGGCTACAGCCGAAGCAACACGAGCGCGGCCACCGCGAGTCCAATGCCGATTCGGTTGGCCCGCGACAGGTGCTCGTTCCAGAAAAAGACCCCGACCGCCGCCGCCAGCACCATGATGGCGATGTTGTTGGCCGGAAACACCACGGTGCCGGGCAGCACCTCCACGGCCCGGAGGAGAAACTCCAGCGAGCCGTAGTTGATGACGCCGAGGAACAGCCCCCACCCGACCGTCTGCCGGTCGGGCCAGCGGCCATGCCGGATCGCCCGGTGGCCCACCACCACGGCCCCGATGAGGAACGCAATGCCAAACGCCCCCATCAGAAACAGCACCCGGCTGTTTGTGTCGCCGAACCCTTCCTCGAACGTCTTCATGGAGAGGTCCACCGCCCCGCCCGAGCAAAACGTAAGGGCCAGCACGCCAAAGGCGCGCCAGTCCACCACGGGCTCCGTCGAGGGACGGGGCTCCGACGCCGACTCGTTTCCCCCGGGGACCGCCGCCACGCCCTCCCGCATCGGCTCCGGCCGACGTTCTTTCTGGGCGATGAGGAAGAACGCCACGGCGGCAAGCCCCATTCCCGCCCCCTGCCACACCGACGGGACCTCATTCCAGACCCCCCACGACGCCAGAAACGGAATCACCACCGACACGCGCATTACCCCCGTCGCGAGCGACATGCCGGCCTCATCCGTCGCGACGGCCAAAATAAAAAAGCCCGCAATGAGCAGCGCCCCCGTGCCCACGCTCAGGGCCACCAGGCCGGGCGACAGCTCCAGCCCGCCCTCCACCGAGCGCCCCCCCACACTCATCAGGAC
>NCRC01000016.1 GCA_002894685.1 Salinivenus lutea
CCTCCATGCCCCACCCAACCCCGTGGATTGGCTTTGAGCAGCTGGTCTCCCTCCTCCGGCAGGGCCCCACGGCGGTACTGAGTGGAGCGGGCGTCAGCACCGAGTCCGGCATCCCCGATTACCGGGGCCCCGACACCCGCGATCAAGACCACGACCCCATCCGCTATCAGCAGTTTGTCGACAGTGCCGAGGTCCGGGCCCACTACTGGGCGCGGAGTGCAATCGGATGGCCGACCTTTGCCGCCGCCGAACCGAACGACGGCCACCGTGCCCTCGCCCAGTTGGAAGCGGCCGGTCGGGTCGCGGGCATCATCACCCAAAATGTTGACCAACTTCACCAGGCGGCCGGAAGCAACCGGGTGGTGGAGCTCCACGGCAGCCTCTCCGACGTCCGGTGCCTGGACTGCGGAAAGACGGTCGACCGCTGGCAACTGCAGGAACGCCTCCATTCCCTGAACCCCGGCTGGTCCGACCGCGCGGCGGATGCGGCGCCGGACGGCGACGCCCAACTGCCTCGCTCGGCCACACGAGACTTCGTCGTCCCCTCCTGCGCCGCCTGCGGGGGAACCCTGAAACCCGACGTCGTCTTTTTTGGCGAGAATGCCGCGCCGGAACGGGTAGACGCCGCCTGGACCGTGCTCCGCGACGCCACCTCCCTCCTGGTCGTCGGCTCCTCCCTGACCGTCTACTCCGGCTATCGCTTCGTGCGCGCGGCGGCCCAGGACGACATGCCCATCGGCATTGTGAATCTTGGCGAGACGCGGGGCACCCCCCACGCCGACGTACAGATAGATGCCCCCACCGGCGTCGTGCTTCCCCGTCTGGCCGACGCCCTCTGCTCGTCCGTGCATCCGTAGTTTCCCCCTGCAATGCCCCCGGCCCCGGACTTTACGGAGACACAGCGAGCCATCATTGCGCACGAGGACGGCCCCGCCGCCGTCCTCGCGGGCGCCGGCACCGGCAAAACAACCGTGCTGGCCCATCGCGTGCACCGCCTCGTGGCCGACCGCGGCGTCGCCCCCAGCAACATTCTGGTGAGCGCATTCGGGCGGGCCCCCGTCGACGACCTGCAGGCCGCCCTCCAGGCGCTCGGGGTCTCCGGCGTCCACACGCGCACCCTTCACGCCCTCGGGCTCCAGATCCTCCGGTCTGCGCAGGCGCCCCCCGTCGCCGCGTCCCCCGAAGCCCCGGATCGCTCCCCCGCCGCCCAGGCCCGCAGGCTTGCCCAGCGCGCCCTTCGCGATGTCGCGAAGGACCGCGGCATCGAGCCGGCCGACCTCGGGTACAGCGCCCCGGAGGTGGCCGACCGCGTCGCAACGTGGAAGCAGGCCCTCACCTATCTTCCCGACCACTTCGAAGAGCTCCCGGCCGCAGCCCAGGCGCCTGCCCAGCAGTGCGCCCCCGAATCGGACGACCTCCTCGCCCTCTTCCACCGCTTCGAGCGGCATCGGCGCCAGCGGGGATGGCTCACCTACGCCGACATGGTGCGGTCCGGCTGGGAACGCCTGGCGACTGATGCCTCGCTGCGGGAGGCCCTGCAGTCGCGCTATCGCTTCGTGCTGGTCGACGAGTTTCAGGACCTGAGCCGGGCGCAGGTGCACCTGCTCGACCTCCTGACGGCCGGCCACCGAAACTACATGGCCGTGGGGGACGAAGACCAGTGCATCTACGGGTGGCGCGGCGCCGACCCGTCGTTTCTCCTTGACTTCCGCGACCGGTACGACGCCGCGGAGTACCGCATGACAACCTCTTTTCGGTCGCCCGCCTCGGCCCTCGCACTGGCGAACGCGGTCATCGCTCAGAACGACGAGCGACGCCCCACGCGCCTCCGCTGCACACGCGGCCCCACCGGCCGCACCGAACTGCGCACCCCGGCAGACCCCTCCGCCGAGGCCGACGCCGTGGCCCACCGAATAGAGACGCTGCGCGGCGCCGGGCTGCCCCTCCACGACGTCGCTGTTCTGGTGCGGACCTACGGCCAAACCCCTCCCCTGGAACGCGCCTTCCTGGAGCGCGACCTGCCCTACCGCCTGACCGGCGCCGCCCCGTTCTACGAACGCCCGGCGGTGCGGACGCTCCTGCAATACCTCTACTGGGCCCTCCTGGACCGGCGGCGACAGCGCCACGGTTGGTTCTCCAGCGAGCAACACGCGAACCGGTACGCCGATCGGTTCGCCCAGATTCTGAAGCGGCCCACGCGCTACATCCCCCACCGCCGCATCCGCCGCATGACGCAGGAAATCCTGCGCGATCAGACCTCCGCCCTCCGCCGCCTGCGGGCCCACCGGTCGGCGCTCCCCGACCGCACGGCCGAGCGGGTCGATGACTTCATTGCGATCGCCAGGGACCTGCCCCTCCGCCTCGACGATCCCCCCGCCGAAACGCTTGACTGGCTGGTCGACGCCCTCGACTACAGGTCTCACCTGCGCGATACCAGCGCCTTCTCTCGCCATGCCGAGGCCCGGAGTCGCGCCGTCGACGGGCTGATCCAGTACGCCCGGCACCACGACACCGCCCAGGCCCTGCTCGAGGCCATTCGGTCGCTGTCCGCCCAGCAGGGAACCGTCGACGCGGGCGACTCGGCCATCGACCTCCGCTCGATCCACCGGGCGAAGGGGCGTGAGTGGCCGGCCGTGCTCCTGCCCGGCTGCGTCGACGGCACACTGCCGCTCTCCTCCGACAGCACCTCGTCTCCCTCCACCGAGGAAGAACGGCGCCTCCTGTACGTGGCCCTCACCCGCTCCCAGGAGCACCTGCTGATCTCGTCGCCCGCCGATCAGACCCGCTCGCCATTTCTGACCGACGCCTCGGCCACAAAAACCCTCCAGGCCACGCAGCGGGTTCGGACCGGCCTCACGACTGCTCCCGATGCCTTGTCTGACAAAAACGTAATCCGTCTCTGTCAGGATCTTATCAGGCTCCACCTTGAGTCCTACATCACGGATTGGTGGACGCCGTCCGAGTCGCATCACTCGGCGTGGCGGACGCGCCTCAACGACCTCCGCCCCGCAATCGCCACCGCCCAGCGACAGCGTCAGGCCTACCGGCAACGGCGGGCCGAGTGGACGGCCCACCATCAAAAGAAGATCGACGAGACGCGGGAGCGGCTCCGGTCGCTTCGGGAGCAGGTCGGGACCGCGCCCATCACCGCAACCTACGAGTCTGCGTCCCCTGATCTTCCCCACGATGCCTCCCTCCGCTTCAAGTGGAACGAGAGCAACGGGGAACTGTCCCTGCTGTGGAATGATCGCCGCGTGGGAACCCTGTCGCCCCTCGACCGGCATCGCCTCGACCCCCAGACCGTGCTCACCCTTCCGTGGTCGCTCCTTGTGGGACGCGTCGAACGCGTACAGCCGTCGCGCCAGGCGCTCACCGTTCGGATCGACTGGGAAAATAGCATCCGACACGTCGACGCTCAGATTGAGGCGCCGGAGGGCCCGCCCGATCCGCCCTCCGACACCACCCGCATGCTGTGTAGCGACGATGTCCAGGCGGGATACACCCTCCTTCGGGAGGCCCTTTGCTCCCCATCGTCGACCTAGCCCGCGTTTCCCCCGCCCCCATCGACGCCGGGAGGACGGACGCGCCCATCGGCGTTTCGTGGGCTCGCGGTTGAAGTGCTGTGAAGTCCTCTCGGAACCGGAACCTGTCCCTTGTTTGACGTTTTCCAGGGACCGACGACGAAGAAAACCCACGGGCCGGTAGTTCAGCGGTTAGAATGCTGCCCTGTCACGGCAGAGGTCGCGGGTTCAAATCCCGTCCGGCCCGCTTCGCCGCCTGGCATTTTCGTGCCAGGCGGTTTTTTTATTTCGTCCCGCTCTCGCCGGCGTCCGCCCGCGCACCGGACGCTCCGAACGACATTTCCCACTCCCCTCCCATGGAATACCGACACTTAGGCTCTTCCGGCCTCAACGTCTCCGCCCTTTCCTTCGGCTCCTGGGTGACCTTCGGCGACCAGATCGACACAGCACGGGCCGCCGAATGCATGCAGGTCGCCTACGACCACGGGGTCAACTTCTTCGACAACGCCGAGGCGTACGCCAACGGCCAGTCCGAGAGGATGATGGGCCAGATCATCCAGGACAAGGGATGGACCCGGAGCGACCTGGTCCTCTCCACCAAGATCTTCTGGGGAGGGGACGGCCCGAACGACCAGGGCCTCTCCCGCAAACACGTGATCGAGGGCACGAAAGCGGCCCTGCGCCGGCTGCAGACCGACTACGTGGACCTCGTCTTCTGCCACCGGCCGGACCCGGAAACGCCCATCGAAGAAACCGTTCGGGCCATGAGCTACCTGGTGGACCAGGGATACGCGTTCTACTGGGGCACGAGCGAGTGGAGCGCCGAGCAGATTCGGCACGCCCACGCCGTCGCCCAACGCGAGCACCTCGTGCCGCCCACCATGGAGCAGCCGCAGTACAACATGTTTCATCGCGAGCGGGTGGAGCGCGAGTACGCGCCGCTGTACGACACGCCCGGCCTCGGCACCACCGTCTGGAGCCCCCTCGCCAGCGGCCTTCTCACGGGCAAATACAACGACGGCATCCCGGAGGACAGCCGCCTCGCCACGGAGGGATACGAGTGGCTCCAGGACCAGGTGCTCCGAGAGCAGCGGCTCGACAAAGTACAGCGCCTCGGCGCGGTGGCCGACGATCTCGGGTGCAGCACCGCCCAGCTGGCGCTGGCGTGGTGCCTTCAGAACCCGAACGTGAGCACCGTCATCACCGGCGCGTCGAAGCCGCACCAGGTCGAGGAAAACATGAAGGCGATGGAGGTGGTCGACCAGCTGGACGCCGAGACGAGAGAGCGCATCGAAACGATACTCGACAATCAGCCCGCGCCCCCTCCCACCTACCGCAAGTAACGACCGGCCTCGCCGTTAGGCCGCGTGCACGGCGCTCACATCCGCCGCCTCGCCCTGTCCCCGCAGGATGTAGCACGCCCCGGCGCGCTCAAGCGTCGGCACCCCCACGGGCAGCCGGTACACCTCGTTCGACCCAAGCACGGTCACCTGGAGAGTGATCGGCTCTCCGTCCCCCTCCAGGTCGCTCAGTCGATTGGATAGATTCTGGTCGTTGAATCGAGCCTCGATGCGGAGCGTAGACCCCTTGACCGTGGCCGTGCCCGTCGTGAATCCGCGAAGGGGACGAATTCCCTCCTCCCGCCCCTGGCGGCACCACTGTATGTTTGAAAGCATGTGTTTCCCATCGGGCAACGTGGACATGAGACCAGCTGTCGTTGGACGAATGACGTGTTGGATCGATGTCGACTCGCTACGGTGTATTGCCGATCGCCCTCCAGGTTCGGTCCCAACCGGCCCGGGCCCAACCTGAACGCAGGATTCACAGGGCCGAGCCGGCAGCGGCCTCGTCTCTCTCGCGCCTCCCTCCTCCGCACCTGTTCCGACGAAGCCGATGGATCTCGTCACGACCTGGTTCAGCGGTTTGTCTCCCCTGTTGCAGTCCCTCCTGGCGGGGTGCTTCACCTGGTTCGTGACGGCGCTGGGGGCCTCGGTGGTCTTTCTGACGCGCACCGTGAACCGACGGCTCCTGGACGTCATGATGGGGTTTGCGGCGGGCGTGATGATTGCCGCGAGCTTTTGGTCGCTTCTGCTGCCGGCCATCGACATGGCCGAGGCGCAGGGCCTCCCGGCGTGGATTCCCGCGTCCATCGGCTTTCTGGTCGGGGGGGTGTTTTTGCGGCTCGCCGACGCCCTCCTTCCCCACCTTCACCCCGGCGCCCGCATGGTGGAGGCGGAAGGCATCAACACGTCGTGGCGGCGGGCCACACTGCTCGTGCTCGCCATCACCCTGCACAACATTCCGGAGGGGCTCGCGGTGGGGGTTACGTTTGGCGCCGCTGCGCTGCAACTGGACGTGGCGACCGGGACCACCCTGGCCGCGGCGGTCGCCCTTTCCATCGGAATTGGGCTCCAGAACTTCCCGGAGGGCATCGCGGTGTCCCTGCCGCTTCGCGGCGAAGGGGCCTCCCGGCTCCGCAGCTTCTGGTACGGCCAGCTCTCCGGATTTGTGGAGCCCATCTCGGCCGTGGTCGGCGCCGCCGCGGTGCTGGCCGTGCGCCCGGTGCTGCCCTATGCCCTTGCCTTTGCGGCCGGGGCGATGATCTACGTGGTCGTCGAAGAGCTTATCCCCGAGTCGCAACGACACGGCAATACCGACCTCGCCACCCTGGGGGCCATGAGCGGATTCACTGTGATGATGATTCTGGACGTCGCCCTGGGCTAACTCCGTCCCCGCCTTGACCTCCGTGGCCCCTTCCATCTACCCTAGAAGCGAATCTCTCCTCGCAGATCGCCCCTTGTGCTATGTCTTCCCCTCTCCCCGACGGCGTCCTCGCCGCCAGCCTCACGCCCCTCACCTCCGACGGGAGCCCCGACGGGCCGGCCCTCGCCCAACACGTCCACCACCTCCTGGAAACGGGGTGCGACGCGGTCCTGCTGTTCGGCACCACCGGCGAAGGGCTCTCCTTCACGGTTGAGGAACGAACCGCCGCCCTCGACGCGGTCCTCGAAACCGACGTGTCGCCGCACCGCCTCCTCGTGGGCACCGGCGCCCTTCCCCTCCCCGACGCTGCGGCCCTCACGTCCCACGCCACGAACCAGGGCGTCGGAGGGGTCTTGCTCATGCCGCCCTTCCATCTGCCGACCCCAACCGACGATGGAATTTTGGCGGCCTACGACAATGTTATTCAGGAGGTTAACGACCCTTCTCTACAGCTCTACTTCTACCACTACCCCGAGCTCTTCGGCCTGTCCGTCTCCTTCCCGGTGATTGAGGAGCTCCGATCGCGATACCCCGAACTCATCGCCGGGGTCAAGGACTCGACCGGCGAGTGGGATCACTTCGAATCGCTGTGCACCTCGTTCCCCAGCCTTCAGATGTTCACCGGGACGGACCGACTGCTCACCCCCGGGCTGGAGGCGGGCGGGGCCGGGTGCATCTCGGCCACGGCCAACCTCACGGCCCCCATTGCGCAGGCCGCCCGCCGGGCGTGGGAAGAGGGCGACGACCCGACGCCCATTCAGTCCACCCTGACCCAGCGGCGGGAGGCCCTGTCGCGCTTTCACAACATCCCCGCCCTGAAGCAAATGATGGCGTGGCGGACCGACCGGGCCGGATGGGCGCGCGTACGGCCGCCCCTGGCCCCGCTGGCCGACGACATGGTGTCCGAACTCCGGACCGTCTACGAGGACACGGAGGCGGCCTGCGCAGAGTGGCGCGACGCCTAGCCGTCGCCCTCCGGAGAATTGGCCGAGGGGTCCGGGACCACCTGCCCCTCGGGCGTGATGCGCTCGCCCGGCTCGGGCGGGCGGGTCGGGAAGCGACTGACCGGGACCTCCAGGTTGCGATCCTTCGGGACGTAATGGACGTGATCCCCGTGCGGGATTTCCTCGTAGTCCTGTCCCCGGTAGGGGTTGATGACGGTCCACATGATGACCACGAAAAGGGTCCCGAACACCACCCCGGCCGTCCAACGTCGCCAGGAGCGGCGGGAGGAAGAGGTGTCCTCAGACGGGTCGTTGCTCATCGTGAAGGCTCCGCTTGAAACTGCCGATGGAGGACTCAAACGCGCCGCCCAGGGCCCAGTTCACACGCCACTACATCCGCGGGAGGGTGATCCCTTCCTGCTGCTGGTATTTCCCCGACCGGTCGGCGTACGAGATGTCGGGCTGCTCGCCCCGAAGGAAGACCACCTGCGCGATGCCCTCGTGAGCGTAGACCTTGGCGGGGAGGGGCGTGGCGTTGCTGATCTCGATGGTGACGTGGCCGGCCCACCCGGGCTCCAGCGGCGTCACGTTCACGATGATGCCGGAGCGCGCATACGTCGACTTGCCCACCACCAGGGCCAGCACGTCCGACGGCATGCGAAAATACTCCACGGAGCGCCCCAGGACGTACGAGTTGGGCGGGATGAGGATGTGATCGTCGACCTCGTACTCCACCATCGCCCGCTCATCGATCGACTTTGGGTCCACCACGCTGTTATGGATGTTGGGCGTAAACACCCGAAATTCGCCCGCCACACGCATGTCGTAGCCGAAGGAGCTCAGGCCGTAGCTCACGACCTCGTCGCGCACCTGCCCGTCGACAAAGGGGTCGATCATGTCGTGCTCGGTCGCGAGGTTGCGGATCGTGTGGTCGGGGAGAATCATCGGATTGGGCGGTCGAATGCTGGGGGGAAAACGGCTACGCAGAAGCTATCACCGCGTCCCGCTCAACATCAACCCGCCGGCCCCGCACACGACGACGCCTCACGGAGATTCCTCCTGATGAAGCGTGCCGGCCTCCAGGAGGGGGCGCCGGGCCTCCGGTCCATAGTTGAACAACAGGTCCAGCGCCGTCACGCCCGGCGCGAATCCGTCAAAGTTCTGGTGATAGGTCGGGTGTTCAAAGGCAAAGCGCCGACGGCGGGGCGCCCCGTCCGCCCCCCCGGCCGTCCCGTCGGGAAGCACGAGCGTGTCCGCCTCCACAGCCTCTAGGATCGCCGGGTAGGAGTCCGGCGCCCCTGGCAGTGCCGACGCCCGCGTCAACGTGGTGTCAAGCCCAAACAGATCGGCCTGGAGCTCCACGGAGCGGCAGATGCAGTCCGCGAGCATCTCCCAGGACCGTTGGTAGAACGCATGGAGCGAGTCCTGGTAGTACTCGAAGTACATTGTGGACCGGTAATCGTACAGAAAGGAGCGCCAGTGCTTTTCCCGCCAGCGGCCTTTCGTGTCGATCTCGACGGTCCGCAGGGGCGCCCCCTCCGGCTTGCCAAAGAGCGGAATCGTAATCTCGTGCGTCCCCGGTGCATTGCGGAGCTTGCTACGGTTCTGGAACGATTCCTGACGATAGCGGAACGTGTCCGCGAGAACAAAGTGATCCACGTGGGCCAAAAGGGCCGTGTCGTGGAGGGCCGGAAAGTACGCTGGGGGATGAATTGCGAGGGTCATGCGGGCGAGGGGGAATCCTGAAAAATCTGGGGCGCGGAGACCCCCACCGTCGGGGTCGGGCCTCGGACGCCCCCGGTTCGGGGCAGCGAAGCGCCGGGGCGCATCCTCGCGTTGAACCAACGAAGTTGTCGTCTTTTCCTCATCGTATTGACCTTATGCCCTCGACCGAGACGCCCAACAGTAATCTCTCGGACACGGCCCTCAGAGAGAATGTCGAGAACCTGTTTCAGTTTGCCTTCTGGCTGCTGGTGGGGTCGATCTCGTTTAGCGTCGCGGGGATGCTGCTCCTGAAGCTCTTTCCGTCCGCGATGGACCTGTTCGGGCCCATCTACACCAAGCTGGTGAAGACGCCCACGTGGACGTTCATGACCATGCTGGCCATCCTGCCGGTGCTCATGTACGGGCCGGGCCTGGGGTGGTGGCGCATGTTGGGGTTCATTGTGTGGGGGTGCGTCATTGGCGCGGCCGGGGAGTTGATTGGCACCACCGGCCTGCTGACGGTCGGAGACGTAGCGCTCCCGTTCGGGGCCTACGAGTACACGGAGTGGCTGGGCCCGAAAATTCTCGGCCACGTGCCCTACTTTATCCCGCCCTCCTGGTTCGCCATGTCGATCGTGTCACTCGATCTGGCCCGCCGCGTGACCGGCACGCGCTGGCGGTATCTCCTGCTCGGCACGGTCTTCATGGTGCTGTGGGACGTCTCCCTCGACCCGGCCATGAACCAGGCGTTCCCGTTCTGGACCTACGGCGTGGATGGGTTCTTTTTTGGAATGCCGTTCTCGAACTGGTGCGGCTGGTTCGCCGTGACCCTGGTCATCCTGCTCGGCTACGAGGCGATGCGCGGCGACGCCCCGGTGCAGAATGAATGGGCCTCCTGGGTGTACCTCCTCAACTGCCTGTTTCCACTGTGCATCTCGCTGCTCCGCGACCTGTACCTGCCGGCCCTCATTGGCGTGCTGGCAACCGCCTTTCCCTTCCTGCTGCTCTGGTGGACCAACCCCGCCTACTTCAAGACCTCCCTTCTCCCGGCGCGCCGGTAGCGCCCGTCCTGATCGCTGCTCGCCTGGACCGTTCCCCTTGATATGTCAACGGCTGCCCTCGACTCCCGGGCCGACGAAAACCAGTGGATCTGGGACTCCTTCCAGTACCACTCGCGCACCTTCTCCCTGGCGGCCCGGTTCCTCCCTCGCACGGTCCAGATGCCGATTGCGACCCTCTACCTCTTCTGCCGCCGCGTCGACTCGATCGCCGACCAGCGCGTGCTGGAAGTGGGGCCCCAGGCCGCCCTCGAGGAGGTGGAGACGGTCCGCGATCACCTCGACGAGACCCTGGCGGGCCAGCCCCCCGCCGACGAGCTGCTGTGGCGCCGCCTGGGCGAGGTGCACGACCAGTACGGCCTCGACCCCGGCCCGCTCTACGAATTGATTGAGGGCGCCCTGTGGGACCTTGAGGACCGTCCCATCGAGACGCTCGACGACCTGATCGACTACTCGAACCTCGTGGGGGGGAGCGTGGGGGCGATGATGCTGCCCTTCCTGGCCGACACCGACCGGCACGACAACCTGGAGCCCGCGGCGCGCGAGCTGGGCATCGCCATGCAGCTCACCAACATTGTACGGGACGTGGGCGAGGACCTTACGGAGCTCGACCGGGTGTACCTTCCCACCCGCTGGCTGCACGAGCAGCAGATCTCCCGGGACGCCCTGGCGGAGGGCCGCGTCGTCGACGGGTATTCCGCCCTCCTCGAGCGCGTGATGACGACCGCCGAGACGCGCTATCGGGAGAGCTTCGAGGGCGTGGCCGCCCTCCCCTTCCGCACCCGGCTGGGCATCCGCGCCGCCGCCCGCATGTATCGCGAGATCCTGAACGAGGTGCGCAGCAACGGGTACGACAACCTCACAGAGCGTGCGTACGTGTCGACGGGCCGAAAACTGATGCTCGTCGCCTTCGACAATTACGACTGGCGAAAAGCCCGCCTCCGCGCCTAGGCCCGTCCATGACGGTCGGGGGGCCGCGGGGGCACGCGTCCTCCCTCACCGATCCCGATCCCCGTGGCTCCCGTTCCGTGGCTTGTCGAGCGCCTCCTCCGCTACGGCCTCCGCCGCACCTTTCGGCGGGTCTGCTGGGTGGGGCCTTGGCCGCCCCGCCTGCCGGACGGGCCCGTAATTGCCTACGCCAACCATCACCACTACTACGACGGCCACCTGGGATGGCTTCTCTTTCAGGAGCAGCTGGGGCGCCCCACCACCCTGTGGATGGCCGAGTGGCACCGGTTCCCGTTTTTCGGGGCCGTGGGCGCCCAGCCGTTTCCGCCCGAGGACCCATCGGCCCGCGCCGCGACCATGCGCCGCACCGCCCGCCGCTTCCAGGACGCCCCGAACACCATCCTGCTCTACTATCCTGAGGGCGAGCTTCGTCGGCCCGACGACGGGCTCGGCCCGTTCCCGATGTCGTCGGACCGGATGGCCCGCCTCTACCCGTCGGCCACCTGGTGGCCCCTCGCCGTGCACGTGACGTGGGACGGCCACGCGGCCCCGACGGCCTACCTCCGAGGCGGCCCCCCGCACGCCGCGGACGGCTCCGAGCGGCAACGCCTCGCCCGCCAGTGGTCGGCCCTGCACGGGTCCGCCCCCGCCCCGACCCGTGTGCTCCTCGATGGAACGCACGACGCGGCCGAACGCTGGAGCTTTTCCCTCACCGCCCCGTTTTTTCGGCGCTACCTGTGATCCAGCCTCCCTGCGCCATGCTTTTGCTTTGTTGTCTTCTGGCGGTCGTTCCCTCCCCTTTCGCCCAGGAGATTCAGAACGCCTACGCCCAGCAGGAGGCCGAGGCCCTCCGGGGCCTCCTGTCGCGGGCCGACACCCGGGCCGACTCGCTCCTGGTCCGCTACCGCCTCTACCCCCTCACAGAAGACGAGGCCGTGCTGGATGACCTTCCGAAGTCGTTGCCGTCCGGCTCGGCTCGCGAGCTGGCGCTCCTGTCGGGGCTCTGGGCGTACCGGGCCGGGGAAGCCTCCGTCTTCCGGGTTGTGCAGTACGGCCGGCGGTCCAGCACCTTGCTGGAAGAAGCGAAGGCCCAGGACCCAGACGACCCCTACGTGCTGCTGGTCGAGAGCCAGTCCCTCCTGTTCCGTCCCGCCATCGCGGGGCGCGACGCCGGGGCTGCCGCCGAGCGCCTGCGTCGCCTCGCGCGGCAGATCCGGGACACGCCCGGCGTCGGCATTGCGGAGGTGGAAGCGCACACCTGGCGCTGGCTCGCCCTCCGCGAGGCGGGGCAGCGGGAAGATGCCCGGCGCCTCCGCCGCCGACTGACGGAGCGTCCGTTGCCGCCGCTCTACCAGGAGTTCCTTCGCAATCCCCCTGACGTGTAGTCCGTCCCCCTGCCCCTTATGCTCGACCTCCTGCTCCCCGTGCTGGTCGGACTGCTGGCCCTCGCGCACCTCGCCACCTGGGGGGTTCTTCTCGCCAACCTCGCCTACCTCCGCCGCACCCCATCGGGACGGGGCGCGGCCGAGCCGCCGTCCCTTTCCATTTGCATCCCCGCCCGCAACGAAGCCTCCAACCTGCGGCGGCTCCTCCCGTCTCTCCTGCGCCAGCGTTACCCCGACCTGGAGATCCACGTGTGGGACGACGGCTCGGACGACGACACCTGGGCCGTCCTGCAGGCGGTCGACGACCCTCGGCTCCACGCCCACCGCGGCAGCGGGCCGCCCGACGGCTGGATGGGCAAGGTGCACGCCCTGCACCAGTGCACCCGGCGGGCCGCGGGATCGTGCTACCTGTTCCTGGATGCCGACGCCGAACTCACGGACCCGGACGCCCTCCGGCGCCTGATCGATCGCCACGAGGCCTCCACGGGACGCGTGACCTCGGGCCTCCCGCACCTTCGAGGGGCCGGACAGCTTCTGGTGAGCCTCGTCCCGCACGCCCTGCTCACGGGGCTGCCGTGGCCCCTGGTGCGCCGCACCTCCCTCCCCGCACTGAGCGCCCTGAACGGCCAATGCTGGATGATTGACGCCGACGTGTACCACACCCACGAGCCGCATCGGGCCGTGAAGGGGGAGATCCTCGAAGACGTAGCCATCGGCCGCTACCTGAAAGCGAAGGGCCATCCCCCCTCGCTTCTCGACGTACAGGACGAGATCACGGTCTACATGTACGAGGGCTTTGGGGCCGCCTGGCGAGGCTTTCGCAAAAACGCCTACCTCCTCCTCGGCGGCCATCCCACGTCCTTTGCGGCCATGTGGACCGGCTTTCTGATGCTGTGGGTCGTCGCCCCGGTGCTTTCGGGGTGGTTCCTCGCCTCCCTGTACGGGCTGAAAGCGGTAACGGATCGTGTCAACGGCGTCTCCCCCGTCATCACCCTCTGCGCGCCCGTCTCCTTTGTCCTCGGGATTGCGCTCCAGCTCGATTCGGCGCTCCACCACTGGAGCCATCGTGTGGAGTGGAAGGGGCGAGCGGTCTCGTCCGTGGCGTCGGCGCCCGGCGACGCTGAGGACGGTTAGACATGAGCGGTCCCGTCTCTTACATTGACCTGTCCGTTCTTGTCCACCGATTCCCGCTCCCCCATGCGCCTCGGCCTCATTTCCGCCCTCGTGCTCGCCGTTGTGGCAGTGATTTTCGCCCTTCAAAACCCGCAGCCGATGGAGGTCAACCTGCTCTTCTTCCAGACGGAGGGGTCCACCGCGCTGGTGCTTATCCTCACCTTTGCCTTTGGGGTCATCGTCGGACTGATTAGCTCGCTCCCCGGACGTCTCCGTGCCCAGCGCAAGGTGAAAGAGCTTCAAAAGAAAAGCGGCAATTCGTCGGACAGTGCGCCGTCGCCGTCCGCCTCGCGGGGCACCTCTCCGGGCGATCCGACCCGATAGGACGGTCCCAGTCTCGCGCCCGACACTGTTCACGGTTTTCTCCTCGGCCCGCCCCGTCCGTGCCCGTTCGTCCCCCGGCATTGCGTCCCGGCGACCCCGTGGCGGTCGTGGCGCCGGCCAGCCCCCCCCGCACGACTGACGACTACCGGGCGGGCCTGGCCCAGCTCCACACGTTCTACGATGTTCGGCTCGCCTGGGCCCCCGGCGCCGAGCGCGGCTATCTCTCCGCCCCGGATGCCGATCGGGCAACCGCCCTCCACACCGCCATTCGGCGGCCCGACATCCGCGCCCTCTTCTGCGTACGGGGCGGGTACGGCGCCCTCCGCCTCCTCGACCACATGCGCTGGCCCCTCATCCGCCAACACCCCACCCTCCTCGTGGGCTACAGCGACATCACGGCGCTGCAGCTGGCCCTCTACGCTCGGGCTGGATGGACCAGCCTGTCGGGGCCCGTGGTGACCGAGTGGGCAACCGCGGACGACGACACGCTCGCCCACGTCCGCGACCTGGCGGAGGGACAGTGCCCGCCCCTCGACGCCGGCCTCACCCCTCTCTGCACGGGTACGGCCCAGGGCCCGCTGCTCGGCGGCAATCTATCGGTGTTGAGCCGCCTTGTCGGGACCCCGTATGCGCCCCGTTTCCAGGGCAGCATCCTGTGTCTCGAGGACGTCGCCGAAGCCCCGTATCGCGTCGACCGCATGCTCTCGCACCTGCAGCACGCCGGCATCCTCCGCGCCGTGAATGGCGTGGTCCTGGGCGACTTCTCGGTCGGGACCGCTCCCTCCCCCCCGACCCTCTCTCTCACGGACGTGTTTCACGACTACCTGGGCGACCGCCCGTACCCCGTGGCGACGGGCCTCTCGTATGGGCATCTGCTGCCGCGCCGCACACTTCCCCTCGGCGGGCGCGTCACGCTCGACGTGACGGACACCACAGGGCGAATGCGCCTTCTGTCCCCCGTCGTACAGTAGCCCCTCACGATGCCTCGTCGGGGGGCGAGACGTGGTTCATCGCCGCCTCGGTCAGCGCCCCGCCGCGCCGACCCGTGATGTCCACATCGAAGGGCTGGTCGGTTCCCTCCACCGGCACCCCCGGCAGGCCGCGACGCACGTTCGACACATCAATTCCGTGATTGGTCTTTAGCAGCATTGCGGCGGTGGACAGGTCGGGCACGTCCGCGTCGTCCACCAGCCGCATGAACGCTCGCTGGCCATCCCGCCACGCCTCCAGCGCACGGGCAATGGCCTGCAGGTGCTCCTCCGTCGCGTCGCCCGCCTGTGCAACATCCGCGAGCGCCTCCTCCAGCGCCTCCCGGGCGTCGTCACAGGTCGCGGCGGCGGATTCCATCTCTGCGGCAATCGAGTCGGAAAGCATGGGAAACTGGATCTGTTTGAAAGCGCCCCCTGCCCCCTCCGACGGTCGAGCGCCTGGGAGGGCGCGATCGGCTGCGCCGGGGGCACTGGGCGTGATGTTTTATTTGGCACGGAGAAGCAACGTGCCGGTGAACACTCTTGATTCCCACGGACAAGCATCGGCCAATTGACCGTCCGACCATCAATGTCTTCCGGCGGGTGACAGGCGGCCCCTACCGCCTCCCGGTGGCCCCTTTCACAGGGCACGCCCCGGGCCGTCACGACGGCTCGCCCGGAACGCAATCCTCCTCTCAGCTTTCATATTTTTCCTCTCTCTCCGTTTTCTCCCGACTTCAATGCCCCGTCGCACGTCTACTCCCGAGGCCCTGGGCGACCGCCCGACTGCCTACTCTCGTCCGTCGCGTGCCGTGCTTCCCCCGGCGCAGGCCCAACTGCGCGCGGTCGTCCTGCTGATTCCGATCGCCCTGTTGTCCCTGGCGCCCTACTTTGCTCTGTGGGGCCTCCCCGAAGATCCCTTCCCAACGAGCGTAGCCGCAACCGTCCTCTTCCTTCTCGCCTTTGTCGCCGGAACGGCCCTCCACGAGGCCCTACACGGCCTGGGACACGTGTGGGGAGAGGGGTCGTGGAGCAATGTGCAGTTTGGCATGCATTGGGGCGCGCTCACGCCCTTTTCCCCGCTGCACCATCCCATCGCGGGCCCGGTCCTACCGCCTCGCCGTAGCCCTGCCCGGGCTCGTCCTGGGCGTCCTCCCCCTCACGGCCGGGTTGTGGAGCGGCCACTGGCTCACGACCTTCTACGGATTTCTAATGCTTGTCGCGGCCGCAGGCGACCTGCTCGTGCTCTGGATTCTGCGCGGCGTGCCGTCGGGCGCCTGGGTACAGGATCATCCGGAGGAGGTCGGCTGCATCGTAGTGGCCGATGCGTCCGCCCCCGCCCCGGACCCGGTGTCTCCGGAGGATCTGCCCCTGGATGCCGGCGAGGCACGGGATGATTTCTCCCTCGTCCACATCGGGCTACTGCTGGTCTTCTCGGCGGTCTGTGCCGGCCTCGGGTTCCTCATCGCCCTGGCGTAAGTCTCCGCCCCCCGCGAGGCCCCGCGGGTCGCCCCTCGTGCCGACCCGGGCCCGGATCGGCAACGTCTCACCGCGGACGCCGGAGAGACGTGGGCGGGCAGTCCGATCCTCAATCTGTCTTGGCGCCCCGAACACGTCCCACATGGTGCCCAGAGAGCAACACGTCGGGGCGTCTCTGTGCAATGCGACCACACACGGCGGCCGAAATAGAAAATGCCCCTGAGGTGGCTGTAAGCGCCGCTCAGAGGCATTTTGGGCTGGTTGGGTAGTGCCGGGAGTGGGACTCGAACCCACACGGTGCACATGCACCAACGGATTTTAAGTCCGTTGCGTCTGCCACTTCCGCCATCCCGGCGCCTCGGGCCTCATTCTATTTTTCCCGAACGGTCGATGGTAGCCAGAGATTCGGGATCGCCCAACACACCGCCGGGGCGCCCGGTCTCGCCGAGCGCCCCGGTCAAAGGAAACAGTTGACTCGCGACCGGCAGGGTCGACGCCGGCGCGGCCCAGGCAATTAGCTGCAGCGCGAGTGTCCGCAGTCGGCGCACATCATGCAGCCTTCCACGTGGCGCACGTTGTCGGAGCCACACTTGTCGCAGGTGACCTCGTGGGTGTCGGCGTGGGCCCGCAGGGCCTTCGCCATGGAGCGCCCAAAGCTGGCAATCGATCCCTCCGCCTTCTCCAGCTGCTCGACGAGGAAGTCGATCTTGGAGCCGTGACGGAGCGCCGTCGACACCAGCCGGGTCTCCACGCGCACCTCGTCGGAGGGCATGTGGCTCGTGATGTCCTCGATCACCACGTCGCCCTCCGGCGTGAGCAGCGAGTAGTGCCGGCTCTCGTTCTTCCGGATCTGCCCCTTCCGGATCTGGTCTTCCTGCGCCTCACCGAAGAGCGGGGCGTCGCCCTCGGCCTTAAAGGCAAACACCTCGTACGGGTCGTCGTCGAGGAAGCCGACCAGGATGGTCCAGTGGTCGCCGCGGTAGCGGACACGGTGCACCGCGCACGGGAGCATGTCGGGCCGCTCCGGGGCCTCGGTGCGGGGCACCTTCTGGTTCTCCTCGTCCTCGTCGTCGCCCGACAGGACGGCGCTCATGGTGCCGGCACGGTAGGTCGTCACGCCCTTGATGACCCCGGTCTCCCACGCGTCGAGGTAGAGGTCCTTGAAGTTCTCAAAGGGATAGTCCTCGGGCACGTTGACCGTCTTGGACATCGAGGAGTCCACGAACGGCGCCAGGGCCTCCATCTGACGGAGGTGGTCCCGGACGTCGAGGTCGCGGGTCGTCACGGCCCAGTCGGCCTCCGGATCCCACTCGCCGCGCTCCTTGAGGCGACGGACGGCGTAGTCTTCCACCTTCTCGTCTTTGCAGGGCCCGCGCGTCGGGTGAATCTGCCACTGGGTGTAGCCCTGCTCCGCGCAGCGCAGGACGATCTCGTCGCCGTGCTCCTCGGCCGTCCAGGCCGTGCCGTCGGCGTCGATGTCCTGCCCCGCCGAGTAGGCATCGGGCGACATCGGCGGCGCGGTGATCTCGTCGGGCAGCGCCGGCTGCTCGGCCGTCCGGATGTAGCTGTGCATGAACACCGGCTCAATGCCACTCGACGGCGCGTTCGCCAGCGTCGACGTGTTGCCGGTCGGCTGGATGCTGAGCAGGTGACTGTTGCGCAGGCCCAGGTCCCCGATCATCTCCTTGGTCTTGTCCGAGAGACGCTGGACGAACGGGTTCTTCAGGTACTCGTCCTTGTCGAAGAGCGGGAATGCGCCCTTCTCCTCGGCGAGACGCGCGCTGGCCTGGTAGGCCTGGTTGGCGAGGTGCTCCTGGAACTCCCGCATCACCTGCACCCCATCCTCGGCCCCGTAGCGCTTCTCCATCATCATGAGGGCCGAGCCGTCGCCGTAGTGGCCGAGGCCGATGCGGCGCTTCTGCTGGAGGTTGCGGCGCTGCTCCTCCAGCGGCACGTAGCTGAGATCGTTCACGTTGTCGAGGAAGCGGACCGCGGAGGGGATAACCTGATCGAGCAGGTCGTAGTCGATGGCCCCGGCGTCCGCGTCCACAAACTGCGTGAGGTTGAGGTTGCCCAGCAGGCACACGCCGCCCACCGGCAGCACCTGCTCGCCGCACGGGTTCGTCGCGTTGATGTGCTCGCAGTACGCGAGGTTGTTCTCCCGGTTGATGGTATCGACGAAAATGACGCCCGGCTCATTCCGGTCGTACGTGGAGCGCGTGATCAGGTCCCAGATCTCACGGGCGTCGTAGATGGCCTTTTCGCCGGTGGCAGGATCGCGCCACGTTTTTACCGTCCCGCCCTTGGCTTCGTACTCCTTGAGGTTGCCGTTCCAGTGTTCGCGGTAAAATTCGGGTTCGCCCTCAAAGTCCGGGAAGCGCAGCGCCCACGTGTCGTCGTTCTTGACGGACTTCATGAACGCGTCGGACACGAGGACCGACATGTTGAACTTGTGGAGGCGCCCCGGCTCCTGCTTGGCCTTGATGAACTCAATGATGTCGGGGTGCCACACGCCCATCGTCACCATCTGGGCGCCCTTGCGGATCTTGTCCTTGACATCGTCGCGGTCGGACTGCATGCCGGAGCCGGCGACGATCGTGGCGGCCTGCTCATTCCACACGTCCAGCATCTGCACGGCGCCGGGCGTCATCGAGCCCACCCCGCCGATGCGCGACCCGCGCGGCCGCATCACATGACAGCAGAAGCCGTAGCCGCCCTCGGACGCCAGAATCTTGGCCTGGCGGGTCAGCTCCGCCTGGATCTCGTCCATCGAGTCCTGGTCGTGCCCCTGAAAGCCGGAGACGAAACAGTTGATGAGGGTGGCCTTGCCGAGGGACGTGCCGGCATTGGCAAAAATGCGACCGCCGGGCGTGAAGGGAAAGGGCCCGGTGCCGAGTCCCCGGCCGCTCAGGAGCTTGTAGAACTCCTGGGCCCAGTACTCCTCGTCGTCCTCGACACTGGCGAGGTAGCGGGCGTTGCGATACCAGGTGTCGGGGACGTGGGTATCGGTCCCATACTGGTAGTTTTGTTCGTAGACTTCTTCGGAGATCGTGGTTTCGAAGATGTCCGCGTTGGTCCGGTCATCGGTGATGAGCTCGCTCTGACCGATTTGGAACTGTTGCTCCGGCGCGTCGGCGGCAGGCGCCATTTCAACGGTGCCGTTCGCCCCCGAGGAACGAGCCGTGACCTGGGTTGCGGAGTCCGTGGAGGAGGGAGAAGTTGGGTCTGCCATAAGCTACGTGCCTTGGAATGAAAAAAACCTTCGGACGCCCCATCGTCGCGAAGGCACAGAGGGGAAAGCGGAAGGGGCTGGCCCCCCGGACCGACGGGCTGACTCGGGGGGACCAGCACAGCTCCACACGTTCCGACCGCTGCCCCCAGGACGCGTGGGGACACCCTTCTGCCCGACGGGCGAAAGGGCGGACCTGCCTCCGAGCAGGCACTCGGACTGTTACCGTTGCGCGACAGCGCCGGAGTTGCACCGGGCTTTCCCTGAGATGCAAGCCCCGCAGAGGGGCCTGCCTGCCGCACGACGGGCGCGCGGCCTCGGAGGAGAGGGAGTATGTATGTAAGATTCTAAATACGGGGCCCGGGGGGAAGTATCAAGTCGACGGCCCGGGGCATCTGTTATTGGGAACGGCCCGCGATCCGCACAGGATGAGACAGGGCCGTATTTCCACGGTGGAGACCGTTTTTGTGAATTCAGTAACGTTCCCGCGACGGTTGGGCCCGCATCTCCTGGCGCCCCCGCCGATCCCGTCTTTCAGGACACGGTGCAACGCGCCCCCGGCCCGGTCGTTTGTCAATTTCAGGTTTGTCGCCGCCGCGCCCCCGGCCGTCGTCGAGCTGGGGACGGAGGAACCTTCATCCTCGGTCACCAATAGGGGCGATCCGTCTTTGCTCTCGACTGTCTCGCGCTTGCTCCGTGTCTCTTCCGTCTACACTTGCCCCGATCCGCAAACAGGCGACGGCCCTTGCCTCTCGGGCGCACGTTCCGTTCTCCAACCGGCCCACCGCCGCGGTGCTCCTTCTCGACGACGGCCAGTGGATTCCCGGGGTCCGCATCGAAAGCGCCTCCTACTCCCTCACCATCCCCGCCCTTCTCAACGCCTACACCACGGCGGTGACCTGGGGCCGGTCCGCCGATGTGGTGGCGTTTGTTCTGTCCCGGCCGTTTCGGCGCGAGGAGCGACTCTACGTGGAGGAGCTGCCGCACGGCCCCTACAAGGCGTACGCCGACGATGCCTGGCTGCGGGGCCGGTGGACCGACGACGGCGCCCGTGCTCCGTTCGGCGATCCCTTCTCCCCCTTCCTCGAGGGCCCCGTCCGCGAACCGGCCCGCGGCGTCCGGGACGCCCGTCGGACCGCCGGGCACGCCTACGTACCGGCCTCGTCCTTCCACGTCGGCGCGATGTTCGAACTGGAGGATGACCGCCTCGTGCCCGGCGTCAACGTGGAACACCCCGACTGGGCCCGCATCCTCTGCGCCGAGCGGAACGCGCTGGGGACCGTCTGCTCGTACGATGCCGCCCCCGCCCGGCGCCTCTTCCTCTCCTGCGCCGAAGACCCGGAGGGCACCCCCTGCGGCGCGTGTCGACAGGTCCTCATCGAACATTTCCCCGAGGCTGAGCTGTGGATGGACCGGCACGACGACCCGCCGGAACAGACCACCCTGTCCGCGCTGCTCCCGGGCTCCTTTCGGGGCCGCGCCCTGCTGAACGACGACTGACCGCCCGGCCGTCCCCGTGGTCCTCGGTGCCCTCTCCCCGCCCCCGGCATGCTGCTGCACGCGCTCCTTTTTCTTGTTGGCATTGGCCTGCTGTACGTGGGAGCCGAGGGGCTCATCCAGGGGGCCTCGAGCCTCGCCCTGCGCTACGGCATCCGACCCGGCCTCATTGGGCTCACCGTGGTCGCCCTCGGCACGTCGATGCCCGAGTTTCTGGTCAACCTCTTCGCGGTGTTCTCCAGCGAGTCGTCGCTCGCGTTGGGCAACATTGTGGGCTCCAACATTTCAAATGTCGCCCTCATCCTGGGCTGCAGCGCCCTGATCGTCCCGCTCACCGTGACGCCCCAGATTCTGCGGCGGGAATACCCCGTCATGCTCGGGGTCATGGTCCTTTTTTATGTCTGCGCCCTCGACGGCTGGATTGGGACCGCCGACGGGCTCATCATGGTCGGGCTCCTGTTGCTGATGGGTGCGTACCTGTTCTACGACACGCGACGGGCCCGCTCGTCGGCGCTCCTGGAGGAAATGGAGCCAACCCCTGAAGACGTGCGGGCGGCCCTGCCCGTCTGGAAAAAGACCGGCTACCTCCTCGGAGGATCGGTGGCCCTCGGCGCCGGCGCCCACTTTATGGTGCAGAGCGCAAAGTGGACGGCCCACCAGATGGGCATCGACCCCATGGTGATCGGCCTCACCATCCTCGCGGTGGGCACCAGCCTCCCGGAACTGGCGGCGTCCCTGGTGAGTGCGCTGCGCGAGGAGGCGGATCTTTCCGTCGGCAACGTGATGGGAAGCAACCTGCTCAATGTGCTGTTTGTCGTCGGAACGATCTCCATCTTCGACCCGCTGGAGGTCGGCGATCAGGCCCTGCGGGTCGACTTCCCCGTCATGATTGGCTTCTGTGCCCTCCTGCTTCCAATCATCTGGTCTGACTACCGGATCACCCGCTGGCGGGGCGCGCTCCTCCTCGCCGGATTCGCGGGGTACATGACCTACCTCTTGTTCCCGTACCTCTGATCGCTGCCCCTGGACTTCGATGGATCTGTTCTTCGAATCCTCTCCGTGGCTTCTGGTGGGCGGCCTGATCGCGGCCGCGGGGGCCACCTACTGGACCTACCGGGAGACCACGCCCGCGCTGGGGTCGGGCTGGCGCCTCTTCCTGGGGGGGCTTCGGTTCCTGAGCCTGGCCCTCATTGTCGTCCTGCTCCTGCAGCCGGTGCTTCGCCAGCTGAACGAGTCCACGGAGCCGCCCCTCCTGGCCGTGCTGGTCGACGACAGCCAGAGCATGCGGCTCGTCACCGGCGAGGGAGACAGCACCTCGGCGTCGACCGTCCGCTCGGGCCTTCGCCCCGTGCTTTCCTCCGTCACCGAGGGACTGGGCGAGGACACCACCCAGTCCTTCGCCTTCGATCAGTCGATCCGATCCGCCCCCGCGCTCGACTCGCTCGCCTTCGCCGGGGGCCGCACCGACATCGGAACCGCGCTGGAGCAGCTGCCCGCCGAGGTTCGGGACCGCAACCTGCGGGGCGTCGTGGTGGTCTCCGACGGGCAGTACAACGCCGGGCCGACGCCGCTGCGCGTGGCCGACCGCTACCCCGTGCCCATTCACACGGTGACGGTGGGCGACACCGCCCGCCAGCGCGACCTCCAGGTCCGTCGGGTCGCAACGAACGATGTGGGATACACCGACTCCGAGGTGCCGGTGCAGGCCACGCTCCAGGCCGAGCGCATTCCCGAGCAGGACGTGCGCGTGTCGCTGTCCGCCGGCGATTCGCTGGTCGCCGAGACCGACGTGCGCCTCCCGGGGGGCACGGCGGAGGTGCCGGTCGACCTGTCGTTTCGTCCCCAGGCGCCGGGCCAGCGCCCGCTCTCTGTCCGCGTGGCGTCCGTTCCCGGCGAGGCGACGACGCGCAACAATGCTCGGTCGACATCGCTGCGCGTGCTCGACCGCAAGCGGCAGGTGCTTCTGTTGGGGGCCGCCCCCTCGCCCTCCTTCACCGCGGTTCGTCGCGTGCTGGAGACAAACGCCGACACCCGCGTGACGGCCCGCGTGCCGCGCCGCGACGGGTCGTTCTACGGCGGCCCGCTCCCCGACACGCTCGACCGATACGACGCCATCGTCGCCGCGGGCTTCCCCAGTGAGCCGGTGCCGGCGGCGGCAACGGAACGGGTCGCCTCGGTTCTGGCGGAGGGAACGCCGGGCCTCTTCTTCCTCGACCGGCAAACAGATGTAGCGGCCTGGGAGGAGGCCTTCGGGGCCGTGCTCCCGGCGCGCCCCCCGGCCCCTGAGATTGAGTGGACGAGCCGTTCGCTTCAACTTGGGGCCCCGGCGCGCTCACATCCCGTCTTCGAGATGGAGGCACCGCTCGACCTGATTGCGGACCTCCCGCCGCTTCGGACCCCCGCGACCGCCTGGACGCCGACGCCGGACGCCGACGTGCTCATGACCGCCCCCTCGGCGGACGACGCGCCGGCCCTCGTGCTCCGAGAACGCGCCGGGCGGCGCGCCGCCCTCCTCCTGGCCTCGGGGACCGAGCGCTGGGCGACGCTCCCGCCCGCCCTCTCGGCCGCCGATCCGGTCTGGCCGTCCCTCGTCTCCAACCTTCTGCGGTGGACCACCACGCAGGCGCCCGACCGCCCCGTGCGGGTTCGCCCCCTCGCCTCCCAGTTCGAGGGCGATGAACCGGTCGAGTTTGAGGGACAGGTCTACGACGAAAATATGAGCCCCGTGCCCTCCGCCACCGTCGACGTGACGGTGACGGATTCAACGGGCACCGAGTACTCGTACGTCATGGACGCCGCGGGAAATGGGCAGTACGACCTTGAGGTGGGCTCCCTTCCGGAGGGCACGTACGACTACCGCGCCGTTGCCCAGGAGTCGGGGGCGGTCGTGGGACGCGACCAGGGCTCGTTCTCCGTCGGGGCGCTGCAGATCGAGTACCAGGCGACGCGGGCCGACCCCGTGCTGATGCGCCAGATCGCCGAGCGCTCCGGCGGGCGCGCCTACCGCCCGTCGAGCCTCTCGTCGTTCGCCGCGGACCTGACGCGCTCTTCCTCGTTCAGCGCCGAGGTGACGACCAACCCGACCGAGACTGAGTTGTGGCGCCAGTGGCCCTTCCTCGCCGTTCTCCTGCTTCTGCTGGCTACGGAATGGACGCTTCGGAAGCGGCTGGGACTGTCGTAGCGCCGTCCGCACGGGGCCCCGGGAATCTCATGGGTCGACGGCCGGTATACTGTACAGCCGGTCTCTGCACACTTGCGGGGGCTGGTGTCGCCCGTGTCGAACGACGTCCCGCCCCGATGATCTCGACCGTTTCTCCTACGACGCCCACGTCCCTCCCCGACGCCATCCAGAACAGCGCGAGCGGCGAAGTGTCGCTCGCGCAGCTGCTTGTCACCATTCGGCGCCACCTTCACCGGCATCCGGAGGTGGGCATGAACGAGCATGAAACGTCGCGCTTCATTCGCGCCACGCTGGAAGCCTACGGCCTGGACGTGCACGGCCCCATCGCCGGCACCGGACAGTACGTCGACATTGACGGAGGCGGAGAGGGCGGGGCCGTCGGCTACCGGGCGGACATCGACGCGCTGCCGGCCCAGGATCAGAAACGGGTGCCGTATCGCTCGCGCACCCCGAACGTGGCGCACCTGTGCGGCCACGACGCGCACACCGCCGTCGGGATCGGGGTCGCCCTGGTCCTTCACGCGTACCGAGACGAGATCAATGGGCGCGTCCGGGTCTTCTTTCAGCCCAACGAGGAGGGACTGCCAAGCGGCGCCCCTCTTATGATCCGGTCGGGGATTGTGGAAGGCCTCGACGGCGTGTATGCCATCCACGTGGATCCGACGCTGGAGGTGGGCCGCTACGGACTCATCGTGGGCCCCGCCACGGCCTCCACCGACCGGTTCGACGTCCGCGTCCGGCAGGAAGGGACGGGACACTCCGCCCGCCCCCACGAAGGGGTGGATACCGTATGGGTGGTCACGCAAATCCTGAACCAGTTTTACCAGATTGCGGATCGGGTCACCGACGTGCGGACCCCGGCCATCCTCACGGCCACCCGCATGGCCGGCGGCGAGGCGCACAACGTCATCCCGGAGGAGGCCTCCATCGGGGGCACCCTCCGCACCGTGTCGCCCGACGATCGGGAGACGATCCGCACGCACATGCGGCGCCTCGTTCAGCGCTTCGGCGACCTGTACGAGGCGCACGTGGAGATCGATTTCCAGGACGGGTCCCCCCCGGTCATGAACGACGCCACGGCCATTACCAACGTGGAGTCCACCGTCCAGGACGCCTTCGGGGAACAGGCCATTCACTGGATCAAGCAGTCGAGCATGGGCGGCGAAGACTTTGCCCACTACCTGAAGCACGTGCCCGGGGCCCTCATCCGCGTCGGGACCGCCTCCGGGCCCGATACCAGCTATCCGCTCCACCATCACCGCTTCGACCTCGACGAGACCCCGCTGGCCCCCACGGCCCGGCTCATGGCCCGCGTGCTGCTGAACCACCTCGACCAGGACCTCACGAAAGACATCGCCCCCATCACGTCCGACTTCTCGGCCAGCGACAACGGCCAGGCCGAGCGAGGGTGACCCGCGCCCGCCTCCCAATCCCCCAGGGCTGTTGATGAATTCCGACGACTGGGCTATCCTTAAGGATCCATCTCTGGTCGTCGCTTCCCGTTCCGGTCTGCCGAGCCGCCCATGTCTCGCCTCGGGCCCTCCCTCCTCGTCCCCCTCGTTCTCGTAGGGCTGCTGGCCCGGCCCGTCGCGGCCCAGCCGGTTCCCGACTCCGCCGACGTCGTGGTGAACGAGATTCAGTACGCCCCCAGCCCGTCGTCGAACGAATACATTGAGCTCTACAACCGATCGGACACGGCCGTCGCCCTCAGTGGCCTCGAATATGCCGACGCCAACGGGGACTTTGCCCCGGTGACGACCACCGACACCCTGCTGTCCCCGGGAGAGTACGTCGTGCTTGTGCGGGACCCCGACGCGTTCGCGTCCGCCTTCTCCTCGGTAGACTACCTCGCCCCCGACGGGTGGGATGCGCTCAATAATGGCGGCGATGTCGTGCAGATCCGGCACGCCGCCACCGGGGTGATTCTCGACACGGTCCCGTATGCCCCCTCGTGGGGCGGGGCCGACGGGGCCTCCCTGGAGCGCATCGACCCCGGCGGGCCGTCCACCCAGGCGTCGAACTTCGGCACGAGCCCTGCGGACGCGGGCGGCACCCCCGCCGCCCAGAATGCCCTCTACGCCCCGGATACCTCGCCCCCGACGCTCCGTCGGGTCACGCCCTCTCCGAGCGGCGACACCCTCGTGGCTCAGTTCTCAGAACCCCTGGCCGATACGAGTGTCTCCGCCTCCGCGTTCGACCTTCTGGAGACCGACGCCCCACCGGTCACATCCGCGGAGGTGATTGCCCGCACTCCCGCCCGCGTCCACTGTGTCCTAGGCGCCCCTCTCCCGGCCGGACGCTACACGCTGGCGGCATACGACATCGCGGACCGGCGCAACAACGTTCAGCCCGAAACCGAAACGACCTTCTCCTACGTCGAGACGGTGCCTCCCGACTCGGGCGACGTGGTGGTCAACGAAATCCAATACGCGCCGCCGCCCGCCTCCAGCGAATTCATTGAGCTGTACAACCGGTCGGACACCCCCATCGATGTCGGGGCCCTGTCGTACGCCGACGAAGATCGAGATTTTGCGCCGGTCCGGACGCGCCGCGCCCCGCTCGCCCCCGACAGCTTCGTGGTGCTGGCGCGCGACTCGGCCGCCTTCGCCGCGCGCTTTCCCGGGGTCGCGTTTGTCGCGCCGGACGGGTGGGATGCCCTCAACAACGGCGGCGACGAGGTCCTCCTTCGCCACTCGCCCTCTGGGCGGCTCATCGACCGGGTGCCGTACGCCCCCTCCTGGGGCGGCAGCGACGACGCCTCCCTCGAACGCGTCGACCCGGCCGCCCCGTCGACGGACGCCTCCACCTTCGGCTCCGCCACGGCGCCTGCCGGGGCCACGCCGGGGGCCCAAAACAGCCGGTACGACCCGGATCGGACGCCGCCGTCGATCGTCTTCGCCGAAGAGACCCCGTCGGAAGACGTCGCGGTGCACTTCTCCGAGCCCCTGGCACCGCCTCTCACCGCCGCGGCCTTCGACGTCGGCGGGCAGTCGCCCACCTCCGTTCGGCTCCAGAACGACAGCGTCGCCGCCGTGAGCCTTCCCGCGCCCCCGGAGCCCGGGGCCGTCGAGGTGTCGGGCGTCGAGGACCAAGTGGGCAACCGACGCTCCCAGGGGCGCCGCCCGCTCGCCCTGCAGCCCGACTCCGGCGACGTGATCCTCAACGAACTCATGTACGCGCCCCGTGCCGACGACTTTGACGACCGGCCCAATCAGGTGGAGTACGTCGAGCTTCTCAATCGCTCGGACCGCCGCCTCACCCTGAACGGGCTGCGCCTCACCGACCGCCCGGACGAAAACGGAATCGCCGATACGGTGCGGGCCGGTCGCCTCCGCTCCCTCCCCCCGAACGGGTACGCCGTGGTAGCAGCGGCCCCAACGGACCCGCCCGCCCCCGGCGCGAGTCAGCTGGCCGCCGCGTTTCCCGAGGCCCCGCTGACCGCCGACTCGGTCGCCTATCTCCCCGTCGACGCCGCCCAGATCGGCCTCGCCAACGACGGCGACCGGGTGCGCGTCCACCGGGCCGACACGGCGATCGTGGCCGATGTGGCGTATCAACCGGACTGGCATACGCCCGCCCTCGAAGAGCCTCGCGGGACCTCGCTCGAGCGCATTAGCCCATCGGGGAGTGCCACTGCCCCCGACAACTGGACCAGCAGCACAGCGCCCGCCGGCGGCACCCCGGGCGCCCCGAACGGGTCTACGCCCCCCTCTGCGCCCCCCTCCACCGCCGGCATCGAGGTTGCGCCGAGCCCCTTCTCGATCGAGCGCGACGAGGCGACCCGGATTCGGTACCAGCTGGAGAACGAACCCAATCTCGTTCGGGCCCGCATCTACGATGCGCGGGGACGAAAGGTGCGCTCCCTGGAGGAGGCCCGGCTGACCGGCCGGAGCGGCACACTCGTATGGAACGGGCGCGACGGTAGCGGGACGCGGGTGCGGGTTGGGGTGTACGTGGTCGTGTTTGAGGCCGTGCACACCCGCGGCGGCTCCGTCACCCGCCACAAGGAACCCGTCGTCGTGGGGCGCCCGCTCGACTAGCCGGCCTGTGGAGAGGAACAGGGGAATTCGCAAGGGCGTACGTAGTCATCCATTGGGTCTTTTGCACCGCAGTCCTCAGTTCTATGCCCGATACTGCCACCGTCGACACCGACGCACCACTGCAAATCAGCCCAAACGCCGCAAAGGAGATTCGGAAAATCATCCGGAAGAAAAGCATTCCCGATGGCTATGGCCTTCGGGTCGGTGTCCAAGGCGGGGGGTGTTCCGGTATGAGCTACGTCCTAGGCTTCGACAAGAAGCGCGACAAGGATCGTGAGTTCGAGATCCAGGGCATCACGGTCTACATGGACAAACGTCACGGCCTGTATCTGATGGGCACGACCGTCAACTACCACGACGGCCTGAACGCCCGCGGCTTCACGTTTGACAACCCCAACGCAACAGAAACCTGTGGGTGCGGCTCGAGCTTTGCCGCGTAACCTTTCGTCTCGCTCTGAGACGGAGTGTCGTCCTCTTGTAACGCTTCCCGCTTCCGCTTCTCTCTGCTTTGAGGGAACGTTCCAAGAGGAACAGAGGCCGCGTACGGCTGGTTAGCCCTACTGAGGTTTTTCTCCGCTGAGAACCTTTCAGCGCGGTCCTAGGGATGTTGCCCCTCTCGCACGCAGTGCCGCCCGGCACCTCTTCGTACCGTAACCATATTGGCATGGAAGGAAACTTTTCGAACCGTGTACGCGACGTGATTTCCTATAGCCGGGAGGAGGCTGTCCGTCTCGGCCACGACTACATTGGAACCGAGCACCTTCTGCTGGGAATCATCCGAGAGGGCGAAGGCATCGCCGTAAAGATCCTTCGGAACCTCGGCTGTGACCTCCTGAAGCTGAAGGAGGCCGTCGAAGACACCGTTCGGAGCACCGGTAGCTCCACGTCGGTGGGCAACATTCCCCTGACAAAGCAGGCCGAAAAGGTACTGAAAATCACGTACCTGGAGGCGAAGCTGTACAAGAGCGACGTCATCGGGACGGAGCACCTGCTGCTGAGTTTGCTCCGGGACGACGAAAACATCGCCGCACAAATTCTCCAACAAGGATTTTCCGTGACCTACGACGACGTGCGAAACGAACTCGACTCAATCATCAGCGGCAAGGCCTCTTCCTCTAGCTCCTCCAGCAGTGGAGGGGGCTCTGGGGGCCGTCTCTCATCTGGCTACGGACAAGAAGGTGGTGGTGGCAGCGAAATGGAAAAAAGCAAAACCCCGGTCCTCGACAACTTCGGCCGTGATCTCACCGAGCTCGCGGAGGAAGACGAACTCGATCCCATCATCGGGCGCGAGAAGGAAATTGAGCGCGTTGCCCAAATCCTGAGCCGCCGGAAGAAGAACAACCCGGTGCTCATTGGGGAGCCCGGCGTCGGGAAAACGGCCATCGCCGAAGGCCTCGCCATGCGGATCGTGGAGCGCAAGGTCAGCCGCGCGCTCTACGACAAGCGCATCATCACGCTCGACCTTGCCTCCCTGGTGGCCGGAACCAAGTACCGCGGCCAGTTCGAGGAGCGCATGAAGGCCGTCATGAAGGAGATCGAGAAGAGCCCGGACATTGTGCTCTTCATCGACGAGATCCACACCATCGTGGGGGCCGGAGGGGCCAGTGGCAGCCTCGACGCGTCGAACATGTTCAAGCCGGCCCTGGCGCGGGGAGACCTGCAGTGCATCGGCGCCACCACGCTGGACGAGTACCGCCAGAACATCGAAAAGGACGGCGCACTGGAGCGCCGCTTCCAGAAGGTGGTAGTGGATCCGTCCACGCCGGAAGAGACGGTCAACATCCTCGCGAACATCAAGCCCTACTACGAGGAGCACCACAACGTCCGGTATTCCGAGGAGGCGATCAAGCTGGCGGTCAAGCTCAGCAACCGGTACATCACGGACCGCTTCCTGCCGGACAAGGCCATCGATGTGATGGACGAGGCCGGCGCCCGCGTGCACCTCGCCAACATTACGGTTCCGCCCGAAATCCTGGAGCTCGAGGAAAAGATCGAGGACGTACAGGAAGAGAAAAACGAGGTCGTGAAGAGCCAGCGCTTCGAGGAAGCCGCCCGGCTCCGCGACAAAGAGAAAACCCTCCAGGAAGAGCTGGAAGACGCCAAGAAGGAGTGGGAGGAGAAGGCCGACACCGAAATCCACGACGTGGACGAGGAAGACATCGCCCACGTGGTGGCGATGATGACGGGCATTCCGGTCGACAAGATTAGCGAGCCGGAGCAGAAGAAGCTTCTCCAGATGGAAGAGGCCCTCAAGGAGCAGGTGGTGGGCCAGGACGAAGCCATCGAGAAGCTGTCGAAAGCCATCCGCCGCACCCGCGCCGGCCTCAAGGACCCCGAGAAGCCCATCGGATCGTTCATCTTCCTGGGGCCCACCGGCGTCGGGAAAACGGAGCTCGCCAAGGTCCTCACGGAGTATCTCTTCGAGTCGCAGGACTCACTCATTCGCATCGACATGAGTGAGTACATGGAGAAGTTCTCCGTGAGTCGACTTGTGGGGGCCCCTCCGGGATACGTTGGCCACGAAGAGGGCGGCCAGCTCACGGAGAAGGTCCGGCGCAAGCCCTACTCGGTGATCCTGCTCGATGAAATCGAGAAGGCCCACCCCGACGTCTTCAACATCCTGCTTCAGGTGCTGGACGACGGCATCCTGACCGACGGCATGGGACGCCGAGTCGACTTCCGGAATACCATCCTCATCATGACGTCGAACATCGGCACGCAGGACATCAAGTCCTTCGGCAAGGGCATCGGCTTCTCGCAGTCCGACGCCAACGGGGACATGGACTACACGTCCATGAAGTCCACCGTGGAGGATGCGCTGAAGAACGTCTTCAATCCGGAGTTCCTGAACCGGATCGACGACGTCATCGTCTTCCACCCGCTCGACAAGCAGAACATCTTCGAGATCATCGACATCATGTCGGAGGATCTGTTCGAGCGGGCCGAGGAGCTCGGACTGGAGCTTCAGTTCGACAAGCACGCGAAGGACTTCCTCACCGACAAGGGCTTCGATCCGAAGTATGGCGCCCGCCCGCTTCGTCGGGCCCTCCAGAAATACGTGGAGGATCCGATGGCCGAGGATATTCTCCACGGCGAGATCAACGAGGGCGACACGGTCCTCATTACCCACGAGGACGACGACGAAGAGCTGTCGTTTGAGGTCGTCGACCAGGCCGAGATTGCCGAGGAGACGGAGGCCAATGGCGAGCCCAAGGCCGAATCGGCGGACGACGAGGCCGAGCCGTCCGAGGATCCCTCCGAACAAGCCGCGGCGGAAGCGGACGAGGACGAGTAGCCGCGCCCGCTCCAACGCCAAGCACACCCCGCGCCCCCGTTCCCTTTCGGAGCGGGGGCGTTTGTTTTTTTTGCCCGTCTCAGTTCCAGCGGAGCGTGGCGTACCGCATCGGCCCCTCCCCTCGCGTGCCCGTCGCCTCCACCTCCATCGCCTCCCGGAACGGCGGCCCATCCACAACCACCGTGTGAAACGCCCCGTGCTCCCCGCAGGGGTCCACGTCTCCGGGCAGCTCCTCCAAAAACGCCTCGTCGTAGGGCCGACCCACCATCTCTGGGTCGAGCCTCGTCGTATCCACCGAGGTCACGAGCGCCCGGTATCCTCTTCGGAGGAAGTGGTGCGCCAGCCAGGGGGTGTCCCGCTTCCATAAGGGAAACAGCGACCCGATTCCGATTTCTGAAAAGACCCGCTCGCGGTAGGCCTTCACATCGTCCAGGAAGAGGTCGCCCACCACGACCGTCGAATAGCCCTGCTCCCGGAGTGGACCGAGCGCATCGGCCAGGGCCGTTTCGTAGACGGAATTGGACGCCTGCGGCGGCACCGACATCACGTGAAGCGGAAGGCCCAGACACTCGGCCTGACGCTCGATGAGGGCCTGCGGGGTGCCGTGCATCGTCACCGTCTGGTCATCGGCGCGGACCGTGGTCAGCAGCGCCCCGATCCGGCGGGGCGATTGGCTGTGGAGCACGTCAAGGGCGAGCATGGCGTCCTTCCCCCCGCTCCACATCAACACGAATTGGTCGTTCATCGACATCGGGGTCTTGCTACGAACAAGGCGACTGCTTCTGTCGTCGAGGATCCGTACCTGCGGATCGCTCGCGTGCTCCTGAGGGCCCGGAATTGCCTCGAACTTTTCTTTGCAATAACAGAAAAAGAGTAGGGGCCACCTCCCTTGACTGTGAGTCTTGTGTTATACCGCGTCCATCCACCCGCCCTTCATGCCACATTGGCAACGTCGGTCTCTGCCTGCACGTTGGAACGACTCAGTGTCAAAAGCTCCGACTCAATTCGTCTCACGCAATCTTACGTTCCCTGCTCAACCCCGTCCGGACCTTCGTAGAAGCGATCGGGCGTGGCCTTGCGCGCCTCGGCCTGATCGATGCCCAACGGGGCCGGCGCATCTCGGACCTGGCGTGGCCCCGCATCGTCACCGGCATCGCTCGGATGTCAAAAGCTACGGCGGACGTGGCCATGGTGGGCTCCGCGCTCGGGGCCTCCGCCATCGCCGGCGTGGGGTACGGCGTGCCGTTCTGGACGATGACCTACATGCTGGGGGGCGGCATCGCCGGCGGGACGATCAGCCTGGTGTCTCAACGATACGGCGCGGACCAGTCCGACCGCATCGGCTCGGCGGTCAAGGGAAGCATCGTCCTTGCCCTCCTCGTGACCCTTCCCCTGGTCGTCCTCTTCTGGACCGTCCCGGAACCGCTGATTCGACTCATCGGCTCCGGGGAGCAGGCCATTGACTACGGCGTCCGGTACCTGAAGGTCGCGTGCCTGGCCATGCCCTTTGCCGCCCTGAACCTGATTGGCAGCCGCACCCTCATCGGGGCCGACGACGCCTGGACCCCGATGGTCGTGCGTGCCGGCGGCGCAGCGGCCAACATCGTGTTGAACGCCGTGCTGATCTTTGGCTTCGGGCTCGGGGTGGTGGGAGCAGCCATCGGGACCGTCGTCGGGAGCATCGCCGGGGTCGCCCTCTTCGGCTGGGGGCTCGGGGCAGGCCGACTGCCCTTCATCGGCCCGCTCCCAATCCAGATCGACTGGACCCGCCTCGACTGGGACGCCGACACGGTTCGCCTCCTCGTCCGCATCTCCACCCCACTGGCCCTGCGCAAAGTGGCGCAGAACGGCGGCCAGTTTCCGATGTTGGCCATCGTCGGCCTCTTCGGCCCGCAGGTCGTCGCGGCGTATGTTGTGGCGCTGCGGGTACGCGCCCTCATGAACACGCCGGGATGGGGCTTCGGCCTGGCCTCAAGCAGCCTCGTGGGCCAGTCGCTCGGGCAGGGGCAGGAGCCGGAGGCCGACGCCTACGCGAAGGACACGCTCCGATATACGGTCACGGTGTACGCCCTGGCGGGCGCCGCCGTCTTTCTCCTCGCCGACCCGATCAGCCGGCTCTTTGTGGGGGACCCGTCCACGCTGGCCACCACCACGGCCCTGGTCCGTGCAACCTGCGTGAGCGTCCTGCTCTGGGGCCTCATGAACGGGGCCCTCGGCCCCCTCCGCACCAGCGGCGACACGACCTGGCCCTTCTACGGACAGCTGCTCGGCCTCTTCGCCTTCTCCCTCCCCGCCGCCTACATCGGCGCCACCACCGCCGTAGGCCACTGGGGACTGTACGCGTCCCTGGTCCTCGAAACCGGCATTCCGGCCGCCGTGGTCTACTATCGCTTTCGCACCGACAAGTGGAAAGCCATCAGCCGGTCGAACCGCGCAGCCGCCGTGGGGACCTCGTAGCTCCTAGGCCGCGTCGGCCACGAGCGACCGCCCGAACGCCTTCACGGTCAGGACGGGGCATCGCAGGTGCCGGACGAGCTTCTCCGCCACGCTCCCGAGCAGAAAGCGGTCCATGCCCGTCCGCCCGTGGGTGGAGGTCGTCACCAGGTCGATCTCATGCTCCTCCACAAACGACAGAATACTCGCGGCCGCCTGTCCCGGCACGGCGTGCACGTTGATGTTCACCTTGGCCCCCGGGGTCTTGTTGGCAAACTTCTGCAGATGGGCCCGCGCTTTTTCTTCGATGTCGGGCTCCACATCGTAAATCGACGATACGCCCCCCACGTAGAAGGCTGGGTGGAGCGCCTCCTCCACCACGTAGAGCAGGTCGAGGTCGGCCCCGTAGAGCGAGGCCAGCTCCCGGGCGTGCCGAAGGGCCTCGCGCGAGGGGTCGGAAAAATCGACGGGCACAAGCATCCGATCCACGCCGCCCACCGGCAGGTGCGTGGCGTCCTCTCCGCCCCGAACCGTCAGGACCGGCACACTCGCCCGCCGAACCACCTCCTCGGCCACGCTTCCCAACAGGATGCGCTTCGGGCCGCGCCGGCCGTGCGTGCCGAGCGTAATGAGATCGATGTCGTTTTCGGAGGCGTACATGAGAATGGCCGGCCCGGCGGACACGTCGCGCTCCGTCACCTCGTGGATGGAGACGGCATCCAGCGCCTCGTCGGAGGCCGCCCGCGGATCGTTCTTCAGCTCCTCTCGGATTTTGTCGAGCCCGGTGCCCGGCGATTGCGTCGTGTTGTCATCGTGGAGCACGTCCACGTGAAGGAGGTGGAGCGCGGCGCCCGTGCGGGCGGCCAGGTCGAGCGCATGGCGGAGGGCCCGGTCGGAAATGGAGGAGAAATCCCGGGCCAGCAATAGGTCGTCGAGGACAAGCATAGACATCGGAGATTCATTCCGGAGTACGATGGCAGGACGGAAATGTAGGAACTAACCGGGACGAGGTCCACCGGTCGCGGCCTCGGCTCCTCAGTCGGACCCGTCGCGGGTCGCCCCCGTCTCCCGGCGTTGGGCCACCAGCCGCACCACGGCGGCCCGTCCCACGAGCAACTCCCCTTCATTCAACTGTGCGTCCTCAGGGGTGCAGCGATGAATGACATCCTCCGCAAAGGCCTGCCGGAGCTCCTCCACGGAGACCATCCGGTCGGCGCGACTGGGCCCGATGCGATCGTACCCGCCCTCTGCAAGGTGGGCCGGCCGAAACCATTCGCCGAGCATCCATCCGCCGGGTCGGGTGAGTGTACGCATGAGTTGATACAGTGCGGGACGCTCGGCGGGAAGAAGCTGGAGGAACGTCACGATCACCGCATCCCACTGCCGGTCCGGCGCCCAGGTTCGCACGTCGGCCTCAACCGTCTGGAGCGAAACTCCTTCCTGTTCGGCCCATCGGTCGGCCTGCGCCAGGGCCGTCCGCGAAAAGTCGACGGCCGTGCCCCGGTGCCCGTGCTGAGCACACAGCCACGCCACGGTCCGCCCCTCCCCCGCGCCCAGCTCCACGACGGCACACTCGGAGGGCAGGCGATGGGCTTCCGCCGCGACAAAGGCATTCGGGTCCGTGCCGAAGAGATGGTCGTGGGCGGCATACCGGGGGTCCCAGAACGACGGGTGACTGCTGGCACGGTCGTCCTCCGGCATAGCGACCTCGGTCTCCTGCTGTTGGCTGCCTACGCATCCACGTTCCCTGCCGCCGCCCCTACGTCTGTCGTCTCGGCCAGGGCTTCGGCCTGATCAATGAGCCCCTCAATGTGCCCGAGTCCGTGATGCCATAGATCAGGGTCCTGCAGATCGACGCCGAGCGGGGCCACGAGGGACTGCGGCCAGTCCGATCCCCCGGCGCGGAGGAGATCGAGGTAGCGATCGGCAAAGGCATCGCCCGCCTCCTGGTACCGCGCGTAGAGCGAGAGCACGAGAAGCTCCCCGAAGGCGTAGGCGTACACGTACCCTGGGGTGTGCAGGAAGTGCGGCACGTAGCTCCACCAGTGCCGGTAGTGCGGGCCCAGGGTCACGCTTCCCTCAAACATGGCGCGCTGCGTCTCCATCCAATGCCGGGCGAAGGCATCGTGCGGAAGCTCCCCCTCCTCGCGCCGCGCCGTGTGGATCCGGTCCTCAAAGCGGTTCATCGCCACCTGCCGAAAAACCGTCGCCAGCGTATCGTCGATCTTGGCCACCAGCATGGCCAGTCGATTTCGAGGATCTTGCTCGCGCCGCATGAGGCGTCGAAAGACGAGCATTTCCCCGAAGACCGAGGCCATCTCCGCCGTCGTCAAGGGCGTGCCGTGATGAAAGATCGACTGCTCCCGAGACAGAAACTGATGCACGCCGTGTCCCAGCTCGTGCGCAAGGGTCTGCACGTCGCGGGCCTTGCCGGTGTAGTTCAGCAGCACATACGGGTGCACGCTCGGCACCGTCCCGTGGCTAAAGGCCCCACTGCGCTTCCCCTCTGACAGGGCCGCATCAATCCACTGGTTGTCGAAAAAACGCTCGGCCACGGCGGCCATGTCGTCGTGGAAGTCGGCGTAGGCGTCCAACACCACCGCCCGCGCCTCCTCCCACTCGTACGTCGTGTCGGCCTCGCCCACCGGGGCGTACCGATCATAATCGTAGAGCTCCTCCAGCCCCAGCAGCCGCCGTTTCAGGTCGTAGAAGCGTGCCACGAGGTCGTATCGATCGGTCACGGCCTCGATGAGGGACTCGACCGTCTCCTCCTCCACCTCATTCGACAGGTTGCGGCTTTGCAGCCAGTGATCGTACCCCCGAAGCTGATCCGTCGACGCCTTGTCGGCCAGAACGGTGTTAAAGACAAACGTGAGCGTCTCCTGCCGCTCCTGCATCCCCTCCGTGAACGCCTCGGCGGCCTGCCGTCGGAGCGCACGGTCCGGCTCGTAGAGCTTCGACAGGATTTCTTCCTGGGTCATCTCGTCCCCATTGAGCTCAAACCGAAGCGCCCCGACCGTCTCGTCGAAAAAGCGGGTCCACGCCTGCCGCCCCGTCACACTCTTTTCGGAGAGGATCTTTTCCTCCGGCTCCGTCAGCGTATGCTCCTTCTGCTCCTGCTCCAGGGCCAGGTAGTGCCGGTAGTCGGCGAGGGCCTCCTCCGCCAGCAGTGCCTCCGCCCGCGCCTCGTCCACCGCCGCCCACTCCACCTCCACAAAAAGCAGCGTCTGATGAATGCGATTGTACTTCTCTCGTACAGACTGAAGCAGGGCCCCGCGCTCGGCGTCGCCCGTGTCGGTCGACCAGTGAAGGTACGCGAACGCATACGCACGGCCCAACTCGTCCCGGATCGACGCGAGGGTGGAAAGCGCCTCGGCCAGGCCCTCGGCATCGAGGGTGCCGATCCGCCCCCGATAGCGATCGGCAAACCTCTCCGCGTCCTCCTCCGCCGCCGCGAGGCTGTCGTGGACGGACGCCGGAGAGTCATGTAGGTCGTCGAGGCGCCATCGAACTGTGCCGGCCCCGTGGGCGTCGGAGGACATACTGAAGGAAGAGAAGTAGTGAAAGAGACGACGGATACGGACAAAGCCAGCGATTTCACGCCGAGTCCGAGGGCGCGTTCCCTGCCCCGCTCACCGGTATTGACCGATTGTTCACCCCCATGGTGTATCATGGGTCCCGGCTTGTGGTACGGAAATTCTGCCGCCGAAACGCGAACGAATCTACAGTCTCATGACCGACGAGGCCTTTCGTCCCCTTGACTCCATCGCCGACTGGAATGACGCCCTGGAGCACTCCAAGCAGACCCCCGTTCTTGTATTCAAGCACAGTGCGACCTGCTCGATCAGTGCGAAGGCGAACAAGGAGATGACCACGCTCTCGAACGAAGCGGACCTTCCCATTTTCCGCGTCGTGGTGCAGGACAACCGGTCGGTGTCGGACGAAATTGCCGAGTCGCTCAACGTGCGGCACGAGACGCCCCAGGCCATCCTGATTCGGGACGAGAGCCCCATCTTTGACACGTCGCACCTCAACGTCACGGTGGACACGTTGCGGAAGGAGCTGCGTCGCACGCCCGCCGAGTAACCCACTGTCCCCTCACGATGCCGCATCGTCCCTATGCGTCTCTTCGGATCCACGCCCCGTCTCCTTAGCTGTGCGCTTTTCCTGGCGGCGAGTCTTCTCGGCTGCCAGGGAAATGACGACTCCGCGCGCTCCAACGCGCCGAAGACCAACCAGGACGTGCAGCAGCACCGGATCAACGAGCCGGACCCCTACCCGGTCCCCGATACCACCCTGCAGACGATTGAGGGGGACGAGCTGAACCTGGCCGCGCAGGACGGGCGCGTCCTGCTGGTCAACTTTTGGGCCACCTGGTGCGCCCCCTGCCGAAAGGAGATCCCCGACCTCATCGATCTGCAGAACGACCTGGGCGAGGAGGGACTGACCGTCGTCGGCATCTCGCTGGATCAGGAGGGCGAGTCGGCGGTGCGCTCGTTTATGAGCGACTACGAATTCAACTACCCAGTCGTCGTCGACCCCCAGGGTCGAACCGAAGAAGGCTTTGGTGCGACGTACGGACTGCCGACCACCTTTGTCGTGAACCCCGACGGGGACGTGGTAAAACGGGTGCTGGGCATTTTCCCGACGGAGGAACTGCGGCCGGAGCTGGAATCAATGCTCCAGTCCGACACCCAGGACGACACGGCGTAAGGCGCACGACTGGCGGTGGGGGCTACTCCTCTTCTTCCTCCTCGCCTTCCTCCGCCCGCTCGCGCTCCATGAGGTAGTCCTCAATGCTCCCAACGACGACGCGGGTCTCTTCATCGACTTCAACATCTTTGACGTCCCCGGCCCGGATCAGCTTCTTGATCTTCTTCCGATCGATCTGCTTGAGAATGCGCCGGGCCTCGGTGCGGCTCACCACGTCGTCGCGGTAGTCCGCCGCAAAGTCTTCCAGAAACTCCAGCGTCTCGTCGGTGAGATCAATCATTCGGATTTCCTGGTTCGACTCGGAGAGCGACCAGTACAGATCCGCATCGATGAGGTGACGATCAATCCATCGAACGATCGTCTGCTTCGAAAGTTGGAGGTGCTCCGATAGATCGTTAAGCGGCATCGCTTTTGGCTGCCGCGATGTCGTCGGTTGATTGGCCACAATAGGAGGAGGAGAGCTTCAAATCGACACGAGCCTTTATTGGACCGTAGACTGGACGTTTTGTTCCTCCCCCGCACCTCCGCTCTCGCCCACTCAACGACGCCTCCCCCATGTCTTCAGACGCGGATACGCTTTCCGTAGACGAGTGGAAGACGCGCATCGAGCCCCACCTGTCTTCCTCCCTGGACACAGCCAGCGACCAGATCACCCACGCCGCGCCCGTGCAGGCGTGGTTACGAAAGGCCTCCACGAAAGCCGCCGAAGATCTCGGCCGCGCGCCCGGCATGCCCGGCGAAATGCAGGGCTACATGCAGTTGACGGACGACCTGGAGGACACCTTTCCGAATCTGGTTGCGGCCGTGGAGTCCCTCACCGACGGATGGGGACGACTAGATGTGGAGTGGCGGCCCTTGGCTCCCACCCAGAGCCGGCTCCATATCCGGTTCGACCGCAACTTCACCCCGGCGCTCTTCTGCCACCTGGCGGACTGTACCCGCTCGGCGGCGCGGGCCGTGCTGGACCTCATTTCAGACGCCCTGCCGGCGAGCGATCCTTTCCCCAAGCGGCCCAACACGGTCACGGGCCTCGTGGCGCATCGGGGCACGGCCCTGGGCGTGCGGGTGAAGGCGCACCGCTCCCCGGAGCAGGGACGCTACCGAACGGTTACCCTCCTGCCGAAGGACCGGTCCCCCCTCGAAAACCAGCCCTTCTCGGACGGCCCCCGGCGCCTCCTTCAATTCTTCTGCGACGACAGATCGGCCTGAGCATCCGGAAGCGAGCGGAGCTCATCGCGCCCTCGAATCTCCCATCCGCTCCCCTCTTCCCCTCCGAACCAGAGCCGGGCCCCCGGCTCCAAAAACTCACTCAGAAACCGAACGAGCGTGCGCCCCTCCACGTTGGCCGGGACCTCGTCGGTCGTGAGTCGGAGGGTGTCGCCGTGAAGCCGAAAGTATCCGAGAGCAAAGGGCAAGGGGCCGTGGGTTTGCGTACTGAGCTCCTCCCGGTAGATCTCACTTTCGCGCCGGAGCGACTGAATGAGCTCCATCGTCAGCCAGTCCTTCTCCTGACCCGCCACATAGTCGTGGTGACGGCGCTCGAAAAGCTTGTAGATCAGATCCTCCAACGTCTCGCGCTGATCGGACCGGACCCGAGCATCCGCAACACGGCAGCGCATTCGGTCCGTAGACATCGGGATTCGTTACGGCTTCGACGAAGAAACACAGGCTCATGTGATTGGTCGCGGCGTACAACGTAGTCCGATAGACGTTCCTCTTCCCAATCCCTGGTCTCTTCACTCGTGGACTCCCTTACCCAGCTCACCCTCGGGGCCGCCGTCGGCGAAGCGGTGGCGGGCCGGCAGGCCGGAAACAAAGCCCCGCTCTGGGGCGCCGCCCTCGGAACGCTTCCCGACCTGGACGTGCTGGCCAACCCCTTCCTCACCGAGGCCCAGTCGCTGGTCTTCCACCGCAGCCTCACGCATTCCCTCCTCTTCGCCCTCGTCATGGCCCTGCTCCTCGGCTGGGCCCTGCGACGGCTTCACGGGCCGGATGCGTCCCGCCGGCGCTGGATGCTGCTGGTAGGCGCGGTGTTGCTCACCCACATCGGCCTCGACTGCCTCACCAGCTACGGCACGCAGATTTTCTGGCCCTTTAGCCGCTATCCGGTGATCCTGGCCACCATTTTCATCATTGACCCGCTCTATACCGTGCCCCTCGCGGGGGGACTGCTCGTGTCCCTGTTCTGGGCGCCCGACGCACGCACCCGCCGCGTGGCGAACACCGTGGGCCTGGTCCTGAGCTCCGCGTACCTGCTCGTCACAGTCGCAAACAAGATTCACGTCAACGGCGTCGTGGCGGATGCACTTGAAAAGCAGAACCGCTCCGTAGAGCAGGTGCTCACCAAGCCCACCCCGTTCAACAACCTCCTCTGGACCGCCATTGCGGAGACGGACGATGGGTTTTACGTCGGGGACTACTCCTTGCTCGATGCAACCCGCGCCGTCGACTTTCGCTTTGTCCCGAAGAACCACGACCTGCTCGGCCCTGCGGCCCAGAGCCTCGAAGTGCAGCGCCTCCAATGGTTTTCGCGAGGGTACTATGCCGTTCGCTCCACGGAGGAGGGAGGCGTTCGCGTCGTGGACCTCCGGTTCGGGCGCAGCGACCTGGGACTCACGAACCAGGGCTCCTACATTTTCTCCTTCCGCCTGATCACAGACCGCTCCGGGGACGTCACGGCGATCCGCAGGGAGCCCCCCGACGTACGCCTCACCTCCGACCTCCTCCACCGCTTTGTGGACCGCATTCGGGGACGCACGCCCCAAACGACTGCGCTCCCCTCGCCCGTTGAAAATCGGTAACATTGAGCGATGGGGGGCCATTGATTCTTCCCTGCCCGTCCCGGTACTTGTGGGGAAACCATTTTGATAACCTCCCCATCCCTGATGAACGACCTCTTGTCCCAAAATTACTTCAGCGCTGAGACCTTAAGCGTTGCGGCCAACTACATCCTGAGCGCCGTAGCGTTTATCGCCATCCTGGTGATTGGGCGCTACGTCGCCATCTGGGTCCGCGACACCATCAAGCGGGGACTGGACCGGCCGAGCATGGACTCCACGCTCACGAAGTTCGCCGGAAACTTCGCGTACTACGCGATCTTCCTGCTGGCCCTCTTTGCCGGCCTCGAAACCGTAGGGGTCGAAACCGCGAGCTTCGTTGCGGTCCTCGCCGCGGCCGGCTTCGCCGTGGGCCTCGCCCTTCAGGGCACCCTCGCCAACTTTGCCGCTGGGGTGCTGCTCCTGATTTTCCGGCCCTTCGGGGTAGGGGACTACGTGGAAATCGCCGGCGAAACGGGCTTCGTGCGGGACCTCCAGCTCTTCTTCACCCGCCTCCGCACGCGAAGCAACCGCGTCATCATTGTCCCGAATGGCGACATCTTCGGGTCCACGATCGAGAACATCTTCGAGCAGGACGAAATTCGAGTCGACTGCGACGTGGGCACGGACTACCCCGCCGACATCGACGAGACGCGAGAGGTGCTGCTGGAGGCCGCCCGCGCCGTCGACGACCGGCTGGAAGAAAAGGGCGAACAGGCCGCCCTCGTCGGCCTGGGGGACTCCTCCATTAACTGGCAGGTGCGCGTCTGGGCAACGCCCGACACCTACTTCCGCCTGAAGCAGGAGCTGACCCGCCAGGTGAAGTACAAGCTCGACGAGGCCGGCATTGGCATCCCCTTCCCGCAACGCGACGTGCACGTCGACTATCTCGAGGGGGCCCCCAAAGCAAATGGGGCCGCCGACGACGCGTAGCGGCGCGGCACGCCGCCGGGTCTATGGTCTTCCTGCCAAAAGCGGGTCGCGGACGGAACGCCCGTCTGCGATTCCGCTACGGAAGCATGCACCACCCTCATCTGCTTTCAAACAAGTCGACCCAGGCAACATGCCAACACGCTCTGCCAACGCGAAGTGGACCGGAAACCTGCCCGACGGAAACGGGACCATGCGCCTCGAAAGCGGCGCCTACGAAGGGGCCTACTCCTTCCGCTCCCGGTTTGAAGACGGGGACGGATCGAACCCGGAGGAACTGATCGGGGCCGCCCACGCCGGCTGCTTCTCGATGGCCCTGTCCAACGTGCTCGACGAGGCGGGCTTCGAGCCCGAGTCGGTCGAGACCACAGCCGACGTGACGCTGCGGATGCTGGAAAGTGGACCGGCCATCACCAAGGTCCACCTGACGGCGACCGCCCACGTGCCCGAAATTGACGAGGACACCTTTCAGGAGCACGCGGAGGCGGCCAAGGAGGGCTGCCCGGTGTCGAAGGCCCTCGCCGGAACCGAAATTACGCTGGAGGCCTCCCTCGCGTAGGGACCGCCTCTTCTTCCCTCCCACGCCCCGGTTCTCCTCGGAGAATCGGGGCGTTTTTTATTGTGCCTCCTCGGCCGCGGCCCCCACACGGAGGACGATCTTGCCCGCGTTCTCGTTGTTCTCCATTCGCTGATGCGCGGCCCCCACCTCCGTCCAGTCGTACGTGGAGTCGATCACGGGGCGCAGGGCGCCATCAACGAACGCGGGTAGAATGTCGGCCGCAAACTCCTGAGTAAGCTGCACCTTGTACGCGAGGCTTCGGGAGCGGAGCGTGGTGGCGAGCAGCTGCGCCCGCTTGGCCATGAGGTCGCGTAGGCTCACCGCCTCTACGGTACTTCCGCCGAGCGTGGCGAGTTGGATGATGCGCCCGTCGAGGGCCAGCGACTCGACGTTCTTGTGGAAGTACGGGGCGCCGATGAAGTCGAGAAGGATGTTGACGCCCGCCCCGTCCGTCTCCTCCGCAATGCGCGCGGCGAAGTCTTCCGTTTCGTAATCAATCGTGGCCTCGGCGCCAAGGAGCCGACAGCGGTCGTGCTTCGGGGCCGACGCGGTGATGTACGGGTGCCCCCCTGCGTGGCGCGTCAGTTGGATGGCGGCGGTCCCGACGCCGCTGGCGCCGGCGTGGATCAGGACACGGTGGCCGCTCTGGAGCCCGCCCAGCCAGTGGAGGGCCTGGTAGGCCGTGAGGAAGACCTCCGGCACCGCGGCGGCCTCCTGCATCGACATGCCGGGCGGCACGGCCATCAACCGATCCTTGTGCACGACCGTGTATTCGGCGTAGCCGCCGCCGTCCAGCAAGGCGAAGACGCGATCGCCCTCGTGCCAGTCGACCACCGCGTCGCCCGTCTCGGCCACCGTCCCGGCCATCTCGAGGCCCAGAATGTCGGACGCCCCCTCCGGCGGCGGGTAGTGCCCGCGCCGCTGAAACGTATCGGCCCGATTCAGGGCCGTCGCGTGTACGTGCACCTGCACTTCGTCGGGGCCCGGCGTGGGCGTGGGGACGTCGTCGATTGTCATCTGCTCCGGCCCCCCGGGCTCGGACACGATTACGGCTTGCATAGACACCTCGGCAGCGTGATGAAAGAAACGAATGAGAAGTCTCGGGGTGCGCCGCCCCGTTCGGCTCAACGCCCCTGTTCGCGGCGTGCGAGGTCGAGGGCGGCGCTCGCGAACAGCTCCTTGTTTAGGGTGCGGTCTTCCACGTACTGGCGGCGGACCGCCCGGCTCTGCGTCGCGTCGGCGTACCCGATCCAGACCGTGCCCACGGGCTTCTCGGGCGTGCCGCCGGTGGGGCCGGCAACGCCGGTGGTCGCCACCCCCACGTCGGCGTCGAGCACCCGACGCACGCCCTCGGCCATCTGCACCGCAACCGCCTCGCTCACCGCCCCGTCGGTCCGAAGGGCCTCGGCCCCGACGTCCAGCACGTCCTGCTTCACGCGGTTGGCGTAGGCCACGACACTGCCGACGTAGTAGTCCGACGACCCGCTGACCCCAGTCAGGCGGTGTCCGATGAGTCCCCCGGTTGCACTCTCCGCGCTGGCGATCGTCCGCCCCTCGGCCCGCAGGTGGTCGCCGAGCACCTCTTCCAGGGTCACGTCCCCCTCCCCGATGACGTGCTCCCCGGCCCGCTCGCGGATGTGGGCCTCCAGCCGGTCGAGGCGCGTCTCGGCGTTCGGCTCCCCATTCGTCGTGGCCGTGAGGCGGAGACGCACGCCGCTGGTCGACGGAAGGTACGCCAGGTGGGTGTGCACGTCGAGCACGTCGTCGAGGGCGCCGAGGCGCTCCTGCAGCGACGACTCGCCGATGCCCGACGTAACGAGGGTTCGGTGGATAACTTCGTGGAGGTCCGTCTGCGCGTCGAGGCGGGGCCGCACCGCCGCCCGAAAAATCCCTTTCATTTCCTGCGGAATCCCGGGCAGCACGGCCAGGAGCCGATCCGCGTCCTCGTGCCACAGGCCTACGGCCGCCCCCACCGGGTTGTCCAACACATCAAACCCCTCGGGCACCTGCGCGAGCTTGGCCGCCGCCTCGGGCATCTGACGGTTGCGATGTTCGTAGTAGCGCCGGATGCGAGCAAAGATCTCGTCGTCCGAATGCAACGGGGCCTCAAAATACTCGGCGACCGCCTCTCGCGTGAGGTCATCGTGGGTGGGCCCGAGCCCCCCGGTCACAATGACCAGCCGGGACGTCCGGTACGCCCGGTCCATCTCCGACTGAATGGCCGAGGCATCGTCCCCGACCGTCACGGTTCGCTCCATCGTCACCCCCATCTGACTCAGCTCCTCCCCCAGCCACGCGGCATTGGTGTTGGTGGTCTGGCCGATGAGCAATTCGTCGCCGATGGTGAGCAGTTGTGCTCTCATGAGTGCGCAGGGTGTCCCGAGTACAGTGTGAAGGAAATCAGTCGAGGGGGGCGCCGCCCCGGGCCTCGGACCAGGCCGACGGGTCGGCGTGCCAATCGTGCAGGACGGCGTGTGCGTCGTCGGTCAGCGCCCCCGTCCGACGGGCCTCGTCCACGAGCGTCGCAAAGTCGCAAAGCACAAAAAGCGGCGTGCCCGCCGCCCGAAAGGCCGACGTGGCCGCCGCCAGCTGGTAGGTAAAAATCGACAGCACGGCCGCCACCTCCATCCCGGCGGCCTCCAGGGCCGCCCCCGCCTCCAGCGCCGATCCGCCCGTCGACACCAGGTCCTCCACGACGATCACCGGTCGGTCCGTCGCCCGGGCCCCTTCGATCTGCCGTCCCGTGCCGTGCGCCTTGGCCGCGGAGCGGACATACGCCATCGGCTGATCGAGCGCCTCGGCCAGCCAGGCCGCGTGGGGAATCCCCGCCGTGGCCGTGCCGGCGATGGTTGCGGGCAGCCAGTCGCGGGCGGTCACCACGTCCGCAAAGCCGTCGCGCAGGGTGCGCCGAACCGGCGGGTGCGCGAGGGTGCGTCGGTTGTCGCAATACACCGGCGCCACGAGTCCCGAGGACCACGTAAACGGGTCGTCCGGCCGCAGGATCACCGCCCCGATGTCAAGGAGGTGGCGCGCCACCGTGCGGGCCCCCTCCGGGTCGGAGACGACGTGGACGGGCGCATCCGGGGACGACGGGTCGGGCACGGGGACAAGAGCCGGTTGGGAACGGTGCGGACGAAGCGGACGCTACTTCTGGTGTTCGTGGACGGGCGCCACGAAATAGAGCGCCCCGGTTGCCACCGTCACGCCCACGACCACGGCCAGGGCGAGCCCCGGCAACAAGCTGTCCTGCAGGATCCAGGTCGCCCAGCCGCGCAGGGGCGGCGAGGCGTATGTCGCCGCGCGCAGCACAAGCACGCCAAACAAGAAGGCAAACTGGAGGAGCGTCTTGGCCTTGGCCACCCGGAAGGTCTGCAGCGTTCGGCCCCCGGCCTCCACCCAGGACCGCAGCCCCGTGACCATCAGGTCGCGGCCGGCAATCACCGCCACCGCCCACCACGGAACGAGGCCCGGCGCCTGCAGCGCCAGCATGCCGAACGTGCCGAGCACCAGGATCTTGTCCGCCAGGGGATCAAGGTACTGCCCCAGGCGCGAGCGGACGCCGTAGCGCCGCGCGAGCACCCCATCGTAGTAGTCCGAGAGCGAAGCCAGCACAAAGAGGCCCACGGCACTCAGCTGGCCCGCGTGGCTCGGCACCGTGAGCAGAAGCAACAGCAGGGGCGTCGCCACGATCCGAGCAACCGTGAGCAGGTTGGGAAGGTACCGGTAGGCAGCAGACGTGTACATACAGGAAGTGAGCGTAGTCCAAAACGGCGGCACGCGCAAAGTCAGCCGTCGATGTTGTACTAATTTCACGAGCAACACCGCCCGCAGTTGCATCGTCCCGCCCGGCAGCGTCATTCCTGCAAAGTTTTCAGATCCCAACCGTGCCAGTCCGCGGAACCCCAGGGGTCTGACAGATCCCCCTCCCCGTCCCGCCGGTCACTCTGCCAATGTGGCGGATCGCGGCGCCCCGCATCCCCCGCGGCACTGTTCTTGTAGCCCCCAGGGAGTGGCGACGTGGGAGCGACGCATTGCCTCCAACCTGCCTTCGACGTTCGACAACTTTCCTGAATTAGAGCATACACGACACCTATGGGCAAGATTATTGGCATAGACCTCGGCACGACGAACTCCGTCGTGGCGGTGATGGAGGGCGGCGAGCCCAAAGTCATCGAAAACGCAGAAGGCGCACGCACGACGCCGTCCGTCGTCGCCTACAAAGACGATGGGGAGCGCCTCGTCGGCGCCCCGGCAAAGCGCCAGGCCATCACGAACCCCGAGAAGACGATCTCCTCGATCAAGCGGTTTATGGGCCGCTTCTACAACGAAGTGGGCGACGAGATTGAGGAGGTCCCCTACGAAATTGTGAAGGGCGACAACGACACGGCCCGCGTGCAGGTGGGCGACCGCCAGTACACGCCGCAGGAGATCTCGGCCATGGTGCTGCAGAAGCTGAAGCAGACCGCCGAGGACTACCTGGGCGAAGAGGTCACCGACGCGGTGATCACCGTCCCGGCCTACTTCAACGACGCGCAGCGCAAGGCCACGCAGGAGGCCGGCGAGATTGCGGGCCTCAACGTGCGCCGCATCATCAACGAGCCGACGGCGGCCTCTCTCGCCTACGGCCTCGACGATGAGGGCGAGCAGACGGTGGCCGTCTACGACCTCGGCGGCGGCACCTTCGACGTGTCCATTCTGGAGCTCGGCGACGGCGTCTTTGAGGTGAACGCCACCTACGGCGATACCCACCTGGGCGGCGACAACTTCGACAAGCGCCTCATCGACCACATTGCCGACGAGTTCAAGAAGGACTCGGGCATCGACCTCCGCAAGGACCCGATGGCGCTTCAGCGCCTGAAGGAGGCCGCGGAGAAGGCGAAGATTGAGCTGTCGAGTGCCAAGACCACGACGATCAACCTGCCGTTCATCACGGCCACGGACGACGGCCCGCAGCACCTGAACATGGACATCAACCGGGCCACGTTCGAGCAGCTGATCGACGACCTCGTGGAGAAAACCATTCCCCAGATGGAGAAGGCCCTGAACGACTCGGGCCACTCCAAGACCGACATCGACGAGATCATCCTGGTCGGGGGCTCCACGCGCGTCCCCCTCGTGCAGGAAACCGTGAAGGAGTTCTTCGGCAAGGACCCGAACAAGTCCGTGAACCCGGACGAGGTGGTGGCCGTCGGCGCCGCGGTCCAGGCCGGCGTGCTCAGTGGCGACGTCGACGACGTGCTGCTGCTCGACGTGACGCCGCTGGACCTCGGCATCGAGACCCTCGGCGGCGTGTCGACCACGCTCATCGAGGCCAACACCACCATTCCGACCAAAGAAAGCGAGGTGTTCTCCACCGCGGCCGACAACCAGACGTCGGTGGAGGTGCATGTCCTGCAGGGGAACCGCGAGATGGCGAAGGACAACCGCACCCTCGGCAAGTTCCACCTCGACGGCATCCCGCCCGCCCCGCGGGGCACGCCGCAGATTGAGGTGACGTTCGACATCAACGCGGACGGCATTCTCAACGTGTCCGCCGTCGATAAGGACACCGGCAAGGAGCAGTCCATCCGTGTGGAGGCGGACAGCGGCCTCACCGAAGAGGAGATCGAGAAGATGCGCGAAGAGGCGGAGCAGCACGCCGAAGAGGACGAGAAGCGCAAGGAGCGCGCCGAGACGATCAACGAGGCCAACTCCATGGCCTACTCCGTGGAGCAGGGCCTTGAGGAGTACGGCGACAAGATCTCCGACGACAAGCGGTCCGCCCTCGACGACGCGCTGGAGCGACTCAACAACGAACTCGAAACCGCCAGCGCGGACGAGGACATCACCGCCCTGGAGGACGCGCTCGAGAACCTGAACGAGACGTGGTCCGAGGCCGGCGAGGACATCCGCGCCGCGCAGCAGGAGCAGGCCCAGGCCCAGCCGGGCGCGGGTGCGGCCGGAGGCCCTGCCGGAGCGGGCGCAGGTGCCGCGGCCGGAGCGGCCGGTGGCGGCGACGGCGCCGCTCAGGCCGACGACGACGAAGACGTACGCGACGCCGACTACGAGGTCGTCGACGAAGGCGAAGACAAGTAACGCCTCTGCGTCCTCCCTCGTCGCATTCCGCCGCCCCGATCGGGTTCATGCCCGGTCGGGGCGGTTTTTTTGTGGAGTACGAATTGGAAACGAGGGGAGGCCCCTTGCTCTCATCGGCTCGGCAGGTCGTAGATGTCCCGTGCGTTCTCGGTCGTGACCCGTTCCACCTCCTGCAGCGGCACCTCCTTCACCCGCGCCAGCTGGTCGGCCACGTGACGCACGTAGGCCGGCTCGTTGCGGTCGCCGCGGTTCGGTTCGGGGGCGAGGTAGGGGCTATCCGTCTCCACCACGATGTGCTCCAGCGGCACCTCCCGCACGTAGTCGTCCACCTCGCTATTCGAGAACGTCATGATGCCCCCGACGCCGACGTAGAAGCCCAGGTCCCAGGCCCGCTCGGCCACCGCGGGCGGGTCGACGTAGCAGTGCAGGATGCCCCGCATTCGCTCCGGGGCGTCGGTCCGCTCGCGCTCCTCCGCCAGGATGTCGAGGATGTCGTCCGTCGCCTCGCGGTTGTGTATGACGAGCGGAAGATCGGCCTCAATGGCGAGACGGATGTGTTTTCGGAAGAAGGCCTGCTGCCGGTCGTCGAACGAGCGGTCCCAGTAGTAGTCGAGGCCGCTCTCCCCCACCGCCACGATCGACGGGTGATCGCACCACTCCGCCACGGTCTCGAGGTCCGCCTCCGTCGCCGCGTCCGTTTCGGACGGGTGCAGGCCCGTCATGGCGTAAAGCCCCGGGTGCTGATCGCAGAGGTCCACGGCCTGCTGAATCGAGGCGGTGCCGATGGCCGGCATCACGATGGTCTCAACCCCCGCGTCCCGGGCGCGGTGCAGGACCGCGTCCCGGTCGTCGTCAAACTGATCGAGGTAGAGGTGGGCGTGCGTATCGATGAGCATGAGGCGGAGTTGGTTGAGAACCCAAAGGGGGGACGAACAGTAGGGTGCAGACGGTATCCGGGGGTGTAGCCGCCCCGGTCCGCCGCCGCATCGTCCGTGGCGACGGGCAGCGCTTATCAGAAGATCCCCCGGCCGCCCCAGAGATCGCATTGGTTGCCCTGATTTTCACCCGCCCTCCCGTTCATGATCGCAGGCCGACACCGACTCTGGTGCACGCTCCTCGCCGTGCTGCTCTGCGGACTGCTGGGCGGTACGGCCGGGGCACAGGGCACCGATACCACGGCCGTCCGGGTCCAGATCGAGCAGCAACAGGTCGTGGACGGGGCCACCTTCACGGTTGAAGAGGACCGCGTTGGGGTGCAAGTGCCCGGGGGCGGCACACCGGCCTTCACCCTGCGGCCCGGCGACTCGCTGGAGTTGGGGCGTCGTCGGAACGACGTGTACGTTCGGCACGGCGACCAGGGCCTGTACGCGACCGCCCTCCACCTCACCCCGCTCAACGGGACGGCCTCCTGGTCCCTGGTCCCCGCGGACGGCGCTCGGCACACCTATACCGGCACGCTCCGCCTCTCCCCCGACACCACCGAGGGGCTCCTGCTCGTGAACCATGTGCCCCTGGAAGACTACGTGGCCAGCGTGGTGGCGAGCGAGTACGGATTGGAGGACGATGCGGGGGCGAAGGCAATGGCGGTCGTCGCCCGCACCTACGGCCTCTTTGCGACGAAGAAGTTTGGGGCGGGGGTCGACCACGCCGACGGCACGCTGTCGCAAGTGTATGAGGGGGCCGACGTGGTGACCACCCGCGCCCGCCGCGCCACAGAAAGCACACGGGGACAGGTGCTCACCTACGACGGCCGGCCCATCCAGGCGGTCTACTTCTCCTCCAGCGGTGGGCACACGGCGGACAACGAGGACGTGTGGGAGGCCGAGGAGCCCCTCCCCTACCTGCGCGGCCGCCCCGACCCGTACGACGAAGCGTCGCCACATCACAACTGGCGCGCTACGGTGGACCGCTCGGCCCTGTTGCGCGCCCTCACCCGCACTCGCGGCCGGTCGGTCGAAGGGTTTACTCTCGGCGAACGGACATCGTACGGCCGCCTAAAAACAATGAATGTGATACATTCAGACGGCTCGCGGCACACCATGAACGCCAACGCGTTCCGGCTCGCGTTGAATCAACAACTGGAGGACGAACCGCTGAAAAGCACGTGGTTCGACGCCCGCCGCGAGGGCGGGACGTACGTGTTTGAGGGGCGAGGCTTCGGCCACGGGGTCGGCCTCAGTCAGTGGGGCGCCCACGCGATGGCCGAAGAGGGACGTGGCTACCGGGAGATCCTCCAGTATTACTACACCGACGTCGCCATCCGTCGTCACGAAGGTACGGAGCTGGCCCCACCCGCCGCGCCGGTCGCCGAGTCGCCCGCCGTCTCCGCCCCGTCCGACTCTACCGCGGGCCGCATTGGCTGGTAACCCCGGGCCGACGCCCCTCGCGTAGGGCCCCTCCTGCTCACGATCTCGTGTGATACTGCCTTCTTTGTACGCTGCATGCGCTGTTGCACTTGGCTTCTCCCCCTCCTTCTGGCCTTCGTCGCCGGACCGGCCGCCGGGCAGGTGCCCGACTCCACCGCCGCGGATTCGTTCCGGGTCCAGCTCCCCGAGGTGACCGTCGAAGCGATGCGGGCAACGGAAACAGAAGCGTCCGCCCCCTTCGCCGTCACGGTAGCCAAGCGATCTCCCGAAGAAATCGACCTGACGCCAAACACTTCACTCGACGACGTACTGCGTCCGCTTCCCGGAATCTGGGTAAATGATCGCCACCACTTTGCCCTCGGCGAGCGCATCAGCGTGCGGGGGGTCGGCTACCGATCCAACTTTGGCGTGCGCGGCGTACAGGTGCTCTACGACGGCATCCCCCTCACCCTGCCCGACGGGCAGGCCTTCCTGGATGTTGTGGAGCCGGCCGTGCTGCGGCGCGTTGAGCTGGTCCGTTCTCCAGCCTCGGTGTTCTGGGGAAACGGCAGTGGCGGTGTGCTCTTTCTCTCTTCTCGGCCCCCATCCTCGGCCCCCACACTGAGGGCCCGCGTACAGGGCGGAAGCTTTGGCCAATGGCAGGGACTTCTTGAAAGCAGTGGCACCACTAGAGGATGGGACCTACACGGCTATGCGTCCGGAATCCGACAAGACGGCTACCGTGAGCACAGCCAGGGCTACCGGCTGCGGACGGGAATCAATGCTTCTCGCTCCCTCGGCCCAAAAACCTCTCTCCGACTTGTGGCTGCCGCCGACGCGCAGGATACTGAGAACCCCAGCAGCCTCACCCGTAAACAGTTTCAGGCCGATCCCTCCCAGGCCCGACCCGACTTCCAGAACATCAACGCCGGAAAAACGAGCGAGCAAGGGCAGTTCGGCGCGGCGATCGAACACGATCTCGGGGGGGCCACGATCGCTGGTTCTGGCTACTACGTGTATCGCAACCTTGAAAACCCCCTTCCCTTCGGCTACGTCACATACGAGCGGCACAGCGGGGGCGGACGACTCACGGTCCGGCGAACGAGCGGGCGACTGGAAGGCGGCGCAGGAATCGACGCCGGGGTACAATCGGACGATCGGGCGGAATTCAATACGACCGAAAGCGGAACCCAGGGCAACGAGATCCAACTCGATCAGCGTGAGACCGTACTGAGCAGCTCTGCATTTGGGTACCTGCGGTTAAACGCCACCAACCGATTCGCGCTCACGGGCGGCCTGCGGGTAGACCGCATCCGGTTTGAGGCCGATGACCAATTCACGCAGGACGGGAATCAGTCGGGAACGCGTACTTTCTCGGCCCTAAGTCCCTCCCTAGGCGCTTCGTATGACACCGGCCCCGCACAGCTGTTTGCCCAGTACAGCACGGCCTTCGAGACCCCGACGGCCGCCGAGCTTTCAAATCGGCCCAGCGGTGGAGGCGGCTTCAACCAGCAAGTGGAACCGCAACGGACCCGTGGATTCGAGGTCGGCACCCGTGGATTTCTCCCATCCGCCCGCCTCCAGTTCGACCTCACGCTGTTTCGCCTGGAGGTTGACGAACTGATCTCTTCTTACGAGACGGAAAGCGGGCGTGAGGTGTACGACAACCTCGCCTCCAACGTCCACGACGGCATTGAGGCCAGCCTCACCTGGCAAGCTACCGAACAGTTAGAAGTGGCGACCCGCTACACTGGAAGTCGGTTCGTCATCGAGGAATCAGACGCGGACTCGTCCCTGGCGGGGAATCAAGTACCTGGCATTCCACCACGACAGGTATACCTGCATACCCAACTCAATCACCAAGGCTGGTGGGGCCGCCTCTCGGGCGAGATGGTCCCGAGTTACTATACCAACAACGAGAACGAGGCCGACACCCCTCGCTACGTACTGGTTGACTTTCGAATCGGCCATAAGGGGCTTGCACTCGGCCGTGCGACTGTAAAGCCCTTCGTCGCCATCGAAAACCTCTTGGACGAGCGGTATGCTAGTTCGGTTGTGGTGAACGCCTTCGGCGGTCGATACTACGAGCCCGGGCCGGCGCGGTCGTTCTCCCTCGGCGTGAATGTGGAGTGGTAGCACATCGCGCCTACACAGTCCGCGGACCGCTTACGACGAGGACGGGCCGCCGGTCGAGAGCCGATCCGCAAGCGTTGGAGAGCGGCGAAGGTGCTCCAGCATGGCCTCCACCTTCTCCTCAAAGGCGTCCTGATGCTGCGGGAGCACGGGCCGGGACGGGGGCAACTCGATGGCGTAAGGGTTCACCGGCTGGCCGCGCTTCCAGAGGCGATAGTCGAGGTGCGGGCCCGTCGACCGCCCGGTGCTGCCCACGTACCCGATGGTCTCCCCCTGCTGCACGGAGGCGCCGGGGTGCACCCCATCGGCAAAACGCGCGAGGTGCAGATACCCGCTGGTGTACGTGCCGTTGTGGCGCACCTTCACGTAGTTGCCGTTGGCCCCCTTGTAGCTGGCAAACTGGACCGTGCCGCTCCCCACCGCCCGCACCGGCGTGCCGCGGGGGGCCGCGTAGTCGACGCCGCGGTGGGGGCGACGCTCGTTGAGAATGGGATGCATGCGGCTGTTGGAGTAGCCGGAGCTGATGCGCGTGTACCGGAGGGGTGCCTTCAGCAACTGTCGACGGAGGCTTTCCCCCTTGCGGTTAAAGTACGCCGGGCCGTCCCCGTTATCGAACCGGAAGCCGTAGTAGCGCTCCCCCCGGTGCGTGAGCACCGCCGCAAGGATCTCGCCCGGCGCCCGCTTTTCGCCCCCAACGTACCGCTGCTCGTAGAGCACCCGCAGGGAGTCGCCCGCCCGGAGGCGGAAGAAGTCGATTTGCCAGGCAAACACCTCCGAGAGGCGCAGCGCAAGCAGAGGGTGGGCGTCCTGGTTCGTCAGGGTCTCATACAGTGACCCATCGATGGGGCCTTTCACGGTTGCCCAGCGGCGCGTCACGGGGCGTTCCACAACCCGCGTGTTCGATGGGTTCTGGAGGTCAAACAAGATGTGCTCGGCGGCGCGCACCCGGTAGAGGAGATACTGCGCCTCGCCGAGCCACGGGTTGACGTACACCCGGTAGGCGTGATCTGTACGGAGGTCGCGCACATCGAAGACCGAGCGGGCCGCCTCGGCCACCTCGACCGCAGACGAGTAGTCGAGGCCGTAGCGCTGAACGACATCCACGAAGGTCTCCGCCCGCCGGACCGTGCCCGTCTGCACGCGATACTGTTCGGCGTCAATGCCCGTCCATGCGGCCGCCTCGGACGCTGGCTCCGGAGGGCCCGCCCTGCCGGCCGCCCCCTCCACGGGCCCGACGAACAAAACGAAGAGGATGGCTCCGAGGCCGAGCGGAACGAGTCGTGTGGAAGCCATCACCATGTCTGAGCCTGATCAAAAACCGGTAGACGCACCTACAGTAAGCAACGCACGGATCGCCACAACGTCAACGGTGTCGCTCCGTCCGGGGCCCTTATTCGTTTTCGGTCGCGTCCGCATCGTCCGATGCAGGCACCCACTTGTCTTCCCGGATGCCCGCCTGTTTGTTCGCCCAGCGCGCCAGGACGAAGAGCAGGTCCGACAGACGATTGAGGTACACGGCGGCCTGTTCGTTGATTGGGGCCGCGGTGCCGGCCTGCACCACGAGGCGTTCGGCACGCCGGGTGATGGTACGAGCAGAGTGAAGCGAGGCCCCCGCCGCACTCCCGCCGGGAAGCACAAACTTTTTCAGGGGCTCGAGGTCGGCGTCGAATTCATCAATTCGGTCCTCCAACCGGTCCACGTGATGCTCTTTGATTCGCGGAACGATGGGCTTGGCGTCGAGGGGGGTCGCGAGGTCCGCCCCCACCACAAACAGCTCCTCCTGGAGATCGCTGAGCACCGGATCGAGCCGCTCCGCACCGGGCTCGCCGCGGAGGTGGGCGCGGGCGACGCCGACCACCGAGTTGGCCTCATCGACCGTCCCGTAGGCGTCGATGCGAGGGTTCCCCTTTCCCACCCGTTCGCCGCCGAACAGCGAGGTTGTACCGTCGTCGCCGGTGCGTGTGTAGATTCGATTCGGCATGGGAAAAGGGGTCGTCGTGAAAAGGGCAGAAGAAGGAAGGCGTCGCACGAGCGTCAGCCCCGCGCGTTTCACGAGGGAGCCGAGAGGGGAGCAGCGCGGGACGAGCGCTCACCGACCGGCTCCACATAGTCGATGCGCAGGGTGTCGTCCGGACCGCGCTGCACCCGGGTTCGCATCCCAAACACCTCTTCGATGCGCTCCGGTGTCAGCACGTCGGCGGGCGGACCGTCGGCCCGCAGCCGGCCGTCGCCCAGAAGCAGAAGGCGGTCGGCACACCGGGCGGCCAGCTCCAAGTCGTGGAAGACCGCGAGGACGGTGCGCCCCTCCTCCACCAGCGTAGACACTTGCTCCATGAACGTGAACTGGTAGTGGACGTCGAGATGGGCGGTCGGCTCGTCGAGCAGAAGCAGATCGGCCTCCTGTACCAGGGCCTGCGCCAGAAACACGCGCTGCGTTTCCCCGCCGCTCAGCGACAGCACCGAGCGGGACTCGAACCCTTCCAGGTCGACCTGCGCCAGTGCCTCTCGAACCCGATCGTGATCGGTGGTCCCGTAGGCCTGAAGCCAGCCGCGGTGGGGCGCCCGGCCGAGCAGCACGAGGTCCTGCACCGTGAAGTCGAACGAGAGGGACGCTTTCTGTCGTACAAACGCGAGTCGGCGGGCCCGCTCGGCGGCGCTCCACGTCCTCACCGACCGCCCATCAAGCTCAATCCGTCCCTCAAACGGAATGTGGGCCCCAATGGCGCGGAGGAGCGTTGTCTTGCCGCTGCCGTTGGGGCCGATGAGGCCCACCCATGTGCCCGGCTGAATGTCGAACCCCACGTCCGACAGGATCTCTTCGCCTCCGAGTCGGACCTCCAGGCCGTCGACACGAAGCAGGGACATGGGGGCGGATCGTTGGGAAAACGTGACGTCGCCTTCCTGAACCCGTCCGGCAATCTCAGGTTCACTATAGTCCCGAACTCCACAATGACTCCTCCCGACACGACGGCCCCATCACGGTTCCCAGTAGGTCTTTTTCTGAGCGCGCCCGGGAAGCGGAGTGGATGGACGACCTCTCCCTCACGGACGAGCGTCTCCGAACGGCCCTCCAGAACCTCCGGTGGATCAACCGGTGGCTGGGCGGATACCGCGCGAGCCGCACGGCCCTTGCCCCGCTCCTCCAGCGACACTCCTCGCTCCGGGTGCTCGACGTTGGCACGGGCGGGGCCGACTACCTGCCGCAGTTTGTGCGGTGGGGGCGCAAGGCCCACTGCCGCGTGACCGCCGTCGGGATCGACCTCAACCCCGTCACCGTCGGCCACGGACGGGACTGGCTCGACACCGCACTGCCGAACTCCCTCCGCTCTCAGGCGCAAATCGAGATCGGCGACGCCCTCGCCCTCCCCTACCCCGACGATGCATTCGACGTGGGGCACGCCGCCCTTTTCCTCCACCACCTGTACGACGAGGAGGCCCGAACCCTACTCCAGGAGCTGCAGCGGGTGAGTCGGCACGGCCTCCTGATCAACGACCTGCATCGCCATCCGTGGGCCTACGCCGGCATCTGGACGCTCTCCCGCCTGCTGTCGTTCTCGCCCATGGTGCAGCACGACGGCCCCCTCTCCGTCCGACGCGGCTTCCGGCGGTCCGACCTCCAGGCCCTCGCCGCCGAGGCCGGACTCCCGGCTCCCCGCATTCGGTGGCGCTGGGCCTTCCGGTGGACTCTTTCCACCCTCCCCGTTGCGTGATCGACGGTGTGTCCTCCCACTATTCCCTGATCTCCCATGTCCCACGACGTCGTTGTTATCGGTGGCGGACTCGCAGGCTGTAGTGCCGCCCGCCAGCTGGCCCAGCGGGGGCACGACGTGTGCCTGCTCGAACAGCACACCTACCCGCGCCACAAGCTCTGCGGGGAATTCTTGTCCCCCGAGGCCCAGGACTCCTTCCGTCAGCTTGGGGTGCTCGACGCCGTCATGGCCGCCGGGGCTCAGTCCATCGGCCGCACCCGACTGACGGACGCCCGGGGCGCGACCACGGAGCACCCGCTTCCCCGTCCGGCCCTCGGCCTCAGCCGGTACCGCCTCGATGCGCTCCTCTTCGAAGCCGCGGGCACGGCGGGCGTCGATGGACGATCCGGGACCCGCGTGACCGGCCTCCAGGGCTCCCTCGAAGAAGGGTTCGTCGTCGACACCACCGACGGGCCCGTGGAGGGCCGAATGGTGCTCGGGGCCTACGGACGCCGCACCCGGCTCGACCGCACGCTCGACCGCCCGTTCCTCGACGAGTCGTCTCCCTACGTCGGCTTCAAGGCGCATTACAAGGGCCCCGGTGTGCCCGACACCATCGAGCTCCACAGCGCCCCCGGCGGATACTGCGGCGTCTCGCCCGTGGAAGGCACCCGCGCAAACGTCTGCTGGATCGGTCGGGTGGACGCGCTGAAGGCCGCGGGGGGCACCCCCGAGGCCATGCTCGCCGATCTCCGACAGAACCCCGCCCTGGAGGCCCGCCTGCAGGGCCTCCAGCGTGTGAGTGATCGGTTCGAGGCCGTCAGTCAGGTTCCCCTTATGCCCAAGGACCGCTTTGTGGACGACGTGTGCATGGTGGGCGACAGCGCCGGCATGATCGCCCCCCTCTGCGGCGACGGCATGGCCATGGCCCTCCAGGCCGCCGACCTCGTCGTCCCACTCGCGTCGGAGGTGCTGCGGGGGGAGCGCCCGGCCCCCTCCTTTCGACGCGCATACGACCGCCAGTGGCGCCAGACCTTCGGCACGCGGATGCGGATGGGCCGATGGGTCCACGCCGCGGCCTTCCGCCCAGGCGCCGCCCACACCCTGGTGCGCGCCTGTCAATGGCTGCCGCCCCTCGCCCGCTGGCTGATTCGCTCCACCCGTGGCTGAGGGCCTCGCCTCCGCCCCGGGGAGCCGCGCTGTTCAGCGGGCGGCGGCGCGTCGGAGCCGGTCGTTCAGCGCCCGGCCGAGGCCGTCGTCGGACACAGTCTGTGCGTAGATGGTGTCGACATCGTCCCGGTCGGCTTCCCGAAAGAAGTGGAAAAGCTCCGCGGCATACTCGTCGAGCGAGCTCACCGCCCGCACCCGGGCAAATTCTTGCCCGGCGTCGGGGACGGCAAGTCCAATGTAGGCCGCCCGCGACGTAGGGGTCGCCTCTTCGGGCGTGGAGACGAGGACAACCGAGGCGCGGGGCGCGTAGTGTCGATGCCGGGTCCCCGGGCTCCGAGGCGCCGCGTCCGTCTCGCCGTCCTCCGCGGTCACGTCCCCAATCTCCTCCCGGAGTGCTTCCACGGAAATGGCCCCCGGCCGGAGCACCGTAGGGGGGGTGGTCGTGCAGTCGACGACGGTCGACTCGACCCCGGCCTCGGTACGCCCTCCCTTCAGGATGCACGCAATGCGCCCGTCCAGGTCCTGCTGCACGGCCTGCCAGGTGGTGGGGCTGGGCCGCCCCGATCGGTTCGCGGACGGCGCCGCGACGGGCGTCTCGCACGCTTCCAGGAACGCCTGCGCTCGCGGGTGTCGCGGCCAGCGCAGTCCGACCGTCGAGAGCCCGGCCGTAACGACCGCCGGCACGGCCTCCGATTTTTGGAGGATGACCGTGAGCGGCCCGGGCCAGAACCGGTCCATGAGCGTACGGGCAGACGCCGGGACGCTGGCGCAGAGGCGCCTCACCTGCTCCCCGGCCGCCACGTGAACGATGAGAGGGTTGTCACTCGGCCGCCCCTTCGCCGCAAAGATCTTCTGGACAGCGTCGGGGCGAAGCGCATCGGCCCCGAGACCGTACACTGTCTCCGTGGGGAAGGCACTAAGCTCTCCCGCCCGGACGTACGCGGCGGCTTCCTCGGGCGAGGCGGTCAGAATCGTGGTCACGAGACTCCGTCGTGGGGCTGGCGGGGGTGAACGGACAACTCCAACGCGACATCCGGGGGAGAGTTGACTTTCGCACGGTCGCTGTGTTAGCATCGAGAGGAGCCCTTCGCTCATCGTCCCCCCTGCTCATGGCAACCGATCGACCGACTGCCCCTCCCACTGGGCCCTCGTCCTCGCTACGCACCGCCGGCACCGCGCTGCGGGACGCCACGCGTCGTGTGCTGTCGCGGCGCTTTCGCGTCGTGCTGTTGGTGCGGGACGCCTACGAACGCATGACGGCCCACTCCAGCGTCCTATCGGCGGTGTGGAACGACCTCCGCACCATGCTGCGCCTGCTCCTGCGCTGGGCCTCGCGGTCCTACCGGCAGGTGTCGTGGACGCCGCTCGTGATCATCGTCGGCGCGCTGATCTATTTCGTCACCCCCCTCGACGCCATCCCGGACACCCTCGGCGCCATTGGGTTTGTGGACGACGTGACGGTCATCAGCACCGCCGTGCAGTCCGTTCGGGACGAGCTTCAACAATTCCGAGCCTGGGAGCAGAACGCCCTTCCCCAATAACTCTCCACAGCCCGTGCTTCCGGACATTCTTATCGGTCTCGTCGCCGGTCTTCTCACCGGCATCCTGATCGCGTGGTACCGGCGCAGGCAGAATCGCGCGGAGTAGGGACGCTACGGGACGATCTGCTCCCCCTCCTCGTCCTCCAGGATCAGCGCATCGACCGGGCAAATGGCCGTCGACTCCTCCAGGCGCCCGGCCTCAATGTCGGGCACCTCCTCCTTGAAGTCGACGATGTTGTCCTGCCGGATCACGAAAACCTCGGGGGCCAGGTTCGTGCAGTTGCCAGAGCCGATACAGAGGGACCGGTCGATCCGGACCGTCATGCCACTGATTTCACGTTCAGGGTGCTCGTCAGCCATCGGGGAATAGGGTCGTACAGAAAAGAGCGGTATGGGAAAATGTCGACGGTCTCACGTACGGCCCGGGGGAGCGTTCCGGCCTGTACGGATCGTAACAGCGCGCCGACGTCGGGCCGAAGGCTCTTTCACTCCTCCCCCTCATCCTCCTCCATCTCAACGGGTTCCAGTTCTCCCTTCAACGTATCGTCGAGCAGGTTGCCCGCAATCTGAATGAAGTCGCGCTCCGTGATGATGCCGACGAGGCGGTCCTCCCGGACCACGGGGAGCGCACCGATCTGGTGTTCACGCATCATCTGAACCGCCTCCAGGGTCGGGCGCTCGGGGGAGACGGAAATGGGGTCCTCCACCATGATGTCGCGCACCGGGACCCCTCCTTCCGGCGTCTCGTTGCGCTCGGCCATGTGACGCAGCAGGGTGCGGTGGCTGATGAGTCCCACGAGGCGATGCTGTTCGTCCTCCACCAGCACGTGCCGGATGCGCTGCCAGTCCATCAGTCGGGCGACAAACTCGATGGACTCCTCTTCGTGGACGGTGAACAGCTCCGTCGTCATGTAGTCCTCGACGTTGGTGTCCTGCATGGCGCTGGGGGTGTAGCCCTCCTCCAGGGTCGCCAGGGGCCACTCGTGCACCGGCCGCCCCTCCTTCTGGCGCTCCACCATCGCCCGGGTGATGGCGCCCAGGCGCTCGGCCCGGGAGCCCACCTCCTTCATGCGCGCCAGCGAGTCGAGCTGCCACTGCGAGCCGGTCTGCTGGCTCTCCACCCGCTTCTGAATCACCCCGAGGTAGCGGTCGATGTCGGAGGAGTCGATGTCCGACGAGCGGAGCCCCGCCTCCGCACGCGGAAGAAGCGTGTCCAGGATGAGCTCGTGGGCCGGCCGCTTCGTGTCATCGAGCCAGACGAACTGGGACGCAAGCCCGTTGCGCGCCGCGGCGATGAAGTTGTGTCGCGCCTCGTCGAAGTCCATGTGCTCCGACACATCCTGGTACTCGTTGGACAGTCCGGCCACCAGCCCGTACCAGAACACCGCATTCGCGATCTCGTCGACCACCGTGGGGCCCGACGGGAGCACGCGGTTTTCGATTCGAAGGTGCGGCTTGCCGTTCGTAATGCCGTAGCAGGCCCGATTCCAGCGATACACCGTGCCGTTGTGGAGCTGGAGCGCCATCAGGTTGGGCACGCCGCCCTGCTCCAGCACGTCAAGGGGGTATTCATCAAGTTCCGTGGTCAGAAGCACGCGGAACCGGGAGATGTCCTCCTTGAAAATCTCCAGGACGGACTCGTCCACCCAGTCAGTGCCGAAGTGCACACGGGGCCGCATCTCGCGGAGGTAGAGGTTGCTCGACCGCGTGTCGACGGCCTGCTGGAAGAGCGCAATGCGCGTTTCCCGCCACAGTCGCTTGCCGAAGAGGAGGGGCGAGTTCGTCGCAGCGGCGAGACACGGCGCCGCCACCACCTGGGCGATGTTGTAGTAGTGAGGGAACTCCTCGGGCGATACCTGGAAGTGCGTCTGAAAGCTGGTGTTACACCCTTCCAGCATGATGGAGTCATGCTTCAGGAAGAGCTCGTCGATGCCCCGAATTTGGTACTGCCCCGGCCCTCCGCGGAGGCGCGAAAGGGCGTCGTTCAGGGCGTAGTACCGGGGCCGCGGGGTCATATAGTCCAACGCAAAGTCGGACAGGTGCGCCGTGGGCAGAATCCCCGTCATGATCGGCTCGCCGCCCACCTCCTGCGTCAGCGTCCGGACCTTCTCGACCAAGGTCTCCGTGGATTGCTCCATCTGACGGAAGCACTCCCCGCCGTACTCCAGCGGGTCCATGTTGAACTCAATGTTGAACTTCGTGAGCTCCGTGACGATGCGCTCATCGGTGTTGCGCTCGAGCACTTCCTCGATGATGGGGGCCGGCTCCCCCCGCTCGTCGATCATAAAGAGCTCCTGTTCGGCCCCGATGCGACGCACCCCCGACTCAAACATGTCCTCGTGGAGCATCAACTCCAGGGCTCGCACGTCCTGCATCAGATGGTTCGTGAACTCCCGCAGAACGGACGGATCGACCTTTCGCTTAACGTCGTGCTGACCCATGGATGGTTCGTCGTTTTGGAGAAGCTATCCGCAAGCCCGTGACACCCTGTCCGCCACCGGCCTATCGTTTATCAAAAGCGCCACCAGAGAGTGGAAGAAAGCAAACGACCCGAGGTGTGATCTTCAAATATTGATGAACGCCACGCACCCTACATCAGAAACCTCACGACGCGCGTCCTCGTTCCGCGGGGCGCAGGTTTTGGTGGAGAAGCACCGCATCGTTCCGCGGGCCGGGTGCCTCCTGTGCCTCAGGGTCAGACGTGGACGGGTGTGTCGCCGCGGTGCCCCCGCCTCCAGGCCGCCCTTCACTCCCCGCCCCCGTCGCCTCGGGCTCTAGCTCGGGACCGGACGGTGGGGCGCCGCGTGAGGATCTTTCCCGCACGGCGGTGTCGGTTGAGGGGAGAGGAGCATCCCGCAGTGAGATCGCAGGGCCTTCGTCGTTCGTTTCAGATTGATTTCCCGTTTGTGATTGCCTCCCGCTTACGAGTCTCCCTCTTTGCCCTTCTGCTCCTGGTCGGTGGGTTCTTCGCGACCGGCTGTGGGGGGCCGTCCGCGGCGACTGCCCCCACCCTTCCGAGCGGGTTTCCCAATCACACCCCGGCGCAGATGAACGCCCTCATCACGGCGTCGGGAGACTCGCTGCACAGCTACTCGGCCGAGGCCCGAGTGACCGTCCGCACCCCCTCCCGCAATCGATCGTTCAACGCCGACCTGCGCCAGCGGAGGGCCGACTCGCTCTTCATGCGGGTCAGTCTGTTTGGCGTCGAAGGCGGACGGCTCCTCCTCACCCCCGACAGCGTCCTGTTCTACGACAGCCGAAGTCGGGTGCTGCGCACCGGCCCCCTCGCCGACGCCCAGGAACTACTCCCGGCTCCGGTCAACTCGGGACAGATCTTCGAAAACATGCTGGGGCTCCTGTCGCCCTCTCAGTCCCGAGACTGGTCCGTTGAGACCGACAGCTCGCAGTACTTCCTGTCCACCGGCAACACGGACACCCGCATGATCGTGGACCCGACGCGCTGGCGCGTGGTCCGCTACACACGGGAAAACGAAAACGGGACCGTCGTCGATGAACGGCTGTTTACCGACTTCCAGAGCGTCGAGGGCGTGCTGATTCCGCACCGCGTCATCTTTCGGCGGCCGCCGGACGACCTCATGGCGATGATTCAATACCGGGACATGAACCTAAATCCCAACGGATTGTCTTTTGAGTTAGGCGTTCCCTCGTCGGTCCCCCGCAAGCCCCTTCGCTAATTTCGTGCGGCACGGCCCCTCATGACTGGCCTGGTCTCTCCGTTCTTCTGCTCTTCCCGGACGCTCGTCCTCGTCCCCCTGCTACTGATGGCAGCGGGCGGCCCCCTCCGCGCCCAAGACGACCCCGAGGACCGGCGCTCCGCCACGCAGCAGCGTCTCCAGACGCTCCAGAAGCAGATCCAACAGCAACAACAGCGGCTCCAAAAAACCGCCGAGGCCGCCGAGTCGAGCCAGCAGCGACTGGACGAACTGCAGCGCGAGATTGCCCTGCGCGAAGAACTCGTCGCCACCTACCAGCAGCGCCTGCGCCAACTCAAGGGCGAGCGCCAGCAGGTACAGGACACGCTCCAAACGCTTCAGGACCGGCTCGATGCCCTCCGGAACGAGTACCAGAGCCGCGCCCGTCACGCGTACATGTACAGCCGCGTCCCCGACCTCGCCCTCATCCTGGCGTCTCGTTCCGTAAACCAGATGCTGGTCCGCGTTCAGTACCTGCAGCGCTTTGCGCAGCAACGGCAGGACCAGCGCGCGAGCATCCAGTCGGCCACCGAAGAGATCGAAGCCTCGCGGAGCGCCCTGGCCGAGAAGCGCGAGCGGACCGAGCGCCTGCTTGCGGAGGCTCGTATCGAGCGCGAGAACCTGGAGGCCCTGGAGGCCGACCGGCGAGAAGTCATCGCGGACCTGCGCTCGCGCCGGTCGGAGCTGGAGTCCGAGATTGAAGAGAAGCAGGCCCAGGCGCAGCAGCTGGAGAAACAGATCCAGCTGCTTTCGGAGAAGATTGCCCGCCGGTCAGACGCCGCCGGTTCCGAGGCGACGGCCGACGGGGGCCGCGACGCCTCCGAGTGGGCGGACCTGTCGGCCTCCTTCGAGGACAATCGGGGCGCCCTTCCCTGGCCCGCAGAGGGGGCCATCACCGAGGGGTTTGGCAACCGCGTCGACCCGGTGCACGGCACCGAAACCTATCATCCCGGCATCCTCATCGCCACCAACCCGGAGAGCGAGGTGCGCGCGGTCTTTCGGGGCACGGTGCGGGGGGTCGACTTCGTGCCGGGCTATGGCACCTATCTGGTGATCCGCCACGGGGAGTATCTCTCGGTCTACAGCAACTTCTCCTCCCTTTATGTGGCCGAGGGCGAGACCGTCGAGGCCGGGGAGGTGATCGGCGAAGCCGGGACGGAGGCGGAACCCCGAGGGCCCGGGATCTTCTTCGCGGTCTTTGATCGCTCACAAAACACATCGGTCGACCCCACGGGCTGGCTGGCGGCCCAGTAGCGGGGGCCTCCGCCCGGATTCACAGAAACCTTTCGGCGGGGTCGGACCGGGGATTTGGGGTTCGGGCAGAGCGGGGCGTACGTTACACATGTTCTGCTTCTCCGTCGCACGCACCGACTTTTCCCTATGGCTACTCACTACGACTGCGTCATCATTGGTAGCGGCCCCGGCGGCTACGAAACGGCGGTTCGCGCCTCTCAGCTCGACATGAAGACGGCGATCGTCGAGAAGGACAAGCTGGGCGGGGTGTGCCTCAACATCGGCTGCATTCCCACCAAAGCGCTCCTGAAAAGCGCCGAGGTGATGGCCGAAACGTCGCACCTTGACGACTTTGGCCTGGAGCTCGACGGGTCCGTCTCGGCCGACTTTCCGAGCGTCATTCAGCGCAGCCGGGGCGCGGCCAATCAGATGAATCAGGGAGTCCAGTTCCTGATGAAGAAGAACGACATCGACGTCCTGCGCGGCCACGGTCGCCTCACCGACGCCGACACGGTCGAGATCGAGCCGTCCGTCAACATGGATGGCGAAGAGGTCGGCGAGGAGCAGACCGTGACCGCCGATCACATCATCCTGGCCACCGGCGCACGGCCCAACGAGCTGCCCTTCCTCCCCATCGACGGCGAGAAGGTCATCAGTTCGAAGGAGGCGATGCTCCAGACGGAGCAGCCCGACTCGCTCGTGATTGTGGGCGCCGGCGCGATCGGGGTGGAGTTCGCCTACTTCTACCACCACATGGGCACCGACGTGACGGTCATCGAGGTGGAGGACCGCATGGTGCCGAACGAGGACAAGGACGTCTCGAAGGAGCTGGAGAAATCCTACAAAAAGGCGGGGATCGAGGTCATGACCGGCGCCGGGGTGCAGGGCGTCGACAAGGACAGTGAGCCGCTTACGGTCGAAGTCGAAACCGACGACGGAACCGAGCACATCGAGTGCGACCAGGTGCTCTCCGCCGTTGGCGTCGTAGGAAACGTCGAGGACCTCGGCCTGGAGACGGTCGGCGTGGAAACGGACGGCAACGACATCGTGGTGGACGATTACTACCGCACCAACGTGGACGGCGTCTACGCCATCGGCGACGTGACGGGCGCCCCCTGGCTCGCGCACAAGGCCAGCCACGAGGGCATCCTCTGCATCGAGCACATCGCCGGGCACGACGTGCGGCCCATGGACGAGAAGGACATTCCGGCCTGCACCTACTGCCAGCCCCAGATCGCGTCCGTCGGCTACACCGAGGAGGAGGCCAAGGAGGAGGGGTACGACGTGAAGGTCGGCAAATTCCCCTTCAAGGCCAACGGAAAGGCCGCGGCGCTCGGCCAGCAGGAAGGCTTCGTCAAGACCATCTACGACGAGAAGTACGGCGAATTCCTGGGCTGCCACATCATCGGCAGCGAGGCCACGGAGCTGATCGCCGAGGTCGTCGCCTCGCGCACGCTGGAGACGACGGGACACGAAATCATGGAGTCGATGCACCCGCACCCGACGCTCTCGGAGGCCGTGATGGAGGCCACGCGCTCCGCCTACGACCAGCCGATCAACATCTAACCCCCGGCGCCTCCGTCTTGGAGTCCAGGCCCCGTTCTCGTTCGAGGACGGGGCTTTTTTATTTCCGCCCCTCCGAGTCGCCCGTACGCGCTAGAGGCGTCGTGCAGACCGGAGGCACCGCTGAGCGTGGACGGTCCTCACGCCGGTCCCTCTTCCGCCCGCAGCACCCAGCCCTTTGGGTCCACCGTGACCTCCGCGTCCCGCGGGACCTTGATCTGCGCCCTCCCGCCCGTCATGTCCACCCGCCGCGTGACGCCGTCGACCCGCACGGGCACCGGCACCTCGAACGGCACCGTCCCCGTTTCCTCCCACCGCAGCGTGAGGGTGCCCTCGGAGCGCTCCGTCCCCAGCCGGGGCAGGGACGCCTGGTACAGGTACACCTCAAAGAAAGCATCGAGCGACCGGCCCGTCACCGTTTCCGCCGTGTCGACAACGTCCTCGGTCGTCACGTGCCGAAAGGGAGGGGCCTCGTCCCCGGCCGTCCCCTCCGGGTACACGATCCGCCGAAGGATCGTACGGAGCGCCGCCTCCCCCACCCAGTACCGGAGCGTGTGGAGAAGCAACGCCCCTCGGAAATACACGTCGCGGTGATAGATTCCCTGCGCCGTTGTTGATTCGCGGCGGGCGATGGCCACCCCGCCCTGCACCTGCGCCCGAAAGTGATCCGTCACCGCGTGGTAGGCACGGTCGCCGCGCAGGTGCTCGGCGTAGAGCGCTTCCAGGTAGGTGGCCGGCCCTTCGTGGAGCCAGAAGTCCTTCCAGTCCTGCACTGTCACGAGGTTGCCGTACCACTCGTGCGCCAGTTCATGGAAGTGCAGCGCATCAAAGGGGGCCTCGTACCCCAGGCCGCCGGCCGAAAAGTCGTGCCCGTAGGCAATCAGCGACTGGTGCTCCATGCCCAGGAAGGGGGCCTGCGCCACGCCGTACTTGTCGGCCCGGGGCGGATACGGCCCCAGGGTCTCCTCCAGAAAGCGGAGCTGCCGCAGAAAGTCCGGCAGCACGCGGGCCGCCTCCGCCGAATCCGACGGCAGGGCATAGAACGACACCGGCACCCGCCCGCCCGCCGTGCTCTCGTACGTGGTGTCGACGCGGGCGTAGGGCGCCACATTCATCGTGACGTTGTACGCGTTGATGGGCATCGACACGTGCCACCGGAAGGTCCGGGTGGTGTCCGAAGTCCGGTCGATGGCACGGAGCCGCCCGTTCGACGCCGCCACCAGCGAGTCGGGCACCGTGAGGGCAATGTCCATCGAGTCCGGCTCATCGGACGGGTGGTCCTTGACGGGCCACCACAGGGAGGCCCCGTTGGTTTGGACCGACGTGCCGATCCAGGGCGCGCCCGCGGGGGTCGTGCTCCAGGTGACGCCCCCATCCCAGGGCGGATTGGGGGCCACGCGGGGCGCCCCCCGGTACGCAACCCGAACCCCGACGCTGTCGCCCGGCGGGCGCGACTCGGGAAGCCCCACCCGCAATTGATTGCCGGCCGCGGGGCGGGTAATGGAGTCCGGGGGCAGGGCCTCGCCCCCAACCCGAACGGCCTCCACGTGGAGGCGAGAATCCAGGTCCAGGAGCACGGCGGGGAGCGTATCCCGGACAGCGGCCCGCATTCGCAGGGTCCCCGCAAGGGTCTCCGCCTCGGGATGGACGCGCACCTCCAACTCGTAGTGCTGCACGTCGTAGGCCGACTGCAGAGACGGAAGCGGGCGGGCCGGCTGCGCGTTGCCCCCCTCACATCCGGCGCCTCCGACGGCCAGGACGAGGACGACGAGTCCGAGGTTGAACAGACGCATACAGAGTTACAACACGAGTCACAGCGACCGGGGACGGGCGGTGCATGTCCATCAGGACTGATACCGCTCCCAGGCAAGATCAAGGTAGGCCCACGCGCTGCCCACCACGTACCCCTGTGCGGCCCCAATGAGCGTGCAGAGCGCAAGGTCGACCACGTAGATGTCCGTGGCGTAGATGTACTGCGGGTCGTAGAGAAACAGCGCGAAGCCAAGCGCAGCAAATACGGGCACCGTCCGGGCGGTGCGCCGGTCCAGGGCCTCCCGGTCCACCCAGAGCCCATCGATTTGATCAAAGAGCGACCGGTGCACCCGCACCCGCTTCGACTGGTTGGCGCGCCACTGCTCCTTGAACGACTGCTTTCGCGGACGCGCCGTGGAGGTCCCGTTCCGGGCCGAGTCCTCGGCCCCCTCTCTCCCATTCGCGTCGTAGGCTGCTCGCCGTTGGGGGTCACTCAGGACATCAAACGCCTTCCGCACGCGCAAGAACTCATCCTTGGCGGCCTCCTTCTGATCGTCCGACGCCCGGTCCGGATGACATTCCAGGGCACGCTCGCGGTACGCCTCCTTAATCTCGGACTGCTTGGCGTCCCGTCCGACCCCCAGTACGGCGTAATAATCCCGCTTCATGGAGCACAGGGTTTCGGCGAAGTACGATGACAGGCAGGCCCCGCGTATACCCTGGAGCGTCGTCATCTGTTGCGTCCCGGCTCCGTTCAGTCGGGCAGGTGGGCCTCAGACGGCAGGGCGTCGAGGACCCCGAGAACGAGGCGGGCGGAAGCCCCGGCCGCGTCCTCCAGAAAGGCAGAAAAGTCGACGTCGGAGCGGCCGTCGGCCCGGTCCGATACCGCCCGGACGAGCAGAAACGGCACCTCGTTGATCGTGCACACCTGCCCCACGGCGGCGCCCTCCATCTCAACGCAGTCGCCTTCCAGTTCGTCGTGCAGTGCCCGACGGGTCGCCGCGTCCTGCACGAACGTGTCCCCCGTCAGGACACGGCCCACGTGCTGAGTGCGTCCGGACAGCTCCACGGCCTGTGCGCGCTCCACCAGGGGCGGGGAGGCCCGGAAGAGGCGGAGGTCCGTAAAGGGCACCTGGCCGGGCGGCAGGCCCAAAAACTCGACGCGCAGGTCGTGTTGCAGGCAGTCGCGGCCCACAACAAGATCGCCCACTTCGAGGCCGTCGTGCAGTGACCCCGCCGTGCCGGTACAGATGATCGCGTCGGGCGCGGCGGCGCCAATCATGACCTGGGTCGCCCGGGCGGCATTCACCTTTCCCACGCCCATCGTCGCCAGCACGAGGTCGTGTCCGGCGTAGGGGGCGCGGTGTAGAGTGAGCCCGGCCCGGGAGAGGGAGTCCGTGACGTCGCAGATGTCGCGGTAGAGGGCCCCCTCCTCCGCCATCGCCGTAAGGATCGCAATCGTCATGGCGTCCTCCTGTCAGTGGGGGTCCGACCGAGGCGGCAGCTACCGAACGACCGATCCGTTTGCGGCGTCGGCCGAGACGGGGACGAAGGTGCCGTCAGCCTCTTCGGCCATGAGGACCATCCCTTCGCTCTGCAGCCCAAACATCTCCTTCGGCGCCATATTGGCCACCACGACGACCTGCAGCCCCTCCACCTCCTCGGGGGCCATCTGCTCGGCCACCCCCGCGAGGATCTGGCGCTCTTCAAAGCCGAGGTCGACCTCCAGGCGCAGCAGCTTGTCGGCATCGGGCACCGGCTCGGCGGCCGTGACCGTGCCGACGCGGAGGTCGAGCTTGGTGAAGTCGTCGAAGTCGATGTTGTCTTTCAGGTCGGCGTAGTCCATATCGGAGTCGGATGTAGAGTCAGAGCGTTGGGCGGCCCGCTCGCGCAGCTTCTCGATCTGGGCCTCGATGGTGTCGTCTTCCAGTTTTTCGAACAGAATGTCGGGGGCCCCGAGCGTGTGGCCCGCTTCAAGGATGGGCTCGGCGGCGTCGCCCCAGCCCAGGGCCCCGTCCGGGTCGTCCGCCGGAGTGCTGGAGCGGACGTCCGCGAGACGCAACATGTCGCGCAGGCGCTGCGCCGCGTCGGGAATGACCGGCTCGAACAAGATCGAGAGGGACGCGCAGAGTTGCAGGCTCAGGTGAAGGGTGTTGGCGCAGGCCTGCGGGTCCGTCTCGCGGGTGTGCCAGGGCTCGGTGTCGTTGAAGTACTTGTTCCCGGTGCGCGCCAGGGCCATCGTCTCAAAAACCGCCTCGCGCATCCGGTAATTGTCGAAGGCCTGCCCAATGTCCTCGGGCGCCGCGGACAGGGCATCGAGAACCTGCTCGTCGGCGTCCGACGGATCTTTTAGAGGCGGGACCTCCCCGTCGAAGTACCGGTGCGCAAACGTCAGCGTCCGGTTGACGAAGTTGCCCAGCACGTCGGCCAGTTCGCCGTTGACGCGATTCTGAAACCCCTCCCAGCTAAAGTCGGCGTCCTTTGTCTCGGGCAGCGTGGTGGCCAGGGCATAGCGGAGGAGGTCCGGGCCACGGTCCGCCCCAAAGTCGTCGAGGTACTCGTGCAGCCACACCGCCCAGCCCCGGCTCGTAGACAGCTTCTCCCCCTCCAGGTTCAAAAACTCGTTGGCCGGCACGTTGTCCGGCAGGATGTAGTCGCCATGCTGCATGAGCATGGACGGAAACATGAGACAGTGAAAGACAATGTTGTCCTTCCCGATGAAGTGCACGAGGCGGGTGTCCTCGTCCTGCCAGTAGGCCTTCCACTTGGTCGGCGCCCCGTCCTGCATCGCCCACTCCTTGGTGGCCGAGATGTAGCCAATGGGGGCATCGAACCACACGTAGATGACCTTGCCCTCGGCGTCGAGGCCGTGGCGCTCGGCCACATCCGGCGGCACGGGCACGCCCCAGGGCACATCGCGGGTGATGGCTCGGTCCTTCAGGCCATCGTCAAACCAGCTCTGGATCTGGCCGAGGACGTTGTTTTTCCACTCGGGATGCGTGTCGATCCACTCCTCCAGGTCGGGCTGCATCTCCTCGAGGGGGAGGTACCAGTGCGTCGTCTCCCGCAGCTCCGGCGCCGCGTCGGTGAGCGTGCTTCGGGGCTGCTCCAGCTCGGTAGGGCTGAGCGACGAGCCGCACTGCTCGCACTGATCGCCGTAGGCCTCCTCAAAGCCGCAGACGGGACACGTGCCCGTCACGAACCGATCGGCCAAAAACATCTCGGCCTCCGGGTCATAGAGCTGTTCTTCAGTTTTGAGCTTGAACCCCTCCTGCTCGTCCAGGACGCGGAAGAACTCCTGCGTCGTCTCCTGGTGCAGGTCGCTGCTCGTGCGCCCGTAGTAGTCGAAGCTCATCCCGAACCGCTCGAAGTTCTCGCGGATCTGGGGATGATAGGTGTCGATGATGTCTTCGGGGGTGCGATCCTCCCGGATGGCGCGCATGAGGATCGCCACGCCCATCTCGTCGGAACCGCAGATGAACGCCACGTCTTCGCCCTTCAGCCGCTGGTAGCGGACGAAGAGATCCGCCGGGAGGTACGCCCCCGCCAGGTGGCCGATGTGGATGGGGCCGTTGGCGTAGGGAAGCGCGGCAGTGACGAGCAGGCGCTCGGCATCGGATGTCGACATGATCAAAAACGGAATGGTTAGTTAAAGCTGATGCCGTCGAGCGGGTCTCCTTCTTTCTTCCGAAGCGCCTCCTCTGCGAACCACGCCTCGTCCACCTCTTCCTTCTTTCCCGGAAGGTCCTCGTGCGGCTTTTCGTACCCCTCGATGTCCTTGAGCCACACGAGGGTCTTGGTCCGCATGGTCCCGTCGCGCGCTTCAAACTCGACGTCTTGCTCCCGGGCGGCACACGTCCCCTCCGCCTCGCCAAAGACCCCCCCGAGCTTGGGATGACGGAGCAGGATCCGCACCCGCTCCCCATAGTCGAACCGGCTGTCCTCGAAGTCGGCTTCGCTGTACGTTGCCACAGGGCTTGGGTATGCTTATGATGCAAATTGTGATGACGCATCGGCACGAACGCAGTTGTCAAGTATAAAAACCAGCGGATAGACCTGCGTGTTTGTCCCGCGTGAGCCACTCGTGAAAACACGCGCTGCCGTTTCCTTCCGTTTTTTTCGCCCGTCAGATGACAGACTCGTTTTCGCCCCGCACGGCCACCGTTGAGCGCACCACCGCCGAGACCGATGTCACCGTCGATCTGTCGCTGGACGGCGACGGGGCCTACGACGTGGATACCGGCGTCGGCTTCTTCGACCACATGCTCGACCTGTTTGCCAAGCATGGCGGCCTCACCCTCACGGTGCGCTGCGACGGGGACCTGGCGGTGGACGACCACCACACCGTGGAGGACGTGTCCATTGCCCTCGGGCAGGCGCTGCACTCGGCCCTGGGCGAGAAGAAGCACATTGCCCGGTACGGCCACGCCTACGTGCCGATGGACGACGCCCTGGCCCGGAGTGTGATCGACCTGTCGGGGCGCGCCTTCTGTCGGGTCGAGGCCGACTGGGGACGGGACCGCGTTGGCGACCTGTCGACGGAGATGGTGCCGCACGTGTGGCGCTCCCTCGCGGAGCACGCCCGCTGCAACCTGCACGTAACGGTCCTTCACGGCAAAAACACGCACCACAAGATTGAAGCCGCGTTCAAAGCGACGGCCCGGGCGCTCCGCATGGCGATCCGTCGCGATCCGACCCATCCGGAGGTGGCGTCCACCAAGGGCACGCTCTAGTGCCCGTGTCCCCGCTCGCCGCCTCCTTCCTCCCCTCCCAGCCTTCTCCTCCCATGCTCTCCGACGAAACCGTTGCCGTGATTGGCGCCGGAAATATTGGCCGCGCCCTCATCGGCGGCATGATCGACAGCAACCTCATCGCCGCCGACCAAGTGATTGCCACGCGCCGCACCGCCTCGGCCCTCGACGCGATGGAAGACGAATTCCCGGGGCTCCGCACGACGACCGACAACGTGGCGGCCGTCCAAGAGGCCTCCGTGGTCCTCCTCACGATCAAGCCGCAGAGCCGGGCCGAGGTCGTGACCGAGATCCGCGAACACATCGAGCGCGACGTGCTGGTGGTCAGCGTCCTGGCCGGCATTACGACCGAGCGGCTCCAGCTGGCGTTCGGGCAGGATCAACCGGTCGTGCGCGCCATGCCCAATACGCCCGCCCTGGTCGACGCCGGGGCCACGGCGCTCTCGGCCGGCACCTACGCCACCGAAACCCACCTGGCCCTCGCCCGCGAGGTCTTTGAGGCGGTGGGCGAGGTGGTGGACGTGCCCGAGGAGCACATGGACGCCGTGACGGGGCTTTCCGGCAGCGGCCCCGCCTACGTCTACATGTTCATCGAGGCCCTGACGGACGCGGGGGTCAAGCAGGGCATGGGACGAACCGACGCGGCCAAGCTGGCCCGGCAGACCGTGTACGGGGCCGCCAAGCTGGCCATTGAAACGGGCAAGCATCCCGCCATCCTCCGCGACGAGGTGACGACGCCTGGCGGCACCGCGATCGCCGCGGTCTCCTCGCTGGAGGAGCACGGCCTCCGCACCATGCTCATCAACGCGGTGGGCACGGCCACCCAGCGCTCCAAAGAGCTGAACGAAGAGTAATTCCCCTCTCCCCGCCCCTGATCTCATGGTCACGATCATCGACTACGGCATTGGAAATCTGCGTTCGATCGAGAAGGCGTTCGAACGCGTACACGCAGAGGTTGTGCGGACCGACGACCCGCAGCGGATTGCGAGCGCGGAGCGGCTCGTGCTCCCCGGCGTGGGGGCGTTTGGCGCCTGCATCCACGAAATCCGCGACCGGGCCCTGGAGGAGCCGATCCTGGAGGCGGTCGCGGACGGCACGCCCCTCCTCGGCGTCTGCGTAGGGCTCCAACTCCTCTTCGACACCGGCCACGAGAAAGGGGTCCACGAGGGCCTCGGCCTGCTGCCCGGCTCCGTGCGCCACTTCCACGAGGCGGCCGACGGGGACGAGATGGACGACCTCGTGATCCCCCACATGGGCTGGAACGCCCTCTCGCCCACCCGCGACCACCCGCTGCTCGACGGGCTGGGCGACGAGGCGTACGTTTACTTCGTCCATTCGTACCACGCCGTGCCGGACAACCCCGACGACGTGCTCGCCACCAGCACCTACGGCCACCCGTTTCCGGCCATTGTGCAGCGGGATCACGTGTGCGGCGTCCAATTTCACCCGGAGAAGTCGCAGGCCGCCGGCCTTCGGCTTCTCGACAACTTCGCCACGATGCCCCGCCCCGCCC
>NCRC01000017.1 GCA_002894685.1 Salinivenus lutea
CGCCAGCAGCTTCCACAGCGCCGTCGCGACGGCGAGCCCCGACACCGCCCCCATCGCGCCCACCCCGACCCATCCGGGCCCGTTCATCGAGAAGCTGGGTTGGGACGCAGAGGACGTCATTGCGCAATGAGGATCATAAGAGGAAATAGACAGCCCTCAAACAACGCGGACGGCCCGCAACGATCCGCAAATTATTGACCAAGGCGCTCCGACGTGCCCTCCCGCCCGGTCTCCTGATGGCTGCGGGGGCCGCCTCCGGCGCTCATCGGGGCTCCGCGATCAGGACGGCCGAGGGAACGCCCCAGGCCCGTACGACCTCGTGGTGGCGAATGTCCCATTGGGCCTCGCCCAGGAACCGTCGAAGGTCCACCGGGCGACAGCCGCCCACCCACGCCGGCCGTCCCGCGTGCAGCCCCTTCCAGATCGACGACACAAGCCGCGTGACGGGCGTGTCGCCCCACGTGAGGCCCGCCACCACGAGGCGTCCCCCGGACCGGAGCACCCGGTGCGCCTCCGACAGAAACGCCTGGATGTCGGACGCGGACAGCAGATCGAGCACGTAGGTCGCCATCACACAATCCTGGGATCCGGCCTCCAGGTTAACCGACAGCCGTCCATCGGTCTGCCGTACGCGAGCGCGAGACCGAAACGAGGACAGACGATCCTGGGCAATTGCCACCATCCGGCCGCTGAGGTCCAGGCCAAGGTAGTGGGCCTCGTCGGGGAGATGGGCGCGGAGCAGCCGCTCGGCCAACCGGCCGGTGCCGCACCCGAGCTCAACCATCGACTGGACGGCGCCCCAGTCGGAGTGTGTGCAGAGGGCATCGAACGCCGGGCCGCTATAGAACGAGAGGGTGTCCTGCCGCCGTCCCGTGCGGTCGTAGAGGCGGCGGAGCTGGGAGCGAGAGAGCGAGGCGCCCATGGCGGCATTACCGGGCCGAGACCCGTTCGTCGCCCTTCATGACAAGCGGATAGTCGGCCTCCACCTCGCCGTTCACCATCTCGCGCAGCGGGCGGCGCAGAAGGCGCTTGCGGAAGCTGCTGAGGTAGTCGGTAAAGAGCACGCCGTCGAGGTGGTCACGCTCGTGCTGCAGGACGCGGGCCAGCACGCTGCCCGTCTCCAGCTCCTGCTCCTCAAAGTTGCGATCGAGGTACCGCATCCGGATGCGATCCGGGCGCGTCACGGCCTCGCGCACCTCGGGAATGGAGAGGCACCCCTCCTCCATGTCCGTCGTCCCGTCGCTCTCCGCCACAACCTCGGGGTTGATGCACACCAACGGCTGCTCCGGGATCGGCTCGTCGTCCTCCTGCATCTCGGTCGCCATCGGCGTCACGTCCACCACGAACAGCCGCTCGGTGCGCCCCACCTGCGGCGCCGCCAACCCAATGCCCGAGGCGTTGCGCATTGTCTCCAGCATGTTGTCGATGAGCGACTGGAGCGCCTCGGAATTCTCAGTGACGGGCTCAGTCTCTTCGCGCAGGGCCTCGTGGCCGTAAACGTAAATCGGGAGAACCATGGGGCGGGGGGAGAAGTCGAACAGCTGATCGAGCATTACCGCAACGATTTACTGGAGAAGAAGTGCCGCGCGGGCGGAGGCGACCGACGCTGTTCAACTGAAATCCTACTCGCGCCCGTAGTCGTCCTCCAATCGGATGATATCGTCTTCGAGGCAGAGGCCCAGCTGCGTTTCGATGAAGACGAGCGGCTCGTCTCCGTCGTTCTTAATGCGGTGCACGTCGCCCACGTCGATGAAGCAGGTGTCTCCTTCTTCGACCCGGATCTCTTCCTCGTTGCGGGTAAACACCCCGGCGCCCTGCACCACGACCCAGTGCTCCTTCCGGTGTTCGTGCTTCTGCAGCGAGAGGCGCTGGCCGGGGTGTACGATGATGCGCTTTACACGGTAGCCGGGCTCGTTGAGGTACTCCTCCCAGCGGCCCCAGGGGCGGTTGTCGGCGTCGAGTAGCATAACAAGAACAGACCGATTCGATGGTGATGAGCACGATGGGCCCACAGCATAACCAGCCGGCGGGGCGGGGGCAACGGGGGGACTCCGGTCGCTCCGTGAACTTTGTACGGACCTGCCGCTACGCGCTCGCCTCGGCGCCCACCGGCATCTCCTCTTCGGACGGGGTGTAGGTGTCCACGGGCCGGCCGAAGACGCGGAGGAGCACGCTCAGCAGAAGCGCCCCCACCGGGAGCAACACCCACCACGGCACCCCAAAGCCCGCGGGGAGGGTGCCCACGAACAGGGCCACCACCCCTACGCTCAGGGCGTAGGGGAGCTGGGTGCGCACGTGCTCGATGTGGTCGCACCCGCTGGCCATGGACGACAGGATGGTCGTGTCCGAGATGGGGGAGCAGTGGTCGCCCCACACCGACCCGGCGAGCACACACGAGACGGACGAGTAGAGGATGTGGTAGTGTGCGGGGGTGGCCATGCCGTTGCCGGCCAGTACGGCCCACGCCAGCGGCACCACCAGCGGCATGAGGATGGCCATGGTGCCCCAGCTCGACCCCGTCGCGAAGGCGGTGGCCGCCGCCAGGACAAACACGATCCCCGGCACCACGCCGGGCGGGAGCGTTTCGCCCAGGATCGAGACCAGGAAGTCGGCCGTGTGCAGCACCTCCGTAATGTTGGACAGGCCCCAGGCCAGCACGAGGATGATCATGGCAAAGAGCATGGACTTCAGGCCCTCGTACCACGCCTCCACCGTTTGCTCCAGCGAGAGCAGGCCCTGCCCCAGCGACAACGCCGCGGCGGCGAGCACGCCCAGCAGCGAGCCCCACACGAGCGCCGCAAACGAGTCCGCCGCGCCGATGATTTCACGCAGGGAGGCATCGGCACCCGTCCCCTCCACGCCCGTGGCGTACAGGCCGCCGAGCACGGTGACGACGAGGACGAGGACGGGAATGATGGCGTTCAGGGCCCGGTGGGGCGTTCCCTCGGGCGGGGCCAGCTCCTCCCCTTCGCTGGCCGCCTCGTCGACCTTGGCGTCGGGCCCCAGCACCTCGCCCGTCTCGCGGGCCCGCGCCTCGGCCTTGTACATCGGCCCGAAGTCGCGCTTCGAGTTGGCCACCACAAACACGAAGTAGAGCGCCAGGATCGGGTAGAAGCTGTAGGGAATGGAGTTCAGAAAGATGGAGTACGCCCCCTCACTAAACCCCTCAATCCCGGCAACCGCCGTGTTGACCAGCCCCACCTGGTACCCGATCCACGTCGTCACGAAGGCAAGGGTGGCGATGGGAGCCGCGGTCGAGTCGACAATGTAGGCGAGCTTTTCCCGCGAAATGCGGAGGCGGTCGGTGACGGGCCGCATCGTATTGCCCACGATGAGCGTGTTGGCGTAGTCGTCGAAAAAGATCCCGAGGCCCAGCACGCCGGTCGCCACCTGTCCGCGCCGCGAGTCGCTGGCCCAGCGGGTGATCTGCTCCACGATGCCGAGCGTGCCGCCGTTGCGGGAGATGATGCCCACCATGCCCCCAATCATGAGCGAGAACAGGATGATGGCGGCGTGGCTCTCATTCGCCATCGCGCCCAGCACATACACCTGCATCGTATCGAGCAGGCCCTGCAGGGCCGCCCACGGCGTATACCCAATCGCCAGCACGGCCCCGATCCACACCCCGAAGAAGAGGGCCGGCACCACCCGCCGGTAGAGAAGGGCGAGGGCGATGGCGAGGAGCGGCGGCACGATCGACAACCAGCCCGGGATGGCCCGCGTGTCGACCGACCGAAGCACCGTATCGTTCGCCACCACCTCCACGGTCGCCGCCCCGCTGGCGGACACCGTCACCTCGTCGGCCGTCCACTGCTCGGCCTCGGCGTCGTAGGCGAGCGAGGTGGTCGTGCCGCCCACCCGCACGGCGGGCGGCCCCTGCGCCGCGAGCGACGAGTCGCCCGGCACGGTCACCGAAAACTCAATGCCGGAGAGCACCGGGTCCGGCACCTCCACCTCGCCCCCGTCCTGCGCCCACCCGGGGGCGGCACAGACGAGGAGGGCCCCGAGCAGAACGACGATCGTGCGAGTCCGGGAGACGCGAGTCATGAGATCGGGGAAGAGAGGTGAGACGCAGGCAAATCGAAGGGAGAATGAGAGTTTCCAGCCCCCGCCACGGTCCGGCGGCGCAACGCCCACAGTCAATCCATCAAGACACACGAACGACCCCCGACCCTCAGGATGCTTCCTCCCGCGTGCCGAAGATCCGATCCCCCGCGTCGCCGAGGCCGGGCCGAATGAATGCATTCTCGTCGAGTTCGCGGTCGAGCACCGCCGTCACGACGGGCACCTCCGGGTGCTCCTCGCCGAGGCGCCGCACGCCCTCCGGCGCGGCCACCAGACAGGCGAACGTGAAGGTCTGCCCGCCGTGCTCCTTCAGGTGATTGATGGCAAAGGAGGCACTCCCGCCCGTCGCCAGCATCGGATCGACCACGAACACGTGGGCGTCCTCGATGCCCTCGGGAATGTTGCTGTAGTAGTCGACGGGCCGGTACGTCTCCTCGTCGCGCTGCATGCCCAGGTGGCCCACCCGCGCCTCCGGCACGTAGCGCACGAACCCGTCGACCATGCCGAGGCCGGCCCGCATGATCGGCACCACCATCACGTCCTCCGCGAGCTCGTACCCGGTGGTGGCCTCCAGGGGCGTCTCAATCTCCGTCTCCCGGAGGTCGATGTCGCGCATCGCCTCGTAGGCAAGGATGGCCGCCGCGTTGCTCACCGTCTGCCGAAACTGACCGTGCGGCGTCTCGTCGCGGCGGAGCACCGTCAGGTCGCGCTTCAGGAGCGGGTGATCGACGACTGTCAGGTTGTCCATTGGGGAAGGGGATCGAGACCAAACGTACGACGACAGTGGATCATGTGCCCCCAGGCGGCGGCGCTACTCCGACGACTCCTTGTCCGCCCGTCGCTTCTCCCGCGCCTTGCGGGCCGGCTCCACGTTGTCGAGCCACGCCTTCCGCTCGAAGTAGCTGTCGGTAATCTCCTTCAGCTTGTCCGACAGCAGGAGGACGCCCACGAGATTCGGAATGATCACGAGGCCCAGCGCAATGTCACCAATGGCCCACACGGTGGCCAGCGGCGCGATGCCGCCCAGGAAGTTGACCGTGACGAACGCCACCTTGTAGGGCAGCACGGCCCCCTCGCCGAAGAGGTAAATGGCGCAGCGGTCCCCGTAATAGCTCCATGAGATGGATGTGGAGATCGCGAACAGGATGACGCTAAGCACCACGATGAGGCCGCCCCAATCGCCGAGCGGGGCGAGCCCCCGCGCGAAGGCCTTCTGCGTTAGCGGGGCGCCCGACTCCACGGCGGGCCCGTAGAGCATCCCGTACTCGGTTCCATCCTCCGACACGGCAACGCCCCGCTCCGTATTGAGCGTCCCCGTAAACGGCCGTTGCAGGTCGCTGGACTGCTCACAGCTCCCCGCACAATCGACAAAGAAGCTATCGACGACCGCCTGATTCCAGGCAAACTCCGGCGTGCCCTCCTCGACCTGCGACTCGCCATTCACGATGCGAATTTCGGTGGGCGGGTCCTCATTGGCAATGATGCCCCCCTCGTTCTCCACGCGGTAGCTGTGCGCCCCGCCGTCCAGGTCCAGTTCCTTCGGAAAGGTGTCGTCCCACACGCCGGTCACAACGATGGCGAGCCCGGTAATCGTGCACACGATGATCGTGTCGATGAGCGGCTCCAGGAGCGCCACGCTTCCCTCCGACACGGGCTCGTCGGTCTGGGCGGCCGAGTGGGCAATGGGGGCCGACCCCATCCCCGCCTCGTTGGAGAAGAGCCCCCGCTGCACCCCGTAGATCATGGTGAGCAGAAACACCCCGGCCCCGGTTCCGGCCACCCCCGAGGTTGGACTGAACGCCTCCGTAAAGATGCTCGCGAACGCCCCCGGCACCTCACTGGCATTCAGGGCCAGGATGAGCAGCCCGCCCAGGACGTAGATGGCCGCCATCACGGGCGCCACGATGCCCGTCACGCGCCCGATGCGGGTCACCCCCCCGATGATCACGACCGCGACGATTCCGGCGACGATGGCCGCCACAACCACGCTCATGACGAATGGATCGAGCCCCACGAGGCCGCTATAGGCCTCCATCGTGTCGGTCACCGTGTTGGCCTGGTTGGCGTTGCCCGTCAGGAACGACGTGATGCCCAGGAGGGCCGCCGAGAGGACGGCCATCCAGGTCCAACTGGAGCCGAGCCCCTTTTCGATGTAGTACATCGGCCCCCCGGAGACCGTCCCCAGCCAGCCCGGCGTGTCCCCGTCGTCGGTGATCGCCTCGTCCCGGTAGAACTGCGCCAGGGTCACCTCGCTGAACTTGGTCGCCATCCCGAGCACGGCGGTCACCCACATCCACAGGAGCGCGCCGGGGCCGCCATAGTGAATGGCCAGGGCCACGCCCGCAATATTTCCGATGCCGACGGTGGCCGAGAGGGCCGTGGTGAGCGCCTGGAAGTGGGGAATATCTCCCGGCTCGTCCGGATCATCGTATTTGCCCGAGGTCACGGCAAACCCGTGCCATAAGCGCCGAAACTGGACGAACCCGAGCCGCACCGTCAGGTACAGCCCCGCGCCCAGCAACAGAAGCACAACAATCGGGATGTCGTTCCCCGTGCCGGTGGGAATACCAAAGCCCCACACGAAGTCAACGAGGAAATTGACCCCATCCGCAAGCGTCTCCAGGAAGGTAGACATGAACACACGAACCGATCAGACAGAGTACGCTCGAAGTAGCGCCGCCAGAACCCCACGGGCCTCGGCGCCCCCGGCAGTCGACGGGTGCACTCCACCGTTTTCCGTCGCTGCGCAGGGAGGAACGCCGTTGGAATATAGGAGCCGGAGTGGATGTGCGCAAACGCCCCGTCCTCAGCCTCTATCGGACGGCCCGTCCCCGTCGCTCGGAACCGGGCTGGGCGGGGCCGTCCGTTAGCTCGACGACGGGCCGGACGCCGCCTCTCCCTCGTCTTCCACCTCCGGCTCGAGGCCCGGAAGGTGTTTCTTCTCCACGTTTCGCCGAAGCGACTTCTGGACGGCCGGCGCCACGTAGTTGTAGGCCGCCGCCACGCCCACGTTGAACAGGGCCGCCCCGACCCCGAGCGCCGCGTCGAGGTAGCGGGGGCCGGCCAGGGCGAGCCGAATCATGACGGTCGCGGCCGCGAACCCCGAGTTCCGAAAGACGACATGGTAGGTGACGCTGTACCGCAACGACACGAGCACGATGAGCACGTCCGTGAAGATGAGCACCGTGTAGAACGTGTCGAAGAATGGGCCGCCGAGCCCCGCGACAAAGGGCCCCAGCACCGTGTTCACCCCCAGCCCCACGAGGACCAGCAACAGCCCATTGGCGATCATCTTTTTCCACCGCACAAACCGGCGCTGCTCCTGCACCGACTCCGTGATGGGCTGGTGGCGCTGGAGGGTATAGAACAACCCCATCGTGACGAAGATGAGGAGCGCCCCGGTCGCATCCACCATCACGAGCTGGACCGCCTCCCGCCCCACGCCCTCCAGCGTCCACTGGATGGGCTCCTCACTGAAGTTGACCAGCTCCTTGAACGACTGGCGGAGCAGGATCAGGGAAAAGACCTCGAACTGCTTTCCGGCCGTGTCCGCCACACTCGTCGCCAACCCCACGATGAGCCCCACCAGCTCCACCACCAGAAAGAGCGTAAAGGCGACGTCGATGGCGACGAAGTGGTTCGTCGACACGGTCGCGGCCAGGTCCGGCGGCAGCCACCCCTGCCGGTTGGCCTCAATCACAAGCAGCGCCGACAGAAACCCTCCCGTGAGCACGTACGCGACCATGCGTCGGGCCTCGGGGCCCTCCCACCACGCCGCGAAGGCATCAAAGAAGCGATCGCTGAGACGGAGAAGAATCCCCATGGTGCCTCGTCCGGTGTGTGGGACACGAGCACGACTCGTAGAGCACAATGAGCACACCCCGAGCGCCGTTTTCTCTTCGGCCAGGCATCGCAGCACTGTCACATTTCGCGCCGCCCCCGCCGAATCAGAGCGTTTCGGGGTCGATCTCCACGATCTGTCCGTTCATCAGGGCGTAGGTGGTGGCCGGGAAGGACTTGACCAGCCGATAGTCGTGCGTGGCCGTGAGCAGCGTCATCCCCTGCCGATGCAGGTCCACCAGCAGCTCCTGAATCTCGTCGGCGACCATCGGGTCGAGGTTGCCGGTCGGCTCGTCGGCCAGCAGCACCCACGGATCGTTGGCGATGGCGCGGGCAATGACGACGCGCTGCTGCTCACCGCCCGACAGCTCGTGCGGGTAGTTGTCCTGCTTGTGACTGAGCCCCACCTTCGCCAGCGACTTGAGGACGCGACTCTTCACCTTCGACTCGCGCATGCCGGTGGCGTAGAGCGCGAAGGCCACGTTCTCGTACGCGCTGCGGTCCGGGAGCAGCTGGAAGTCCTGAAAGACCACGCCGAGCGAGCGGCGCAGGTAGGGAATCTCGTCCTCCTCGATCAGGTCGGACCGGTAGTCGCCGACGCGGGCCACCCCGGAGTCCGGGAAGAGGTCCATGTAGAGGAGCCGCAGGATCGTGCTCTTGCCACTGCCGGTCGGCCCCACCAGGTACGCGCGCTCCGACTGGTCGAGGTGCAGGGAGGTGTCCTCCAGCACGGTGCGGCGGCGACCGTTTGGCAGCGGGAACGAAACCGATACGTTGTCGAGGTCAATCACGGAAACAGAGGCTCAGGCGCAGGACTCAATCAAACGGGCGGCGCAGCACCCAGTGGATGCGCGGGCTGTCGGCATGGGCGGGGGCGGTCGTCACGCCCTCGTACGCGGCCTCCACGGTGAGCGACGAGTCGTCGAGAAGCGCCTGCACTTCCGCCAGGGTGTAGGCCCGTTGCACGTGCCGTTCCGTGACGGACTGCCCATCAACCAGGAGGTCGAACGTGGTCTCGTGACGACGCGTCTCGGGGTCGTACTGGTTCTCGCGGACATAGGCAAACCCGTCCACCGCTGCCTCGTCGGCGAAGTCCTCCTCCCGGTTCTCCGAGTTCGCCGGGGTGCTCTGATCGATGACCGCCACGCCCCCCGGCCGCAGCAGGTCGTGGACGCGGCGAAAGAGCGTGGCGACGGCGGACGGCTCCAGCAGGTAATTCAACCCATCGTAGACCAGCACCACCGCATCGGCGGGCCCGTCGAGGTGCACTCCCTCGCGGGTGACAGTCGTAAAATCGGCCGTGTGGCACCGGATCGGCACGTCGGTCGCGGCCACTTTCTCGCGGGCCCGGGCAATCATGGCGTCCGAGCCATCCGTAAGCACGTAGTCGTAATCGCCCATCGGCTGGAGGCGGAGGGCGAGCGACCCGGTCCCGCCACCGAGTTCAACGACCCGCGTCGGCGCGTCGGCGTAGCGCCGGAGCAGCATGTGGACGTACGCCGCCCAGGCGTCGTAGTCGACGTGCTCCATCACCCGGTCGTACCCGGCGGCCAAGGCACTGTAGGGCTCCACGGACATGGGACTGGCGCAGTGATCGAGAACAGAGCAGGCCCCTGCGGCCGGCGGTTACGCCGTCGGGGCCGCCGCCTGCCGATGACGGGCCACCGCCACAGCCACCTCCAGGGCGCTCCGCATGCTCCCCGCCAGCGCCATGCCTTTTCCGGCAATGCCGAGGGCCGTGCCGTGATCGGGCGAGGTGCGCACGATCGGCAGGCCCGCCGTGTAATTCACCCCATGATCGAAGGCGAGCGCCTTGAAGGGCACCAGGCCCTGATCGTGATACATCGCCAGGACCGCGTCGTAGCCGGCCTCGAGCTGCGTTGCGAAGAAGCCATCGGCGGCCACCGGGCCGTCCACCCGGAAGCCTTCCTCCCGGGCGGCCTCCACCGCCGGGGCAATCACCGTTTCCTCTTCCTGCCCAAAGGCCCCCGCCTCTCCGGCGTGGGGGTTGAGCCCCAGCACGGCCATCTTCGGGTCGTCGATCGCAAAGTCGGTGCGGAGCGACTCGTCGATGACCCGCACCTTCTCCAGAATGGCTTCTTCCGTCACCAGGGACGGCACCTCGGAGAGGGGCACGTGGCTCGTCACGAGCCCCACGCGCAGGCCCCCCGCCACCATCATCATGGTCGGCTTGGCCGTGCCGGTCCGCTCGGCGATATACTCTGTGTGGCCCGGGATGTCGTACCCGGCCTTCCGCACGGCCTCTTTCGAGATCGGCGCGGTGGCCATCGCATCGACGGTACCGGCCAGGCACGCATCCACGGCCCGCTCGACGGCCCGCATGGCAAGGCGCCCGCCGTCCGCCGTCGTGGTGCCAAAGGTTACGGGCGGCTCCGGCCTTTCCGACACGTCGAGGAGCGCCACGTCGCCCGGCGGCACCTCATCGGGCACCTCGTCGACCACATGAATGTCGAGGTCCGAAAAGCCCAGCACGTCGGCGTGGACGCGCAGCACGTGCGCCGAGCCGATCAGGACCGGGGTCATCGACGGCACGAGGCCCGGGTCGTGGAGGCTCTTGAGCACCACCTCGGGCCCGATGCCGTTGGGGTCGCCCAGGGTAATGGCAATGCGGGTGGGCGAGCCATTGGGGGCGGGCGGTTCCGGTCGCTGGAACGTGGGTCGCTGGATGCGCATGGAGGAGCCGTCGATTTCTACGGGAGAGCGGGTGGAAAGTCGAAGCCGGGGGCGCGACGCGGGAGCACACCGCCGATCCCCAAGGTACGATGCGGGCGGACCGACCCCAAGTCCAGGGCCGGCCGCGGGGCCGCCCCGATTGCTCCGGCCGTATCCAACAGCGGTGTCGACCCGTCTACGCCGTGCCGAACCGCTTCCAGGGCCGACCCCGCGTGCGTCATCGGAGCGAGACCGTTCAGGAAACGAGCAGATCCAGGCGCCTTCCCTCGTCTACCGTGCATTGTAGCCCCCATGGCTGCCCCGGAAAGGAAAAGAAAGTTCGGCAACGTCCCCACCTTAGTCGCCGGTGGTGTGAAAGGTCAACCGTTGGGCGCCGGCATTGCGGACACTTCACAGTCAATCGACGCCCCGCGGGCCTCCCTGCCCCGGTCTAGTCGGACGTGTCTTCCAGAAGCGTCTCCAGGTAGGCCTGATCCTCGGGCGACAGCTCCCCGTCCGGCCCGTGCGGGTTGTCGAACTCGATAAAGCGGCCGGCCGCCTCGACAACGTCCTCAATCGCCTCCTCGAACGACGGGCGCTTCACGTAGGCCCCCGCGGCGTTGCGATGCCCGCCCCCGCCGAAGTGGCGGGCCCATTCGTCCACCCGCACGTCGGCCTCGGAGCGAAAGCTAATCTTGGCCCCGTCGTCAACCTCCGAAAAGAGAAGCGCCGCTTTCACCCCCTCGATGGACAGGACGTAGTTGACGAAGCCTTGTTTGTCGTCCCAGCTGGCGCCCGTATCCTCCACCATGCGCTGCGTGACCGCCGAGTAGCCGAGTTGGCCGTCGTAGCGGAGGCGGATGCGGTTCAGGGTGCGGCCCAGCAGCCGAAGCCCCGGCATCGACTTGCGGTCGTAAATCGTCTCGTGGATGGGCGCCGGCGAGATTTCGCCCCGCTCCAGAATGTCGGCCACAATGCGGTGCAGCTGCGGCGTGACGCTGCTGTACCGAAACGAGCCCGTGTCCGTCATGATGGCCGTGTAGAGCCCCGTAGCGATCGTCTCATCGATGAGGTCGGGGTCGATGGCCGCGATCAGTTCGTAAATGAGCTCGCCCGTGGCGGCGGCCCGGTCGCGCACGAAGGCCAGGTCGAACCACTGCTCCGGCTCCAGGTGATGATCGATGAGGACCGTCGTGGCGGTCGACTCCCGCACCATCGAGCCCACCTTGCCCAGGCGCTCCTCGTCGTTGGTGTCGAGCACAAAGGCCACGTCGGCGTCCGCGAGGGCCTCGTGCTGGTCGAGGGACCCGTCAAAGACCTGCACGTCGTCGGCCCCGGGCATCCAGTCGAGGCTATAGGGCGGCCCCTCGCTGTTGATCATGGCCGCGCGCTTGCCCAGCTTCTGCAGAAATCGGCCGAGGGCGATCTGCGAGCCGAGGGCATCGCCGTCGGGCCCCAAGTGGGTGACGAGGAAAAAGTCCTCGTTTTCGCGAATGAGCCGTACAACATCATCGAGCATGCGTCGCCTCCGGCGCTGCGTGTCAGGGGTGCCGAGAATAGCTTACCCTTTACGTGGGGGGCCCGGAAGGGTTCACGACGGCCCATCGGGTCGGTCCGGACGTCGCCTCAGTGCGTCTCTGGCCGGTTACGACTGCGCGAAGGCGCCCACGGCGGGCCGGCACGCAATCACGTCCAGCTCGGCGTCGAACGCGTCGGCGTACGCGGCCGCCACGGCGTCGGCCTCGTCCGCCCCGAACCCTTCGCCCGTCCACGCCATGGCCGCGCCCCCAAACCCGGCCCCCGTGAGGCGTCCGCCCAGCACCCCGTCCGTGTCGCGGAGCCGGTCCACAACGAAGTCGAGCTCGTCGGTGCTATTTTCGTAGTCGGTGCGCGAGCTGTCGTGGGAGGCGAAGAGCAGATCGCCCACCGACTCGTACGCCTCGTCGCGCAGGAGCCGCACGGCCCGCTGCACCCGGCGGTGCTCCGTGCTCACGTGGCGGGCCCGGCGGTAGAGCACCTCCGGGAGCTCCGCCTGCACCTCCGACAGTTGATCGGGCGACACGTCCACGAGGTGGTCGACGCCTCCCAGGAGGTCGTCGAGTCGGTCGCGGGCCGCACGCGCCTCGTCGTGCCGCTCCTGATAATGCGCATCCGCCAGGGCGTGGGCCTCGTGGGTCCGAAAAATCCAGAGCCCGGTCCGGGGCGGGAATGGCACCGACGTGATCTCGTCGGTGCGCGCATCCACCCGCACGAGTCGATCGTCGGCCCCAAACGCCACGACCGCCTGATCGAGAATGCCACACGGCACGCCCACGAACTCGTTCTCGGCCCGCCGGCACAGCTGGGCCAGCTGCTTCCGGTCCAGGTCGCCCCCCACTGCTTCCACGACGGCGACGGCCGTGGCCAGCTCCAGCGCGGCACTGCTGCTCAGCCCGGCCCCCACGGGCAACGTGCTCTCAACCCGCAGCTCCATTCCGCGATCCAGGGCCACGCCCGCCGCCCGTAGCTCGACGATCACGCCCAGGACGTAGTTGGCCCAGGCCCGGGCGCCGGACTGCGCCTCGATCGCGTGCAGCGGGAGGCGAACCGCCGCCTCGGCGTCGGCGCTGCGCAGGACGAGTTGGTCGTCTTCCCGAAAGCGCACCCCGACCTCCACCCGCCGATCAATCGCCGCGCCCAGCACCCAGCCGCCATTGTAGTCCGTGTGGTTCCCGATGAACTCGATCCGACCGGGGGCCGAGCCCCACGCATCTACGTCGTCGAAGGGGCAGGCGAGAGAAGACGGGGCGTTCATGAGATCGGGCCGACGAGCTGTCGAGACAGAATGCGACGTGTGCTGTGCATAACCTCTGGAGTCGAACTGAGGGACGCAACGGTGCCGAATGAGTTTGCGACGGAGATGCCTCCCGTCCGCTCCTCTTCTGCCCCAAGGCTCTTCTACGGCCTCTTCCGCCGGCCCCGGCGAGAACCTCAGCGCTCAGTTGCGCGAGGGCGGGGCGCGGAGACGTCCCTCCACCTGCACGCCGGCATCGCCCCCGCCCCGGTGCATTTGCCCGCGCATCTCGAACGAAAACGTGGCCGCCACCGTCTCCCCCTGCACGCTCTCGACGGTGAGCGTGCCACGCTCGGCCGTGAACGCGGCGTCGCTCGTCGTCAAAAACGCCATCGTCCCCGCCGCCTCCAACGTGTCGGCCTGGTTGCCAAAGAGGGGGCCGTCCACGATCGTGTAGCGGCCCGGGGCGAGCGGGCGGGGATCCAGTTCGAGGGACATCCCCACCCCGTCCGGCGTACCCAGCTCGATTCCCACGAGGTGCCCGTCGCGCACCCGGTACTGCACAGGGCCCCGCAGGGTGTCGGTCACGCTGCCGCCGATCTCTATCACAAACTCTCCCGACGGCACGTCCACCGACGCGGACTCCGAACAGCCGAGGAGGAGCGCCCCGGCCACAGCACACACGAGCCACGCGAGGAGGGGAGAACGGTCAGGCATAAACAGGAAGCACCGCGGGCGAAACAGCCGATTGTGGGAGGCAGCCTAACGCCATCCCCAGGCAATTGCTCCGCCCCCTCTCCAACGCCCCGCGGCGCTACGACGCCTCCGTCGGGCCTCAGCTCATGCTTCTGCCTGCACCGGCGCCCGCTGCTCCCCTCCACTTTGCTCGGCGGGCACCTGGAGGTCGGGCTTCGACACGTCGTCCAGGATGAGGCGGGCACTGCGGCTGTACGTGAAGTAGTTGTAGGCCCAGTTCACGAGTGCACTGAGCCGGTTGCGGAAGCCCACCAGCTTGGCGATGTGAATAAAGACCCAGAGGAGCCAGGCAAAGAGGCCCTTGAAGGTGACTCCCCCCGCTAGCTCGGCCACGGCCGCGTTCCGCCCGATGGTGGCCATCTGACCGTAGTCGCGGTACGCAAACGGCTCGGTAGACGCTCCCCGAAGTTGGCGCTGGACCTGCGCCGCCGCGTGGCGCCCGCTCTGGATGGCCACCTGCGCAAGCTGCGGCTCGTAGCCGTCCTCGCCCTCAATCGCCGCCATGTCCCCCACCGCGTACACGTTCGGCGCCTCCGGCACGCTCAGGTCCCGGTGCACGATGACCCGGCCATCGCGGGCCTGCTCCGTTCCCAGCAGGTCGGCCAGCGGACTGGCCTTCACGCCGGCGGCCCACACGAGCGTCTGGGCCGGAATCGCGTCCCCTCCCTGCAAATGGATCCGATCCGGCTCCACGCGCTCCACGGCGGTTCGGGTCCGCACCTCGACGCCCCGCGCCTCCAGCACCCGGCGCGTGTACTGGCGCAGGGAGGGCTGGTACGGCGGCAACAGATCGTCCTGCATCTCCAACAGGAGACACTGGGCCTCGGCCCGCGTGTCGAACGCCGCAAAGTCGTCGTTGAGCGTGTCGAAAAGCTCGACCAGCGCCCCCGCCATCTCCACCCCGGTCGGGCCGCCCCCCACAATAACGAAGGTCAAGGCCCCCTCGCCCGCGGCCTCCCGGTGCTGGTCGTATCGCTCAAACTGCTTGAGCACGTGGTTGCGCAGGGTAACCGCGTCCGGCACGTTCTTCAGCGGGAACGCGTGCTCCTCCACGCCCGGAATGCCGAAATCTGTGCTCACGGCGCCCGCCGCCAGGATCAGCGCGTCGTAGGACAGGGCCCCGCCCTCCTGCAACTGCACTTCCTGCGCGTCGCGGTCGATGCCCACAACCGTGCCGAGGTGAAACCGAACGCTCTCGTCCCCCTGAAACACGCTCCGCACGTTGTGGGCAATGTCGTCCGGCTCCAGCCCCGCCATCGCCACTTCGTAGAGCAGCGGCTGAAACTTGTGGTAGTTGTTGCGGTCGACCAGCGTCACTCGAACGGGGGCGTCCCGCAGGGACTTCGCGGCCTCCAGCCCCGCAAATCCGGCCCCAACGATGACGACGTGTGGACGATCGGAAGCAGTATCGGAAATAGACATCGGTGAGGTCGGATGGACGATCAACTCAGCGGAGCGCTTTTTGAATCGCGCTGACAGGATTAGACGCACTCCGCCGAGAACCATTCCCCCGTTCCGGCTTCGTCCCCAGCTTTGGCGGCTTTATTACACACCTGTTGGATCTCGCTCCTCCACGGGCGGCTGGGGCGAGGCGGTTCCGTTGGTCGTAAATTCAGGGTACGCCTCCACGTCGTGCTCGTGGCGGTCGAGCCCCTTGTGCTCCGTCGCATCCTCGATGCGCAGGCCGAGCGCCTGGTCGAGCGCGTAGAAGAGCCCGTAGCTTACCGGGAAGGTCCAGAGGAAGGCGGCGGCCACCCCGAGCGCCTGCACCCCGACCTGGGCCAGGCTGAACCCGCTCGCGTCGAAGAGGCCGGCGGCCAGAGTGCCCCACGCCCCACACACCCCGTGCACCGCAATGGCGCCTACCGGATCGTCCACGATGCGCTCCAGGCCCCGCGTGGCGTACACCACGATCGCGCCCGCCACGGCCCCCGTGAGGATGGCGAAGGGGGGCGTGAGGGCGGCACAGCCCGCCGTGATGCCCACGAGCCCGCCGAGCACCCCGTTCAGCGTCATCGTGGCGTCCGGCGTTCCCCCGTCGATCCACGTGACGGCCATGGCCAGGACCGCCCCCGCGCCGGCCGCCACAAAGGTGTTCAGCGCAATCTTCGCGATCGCAGTGGAGCCGGCGGTCGTGGACCCGGCGTTGAAGCCAAACCAGCCGAGCCACAGAATGAACACGCCGAGCGCCGCAAGCGGGAGACTGTGCCCCGGAATCGTTCGCGGCGTGCCGTCCGCTGCGTACTTTTCCTGCCGGGGCCCCACCACCAGGGCGCCCGCCAGGGCCGCCCATCCGCCCACGCTGTGCACGACGGTCGACCCGGCAAAATCGATAAACCCGAGCGCCTCCAGCCAGCCGCTGCCGTTGAACAGGCCGCCCCACGCCCAGGCCCCAAAGACCGGATAGATCACCGCCGTGATCGCCACCGAAAAGAGCAGATAGCCGCTAAACTTGATCCGCTCGGCCACGGCCCCGGACACGATGGTCGCCGCCGTCGCCGCAAAGACGGCCTGGAAGAAGTAAAACGCGTAGGTCCACGTTTCGGGCTGATCCCCGGTCCCCGTCAGAAAAAACCCGTCGGTGCCGACGACTCCCCCCCAGGACGTGCCGAACATGAGGCCAAACCCAACGGCAAAGAACGCCAGCCCGCCCGCCGAGGCGTCCATCACGTTCTTCATGATGATGTTCACGGCGTTCTTCGCCCGCGAAAAGCCGGCCTCCAGCAGCGCAAAGCCCGCCTGCATGAAAAAGACCAGCGCGGCCGCCAGGATCGTCCAGACATAATTCAGGTTGGTCTGTGTCGTCTCGGCGGACTGTGCCGCCGCCCCGTCGACCCAGACGCCGGAGAGGAGAAGGGAGAAGAGAAGCAGATACCCAGTCGTACGAAGCCGCATGGTTCACTTTTAAACAGAGCGAGGGAGCGCGAGCAGTGTGGGCCTCGGGGACCCAAGCCACTCCTCACGGTATCCACCGCTCACCCATAAGGCAAACTATTGGGGACTGGAAGCGTTTTTACGCCAAATTATTATTTATACGACTAAATTCATACAAATAAATTCGTCTAGAACGGGCGCTGTGAAGGAAAACAGAAATTTTTGGCCCGAGTCCATTCCTTCCGCGTAGGACCGCCCCCCGCGCGTCGGGGTCGGAACTGTGAATTTAAATTAAACCAACCGGCACAGCCCTTTTCCGCCGTGCTCAGACCAGTCGGCGGCTGCGGAGGCAGCGCTGAAGCCACTGCTTTTTGCGCTTCAGGAGTTTGAGGCTCATGTCGGACTGCGCTTTGCGAAATCGCTCCTTCGCCTTCGCGTGGACGTCCCGGATGTGAACGTCCATGCCCCGGTTTTCGAGGGTGTGGGCCACCTGCGTGGCCAGCTCCGCGCACTCTTTCCGGAGCTGTTCCTCCTGGGCCGATAGGTCGAGCGTGTCGGGATCCGGTTCCTCGAACGGCTGGCGCTGCACCTGCAGGTTGGCGTCCCGGCTGTTGCTCTCCAGCTCCAGCCGATGCGTTTCGATGTCACCCTCGTTCACCCCCGTCAGCGCCCACTCCGAGGCCTCGTCGTTCTGCTCGGCCTTCTCAGGCGCGGTCCCTTCTTCCGTCCGGCGCCGCAGGCCCTCCTGCACCTCGCGCGTCATCCAGTCGAGGGTCTGGGAGAGGCCCAGGTCGCCCGAGGTAAACACGTCGCACACGTTGGCCGCCTCGTCCCAGCCGTCGTAGTACCGCATGCCGCGGAAGATCTGTTGCAGCGTCTTGGAGCGGGCGCTCACGAGATCCAGCTTGGCGATGACGCTGATGGTTTTGATGTCGGTGCCCTCGCCAATCATGTCGACCTGCACCATGACGTCCACGTCGCCCTGGCGGTAGGCCTCCAGCCGTTCTTCCCGCTCGTCGCGCGGCACGTCCTGCCCGATGCGCGTGGTGGTGAACCAGCCGTAGCGCCGCTCCATGAAGTCGAGCACGTCGGCCGCGTGGCGGTTGCTCATGCAGGTGACGAGCATCTGGTGATTGCGCTCGTCGCCGGGCCCGAAGTGGCGGGCCCGCTTTTCCTGGAGGCGCCCCACGGCCGGGCCCAGCAGGGTGTCGAGGTATACGTCGTGGAAGCGGAGGCTGCGGCGGGCGAAGTAGCGGTCGAGGTGTGCGGTGTCGCGGCCCACCTCGTTTTTCAGTTCAGCGAGGCTCACCTCCACCTCCTCTCCGGTGTCCTCCTCCACCATCGTAATGGTGTAGTCGACCACGTGCGCCTCGATGCGCTTCAGGATCTGGCCCTCGGCGTGCGCGTCGCGCAGGCTCACCTCGTGGAGGGCGCGGTAGTGGAGCTGCTCCTGGCCGCTGTCGGTCGTTTCCACGTCGTGCGGGACCCCAAAGAGCGGCTGGCCGTCGCTGCGGAGGGGCGTGCCCGAAAGGCCGATAAGCGAGTCGTACGGCAGCCGCCCCACGGCCTGCGACCAGGTGCCCTCCTCGGGCAGGTGGTGGATCTCGTCGAGCACAAAGAGCGGCGACCCCTGCTGGCAGTAGCGCTGCAGGTCGCTGTTGCCGGATTGCCCGCAGGCGTACTGGTAGGTGGCAATCACGATGGGGATGTCGGGGTTCTTGACGAACACGCGATCCGAATCGGCCACGCAGAACGGCATGCGGGGCGCCCCGATCCAGCGGAGCATGCGGGCCATCTCGTCCGCGTCGGCGTACTGCTCCTGCAGGTTGCTGCGGGGCACGAACACCACCAGTTTGTCGCACACGCCCATGGCGCGGGCCACGGCGAAGGAGGCGAGGGCCGTCAGCGTCTTGCCGTAGCCGGGCACGAAGACGCCGAGGTGATCGGTGCGGCCCTCCTGGTAGGCCCGGGCGAGCTTGGCGAGGAAGGCGAGCTGCCCCTCCCGAAATGAAAAGTCGTCGGCGGGGGCGAGGCCGGGAAGGTCGGCGGCGTCGATATTGGGAATAGACATAGAGATACTGCGAGGCGACAGACACTGCAGAGGGTAACCGGGGCGACGGCCCCAGGCACAAACACCGACTCCAACGTAGGGGTTACGAGGTGGAGCCGAAAGCAGCCTGGGTAGACGTTTCGGGAAATTGGTTTGCTTGAATGTGGTGGTTCATTCTGCGTGTGCCCATTTTCAATCGTCCTCTTGTAAAGCCTTGTGCAGGAGGATCTCTTGCTCTAGCCCTTGCCCATACCGATGAAGCAGACGCAGAAGCCGTTGGATGTCTGGATGTGAGGCCTCAGCCAGCCCGTCGAGACGAGCAGCGCTGTCCGCGTAAAGATCGGATTTTCCATACCGATCAAGAAGCACTTCCAGTCCATCCGGCCAAAACAGCCGGGCTCGGGCTCCACACGCGTCGTGCAGGCGCTGAAAGTCACTCAGACCTACAGGATCGTAGTCGGGACAGTGAATAATGTCACCGGCTCCAATATCAAGCGTACCGAGCCACTCAACCATCCGGGTGGAAAGGACACCCCCTCCGAGACACGCCAGCCGTGCCGTCGTGCCAAGGTCCTCAAAGCGCAGGAAGGCCTCCCGATTCTCCACAACGGCCAGGGACTCCTCAACGGCAATCGACGTGTCAGAGCCAAGCACCACGGCAGCGACCCCTGCTGTTTCGGTGAGTTGTCCCACCCGAAACGGAGACCCTTCATAGGTGATCGTCGTACCGGGTGCGCCACGAAACAAGAGCACTTCGTCCCCGGCCGTCCCTCGTTTTGCATCCCGAAAGTGTGTCACTGCTTCGGAAGCTGGGAGAGCTCCATCGGCTCCACGGTCCGCAGCCGCACGCGCATCGTCGAGCCCGGAGGGATACTTTTTTTCGGCAAACTGCCGGACCACCTCCTCGTTTTGGACCGCGAGACGTCGGCCGCCTCCAGAACGCTCTACGGTCAACACGCCCGCCTCGCGAAGAGATCGAAGCTCGTCTCGCTGCTTAGCACTTACGCTGCTCCAAGGCACACTCCCCTGCTCCAGAAGCCGAGCCAGTGTCTGAATCAGTCCGTCCGCCATCCCGAAATTCTTTTCAATCACAGATGCCGTGAGCGGGTTCACATCCGCACTATCGGCCACTCGCAACGGACGAGCGAGGTCCCCCACTGGCCGTCTCCTCCTTCTGTCGAAGCTCAACCCGATGTTCGGGTCCGAGATACACCCGCCCGCCATCCGTCTGCAGGTGGTAGATGTGCCGGACGGCCGTCGACTCAGACGGACTTGCGAGAACGGGAATGAATCCCATCTCAGTTGACGCACGCACGACTCCTTCGAGATTGCTCTCGTCCAGGCTTGACGCTTCGTCGAGATAGAACGGAAGCCGGAGGGCGTCGTCCCGCAGTAGATCGTTGATGAGCACCAGGTGCACGAGCACCTTGATCGTGATCGACGTTCCGTTGGATTGAATGTTGTCCAGCCCGTCGTACCGCTCGGTCCCTCCATCGGCGGTCGTGACCGCAAATCCGACGTTGAAAAGATCCGTGAGATGAATCTGCGGATGCCCCTGGAAAAGCTCTTTCAGTTGCCCGAGGTCCTCTTCAATCTCCCCCTCGCCCCCGAAGAGCGGCATGGTCTCATGCTTCGCGACTCGCTCCAAGAGATTCGTAATCGACTCAACGGGCGCGATCTCCAGACGGAGGCGCTCCAAATCCGAAACGGAGGTTTCTCGAAGGCGTCGATTGATTCGGTCGACAACACTCTGGATGGTGTCGAGACTCGATAGAAGATCGTTGATCTTTCGCCCCAGTCCGGTCATCAGCTCGCCCCACATCTTTTCGAGGGTGCGGCGACGCTCGTCAAGTCCCTCTTTTTGGTCGCGAAGCTCACCAAGCGTGTTTGTCCTCGTGTCTTTCTTATACTCGCCGTACGTGCCGCTATGAATACGGTCCAGAGTCCTCTGTAGCCGATTTGAGGCACGTGATTCCCGCTCTCTCTCGTTCTCATACTGGTCCGCGCAGGACAAAATGTCCTCGCCCGTCTTCTGCGGTGCAGTTGGAGGAAAAACGGGCGACCGGTCCACCTGAAGGGTGTCGCGCTTGTGGTGCGTGACTGCCAGGTACCGCCCCCACCTTGCGGGGGGTACGTCGAGCCCGCGCATTCGCTTTTTGATCGTCTCCGTTCGCGTCCGGAGCTGCTCAAATCGAGACTTGAATTCGCGACACTCTCGCTTCAGATTCTGAATTTCTGTCTCCTTCTCGGCCAGGCGTTCCTTCGTAGCATTCAACACATCCGTTTGATCATCAATCTGGGACCGTACGGACTTGAGCTCCTTCTCCGCCTCCACTGCGTTCTCGTACGCATCCATCTTCGACCGAAGCTGCTCAAGTCGGCGTTCGATCGTCTCTGCTTCCTGTCGCCTCGAACTCACATCCCTGGCCACCTCCAGGCGGCGGTCGAGCCGCTCGTACTCGTCACGTCGCTGCTCCAACTCGTTTCGAATGTGGGCCGGATCTGTATAATCGGCGAGGCCGGGATCTGAAAGGGCCGCAAGTGAAAGGTGCCCGCCCGGAAAATACCAGCGTCCCTCGTCGAAACGATCGCCGTGAGCCCGTAAGCTCCGGAGCAATTCGTCGAGATCATCGAGGACAATCTCCTCCCCATCGACGTTCAATTCCAGAAGGTGAGGATTGAGAATTCGGAAGAGTCGCGTCAGCCGATCCTCCCCGAGATGCCTTTTCAATAGCGGCCCCATCAGGTCCTGGAGCCCTTCTAGGCGTTTTTGAAGACGCATTATCGCATTTTCAGCCCGGTTGCGGCGCTTCTGGATCTCTTCGGGAGCATCGGTGTCTACCGACTTGAGATCGGCAAGAATCTGTGCCCGCTTGTCTTCGAGCTCATCGATTTGAGAGACGACCTCGTCCGGATTAAAATCGGAAAACTGTTCGATCAGATCATCGAGTTCTTCTTCTTTTCCCATCAGCCGACCAAGGCGTCGGTTCACCTCGTCCCGTTTTTCTTCGAGCGTCTGCTTTTTCTCCTGCACCTCTTGAAGGGCCGCCCTACTTTGCTGAATCTCGCGTTGCAGCTTCTGCTGTTTTCCTCGGAGAGATACACTGTGTCGACTGCTCATCCGGAGAAGCTGGGCCCACTTCTCGACCGACCGGCGGCGGAGCTCTGATTGCCGGTCCGCTTGACGCAGCGCATCCTCGATATCCGCCTCGTGGTGCTTTAAGTCGGTGATCTCGCGCCGGTGTTGCTTCATTTTTTCGAACTCCTCGGCGTGAGCCTCTTGCAGGTTGATCTCCAGCGTCTCCATCCCCGATGCATAGGTGCTACACAGGGTTTGCTTCAGAGCACTCTGGTCGAGTCGTCGGAGTCGGATGAGCCCCTTAAAGAGATCGCGGAATTTTGCGTACCCGTTATGGTCCTGCACCGGAATAAGGCCTAGGCGGAGCCCTTTACTGTCACCAATGCCGGTAAGAGCGGCCCGGAGGGTTCGGGCCTCCAACTCCCGAAAATCCTTCAAACTGAGGCTCTGTTTTACATCTTCCACCTCTCTGGGCATCAGGCCTTCGTCGGACGAGGTTAAAAAGTCCGTCTTCTCAAACTCGCCCGAGAAGGCAAATCGCTGAATATCGTGTCCGTCCGTTGGCCCTTTTCCGTAGGCGCCCACCACCTGCAGGCCCTCCGGGGTGAGGCACTCGAAGAGCACGTAGCTCCGGCGATCGGGGAAGTAGTACGACTTTGTTTCCCGCCAGCTGTATCCGGGAAACGACATGTGGCTCTCCTTGTCGACGTAGAGAAGTTGGAGAATGTTGACCAGGGTCGTCTTGCCGATGTTGTTGGGCCCGACAAGATGCAGCGGCCTCGTGAGATCCACGTCGGCATAGCTAAATTTCGCCGCGTTGATGAGGATGAGTCGCGTCGGTCCGGTGGTGGGCATCGGGCTGGATTCACGTAAATGAATGGCGGAGAGATTGAAACGCCGGCAGACTCTCCCGGACTGCCGTCTCTTCACTCAATTGAGGACGACTCAGCCGGGTCCAGGGAATCGATAGCGGAATCCTGAGACGTTGAAACCTCTTCCGCCTCCCCCTCCTCAAGATCTGAGGCCTCGCGGCAGAGGTCCAAAAACCGGTAGGCGGCCCTTCGAAGCATAAAACCAGTGTCGACCCTCTTCGCGAACCCGAACCGCACCAGGGACCTCACGATGCCGTCCAGGTCGTCGGCATCGTGGACATCAATGGCATTCATGTACTCCTCGTACCGGGCCGTTTTCAGGTGGGGCAGGTTCTCAATTCGGAACCCCGTGTCGAACAACGAGGGGACAATCGACGAATGGGTTTCGCCAAAGTGCTCAACGAGGATCAGCATGAACAGGCCCATCCGTCGTGCTTGCTTACCGGGCTGCACGTTGTCGTTTGCAACCAGGTAAACCACATTCTTCGGATGCTTCTTCAGATCGAGCCCGAGGCTGTCGAACAAGCGCTGATACTCCTCAAACCGGTCCCAGAGCGTGCGGTAGACCTCGCCGTCCTCCGGGGTGAAGTGATAACCTCGGCGGAGCTTGTTGAAAATGGGTTCGAGGTGGGGAAGAGAATCCATGTCCTCGACGGCCTGGGTGACAGAACGAGCGGCTCAGACTGGTCCGGCGCCAACCATTACAATTTACGGAGAAGAGAAGCCTTCTTCTACCCTTATTTGAACCGGAACGGCCGACAGTACCGTGTCTCCGAAATCGTATTCCCTTCGCGTGTCTCCGAATGTTGTCGACAACGTCTCGCTCTGCAGAAGGTAGCGGTAGGCTCGAAGGGTTCGCAGGGGGGCGGCGTCCCGTTCATCAATGAGCCAGGCCATCGCGTCGGGGATCGGACAGGCCGCGTGCGCATCTGAGATGAGTTCATCCCTGTCGAGCACCGAGGGGACGCGTGACGACGAAGGCTCCTGAATGGGCTCCGGGTCCGGCGGTTCGTATCCCGCCATGTCGTGCAGATACGCACTGAGGCCCTCCTCCCGAAACACTGTTCGCATTCTGAAGCTCGCGAGCTCCATTTCTTCAATCAACTTCAGCGAATCCGCCCCCTCGTGGTGAACGCGGTTCAAAAGCGAGGACGCCCCTTCGAGAATGTAACTGCTCGTCTCATGCTGCTCGTACAGATGCATCGTTTCTCGACGGGCGGCCTCGAAGTTCTCAAGCACGGTTCGCCGAACGCATCGGAGTCGCGCTCTCGTCGATTTGAGATCGCGAACAAGGGAGGGGTCGTCCGAAAAAGCAGTCTGTGCTTCGCCAAGCATCACCCTGAGTTGGGAAAAACGCTTCTCAAACGGCCCCCGACTCTGAACGATGTTTTGAAGCGGCGTGACGTAGTCGTCGAGCAGCTCATTAATCATCACAAAGCGCTCCCGAACGGAGTGGGACATCGTTTCGGCCCGGAGCTCGGTTACACGGTTCAGAACCGCCTCCCGGTTCGATCGAGAAAGCGTGCGAATATTTTCAATTTCGGTATCGATATGTTCGAGCACGCGCTCTACGCCTGGGCCGTTAGACTCCTCGGTGCGGTGATCGAGTCGCTCCATGAGTTCTTCCAGGCGATCGAGATACGCCTGGATGGCCTTCGGCGTGCTTAGCTTTTGCTTTCGCCGGAACTCTCGAAAAAGCTGACGCACTGGGGGCGTAAGTTCGAAGGACGCCGTCTCTTCGGGACGGGCCTCGATCAGCCGATGTGTCTGAAACTGTCGGAAAACGTGCCCGGCAGAGGCCGTGTGGGAGGAGTCTTTGCCCAGTCGGGAGCGGAGTTCAGTCTCCCGCATCCCCTTCCGGGCGTCGAAGAGCGCCTCCAGCGTTTCGAAATGCTGATGCGCCAACCGAAAAAACGTTTTGATGTCGGGCGTGGACATAAGACTTCAGTCTAATAGTGCCAGGGCACATCGCTCCAGTCCGGCTCCCGCCCCTCCAGAAACGCGTCGCGGCCCTCCTGCGCCTCGTCGGTCATGTACGCCAGTCGGGTCGCCTCGCCGGCAAAGACCTGCTGCCCCACCATGCCGTCGTCCACCGCGTTGAAGGCGTACTTGAGCATGCGGATGGCCGTGGGGCTCTTGCCGTTGATCGTCTCGGCCCAGTCGAGGGCCGTCTCCTCGAGCTCGTCGTGCGGGACCGCCTCGTTGGCCATGCCCATCTCCACGGCCTCCTCCGCGGAGTAGGTCTTGCCGAGGAAGAAGATCTCGCGCGCCTTCTTCTGGCCCACCTGCCGCGCCAGCAGGGCCGAGCCAAAGCCGCCGTCGAAGCTGGCGACGTCGGGATCGGTCTGCTTGAAGGCGGCGTGCTCACGGCTGGCGAGGGTGAGATCACACACCACGTGCAGGCTGTGTCCCCCGCCGACGGCCCAGCCCGGCACCACGGCAATCACCACCTTGGGCATGAACCGGATGAGGCGCTGGACCTCCAGGATGTGCAGGCGTCCCGGACGCGCCTCGTCCGCCTCGCCTTCCTCGTCCTCGTACTGGTACCCGTCTGCGCCGCGAATGCGCTGGTCGCCGCCCGACGAGAAGGCCCACTTGCCGTGTTTCTCCGAGGGGCCGTTGCCGGTGAGCAGCACGCAGCCCACATCGGCACTCTGGCGGGCGTGATCGAGGGCCTGGTACAGCTCGTCCACCGTGGGCGGACGAAAGGCATTCAGCACCTCGGGGCGGTCGAATGCGATGCGGACCGTGCCGTGGGCCTCGGCGCGGTGGTAGGTCACATCGTCGAACTCGAAGCCCTCAACGGGCGTCCAGGCATCGGCGGCAAAAAGATCAGAAACCACGGGCAGGAGTCGGTTGAATTCAGAAGGAGCACGGGCCTCGCCGAGATCGTTGATCGACGATCCGGCCGCAGAGTTTCACCACCGGGGCGCACGGGGTGACGGACGGGGTCGTTCGGAGCTTCGCTGCGACTCCCGGACTGCCATCATCACGGACCGGCAAACCACCGCCGAATCACACGTTCGGCCGGCTTGTCCTGCGGCGTAAAGCCGGTCGGGTGCTCGACCTCGGCGGTCGGGTGCCATTTCCACACGATGGCCCCGGCCAGCCACGGGGCCTGCGCCACCGTCGAGAAGAAGGCGCGGTAGCACCGGGCCTGCAGGGCGGGGTCGACGGGCACGTCGTCCTCCTCGGGCCAGCGCCAGGGCGCCGCGGCCGCACTGGGGGCGCTCCGGTAGCCCACCTCGGTGAGGAGGACCGGTCGGTCGGTGCGCTCATGGACGCGGGCAAGGGCCTCCCGGTGGCGTCGCCAGCCGGCCCGAAGCGAGTCGAGCGGCGGGTTGTCCGCGTCGCTCAGCGGAAAGTACGCCTGCACCCCTACATAGTCGAGCGCGTCCCAGAAGGCAATCTCGTCGTAGCTCTCATGCCAGTTGGCGGCATACGTCAGCTCCCCGTCGTACACGGTGCGCACCGTATCGGCCAGGGCGCGCCAGAAGGAGGGGCGCTCGCGGGCGGGCCGCGTCAGTTCGGTGCCGAGCACCAGCACGTCGGCGTCGACCTCCGCGGCGAGGCGGGCGTACGTCAGCACGAACGCGCGGTAGTCCGCCATCCAGCGTCGCCACTCGGCCTCCGTGTCGAAGCCGATGTCGCTGCGGTCCTGGGCCTCGTCGTACCCGCCAATCCAGAGGTGCGGCTTCAGGATGACCTCCATTCCCAGCGTGTCGGCCCGGCGGGCGAGGGCCCGAATGCCGCGGTGCGACTCGCTGTACCAGCCGTCCGACGTGTCGGTGCGCACGCGCGGGTCGTCGGCCGCCCGCTGCCACCCGAACGAGACGAGCGTGAGGTGCGTGACCCCCAGGGAGCGCAGATGCGGCAACAGGCCGGGTTCTGGGGGATTGCGGGCGTCGAGCGTGACCGACCGGATGTCGAACACGGAGTCGGTCGCGGAGGCCGTCGATCCCGCCGCCGGGCCGGACGCCCCCTCCGGATCCGCACACCCCACCAGCAGCCCCGCCGCTACAATCACGGCCCCCAGGAGCGCACCGGACGGAAATCGAGTCGACATGGGACGATGGGGGGCGACAGATAAGAACGCCCGATAAACTCCTATCGCTCCGGGGTGTTGCCCAGCTCGTGGTCGGGAACGGACCGGTGGGCGTCGGCGATTCATACATTCGGTCTGAGCCCGCGCCTCTCTCCTGACTCCGCGCTCTCTGATGCCCTCCCACGACGTAGCGATCATCGGCGGCGGCATTGTTGGCCTCGCCACGGCCGACCGCCTCACCAACACGTACCCGGATCTCTCGGTCGCCGTTCTGGAGAAAGAGGACGCGGTGGCGGCCCATCAGACCAGCCACAATTCCGGTGTCATCCACTCCGGCGTCTTCTACGCCCCCGGCTCGCTAAAGGCGGAAAACTGCCGCGAGGGCAAGCACTCCCTGATCGAGTTCTGCGAGCGCGAAGGGGTCGACTACGAGATGTGCGGGAAGGTCGTCGTTGCGACTGAGCCGCACGAGGTCCCCGAGCTCGAACGCATTCGGGAGAAGGGACGCGCCAACGATGTCGAATGTACGCGGATTGGGCCGGAGCGGCTCCACGAGATCGAGCCCCACGTGCGGGGCGTGGCGGCGCTGCACGTGCCGGGGGCCGGCATCGTGGACTATCCCGGCGTGGCGGACGCGCTGGCCGACCGGCTCCGCTCTCGGGGCCACGAGATCCGGACCGGCGCCGAGGTGCTCGACCTGCGCACCGAGCCCGATCACGTGCGGGTGGTGAGCACCGCCGGCGACGTGACGGCCCGGCACGCCGTCAACTGCGCCGGCCTATACGCCGACCGTGTGGCCCAGATGAGCGGGCAGGAGGGTCTCGACGTGCAGATCGTGCCCTTCCGCGGCGAGTACTACGAACTGGTCCCCGAGCGCCGGGACCTCTGCCGGAACCTCATCTACCCGGTGCCCGACCCGAACTTCCCCTTTCTCGGCGTCCACTTCACCCGCATGGTCGACGGCCGCGTGGAGTGTGGGCCGAGCGCCGTCCTGTCGTTTGCGCGGGAGGGCTACCGCCTGACGGACGTGGACTGGGGCGAGCTCTGGGACATCCTCACCTATCCCGGCTTCCAGAAACTATCGGCTCGTCACTGGCAAAAGGGCACCCGCGAGCTCCTCCAGTCCCTGAGCAAGCGGGTCTACCTGCGGGCGGCCCGCCACCTCATCCCCGACGTACAAATGGAGGACTTCGTGCAGTCGCGGGCCGGCGTGCGGGCCCAGGCGCTCCACCCCGACGGCTCGCTGGAAGACGACTTCCTCATCCTGGAAACCGACCGGGTGGTGAACGTCGTCAACGCCGCCTCGCCCGCGGCCACCTCCGCCCTCAACATTGGCCAGCTGATTACGGAGAACTACCTCGACGACCGCCTCGATCAACTGCAGGTGGCGACCACGTAACGCCCCCTCGCCCCTGCCCACAAAATTCTGCGTTCAGTCCGCCCGTCCGTTTTTCGTTTCCCTACCCTCCCCCACCCATACCATGGCCTGGATTGACATCATCGCGCCCGATGACGCCGACGGCGAGCTCGCCGAAATCTACGACGACATTGCCGACTCCCGCGGCGGCGTCGCGAACATCTTGCAGGCCCACAGCCTGAACCCCGAGGCCCTCCGCGATCACGTCACCCTCTACGAAACGCTTCTGTTCGGCCGCTCCAACCTGAAGCGCGCCGAGCGCGAAGCCCTCGCCGTCGTCGTCTCCGCCGCCAACGACTGCACCTACTGCGTGCGCCACCACGCCGAGGCCCTGGTCGCCTACTGGGACGACGACCGCGTCGCGCAACTGGCAGACGACTACACGGCACTAGACGATCTGTCTCCCAAACTCCGGGCGGCCTGCTCTTTTGCCGTGCGCCTCACAACGACCCCCGGCGACCCCACGGAGGCCGACGTGGACCAGCTGCGGGAAGCCGGCTGGAACGACCGTGATGTGCTCGACATCGCCCTCATCACCAGCTACTTCAACTTCGTGAATCGGCTCGCCACCGGACTCGGGGTCGAGGTGACCGACGAGGAGGCCGTCGGGTATGACTACTGAGGCCCTCTACACACCCGTGATAGAACGTCGCCCCGACCGTGATGTCCGTCGTCGCCCCCACAAGGGCACGACCATCGGCCCCCGCTACGCTCCTGTAGCGCCGCCGACAACCAATGCCCCCCTCTCCACCCGGCAGGAGAGCGCCCGTCAAAACTGAGGCCCGCCCCATCACATTACCTCCGGCCTCGCTCCCCTGCCCTTCCCTGCGCCCCTCTCCGCACCCAACCGCCTGTACGCAACCGGTCCCGGCGGGACCGTGCGCACGCCTCCGATTCCCTGTCCTCGCTCCCCTGGGCGCGGGGCGCACTTGCGGACCGCCTGTTGGCAAAGCATCCAGTCATTCCCTATTGTTGACGGTCCCCAGCATTGCAGAAGATGCTTCTGCCCATGGCCGCTCCTCGCCCTCTCCCCAACCGGACCGCTCCACCGGCTGACGGCGCGTGGCTTCGTCCCTGTCGCCCCCTTCGGGCCCTGTGCCTCGCGCTGCTCGGCACGCTGCTCCTAACCGCGGGCTGCGACACCTCCGTTGAGGCCATCGTCCCGTCGGAGGACAAGCATTACTCGATGTTCGGCGCCCTGAACCCCGCCCAGGACACCCAGTGGGTGCGCGTAGAACCTCTTGCGGCGCCCACCAGCGACGGCGCCCCCCGCACCCTCGACGTCACCGTCACCCTGCGCAACCAGGCCACCGGACAGTCCTGGACGCTTCGCGACTCGCTCATGGCCGTCTTCCAGGACGAACTCCAGCACAACTTCTGGACCACGGCCCCCATCCAGCCCGACACCCCCTACCGGATCACCGTTCGGAACGCCGAGGGAGACTCCACCTGGGCCACAACCACAACCCCGGCCCTGCCCCCAGACATTCTCGTCGAGTCCCCCCTCCGGATTCCCTGCCTCCAGACCGACGGCGCCAACGTGTTCAACGTCCGGCTCGAAGACGTAGAGGAGATGGCGGCCCTACAGATCCGCTACTTCCAGACGTTCCAGGGCTTCAACTACACGTTCGACTTTGACTCGTACGACGACGCAACCCAGGTTGAGGGCGGATACAACGCTGAGATCAACTACCTGTCGGACCTCGAAACGACCAACCGGACGCAGGACCGACGGTGCATCGTCGACTCGGCAAAGGTGATCGCCGCCTCCGGCGGGCCCGACTGGCCGGAATGGGCACAGTACAACGATGCGTCGGTCTCGGAGATTGCCCGCCCGGACTCCTTCACAAACGTCGAAGGCGGCCACGGACTCGTATCCGGCGTGTACACGGACACGGCCGCGGTTCGGATTGAATCCCGGCAATAAGCCCCTCTCCAGAACCAACCGCTTATCTTCCGTACGAAGCGGGGGACAGCGGGTCCTCTCCCCTCACCGACGCCCTTCTGTACGAACGACTGGGCCTTATGCATATCGATACGCCCACCCTTTCCGTCGGTCGACTCCTCTTTCTGCTTGTCGGCTGCCTGCTCCTAGCCGGACCGGCCGTCCCGGTTTGTGCGCAGGAGCCTGAGGATGTGGCTATCATTCGCGGGTTCATTACCGATCGCACCGACGGAGCCCCCCTGCCCGAAGCCAACGTCGTCGTGCGGGACTCGGCCCGCATCGTCCGGGCCGGCGTGTCGGACAGCGACGGGTTCTACCAGCTCCCCGACGTGCCCCCCGGCACGTACCAGTTTTCGGTACGCTATCTGGGATTCGAAACGTACCGCGACACAATCCGCTTCCGCCCCGGCACGCGCACCCTCTCGGTCGCCCTCCGCCCGGCCCCGCAGCAGCTCGACGAGGTGACCGTGGAGGCCCAGCGGGACGCCGTCGAAGACGCCCAGGCCGGCCTGCGCCGCATCGGCACCGCCGACATTGAGACGCTCCCGACGCCCGGCCCCGGCTCCGACCTCGCGATGTACCTCCGAAGCCTCCCGAGCGTAACCTCGATCGGGGACCGCGGGGGGCGCCTCTTCGTCCGCGGCGGCACCCCGTCCCAGAACCTGATCCTGGTCGACGGCACCCCCATCAAGAAGCCGTTTCACATCATCGGCTTCTACTCCGCCTTCCCCGCCGACGTGATCTCCAACGCAAACTTTTACGCCGGGGGCTTCGGGGCGCGCTATCTCGGGCGCCTCTCATCGGTCCTCGACGTCAACCTCCGGCCCGGAAACCTCAAAGAGTATCAGGGGCGGGTGGAGGTCGGGCCGTTCGTCACGTCCGTCCAGGCAGAGGGGCCGGTCGACTACGGCGAAAAGTCCCTGCTGGTGAACGCCCGCCACTCGGTGATCGAGTGGGCCGGGCCCGATCTCTTGGGACAGGAAACCCCCTACCGGTTCTACGATCTCATGGCGCGGCTCCACACCCAGGGCGACAAGTCGCAGTGTGCCTTCACCGGCATGCGGACCTACGACCGCGGGCGCATCGACGCGTCGCGGCCCTCCAGCTACCGCTGGTCGAACACCTCCGTCGGCGGAAAGTGTCTCTCGTTCGGCAGCGGCTCCTCGCAGCGAGTGTACGTGAGCTTCGGCACCTCGCACTTCAACAACTCCGTCCGCACCCCCGATCAGGACACCCGCTCCTCGGGCTCGTGGGATACCCACGCCACCCTGCGGATCGAGCAGCCGTATTCCTGGGGCCGGGTCCGCGGCGGATTCTGGGGCCGCAGCACGCAGTTCGACTACGATTTCCAGGGCACCTTCCTCGGCGTGCAGGCCGAAGAGAGCTTCGATATTTCCGCCGGGGCATTCCTGGGGGCCGAGTGGAATATGGGGTCCACCGTCACCGCCTCCCCCAGCATTGGAACGCAGTTCCCCATCTTTTGGGGCACGAACACCATCGAGCCCCGGCTCCGCCTCGCCTGGCAGCCCCCGTGGGCCGCCCGTACCAAAATCACGGCGGCCGGGGGCCTGTATCGGCAACTGACCGACGCAATTACCGATGAGCGCGACGCCGGCTCCCCGTTCATCGCCTGGCTCCAAACGCCGCAGGACAAGGCCCTCCAGTCCACCCACGCCATCCTGGGCGTAGATCACCAGCTGACCCCAAACGTGCGCCTCTCGCTGGAGGGCTACCACAAAACCTTTCGCGACCTGCCCGTCTCCGAGTGGTCCACCCTCGCCGTCTTTAACACGTCGCTCACGCTGGCCGACGGATTCGCGTACGGGGGCAGCGCGAGTGCTCGGTTCCAAACGGGCCGTCTCGACCTCCGCGCGAACTACGGGTTCGGCTGGGTGGAATACGAAGCGCCCCGCGACGAGCTCAACGCCTGGGTCGACGAATCACCGGTCGAGTACAACCCGCCGCACGACCAGCGCCACAAGGTGGGACTCACCGCCTCGCTCGACCTGGCCCCCTTTTCCGTAAGCGCCCGCTGGCAGTACAGCTCGGGCCGCCCCTTCACCCAGGGGTACGGGACCGACAACTTCCTCGAAATCCGCGGTCTGCGCGGGCGGCCCCGATCGGAACGGGGCAACAATCGGTTTCTGTACGATCGCCAGTACAATGCCCGGCTGCCCAGCTACCATCGCCTCGATGTATCCATCGAGCGGGCGTTCACCCTCTCGCCCGACCTCACACTCACCGCGGAGGCGGGGGCCATTAACGCCTACGACCGCAAGAACCTGTTCTACCTCGACCTCCTCACCCGAGAGCGTGTAGACCAGTTGCCCATCATTCCGCACATCGGCTTCACGCTCGACATTGACTGATAGCATCTCCCCTTCGCGGTCTCCCAACGGGGCGTCCCAACCCACCTCTGATTATTGCCCGGCAAACGTGAAGGTTTAGAAAAATAGCCGGATCAAGAGAGGTTGAACTCGCGACTCCCGAAAACACCCGTTACACTCAAAACTGTGAATAACGGTGAATTTCCGGTCGCCCTCTCTTTTGCAAATGCTTTAGCGAATGGGACGATTGATACAGCCCCTCTAACTTCGGGATGGATGCACAGTCAGTATCGACGGGCACGTCGTTGATGCATCCACCTGTCTGCTGAGTCGCCTCCCCACTCCGGGGTCTTTTGTCCAAGGACCCCCAAGGTGTGAGACGACAGTGGCTGTTCAGTCTTCCTGCAGGCATCTGCGTGTGTCCTCACTCTTACGAGACAATCCCACTTTGTCATGCTAAGAAAGAGCCTCCCTCTCGCGCTGCTCGCGCTGTTTGCGCTCGCCTCCTTTGCCGGGGATGCCCTGGCGCAAACCGGCACGATCGAAGGCACAGTCATTGACAGCACCACGTCGGCGACACTGCCCGGCGTAAACGTCGTGGTGTCCGAACTCGGACAGGGCGCTGCGACGGACGCAAACGGCAGCTTCCGCATTACCGACATTCCAGCCGACTCGTACACCCTGAACGTCTCCTACGTGGGGTACCAGCAAAAGTCGATTCCAGTGGAGGTAGAGCCGGGAGAGACCACAACCATACAGATTGCGCTCGCCCGGAGTCAGGTTCAGCTGGAAGACGTTGTGGTCACCGCACTGGGCGTAGAGCGTGAGGAGGAATCGATCGGCTACGCCATTCAGCAGGTCGACGGGCAGGACCTCGACCAGGCCGGCGAGTCGAACTTCATTAGCTCCCTGACGGGCCGTGTATCGGGCGCGCAGATCCAAAACTCAAACGTCATGGGCGGCTCCTCCCGCATCACGCTTCGGGGGCCGGGCTCGCTTTCGGGATCGGGCCAGCCGCTCATCGTGGTCGACGGCGTGCCAATCGACAATTCGAACTTCAACTCGCTCGGTCAAAACACCGGAAGCGGCGGATACGACTACGGCAACGCCGCAAGCATGGTCAACCCCTCGGACATCAAGTCGGTCTCCGTGCTGAAGGGCGCCAGTGCTGCAGCCCTCTACGGATCCCGTGCCGCGGACGGGGTGATTGAGATCACCACCAAGAGCGGGCAGGACACCGAAGGCATTGGCGTAAGCGTCCAGACCGGCGTCGAGATCAGCGACATTTACGGCTTCCCCGACTACCAGAACGAGTACGGGGGCGGAGCCAGCCCAAACTTCTTCCAGAACGAGGACGGGCAGCTCGTTGCCGACTTCGGAACGGACCAGTCCTGGGGACCCGCCCTCGACGGCCGCCAGGTGCGCGAGTGGCATAGCTACGACGACGTGAGCGGGGCTCCGCTGGGACAGACCTCCGCCTGGGACGCCCACCCAGACAACGTCGACAACTTCTACAACACTGGGGCGACCTGGAACACCAACGTGGCCTTTTCGCAGGGCAGTGAGGACTACAACTACCGCCTGAGTCTGAAGAATCAGATGCAGCGCGGCAACTCGGTCGAAAGCGACCTGGAGAAGCGAAATATCAGCTTCAATGGCTCGCTAAATCTGACCGAGGAGCTCACGGCCACCGCCTCGGCCAACTACATTGACGAGGAAGCCCGCGGCCGCCCGGGAAGCGGCTACACCAACGCCAACGGCCCGTGGCTGCAGTTTAATCACTTCGGGCAGCGGCAGGTGGATCTCTCCGATGATGCGCCGATGCGGGACATCGTGCGCCCGGACGGAACGCAGCGCTCCTGGAACTGGGCCAACAGTGGCCTGGGCAGCGACAACGCCCCGCAGGCAGGCGACATTATCTATGCGAACAACCCCTTCTGGATTCGGGAGCGGAACTACCAGAATGACGATACCGACCGCCTGTACGGCAAGGTCGAGCTCTCGTACGACCTGATGTCGAACCTGACGGTGACGGCCAACGCCCGCACCGACTATTACACAACACGCCAGGAGGAGCGGATCGCGATTGGCTCGGTCGAGCAGTCCCAGTACGAGGAAGACGTCCGCGAAGTCCAGGAGAGCCACGTGGGCGGAACGATTGAGTACGGCGACCAGCTCACCGAGAGTATCAGCATCGACGCACTGGGCGGCGTGGATTACCGATACAATTCGCTCAGCCGCAACCAGGGCGTGACGCAGGGGGGCTTGAGCACGCAGGGCGTCTTCACTCTCGAGAACTCCGTGTCGCGTCCGTCCCTCGACGACTTCTTCCAGGAGCAGGCCCTCGTTGGCGTCTACGGCGACGTGACGCTTGGCTACGAGAACCTGGCCTACATTGGAGGAACGCTCCGAAACGACTGGTCGTCGACGCTTCCGGAGGACAACAACAGCTACCTGTACCCGTCGGTCAACGGAAGCTTCGTCTTCACCAACCTCGCGGCCCTGTCCGAGTCCGACGTTCTGTCATTCGGGAAGATTCGGATGAACTGGTCGCGCGTGGGGCGCGACACCGATCCGTACCGCCTCTCCTTCACCTATCCGATCCAGTCCTCCTTCCGAGGCACGATTGGTCAGGCCCTCCCCGGCGCCCTCCCGAACTTTAACCTGGAGCCGGAGATCAAAAGCGAGTGGGAGATCGGCACGCAGCTCCAGTTCTTCAACAACCGGGTGGGACTTGACGCCACGTACTACAGCGCCGAGATCGAGAACCAGATCATTCAGGTGGAGGGATCACGCGCCAGCGGATTCCGGTCGCGTGTGCTGAACGCCGGAACCATCGCGAACAAGGGGGTCGAGCTCTCGATGAACATCACGGCGCTCGAGACCGAGAGTGCGTCCTGGGATTGGACGCTCAACTGGTCGCGGAACGTCGAGGAGGTCGTGAGTCTGGCCGAAGGGGTGTCGCGGGTTCCGCTGAACAACACCGCCTCGTCTCCTCCCTTTGGCCCCTCCCTCACGGCGAGCGAGGGCGGCGAGTTCGGCGTCTTCTTCGGCCCCGGCTTCGCCCGCACCGATGAGGGCGACAAGATCGTGAGCAGCAGTGGCTTCTACCAGTCGACTGGGGCCCAGGAGCTGGGGAGCTACCTGCCCGACTGGCAGGGCGGCGTGTCCACCACGTTCTCCTACGAGGGCATTACCGCCTCCGTCCTGGTCGACGGCCAGAAAGGCGGCAACATCTGGTCGCTGTCGAACCTCTTCGGCCTCTACAGCGGCATGTTCGAAGAAAGCGCCGCGAACAACATCCGCCAGCTCGGCGCCCGCCCGGATGCTGTGCTTGAGGACGGCTCCCCCTATTACGGCGTCGGCGGCACGGCCGACAGTCCGACCACCGCGGCCGGGAATGCCTCCGCGAAGAACGTTTTCCAGACGCTCTTCGGGACCCACGAGGCTCACCTGTACGACGCCTCCTACATCAAGCTGCGTGAGGTCACGCTCAGCTACTCCCTTCCCCAGCAGTGGTTCGCCGGCACGCGGGTGCAGAACATGACGGCGTCGCTGTACGGGCGGAATCTTGCCACCCTGCTGAAGTACACTCCGAACTTCGACCCGACCGCCGTGGTGCGGGGCTCCAGCAGCCTTCAGGGCATTGAGGCGGGACAGATGCCGCCGCGACGCACGATCGGCTTCCGCCTGCGCTTCAACTTCTAAATGCGCCCCGACCTCCTGGCCTCCTCACTGCTTGACGCTCAGAACTCCGTAGACTTATGAGATCTCTTCTTCAGACGATCACAATCGCCGGTCTCGCCGCGCTGATGGTTGCGCTCGGGGGGTGTGACATTACCTCCCTGAACGACAATCCGAACCAGCCAACGGACGCTGAGCCGCCGAAGCTACTCGCAAATGCCCAGGCGGAAATCGCGGACCAGTATTGGCAGGATTACGCCGGGGGCTTCTGGGTTCGGTACGCGCAGTACTGGACGACCAACCAGTACACGGATGCCGACCGATACCAGTATGCCTCCAGCCGGCCCGGCGCCCTAAACGGGCTCTGGGAAAACTACTACCTGGCGCTCAACAACCTGCAGGAAATCATCCGGATCAACCAAAACTCCCCGCAGAGCGCCCAGGCCTTCGGTCCGAACGACAACCAGATTGCGGTCGCGAAAATTATGCAGGCCTGGACGGTGAAGACCATGACCGACATGTTCGGCCCCATCCCGCTGAGTAGTGCCCTGCAGGGACGCTCCAGCAGCGACGCGTTTACTCCCGCGTACGACGGCCAAGAGGCCGTGTACGACTCACTGCTCACGATGCTTACCGACGCCAGCCAACGCATCGACACGGGCGCCAGTACCCTTGCCTCCGGCGATAAGGTGTATGGCGGCGACATGAGCAAGTGGAAGAAATTTGCCAACGCCCTGAAGATGCGGGTGGCCATCACGATTGCGGACCGGAGCCCTGGCGTTGCCGAAACCGCCCTCCAGGAGGCAATCGATGCGGGCACGTTCGAGAGCAACGACGACAATGCCCTCATGTCGTTCGACACTTCGCCGCCCTTCCAGAACCCGTTCTACGAAAACCGAATCGTCTCGGGGCGACAGGACTGGGCGGCCACGGAGTCGATGGTGGAGCCCATGAACGAGACGAACGACCCGCGGCTCCCGGCCTACTACACCGACGCGTTCCCGGAGGAGGACGGCAATCAGTTCGTCGGCTTCCCCTACGGACTCTCCCAGGGGGACGCCCAGAGCCTCTTTACGTCGTCCTCGTTCTCCATTCCGAGCGAGCGCGTCGCCTCCGCCCCCGACGCCCCGGCCATCTTCATGCTCTACGATGAGGTGCTCTTCATTAAGGCCGAGGCGGCCCTTCGACCGAACCTGGACGTGTCGAACATCAACATGTCGGGACAGGCCCTCTACGAAGATGCCATCGAGGCCTCGATGCAGTACTGGGGCGCGAGCGAGTCCGAGATCAACGACTACTTCGCCCAGAGCGGTGTCCCCGCCCCGGTGACCTCAAGCAACTACGAGCAGGTCCTGGGCACGCAGAAGTGGATTGCGCAGTACCTGCAGGGCGTCCCGGGCTGGACGACCTTCCGGCGCCTCGACTTCGAAGGGATTCTCTCTCCCCCGGCGGGCAACCCCGGACAGGAGCAGTTTGGGAAAGCCTTTGCCGTGCGCATGGTGTACCCGAACGATGAGTTCTCCTTGAACGAGGCGAACGTCACCACTGCCATCCAGGACCTCCTCGGAGGAGACGGCGCCGGTGGAGACAATCAAGGCGTTCGGCTGTGGTGGGATACGGAGGATCCTCCTACCCCCTAACCTCCTCCGGAGTGTCCCAAGGTCTTCCCGCCCGTATTTCTCGCTGAGCACACATTGTCTATCATGCATATTCGAACGTCTCCTCTTTACTTCCTCCTCGCCGGCCTCCTGGCCATCACCCTGACGGCCTGTGACCAGAGCTCCCAGAACGTAGATCTGGAGCCCGGCTCGAACCTCACGCTGCTCGGCCCGGATAGCCTGAACATTCCGAATTTCGATTCGACCGCCTCCGGGGAGTATCAGATTCGGGCCTTCACCATCGACCAGGAGTACGAGTGGTCCACCTCCGGGGCCATTACGCAAGAGGGCACTCGTCGCGACGGCGAAAACCTCATGGTGTCGTCGAGTTCGCCCGGCCCGTACACCGTCTCCGTCACGACGACCATCGACGGCGAAGAGTACTCCGGCACCGTAAACGCGGAAGCCGACTACCCGACCGTTGGGGAGCAGGCAACGAAATACAACCAGCTGAGCACGTTCGGCTCCCTCCTCCTGGACACGGGCCTGGTTGGCCCCCTGTCCTCGGACTCGCCCGAGAGTGCCATTAATGGCTGGACGGCCTTCGCGCCCTCCAACCAGGCCTTCCTCAATGCCCTCGACGCCAGCGGAAACGGGGAGCTCGAAAACGATGAGGTTCCGGCTCCGGGCGTGCTGGCGAAGGTGCTCCAGTACCACGTCGCCCTCGACTCGCTCACGTCCACGGAGGTGGCCGGGGCCACACCAAGTACCCTCCTGCACCCCGAGGAGACGCTGTCCCTGTCGGGGTCCGGCGTGGAGGGCACGAATGGAACCGCCGCCTTCGAAACGGTGGACATCGCCACGAACGACGGCGTCGTCCATGAGATTGACGGCGTGCTGCTCCCGGCTTCCATCGTCTCGATCAACGACCAGACCGTCATCCGGGACACGGACGACAACGTGGATTCGGTCGAGGTCGAGGGCACCTACGTGCAGGACGGCGGCTTCGTCGCCCTCCACGAGGACAGCCCCTCCGGCGACATCATTGGGGTCTCCGACTACCTGGAGGCCGGCTTTCACGGCAACGCGTCCCCCATCGGCATTGAGCTGGACAGCCAGCTGAGCGACTCGACCACCGTGGTCGCCATGCCGCACGAGGACACGAACGGGGATCAACAGTTCACCTTCGATCCCAATCTGGGGACCGACACTCCATACACCCGAGGCGATAGCAATACGCCAGTGGTCGACTCGGCACGCGTGGCGGTGCCCTAGAGGAGGTCCTAACTTTTCGATCACTTCAGAGGGCCGGCTGCTCCCGCAGTCGGCCCTTTTTCTGTGCCTCCCTCTTTACAGTTTCAGTGAACTTCCCCTCAGGTCGATGATATAAGCCATGGGTTTTACCCGGTTCTCCTATCGATCGGTTAAGAGTTTCCCCTCGATGCGACGCTGGCTTTGAGACAGGCCCCTCCACCCCCCTCGCCACTCTTCTGAGCGCATCGTCCCCATTGCCATGCGAACGTTCCGAACTGTTTTTTCGGCCTCCGCTTTCCTCTTCCTGGCTGCCCTGATGGGGTGTGCCTCCACGGGCCAGAGCGGCGGCTCCCAGAACGATCCAAACTTCATTTCCCAGTCGGAGATTCAGGAGGTGGGCGAAATCAGTAACGCCTACAACCTGATTCGTCGCCTCCACCCGCAATGGCTGCAGAAGCGGGGACGCGGAAGCATTAGCAATCCCGGCGACATTGAGGTGTACGTGGAAGGAAGCCGGCAGGGCCCTCCCTCCGTCCTCCGCCAAATCAGCGTGATCGATGTCGAGAACATCAGATTCCTTCCGCCCGACGAGGCCACCATGCGGTACGGAAGCGGACACGACAACGGCGTAATCCAGGTCAACCTCAAAGGCGGCGGATGAGCACGACCTCTCTCTTCTAACCGCCTTGTGGTCCCACTCAGGGTCTTGCGCAGTCGCCTGCTGCCCGTCGATCGGGCCGATTCTCCAGCGACGGCGCCCTACATTCCGCTCGTCGGATCGTACGGTCCGACGATTCGCCCCCTCTGTTTTTCTCATATGCGTTCCGACACCTCATGCACAACTGGGAGGGGCTTGACCTCGACACCGAAGGCACCGGCATTTCCGAACCCCTAAGTCGCCAGGTGCACCTGGTGGGCGGGCTGCTCGGACACGTGACGCGCGAGCAGATGGGCGACGACCTCTTCCAGAAGGTGGAGGACCTGCGCGTCCTCTGCAAGCGGGCCGACCGGGAGGACGATGCCTCCCTTCGGGCCGAGGCGGCGGCCCGGATCGCCGACCTGGATACCGCCACCATCACGCGCCTGCTGCACGTGTACACGACGTTCTTTCATCTGGTGAACCAGGCGGAGCAGCAGGAGATCATCCGGATCAACCGGACGCGCGCCCGCCGGGCCGGCCCTTCGGACTGGCCGCTCGGGACGGGGACGGATCCGTCCTCCTCCGGGAATGCCCCCCGCCCCGAATCGATCGACGGCGCCATCGCGTCCCTTAAGGCCGACGGCTATTCGGTGGAAGAGGTGGTCGACCTTCTCCACCAACTCGACATCCAGCCCACCCTCACGGCCCACCCCACAGAGGCCCGGCGGCGCACCGTCCTCCGCAAGCAGACCCGCATCGCCACGCAGCTGGGCACGCTCCGGGGAAGTGAGGCCACGCCGGCGGAGCGCGCCGATGCCCTCGACTCGCTGTACGCCCAGATTAGCTATCTGCTGGGCACCGACGAAGTCCGGGCCGACCGGCCCACCGTGCGTGAGGAGGTGGAGCAGGGGCACTACTTCCTCCACGGCCCCATCTGGGACACGATTCCCGCGATCCACCGCGACGTGCAACGCGCCCTCCGCCGACACTACGACACGACGGCGGAGATTCCGCCCTTCCTCCAGTATCGCTCCTGGATTGGGAGCGATCGCGACGGCAACCCCAACGTGACTCCGGACGTGACGCGGTGGACGTTTGTCCGCCAGCGCCGCACGACCCTTGAGCATTACCTCGACGAGCTGGCCGACCTCCGCGACGACCTCAGCCTCTCGAGCCGGCAGGGCCCCGTCCCCGAGGCCCTGCACGACGCCCTCGAAGACGACCGTGAGGACGTCTCGCTCCCTCCGGACGTCCGTCGCCAGTATCGCCACGAGCCGTACCGGTTAAAGATCGCCGCGATGGAGGCGCAACTCCAGCGCCTGATCGACCACCTGGACGAGGCCCCCCTCGCCGAGCAGCCCACCGACTACACCGCCGAGGATGTGCGGGCGGACCTCGACCTCATTGCGTCGTGCCTGGCCGAGCAGGGCCTCTCAGACCCCGCCCATACCGGGCGGCTCCACCGGATTCGCTCGCTCGTGTCCACCTTCGGCTTCCACCTCGCCGCCCTCGACGTCCGCCAACACAGTGGCGTCCACGAGGCCACGGTGTCGGCCCTGCTGTCGGCGGCGGGCGTCGCGGACGACTACGCCGCACTGTCGGAAGAGGACAAGCTGGACGTCCTGGAGCGTGAGCTCACCAATCCCCGCCCCCTCGTCGCCGACCCCGAGGCCCTCCCCGACCCGGCCGCCGAAATGATGGCCGTGTTCGACGCCATCCAGTCCATTCGGGCCGTGGACGCCAACGCGGTGGGCAGCTACGTGGTGAGCATGACCCACACCGTGAGCGACCTCCTGGAGCCAATGCTGCTCGCCAAGGAGTCGGGGCTCGGACGGATGGTGGACGGGACGTACCGGTGCCCGCTGGACATGGTGCCGCTTTTCGAGACGATCGACGACCTCGACGCGGCCGACGACCGGATGGACACCCTCTTCACCCACCCGGTCTACGCGGCCCACCTCGAGGGGCGCGACCACTTTCAGGAAATTATGCTCGGGTATTCTGACAGCAACAAGGACGGCGGCTACTGGCGGGCCAACTGGTCCCTCCACCAGGCCATCCACGACCTCGGGGTCGTCTGCGAGGCGCACGACGTGGACCTGCGCCTCTTTCATGGCCGCGGGGGCACTGTGGGGCGCGGGGGCGGGCGCACCTCCGAAGCCATTCGGGCGCTGCCGCCGGTCGTACACAACGGCCGCATTCGCATGACCGAACAGGGCGAAATCATCTCGTTCCGCTACGCCCTGCCCGACATTGCCCGTCGCCACGTCGAGCAGCTCACCAGTGCCACGCTTACCGCCACGGCCCACGCCCAATCGTCCGGCGCCCCCCCGGACGCCGGACGGGTGGGCACCGACTCCGAGGCCGCCGACCTCATGAGCCAACTCGCCCAGCACGCCCACGACGCGTACCGCGATTTCATCGACGCGCCCGAGGGCTGGACCTGGTACACGCAGGTTACGCCCATCGAGCACATCAGTCGCCTCCCAATTGCGTCACGCCCGGTCTCGCGCGGGGGGAACGAGGTCGACTTCGACGGCCTTCGGGCCATCCCCTGGGTGTTTGCGTGGATCCAGTCCCGCTACATTGTGCCCGGGTGGTACGGCACCGGGCAGGGGCTCACCCAACTGCTTGCGGACCGCCCCGAGGCCCTCGACCGCCTCCGCACCTTCTATCGAGACTGGCCGTTTTTCCGCGGGGCCCTCGACAGCGTCCAACGGGAGATGGCCCGGGCCCGCCTCCCCATCGCCGCGCAGTACAACGCCCTCGACGACGCGGACCGCCCCTTTAATCAGTCCATCGTAGACGATTACGAACAAGCCGAGGACGCCATCCTTCGAATCACCGAGCAGGACGTGCTCTTTGAAAACAATCCGGTTCTCAAGCGCTCCATCGAGCTTCGCAATCCCTACACCGACGTCCTGAATCTTCTCCAGATTGAGTTGATGCGGCGCTATCGAGCGCCCCAGAACAACACCGACCGCACGCTCCTTGGCGAGGCCCTACTCCTCAGCCTCAACGGCGTCGCCGCCGCAATGCAGAGCACCGGATAGCCGCCGGCCTCGCCCACCTCCTACTGCTGTCCCATCATGGCCCACGCTTCCTCCACGCCGCCCGATCCGCCGACGTCCGTCGCGTTTGACTCCGATGCCTTCGACGACACCCTTCACACGCTCATGGAACAGCGCCCGGACCGGTCGGGGACGGGACTCGTCTTTCACGGCGGCACCCGCGAGCAGCGCCAACAAGCCCTAAGCCGCCTCACGCAACAAATTACGGGGACGGTTCACCAGTTCGATGCGTCCTCCCTCCTTACCGACCGGCGCATGCAGACGCAAAACGAACTGCGGAAGGCATTCGACCACGCGGCCGAGGAGGGGGCGCTCCTTTACTTCGACCGGGCGGATCCCCTCTTCACCCACCGCCACCCCGATGCGCCCGACGCCGATACGGCCCCCACGACGCTGGAGTACGTGTTCGACCGCGTCGGCGCCTTCGACGGCATCGTGGTGCTCGGCCTCCAGCAAAAGCACCACGTCAAGCGGGCCCACCGCATCGCCCACCTCGTCGTTCAGTTCGAGTGAGAACAGACGTCCATTCGGGGCCCGCCTCTGCAACTCCCCCTGTCGGCACCCGTTGACTGTGATCGGCTTACCGAACCGGGTTCTCAGTCGTTTTCCTTCACGTTCTCCCCACTCCTCCTATGCGCAGCAAAGGTGTTATTGCCCTCGTGGTCGGGGTCCTGCTTCTTGGGTTTGCCGGGTGCGGAGCCGCCAGTTCCTACAACACCCTCGTGCAGGCCGACGAGCAGGTGAGCACGGCGTGGGCCAACGTCGAAACGCAGTACCAGCGGCGGGCCGACCTCATTCCCAACCTCGTGGAGACGGTGAAAGGAGCGGCCGACTTTGAGCAGGAGACCCTCCAGTCCGTGACGGAGGCCCGGGCCAAGGCCACCTCCATCCAGATATCGGCCGACGACCTCAACAATCCCCAGAGGCTGCAACAATTTCAGCAGGCGCAGTCCGCCCTTGGGCAGTCGCTGGGTCGCCTGCTGGCCGTGTCCGAAAATTACCCACAACTCCAGGCCACACAGTCATTTAGCGATCTTCAGGCCCAGCTCGAAGGCACCGAAAACCGCATCGCCGTGGCGCGCCGCGACTACAACAACGCGGTGCGCTCGTATAACACGACGGTGCGCTCGTTTCCAACCGTGCTCTTCGCCGGCCTCCTAGGCTTCGAGTCGAAAGCGGCCTTCGAGGCCGAGCAGGGCGCCCAGGACGCACCAGACGTGAACTTTAACTAACCCTCCCTCTGCTCTCCTGCGCCTTCGCTTCGTTTCGTCGCGCCATGCGCCCCCGCTCCCTCGTCTTTCTCGCCGTCCTCCTGTGGTGCACAGGCATCGCAGTGCCGCACGTGCAGGCGCAGCAGTACGATTTCCCATCCCGCCCGGCCGGCCCGGTCCTCGACCAGGCCAACCTGCTTTCCGGTGCCGACCAGGCCCGCCTTGCCCAGAAGCTGACTGCGTTTGAGGACACGACCTCTACGGCCGTCGTCGTCGTTACGCTTCCCAGCCTCAACGGCGCACCGATCTCGGATTATGCGTTCTCTCTCGGGCGCGCATGGGGCGTGGGACAGGAAGGAAAGGACAACGGCGTGGTGGTGCTTCTGTCCGAAGGCGACCGGGAGGTCTTCATCGCGACGGGGTACGGCGTGGAGGGGGCCCTTCCGGACGCCATCGCCAACCGCATCATCGAGGCCGTCATGACGCCGGCGTTCCGGAAAGGGGACTTCTACGCGGGCCTCGACCGCGGCACGGACGCCATCATTCAGGCCACCAAGGGCGAGTTTGATGCGGAGGCGGCCCGCGCGGCGTCGTCGGAGGACGACGGCATTCCCTATGCCTTGCTGTTTACCCTCCTGATCTTTGCCTACTTCTTTGGGCAGTCGTTCTTTCGGGGAGGCGGCGGGAAGAAGAGCCGGCGCTCCACCCGGCGCGGCGGGGGCGGCGCCGGCGGATCCTGGTAGTAGAGATTCCACGGTTCGTAACGGTATGCACCAATCGACTCAACGATGTCTATCGACCGACTGGAACAGCTTCAATCGTTTTACGAGGAGGACCCGGACGATCCCTTCACGCGATTTGCCCTGGCTCAGGAGCACCTGAAGCGCGACCACCTGGAAAAGGCGCGCTCGTTTTTCGAGGAGCTCGTGGAAACCGACCCGGACTACGTGGGGACGTACTACCATCTCGGAAAGCTCTACGAGCGGCTCGATCGGGTGGACGAGGCCCTTTCGATCTACGAGCGCGGGATCGGGGTCGCGCGCGAGCAGGGAGAACAAAAAGCGCTCTCTGAGCTTCAGGACGCGAAACTCAAAGCAGAGGGCGTCGGGTTTGACTGACCCGTGCGTGCGGTGTCCTTGACTCTTCGCGGCTTCCCGCGATCCCATGCGTATTCGCGCCTGTCTTTTCGGACTGCTCCTGGGCCTGCTGGCCCCCGCTCCTGCCTGGGGCCAGCCGCAAACGGATTCCACGTACACGGTCCAGTCCGGGGACACGCTGTATCGCATTTCCCAAACCGTCGGCGCCTCGGTTGAGTCGATCATGCGCTGGAACGACCTTGAGGATCCGGGCGCGCTTCAGGTCGGGCAGTCCCTTCGCGTCCGCCCCCCCTCTCCGACGACCGACACGTCCGACGCCCCATCCTCCGTCGCCCCGCCGCCACGGGACACGGCCACGGCTTCGCCCCCACCCGACACGGCCTCCTCCGGCTCGTACGCCACACACACCGTGGAGCCCGGCGACACGTTCGTCGGGCTCGCCCTCCGATTGGGCACCACGGCCGATACGCTCTTTGCCCTGAACGACCAGGAGGCCGACACACTCACGGCGGGCCGCTCCCTCCGCGTGCCCCCGCGCTTCGGACCGCCCACGCATGTCGTCGACTCCAGCGAAACGCTCTACAGCATCGCCGGGCGCTACGGGGTGAGCGTCCGGGCCCTGCGCTCGCTGAACGACCTCGACACGACCTCCCTGTCGGTCGGACAGCGCCTCCGCCTCCCGGAGCGACCCGACCGATGGCCCCGTGGCACGTATGCCGCCCCCGACACCACGGGTGCGGTCGCCGTCTACCCCGACGCCTTCGCCGGGCGACTCATGGCCGGGGGAACGGCGTACGACCCCGACGACTACGCGGTGAGCCATCCGTCCCTTCCCTTCGGCTCCGTAGTCCTCCTCTCGCGCCCCGACACGACCGCCCACACCTTTGCCCGGGTCCTCGATCGCGGGACGGGTGGGGACGAGGTGGTGCTCGACCTGTCGGCCGCCGTGGCGCGGCGCCTGGGAATTTCCCCGAACGCCTCGCCCCCCGTCGCCCTCCGCGTGGTGTGGCGGGCCGCCCCGTGACCTCGCGCTCTCCCGTCCTCTCCATGGCACACTCTTCGTCCAGCTGGGACACGTACTACGGGGCCACGCGAACGGCCACGTACGGGGTGTGGAGCAGCCTCCCGCTGTTCGTGTTCTACGAAACCATGATTGTCGCGGTGAACGCCGGCGCCGCGGCGCCCGTGCGGATCGGGGCCGAGGTCTGGATCAAGGACCTGCTGTCGACGGCCGGCCTCAGCGGGGGGCTCACGCTCGTCGCCATCGCCGTGATTGCCGCCGGGGCCGCGTACGTCCGCGATCGGGGGCGGTCCATTCCGCTTCGCCTACGCTACTTTGCGGGCATTATCGGCGAGAGTGCCCTGTACGCGATCGTCGTGGCCCTGCTGGTCTCCCGGTTCGTCTCGGCCCTCTACGCCGCGGCCCCGGCCCCGCAGGGCGACCTCTGGACGCAGCTCGCCCTGTCCATCGGCGCCGGGCTCTACGAGGAGTTGCTCTTTCGCGTGCTCCTCGTCGGGGGCCTGGCCCTCCTGCTGCGTCTAGTGACCGACAATGTCGGCGGCGCCTACGTCCTGGCGGCCCTCATCGGGGCCGGGCTCTTTAGCCTCGCCCACTACGTGGGGCCCCTTGGCGACCCGTTCGCCCTGCCGTCCTTCACCTTCCGGTTCGCCTTTGGCCTGGCGCTCAACGGCATCTTCCTGTGGCGCGGCTTCGGGGTGGCCGCCTGGACCCATGCCCTCTACGACGTAATGGTCGTCACTGGTATGTTCGGGTAGCCGGGCCCTGCCAGAACGACACGCGGACGAACCGTGGTACCGTCCTTGCTGTACAAGAACACGAAGTAGCATCTGGTCAAACGAACCTCCCTTTTATGAACGCCCTCCGCACTACCGCCCTCATGGCGGCCATGCTCGTCCTCTTTGCCCTCATCGGGCAGGCCCTTGGCGGCACCGGCGGCATGATGCTCGCCTTCCTCATCGCCGTAGGCATGAACGTGGTGAGCTACTGGTACAGCAGCTCCATCGTCCTGCGCATGTACGGCGCCGAAGAGGTCAGCCGCGCCGAGGCCCCGGAGCTCTACGACATGGTGGATCGCCTGCGCCAGCGCGCCGACCTTCCGATGCCGAAGGTTTGCATCGTCCCGCAGGACCAGCCCAATGCCTTCGCGACGGGACGCAACCCCGACAACGCTGTCGTGGCCGTCACCCGTGGCATTATGGACGTGCTCGACCGCCAGGAGCTGGAGGGCGTGATTGCCCACGAGCTGGCGCACATCAAGAACCGCGACATGCTCACCTCGACCGTGGCGTCCACCCTCGCCGCCGCCATCACGTTGCTGGCGCGGTTCGGGATTTTCTTCGACCGCGGGGAGAACGGCTTCGTGAGCTCGCTCCTCATGATGTTCCTCGCCCCCCTGGCGGCCATGCTCATTCAGATGGCCATCTCGCGCAGTCGGGAGTACGCGGCCGACCGCGACGGGGCCGAGATTGCGGGCAGCCCGATGGGGCTCGCCAGCGCCCTCCGACGCATGGAGCAGGTGGCCCAGCAGCGCCCCATGCGCAACGCCAATCAGGCCACCTCGCACATGTTCATCGTGAATCCGTTCAGCGGCGCCCTCAGCGGCATGCGGAAGCTCTTCTCGACCCACCCGCCGACCGAGGAGCGCATCGCGGAGCTGGAGAAGCTGAGCGGGCGCGCCTAGCCCGGCCCCCGCCTCACCCGGGACGTCGGCCGCGATGAAGACGAGACCGTCCCCCATCAGCCGTCCCCTTTGCCCGATCGGGGCGAACGCGCGGTGTTCGATCCCATGCGGATGCCCTGGGGGGGCCGGTGCGGTTTGGTCCTTCTCAGCACATCTTTTCCCGCCCCCAACTCCCCCATCAGAGCACATCTGTTGAGGGGATTCGCTTCTCTTTTCGGTAGCCCACTCGTCGCTCCATGGAGCTGGTGTCCTGGGGATCGCTCTCTCTTTCCCTGGTGGCCGTCGTCTTCGGCGTCGCGGCCCTCCTCGTCGCCGTCGTCGGCACGGACATGACCCGGACCGCCGACCGGCTGGCCGACGAGACCGGCCTCGGGGAGGCCCTCTTCGGCGCCATCTTGCTCGGGAGTGCAACCTCCATTGCCGGCATCACCACGTCCGTCACCGCGGCCGTGAACGCCCTGCCCTCCCTGGCGATTAGCAACGCCATTGGCGGCATTGCGGCCCAGACCGTCTTCCTCGCGGTGGCCGACATTGCCTACCGCCCCGCCAACCTCGAGCACGCCGCGGCCTCCGTCGAGAATCTGTTGCAGGGGGCCCTGCTGTCAACGATTCTGGCCATTCCGCTCCTCGCGATGGCCGGCCCAAACCTGGCCCTGTTCGGGATCCATCCGGGCTCTGTGCTCCTGGTCGGCGCCTATCTCTTTGGGATGCACCTCGTGGCGGAGGCCCGCTCGACGCCGTACTGGATGGCGCGGCAAACGGAGGAGACGCGCCCGGACGTGCCGGAGGACCAGACGGGCGGTTCGTCGTCCCTCCTGCGCCTCTGGGGGCGCTTCGCCGTATTGGCCCTCATCGTGGGGGCGGCGGGGTACGTGATCGCCAAGACGGGCGGGCAGGTGGCGGCCCGCACCGGCCTCTCCGAAAGCATCGTCGGAGGCGTCTTTACGGCTGTCTCCACCTCGCTCCCGGAGCTGGTCACGTCCGTGGCGGCCGTTCGGCGGGGCGCCCTCACACTGGCCGTGGGCGGCATCATTGGGGGGAATAGCTTCGACGTGCTGTTCGTGGCATTCTCGGATGTGGGGTACCGCGCGGGATCCATCTATCACGCCATGACCGACCAGCAGGTCTTCATTATCGCCCTCACCCTGCTTCTTACGGGAACCCTGCTCATGGGCCTGCTGCGCCGCGAGCGGTGGGGAATGTTTGGCATTGGCTTCGAGAGCGTTCTGGTGCTGGTCCTCTACTTCGGGGCCTTCGGCTTGCTGTTTATGGGCGGATAGCCTCACACATCCGCCTCCATCTGGGCCTTCGTGGTGTGGGTGGCGGGGGCGGTGAGCGGGTCCTCCGGCCAGTAGTGCTTGGGGTAGCGGCCGCGCATGTCTTTCCGGACCTCGTAGTAGGTGTCGGTCCAGAAGCCTTCGAGGTCCTGCGTGATCTGGACCGGGCGCTGGGCGGGCGAGAGGAGATGGAGCGTCAGCGGAATGCGCCCGCCGGCGATGCGGGGCGTCTCGGTGAGCCCAAAGAGCTCCTGCAGGCGGACGGCGAGGACGGGCGTCTCCGGATCCGAATAGTCAATGGGCCGGTCGAATCCGCTCGGCACCTCGATGTGGGTGGGGGCCCACGATTCCAGCTTGTCGCGCTGGTCGTAGCCGAGGCGGTCGCGGAGGATCTGGGAAAGGTTGAGGCGCTGGAGGTCGTCGGCCCGCTTCATGTCGTAGACGTGAGGCAGAAGCCAGTCCTCCAGGTCGGTCCGCAGCGCCTCGTCGCTCACGTCCGGCCAGTCGTCGCCGAGGTGGTGGTGGAGAAACTGGATGCGGTGCTGCAGCTGACGGGCGTGGTCGGTCCAGGGGAGCAGGTCGAGGCCCTCTTCGCGCACGCCGTGCACCATCGCCTCCGCCATCGCGGTCGGATCCGGGTCCGTAATGGGACCTTCCTTGAGCACGAGGGCGCCGAGCTCGTCGCGGCGACGGGCGCGAACAAGGCGCGCATCGCCGTCCCACGCCACGTCCGTCGTCGGCTCGATTTGGTCGCCGAAGTAGTCGATGATCTCCTCCTCGGCAATGGGCGCGGCCAGAAAAATGCGGTTCGTTTGCCGCCGGCCATCCACGTGGGCGGCCACGAGGGCGTCCTCGTCCGACAGCAGCTGCGGGTTGGGCAGTTCGGCCACTTGCCCGTTGCGGAGGCGAAAGCGGCCGCTCTGCCCGTCGATCCGCTGGGCGATGCGGTCCGGGTAGGCGAAGGCGGTGAGCAGGCCGCACGCCTCGATGTCGCCGTCTTCCTTCGGCGACACGCCGAGCGTTGAGCGCCAGTGGTCGGCCACCTTGCGGACGTGGCCCACGGCGCCGTAGGGGACGACGTAGTTGCGGGCGTGATCGGGCGTGGGGCGGTCGCCGCGGCGGAGGCGGCGGAGGGCTTCGAGGCGGAGGCGCAGGTCCACGTCCGGCGCCTCGCCCTGCCCCTTGAAGATGTCGCGCTCGCTGAGGAGGGCGGCGAGGTCGCACGCCAGGGCGCCGTGCCCGAGTGTCTGGGCGTTGATGAGCATGTGCGCGAGGCGCGGGTGGAGGCCCAGATTCGCCATCTCGCGCCCGTGATCGGTAATGGCGCCGTCGGGGTCGAGGGCGCCGAGTCGTTGCAGGAGGGACTGCGCACGGTCGACGGCGTCGGCGGGCGGCGGATCGAGCCACTGGAGGTCGGCCGGGTCGGGCGTGCCCCAGGCGGCCAGCTCCAGGGCGAGCGGGGCGAGGTCGGCGTTTTCGATCTCCGGCGGCGTGTGGCGGTCGAGGTGGTGCTGCGTGCGTTCGGTCCAGAGGCGGTAGCAGGTGCCAGGGGCCACGCGGCCCGCCCGGCCCTTGCGCTGATCGGCGGAGGCCTGGGAAATCTTGACCGTTTCGAGGCGGGTCATGCCGCTGGCGGCGTCGAAGCGGGGGGCACGGCGGAGGCCGCTGTCCACCACCACGCGGACGCCCTCGATGGTGAGGCTCGTCTCGGCAATGTCGGTCGCAATCACCACCTTGCGCCGGCCCGCCGGGCTGGGTTCGATGGCCCGGTCCTGTTTCTCGGGCGGCAGGTTGCCGAAAAGCGGGTAGAGGTCCACATCGTCGGGCACGTTGTCTTCCAGCCGCGACCTGGTGCGGCGGATCTCGCCCGCGCCGGGGAGGAAGACGAGCACGTCCCCGTCCGTCTCGTCCAGCGCCTCCTGCACCTTCGCCGCCACGGCGGGCTCGACGCGGTCCTTCACGGGCCGGTCGCGGTAGTGCACCTCCACCGGGTAGCTGCGGCCCTCGCTCTCAATGAGGGGCGCCTCCAATAATTCGGCAATCGGACCGGTGTCGAGGGTGGCGCTCATCACGAGGACGCGCAGGTCGGGCCGCAGCACCTCGCGGGCCTGAAGGGTGAGGGCGAGGCCGAGGTCGGCCTGCAGGTTGCGCTCGTGGAACTCGTCGAACAGCACGGCGCCCACGCCGTCGAGGGCGGGGTCGTCCTGTAACATGCGGGTGAGCACCCCTTCGGTCACGACCTCGATCCGCGTCTGGTCGCTCACCTGCGTGTCCATGCGCACCCGGTAGCCCACCGTCTGGCCGGGCTCCTCCCCCATCTGCCTCGCCATGAAGCGGGCGGCAGAACGGGCGGCGAGGCGCCGCGGCTCCAGCATGAGGATGGTGTCGCCCTCCAGCCAGTCCTCGCCCAGCAGCGCCGGGGGGACGCGGGTCGTCTTGCCGGCGCCGGTGGGGGCCTGCAGCACCGCCTCCGGGGCGTCGCGGAGGGCGGCCTTCAGGTCCGGCAGAACGTCGTCGATGGGAAGGGTCGACATTCAGGGGCAGGGGGAATGGAGAAAGAGTTCGGAGGTTGTAGCCCTGGGGAAAGCCGAGGGTTTCGGATGCAGCCATCTTCACCAGGTCCCTTTCCCCTACACGGATTTGAACGATACCCGCACCTGCACACCGGGCGTTCCGCTCCGGGGAGACGCCCACGGCTGTACGGACACAGAGGCGGATGCAGATCCGCCGCGGGAGGCCTGCTTTCGCGCCGACGCGTTGTGCGCCTCGACCGCCCGGGCCGTCGCTCCGAAGCTGTCGTAGAGGCCGTGACCAAGGACGAGACCGGCCCCGCACACTCCCCCGCCCGCGAGCACCCCCAGCGCCACCCACGACCCGCTGCTCGATTCTACAGCCAATGCGCTCCCGAGGGTCACGAGCCCCGATCGCCGCCCGGATGCCGATTCCGCGGAGGGCACGATCGGGCGCCTCGGCGTATACGAGACCGGTCGCGGGCCCGAATAGCAGACCGCTCCCGATCAGGATCCATCCCGTCCGCCGATCCAGAGGGTCGAGCTTCCAGCCCCCTACGCCGACCGTCGCTGCGGTCGTGCCGAACGAGAGCCCCTGAGCCACGGTCTTGCTTTTACGATCGGGCATGGCCGCCCCCGAGTCGGGCCGGGCCCAAACGGTCTGACCGACCGCCGTCGGGGACTCCAGTCCAAGGGTGAGAAACAAAACTGCGAGGCAGAAGATGCGCGGACGTAAAAACGGCATGGCGCGGCGGGATCGAGGAAAGCTCACTGCGTACACCGAGGATATCACCGGGGCAGCGTGAGATACCAGACGTATCGTCGGGAAAATCGGCCGTGTCCGGCCCTTCTCCCCAGAATGTCCGACGCCTCCCCGCCTCCAGACGTACCGTCCCCCGAGCACAAAAGGACCGAAAGTGCCACCGCCCCTTCAGCCCCGCCCTCGGGCCGGAAAAGTCTGCCGCGGGCTACGGTAAGAGCGATTGAATCATCTGTCCGTCCACGCGGAGGACGCTTATGGATCTCGACACGCTCTGGACGTGGGCCCGGCGCGCCCTCTTCGCCCCGAGCACGATGGAAGAGGATCGCTCCTTCCGGGTGACCCTCGCCCGCATTGCCTCGACCGGGTTGCAGTGGGGCGGCCTCCTCGGCCTTCTGGTGGTGCTAGGGCTGGTTCTCATCAACAGCCTCGCCCTCGGCCGTCCCACCACCTGGTGGTATCCCCCGTCCCCGGCCCCCGACGCCTTTGTGCTGTGGGATAAGGCCGTGGGCGCCGTTCTCTCCGGCCTCGCTATATGGACCGGACGCGTTCGGGGGGGACTGCCGACCGCCCGGAGGGTGGGGGGCGCCATTGCCCTCACCGTTGTGGCTGTCTCCCTGACGCACGACATGGCCCGTGGCGTTCTGAGCATTGAGTACGTAATCCTGACGTACCTGCTCGCCGTGGTCGTTATTCCCTACCGTCCCTGGCAGGCCCTTTGTCTCGGCGGGGCGATCCTTACGATTCTCGGGGGGCTCCACGCCGCCGCCTCGCCTCCGCTGGTCCCGAATGGGGCCCTGGTTCGCATGGGACTCGTCACGCTGGTGCTCACGGGCCTGTCGTCTCTCCTGTACGTGGTGCGCTTTCGGCAACACCGGGCCCGGCAGGAGGCCGAGCGCCTGCACCGCCGGGTGTCCGAGGTGGAGCAGGCCAAAAGCCAGTTCTTTGCCGACGTGGCCCATGAGTTTCGGACGCCCCTGACCCTCATCCTCGGCTCGCTCCGGGAGGCCCTGGACGACCGCTTCGGCTCCCTCTCCCCGGCCCTCCGGGACCGCCTGTCCTCGTTGGACGGGCAGGCGCGTCGGATGCGGCGCCTGGTGAACCAGCTCCTTGAACTATCGCGGCTCGACGAGGGCCGCCTGTCGTTGTCCCTGCAGCCCCAGCCCGTGGGGGCACTGGTGGACCACCTCACGATGGCCTTCCGCGACTGGGCCGAAACGAAGGGGCTCACCTTTCAAACCGAAATCGGCGGGCAGGGGCCCAAGGCGTGGATCGACCCCGACCGATTCGAATCGATTCTGGCAACCCTGCTCTCAAATGCCATCAAGTACACGCCGGCGGGCGGCACGGTGCGGGTGCGGGTGACCTCCTCCGACTCGGCCGTCAGCATTTCGGTCCGCGATACCGGACCCGGCCTGCCTGAGGCCGTTCGCGCCCGGGTGTTTGAACGGCACACGAGCACCATTCCCGTGGGCCCGGCATCGGACGAGGACTCGCCGGACGCCCCGTCCCGCCTTGGGATGGGCATCGGGCTCGCCCACACCAAAGCCCTTGTCGAGCGCCATCAGGGCACGCTCCACGTAGAATCCGAGCCGGGCTTCGGCACCGAGTGCACCGTGCGCCTGCCCCTCGGCACCGACCACGTGTCGGACGACGATCGGGCGGCCCTTGCGGACGGCCCGTCCCCTGTCGACCGCGAGGTGGACGTTGCGTCGTGGACGCCGCCCGAGCTCTCTCCGCCCCCCGAGGAGGCCGACCCTCCTCCCGACAACGCCCCCACGGTTCTGGTGGTGGACGACGAGGCCGACATGCGTGCGTACCTCCACCGCCTGCTACGCCCAAACTACCGGGTGGTAACGGCCCCGAGTGGCGACGACGGCCTGGACTGCCTGCACGAGGAGCACCCCGACCTCGTCATCAGCGACGTGCGGATGCCGGGGCGCGACGGAGTCGACCTGTGCCGGGCCCTCCGTGCGGAGGAGCAATTTCAGCACCTGCCGGTGATTCTGCTCACCGCCCAAGCCGACGACCAGACCCGCCGCTCCGGCGTGGAGGCGGGCGCCGACGCGTGCGTGGCCAAGCCGTTCGATCCCGCAGAACTGGAGGCCCGCGTCGAGACCCTCATCGAGATTCGTCGCCTCGTGCAGGAGCGCGTACAGGTCCCCGACTGGGTGGACCCTCCCTCCTCGTCCCTGCAATCCGAGGAGGCGGACTTTCTGGAGTCGGTCACCACCATCGTCGACGAGCACATCGGCAACAGCAACTTCGGGGTCGACTGGCTGGCGGACGAACTGGACCTGAGCCCCCGCCACCTCCGGCGTCGCCTCAAGGACGTGACACGGCTCTCCCCCGCGGGCTTCATCCGCACCCGGCGCCTCCAGCACGCCGCCACCCTCCTGGTCGACGGAGCCGATACGGTGGCGGACGTCGCCGCCGCCGTCGGCTACCGCGACGCGAGCCACTTCTCCCGCCTCTTTCGGGACACCTTCGGGTGCTCGCCGAGCGAGTACCCGGAGAACGCCCCGGACGCCCCGGACATGGATGCCTGATTCTCCGGACACGACCGGACATCCGGCCCATCCGTCCAGTTTTCCGCAGGCCCGTCCCCCCATCTATGGGGGCACAACATCGCGAAGGGCCTCGTCAGCGGCCCCCGCGGATGGCCTCGCGTTCTCTCGCACGTTCCTCTCTCTGCCGCCATGCTTTCCTTGTCTCGTTCCCTCCTGGCCGTGCTCACGGGACTGTGCCTGCTCGCCCCCCTCCCCGCTCACGCCCAGGACGCCGACTCGACCGACGCCCCGCCCCTCTACCGAGTCGAGACGACCGACGGGCAAACCCTCCTCGGCACAATCGTGTCCGAAAGTGACGACACGGTGGTTCTCGACACTCGGGGGGTCGGGGTCGTTCGCCTTCCCCGGGCTGAAATCGAACGCATGACGCGGGTCGATCCCGACCACTTCCGAGACGGGACGTACTGGTACCCGAATCCACAGTCGACCCGCTACCTGTTTGCCCCCAATGCGCTCGGGCTTCCCCGCGGCGAGGGGTATTACCAAAACACCTGGATCCTCCTCAACAACGTGAACTACGGGCTCTCGGAGAACCTCTCGGTCGGCGCCGGCACCGTCCCGGTCTTCCTGTTCGGTGTGGACGCGCTTCCCCTGTGGGTCCTTCCCAAGGTGTCGGTCTCCGGCCCACAGGATCGGTATCATGTCGCGGGCGGCGCCGTGCTGGGCGGCGTGTTGGGCCGCGACGGTGGCGGCACGGGCCTCCTGTACAGCTCCGCCACCGTGGGCTCTCGCGACGACAACCTCACCCTCGGCGTCGGCTACGGCTACACGGACGGCTCCCTTGCCGAGACGCCCCTGTTTAACATTAGCGGCATGACGCGCATCAGCCCGTCGTTCTACCTCCTCTCGGAAAACTACGTGATCCCGGGCGATGAGGGCGGTACGCTCATCTCAGCGGGCCTCCGGTGGGCCCCGGAAAACTTCGCGGTCGACTTCGCCCTCGTGCGGCCCCTCTCCGAGAGTCTCGACATCGTGGGCCTGCCGTGGCTGGGGGTCACCATTCCGTTCGGGAACGGAGGCGCGTCGGCAGCAATCAGGGCAACCGGATGACGTACACCGTCCCCGCCCGGGTCTCCGGCACGGAGCTGACGAGGGCGACGCCGTCCTCCTGGTCGAGGGCCGCCCCGAAGGCCACATCGCCCACGTCGATGATGGGGCGCTCGCGCCACGTGCCGTCGACGCGCTCAAAGGCATAGACCACGCGGTCGATGTTGAAGTCCTTGCCCAGCTGCTCGTCGTAGCCAGACGCCAGCAGCCGATCGCCCTGGATCGACACGGCCGCGCCGAAGGCGCCCGACTCGTACGGAATCGACGGGCGGAGGGTGGCGGTTTCCGTCCAGGTCCCGTCCGGCTGCTCGTCGTAGAGCGTCACGCGCCCCCCGGTTTCCTCCCCGGCCCGGTCCTCGCCCACCGCCAGCGTCCCGCCGTCCATCGACAGGTCGATAAAAAACGCCTCGATGTCCGGAAGGTGGGCCGCCGGCCGCCACTCATTCGCTGCCGGATTGCGTTGAAAGACAAAGACGGAGCCGGGGGTGCGCCGGAAGAAGGTAGACGCCGCCACCGCCAGTCGATCGCCGTCCAACGCCACGTCCTGCCCCATGATCCCCGCCTCCAGGCTGCGGGGGGAGGTGAGGCGGGCCGTCCGCCGCCACTCACCGGAGGACGAATCGCGCTCAAAGATATAGACCGCCCCACTGTATTCGCCCTCCGGACTGCCCGACGTGCTGACGGCAGCCCGGGGGCCGTCCAGCGCGAGGCCGGCGGCGAAGAGTCCCTCTCGCCGCCCCGTCTCCCCCGTCAGGCGCGCCGTCTGCCGCCACGCACCGGTGCTGTCGCGGGCGAAAACGTAGGCGGCGTTCGACTCTTCCTCGGCGAAGTACTCGCTGGACGCCCCCACCAGCACGCGCCCGTCGTCGAGCGCCACCGTCTCGCCGAAGAACATGTTGGCCCGGCAGTCCGCCGGTTCAAGGCGCGCGGCCTGTCGCCAGGCGTTCACGCGGGCCGCGGTGCGTTCGTAGACATAGGCGGCACCGGCGTTGGGGCCACAGGCCTGCTCGCCGCTGGCCCCCACCACCGCCAGGGAGTCGTCGAGGGCCACAGACACGCCGAATGAGGCCGTGTCCGCGCGGGCCGGTCGGGGCAATTCTTCAATCTGCGCGTGGGCCGGGGCACCGCCCAAGAGAGCGAGCGCAGCGACGACACAGGCGACCCGGAGGTAGTGCATTCGACTGGCGTGGAGTCGATCGGCAAAGCAGTCCGCCCTGGCTACTCGTCTTCGAGTGCCATCACGTGTTCGGTGAGGTGCTCCCACTCGTCGTAGAGCGACGACAACTCCCGCTTGAGGGCATTGTACTCGTCGGACAGGTCGCGGGCCTGCGCCCCGTCGCCGGCGTAGGCCTCGGGGTTGGCCATCTTGGCCTCCAGTTCCTCCTGCCGCTCCTCAATCTCGATGATCTTTTCCTCCGTTTCCTCCAGCTTCTTCTTGAGCTGGTACGAATTGAGGTCGGCAAACGGCCCCTCCGCGGCCTGCCGATCCGGGGCGGCCTGCGACTCGGGGTTCGTGTCTGATCCGTCGTGGCCGTTTCGCGACGGCGTGGGCTCGTCCAGCTCGGCGGCCGCGGGGGTGCCCTCCAGCGGGCGCGCCGAGCCCTCCTCCACCTGCCACCGAAAGTCGGAGTAGTTGCCGAGGAAGGTGCGCACGGTGCCGCCGCCCACGCGCCAGATGCGCTCGGCCACGGCGTCGAGCACGTGGCGGTCGTGGCTCACGAGGACGAAGGTGCCCTCGTACTGCTGAAGCGCCTCCACCAGCACCTCCTTCGACTGGATGTCGAGGTGGTTCGTGGGCTCGTCGAGGATGAGGAAGTTAGCCTCGGAGAGGAGCGTGCGGGCCAGGGCCACGCGGCTCTTTTCGCCGCCGGAGAGCACGCGGACGTTCTTGAACGCGTCGTCGTCGGTAAAGAGAAATGCGCCCAGGAGGCTGCGAAGCTCGGTCGCGGGCCGGTCGGGTGCCACCTCGCGGACGGCGTCGAACACCGTCTGGTCCGGCGCCAGGGTGTCGGCCTGGTGCTGGGCGTAGTACGACATGTTGACCTTGTGCCCCGGCGTGCGCTCGCCCTCAAAGGCCTCCACGCCGCGCAGGATGCGGGCCAGCGTGGACTTCCCGGCCCCGTTGGGGCCCACCATCGCAATCTTGTCGCCGCGCTCGATGGTGAGGGGCCCGGCGTTCTGGAAGACGCGCTCCGGACCGCGCTCCGTCTCATAGGACTTGCCAAAGCGCGAAAGCTCCATCACGATCTCCCCGGAGCGGGGCGGGTCGGGAAACCGGAAGTGCGGCGCCGGATCGTCGTCGGGCGGCGGCGGAATCCGGTCCATCTTCTCCAGCTTCTTAATCCGGCTCTGCACCTGGCTCGCCCGCGAGGCATTGTAGCGAAACTTGGAGATGAACTCTTCAATCTCCTTGATTCGCTTCTGCTGGTTCTCGTATTCGCGCCGCCAGCGTTCGTATCGCTCCTCGCGGGCCTGCAGGTAGTCGGAGTAGTTGCCGTCGTAGCGCAGCAGGCGGCCGCGCGTCACCTCGGCGATGGAGGTGACCATGCGGTCGAGCACGGAGCGGTCGTGACTCACTAGGATGACGGTGCCGGGGTAGCCCTCCAGGTAGCCCTCCAGCCAGTCGATGCTCTCGATGTCGAGGTGGTTTGTCGGCTCGTCGAGGAGCAGGAGGTCGGGCTCTTCCAGCAGCAGGCGCGCCAGGGCGGCCCGCATGCGCCAGCCGCCGGAGAAGGTGTGGAGGGGGCGGTCGAGCGCGTCGGGATCGAAGCCGAGGCCGGTGAGCGCCGCCTCGGCCCGCGGGCGGACGCGGTGCGACTCGTGTTTGTTGAGCCGCTCCTGCACGCGGTGGAGCCGGTCGAGCAGCTTCGTGTGCTCGCCGCTCTCGTGATCGATTTCGTCCAGCCGTTCGCTAATTCGCTGCTCCTTCTCCTCCAGCGCCAGCACGTCCTCGAAGGCGCGGAGGGCCTCGTCGCGCACCGTGCGGTGGTCGGGAAGTGCCTGGACGTCCTGCTCCAGGTACCCGATCGAGACGCCCTCCCGCACGATCCGCCCCTCATCGGGCGTGATTTGCCCGTCGATGAGCTTGAGGAGCGTGGTCTTCCCCGCCCCGTTGGGCCCGACGAGGCCGATGCGGTCGCCGTCCGGGGACAGCGTCCACGACAGGTCGTCGAACAGAGGATCGTCCCCAAACCGAATGGAGACGCCGTCGAGCTTGACCATGAAGGTGTCCGTACCAGAAGGATGAGTGACGCGCGCACCTCCTTGCCACGGTCCCGGCGGGAAAACGTTGCGGAGGCGCCGCAGGATCGACGTGATTTCTCAACTGAGCGCCCGGCGCAGGTCCTCAGGACCGCCTCCCCGGCCCCTCGTTACGCCTCTTCCGAGTCCACGGCCGCCGCGAGACGCTCGCTCAGCCCCTCGAGCGTCCCCTCTACCTTCCCCCGCTCGCCCTCGATCTCGTCTCGGAGGTCGTGGAGGTCTTCGGCCAGGGCCAGGGCCGTTATGACGGCGGTTGTAAGCTCGGCCTGCTCCGGATGGGCGTCCTTGAACTTCTCCATCCGGCTGTTCACAAAGGCCGCCACCTCGCGGGTAAACGCCTCATTCTCTTCCTGGACCCGCAGCGCGTACTCCCGGCCCAGGATGTGGACGCGGATGGACTTCATGTTGTCGGCGTCGGGCATGGCGGGGGGCACGTGGTGAGAGACGCAGCACAGGCGCGTTAGTCCGCGGACGAGGACGAATCGTCGTCCGACTCGTCCGGCGCCGTCGCCTCCAGGTAGGCATCGATCGCGTCGATAAAGTTGTCGATGCGGGCGCGGAGCTGCTCGGACTCGTCGTCGAGGGCCAGGACCGTCTTGTCGTCGGGAAGCACCGGGCGGTCTTTCAGCTTTTGCACACGGGTGCGGAGCCGCTCGTTTTCGGCGCGGAGCCGCTCGATGGTCTCCGTGGCCTCCTGCACGCGCCGGTACAGCCGGCGGACGGGCTCGCGGTACGCCTCGGGAAGGGAAGAGAGGTCGGGCTCCTCGTCCGCACGGGTCCGATCGGGCCCGTCCTCCGACCGTCCCTCCTCCGGGGCGGCCTCCGCAGAGGTGTCGCCGTCGGACGATACGGATTCGGGCACGGGCGAGACGGAATCGGGCGAGGGGAGCGACCTGTCGAGCGCATCGTTCATGGCGAGCCCGGAGTTGGGTGAGGGCACGAGGGGCCTGAGCGCCCGGTCGGTTCGAGTGTTGGTTGAAGCACCTATGACGAATACGATAGGGGACAGCGCCCGTCAACTCAAGGCACCACGCCGATTTTCTTCGATCTGTTCCTTCCTCGTCGGCCTTCGCCCCCAGCAGGTCAGCTGAAGAACAACAGGATCGCGACGATGGCGATTGCGATGTACGGATACTTCCAACGCTTGTCCATGGGCCCAGGATTGGTGGGGGGTTACTGTCGGAGGGTCGCGTCGTGATGGCGCGACAGGGCATCCACAATGGCCGCCATCTGCTCGTCGACCTCCTCGTCGGTCAGCGTCCGGTCGGCGCCGAAGCGGAGGGTAAAGGCCACGCTCTTCTCGTCGTCGCCGATGCCCTCGCCCTCGTACACGTCGAACACGTCGACGCGGCGGAGCAGCGGGGCGCCGGCGTCCCGGATGGTGGCCTGGAGCGGCCCCACGGGCTGACTGGCGGGCACGAGCACGGCGAGGTCGCGGTCCACGACGGGGAAGCGGCTCACCGCCGCGTACGAGCGTTTCAGTTGTGGCGAGGCCTGCCCAACGAGCGTCGCCCAGTTGAACTCGGCCACGAACACCGGCGCGTCGAGGTCGAAGTCCTCCGCTACGTCGTCGTGGACGCGGGCGATGGTGCCGAGGGGCGTGTCGCCCGCGGCCACGTCGAGCCGGTGCGTGGTAATGGAGGCGTCGTCCGTGCCCCGCGGCGTCATCGTGAGGTCGGGCAGGCGCAAGTCGTCGAGCAGGGCCTCGACCGTGCCCTTGAGGTCGAAAATATCCGCCTCGCGAGGGTCGGTGTCCCAGCCCGTCGGCGCGTGCGGCCCACTCAGCCCCACGAGGAGCGCCGGATGCTCGTCGTAGCCCGGCACGAGGGTGTCGTCGCCCCCCTCGGCCCGACGGTACACGTGCCCCACCTCAAAGAAGCGCAGTGCCTCCTGGCCGTGGTTGCGGTTGTGCTGCATCACGTCGAGCACGCCGGGAAGCAGGCGCGGGCGCAGCGCCGCCATTTCTTCGGAGATGGGGTTCTTCGTCTCCACGACCGGGCCGGATTTGCTGCCGGCGGGCCGGTCGTTGAATCGCTCGGCCCGCTCCGTGGGGAGCATGCTGTTCGTGTAGATCTCGCGGTAGCCCTTTCCGCGGAGCAGCCCGCGCACCTGCCGCTCCAGGGCCGCCGACGGTCGCTGCGTGGGCGCGCGGCTCGGCACCGGCACGCGCTCCGGCTCCGGAATCTGGTCGTAGCCGTGCAGGCGGGCCACCTCCTCGATCAGGTCTTCTTCAATCGACACGTCGGGGCGCCAGGTCGGCACGGTGCACCGGAGCGCGCCCTCGTCCGCTTCAATGTCGAATCCGATGGCCGTAAGCAGGCGGCGGATGTCGTCGGTCGGGACGTCCATGCCCAGCACCTGCCGGACGCGATCGGGGCGGAGCGCCACGGTCCGGGGGGACGGGGGATCGGGGTGAGCATCCACCATGCCGGGCACGATGGTGCCGTCGCCCAGCTCCGCGATGAGCTCAGCGGCGCGGGCGGCGGCCCACACCTGCCCGTCGCGGTCCACCCCGCGCTCGAATCGGTAGGAGGAGTCGGTCTGGATGTCGAGCGCTTTGGCCGTGCGACGGATGCTGGAGGGGTCGAAGTACGCACTCTCGATGAGCACGTCCGTCGTGTTGGCGGACACCTCCGAGTTGGCACCGCCCATGACGCCGGCCACGGCGACCGGTCCGTCGGCGTCGCAGATGAGGAGCGTGTCGTCGGGCAGGGTGCGCTCCTCGTCGTCGAGCGTCACGAAGTCCGTTTCCCCGTCGGTGCGGCGCACCACGATGGTGTCGTCGGCAATCGCGCGCCGGTCGAAGGCGTGGAGGGGCTGGCCGCACTCGTGCAGCACAAAGTTGGTGACGTCGACCACGTGGTTGCGCGGCTGGAGGCCGATCGCGGAGAGGCGGCGGCGCAGCCAGAGGGGCGAGGGCCGCACGTCCACATCTCTCACGAGCATCGCCACGTACCGCGGGCACCCGTCCGGGTCCTCCAGCCGCACGTCGATCTCGTCGGCGGCGGTGCCCCCCGCCGCCGGCGTCTCGACCGCCGGGCGCTGCACCTCTGTGCCGGCGAGGGCGGCCACGTCGCGCGCCACCCCGAGGTGGCTGGTGGCGTCGGGGCGATTCGGCGTGAGGTCGATGTCGAACACCGCGTCGTCGGGCGTAACGTCGTGAGCCGCGAGGTAGTCGGCCAGGGGTTGGCCCACGGTCGCGTCGTCGCCCAGCACCATGATGCCGGAGTGGTCGTCGGAGAGGCCGAGCTCGTCCTCCGCGCAGATCATGCCCCTGGACGGTTCGCCGCGCAGTTCGCGGGCCTCCACCGTGAGCTCCTGTCGGGCGTCGGGATCGTCCGGATCGGGGAGCGAAAGGGTGGTGCCGACGGTCGCCACGGGCGCCTTCTGCCCCGCGGCCACGTTGGGCGCGCCGCAGGCGATCTGGACGGGCGCGCCGTCGCCAAGGGCCACGTCACAGAGCACGAGCTGATCGGCGTTCGGGTGTTCGCGCACCGCTTCAATCTTGCCCACCACCACCCCGTCGAGGTGTCGTCCGAGGGGCGCGACGGACTCCACTTCCAGCCCGGCCATCGTTAATTTTTCGGCCAGGGCGTCGGGGGACCAGTCGTGCTCGACGTACCGATTCAGCCAGTTGTAGCTTACGTCCACGGGTCAGTTCGTCGGGATGAAGAGAGTCGAATTCAAGGGGCGAGGGTGTTCTGATAGGGCGTGTTGCGCATTTCGCACTGGCGCCCACTCCACGGAATACGCAATACGAAATACGTGCTCACGGGGCGGCCCCAAACGCCGGATGACCGGCTAAAACTGTTCAAGAAACCGAACATCATTCTCGTAGAAGACGCGGATGTCGTCGATGCCGTGGCGGAGCATGGCCATGCGCTCGACGCCCATGCCCACGGCGTAGCCGGTATAGCGCTCGGGGTCCACATCGACGGAATCGAAGACGTTCGGGTGCACCATGCCGCAGCCGAGGATCTCCATCCACTGCCCCCCGTCCTCCCCCTCGTCGTCCTCCCACCACACGTCCACCTCCGCGCTAGGCTCGGTGAAGGGAAAGTAGCTGGGGCGAAAGCGGAGCGTCACGTCGTCGCCAAAGAGGGCGCGGGCGAGGCTGTACAGCACCTGCTTCAGCTGTGCCATCGTCACCCCCTCGTCGACGTAGAGCAGCTCCACCTGATGGAAGAGGCAGAACGACTTGTACGAGATCGCCTCGTTGCGGTAGACGCGCCCCGGCACGGCCACCCGGATGGGCGGGGTGTTCTCCTGCATGATGCGAATCTGGCCGGGGGAGGTGTGGGTGCGCAGGACCGGGGGCTCCTCGTCCTCCGAGGCGGCGTCCAGGAAGAAGGTGTCCTGCATATCCCGCGCCGGGTGGTCCGGCGGAAAGTTCAACGCCGTAAAGTTGTGCCAGTCCGTCTCGATTTCCGGGCCCTCGTAGGTCGTAAAGCCGAGCCCCCGCAGGATGCGCAGGATCTCCTCCATTGTCTGCGTGAGGGGGTGCGTGGAGCCCTGGAAGTCGCGGCGTCCCGGAAGGGTGAGATCAATGTCGGCGGCCCCGGCCTGCTGCTCGCGCTCCAGGCGCGCACGCGCCGTGTCGAGCCGCTCCTGCGCCTGTTCTTTCAGCGCATTGACCCGCCGGCCGAACTCGGGACGCTCTTCGGGCGGCAGGTCTTCGATCTGGTCAAAGAGGGCCGGAATTGCGCCCTGGTTGCGACCGAGAAACTTGATTCGAAAGGCCTCCGCCTCTTCCTCATTCTCAATGGACGTGGCCTCCATCTCCTCGCGGAGCGTCTCAATCTCGTCGGGCATGGCGTGGGGGACGGGGAAACAGACAGGGACGAACGGAACCGCCTGACGGCACATAGAAAATCCCGCCGACCTGCCGGGCAGGGGCGGGATTCAATGCCGGAGACGACCCCGAGGGCCGGGAGCGCCTCCTTGGCAAAAGCACCAGCGCGGCAGGCTACTGGTCCATCACGTGATCGACCACCTGCTCAAAGGCCTCCGGGTCGTGTACGGCCAGGTCGGCGAGCACCTTCCGGTTCATGTCCAGGTCCGACTTCCGGTACTGGCCCATGAACTGGGAGTAGCTGACGTCGTGCTGGCGGGCGGCGGCGTTGATGCGGGTAATCCACAGGCGCCGAAACCGCCGCTTCTTCTGCCGACGGTCGCGGTAGGCGTACTGCAGCCCCTTCTCGACCGCGTGCTTCGCGACCTTGTACACCTTGCTCCGGCGTCCCCAGTAGCCCTTCGCCTTGTTCAGAATCTTCTTACGCCGACGACGGGTCGCCGGGTTGTTCGTTGCGCGCGGCATAAATACGCAGAAAGTCTGGATTCAAAACGTCCGAATAGAAGAGAAACGTAGGATGCGGGCGATCAGGGGATCAACCTGCCGCCCGCAAAGACTCCAATAACTACGGATGCAGATCCGGTGGCGCCGAGCGGCCGACGCCGTCCGGTCCTACGTCGAGAGCATCCGCTTCACGCGGTCCGCATCGGCCTTGTGGTCCATCACCACGCTCTTCCGAAGCTGTCGCTTCCGCTTCGCGTTCTTCTTGGTGAGCAGATGGCCCTTGTTGGCCTTCTTGCGCTTCACCTTGCCGTTCCCGGTCTTCTTAAACCGCTTTTTGGCGCCGCTGTGGGATTTCATCTTCGGCATAACGAGGCCCCGCGAGGGGGAATTCGTTCAACAGTACGAGCAGTACAGAAGTGGTCTATGGACGACCGAAGATGGCGTTCCCTTCCGCCGCCCCAACCGACCGTCTACTTGTTTTTGTGAGGCGCCAGAATTGTCGTCATGCGCCGGCCCTCCATCTGCGGCTGCTGGTCGATGCGGGCAATGTCCTGCAGTCGCTCGATCAGGCGTCGCAAGAGGTCCATCCCCTGGTCCTTGTACACGATGTCTCGCCCCCGGAACTGGACGTAGGCCTTCACCTTGTTTCCGTCCTCCAGAAATTCGCGGGCGTGGTCCGCCTTGAAGTTGAAGTCGTGCTCTTCCGTGCGGGGCCGGAAGCGAAGCTCCTTCATCTCCATGGACTTCGACTTCTTCCGGCGCCGCTTCTCCTCCTTTTGCTTCTCGTAGCGGTACTTGCCGTAATCCAGGACCTTGCACACCGGTGGGTCGGCGTCCGGCGCAATCTCGACGAGGTCGAGCTCGTGGTCCCGGGCCCGCTCTAGGGCCTCCTCGACGGGCACAACATCGTGGTCTCCATCCGGCTCCACGACCCGCACCTCGTCGGCACGAATGTCTTCATTTACGCGAAGTTTGTCTACGTCAGCGATGGCGCTAGTAAGGGTTGTTCAGAAAAAGTAGTCGAAAGTGTCTCGCCTCAAGTGCGCAGAAGGCACTCTGCCGTGAGGCTGCACAGGATCACACGAACCTTTACCCCCTAGGTTTCAGGAAAGATTCAAGAACTGAGGCGACGGGCGTTTATGTGGTGCCTGCGAACGCCGGGCGCAGGTCGTCCTGCACACGGGAAAGGAACGTGTCGACGGACACGGTGTCCTGCTGCCCGTCGGCGTGCGAGCGCACCGACACGGTGCCGTTCTCTGCCTCCCGCCCGCCTACGACGAGCATGTACGGAATTTTCTGCGTCTCGGCTTCGCGAATCTTGTACCCCACCGTCTCATCGGATCGATCAATCTCCACCCGCACGTCCTCGGCGCGAAGCGTGGCGGCCACCTCCTCCGCGTAGTCCACGAAGTCGTCGCCAACCGGGATGACCTGCACCTGGGTCGGGGCCAGCCACGCCGGGAAGTTGCCCCCGCAGTGCTCAATGAGCACCCCGATGAAGCGCTCCAGGGAGCCAAACGGCGCGCGGTGAATCATGACCGGCCGCTTCCGCTCATCGTGCTCGTCGACGTAGGTGAGCTCAAAGCGCTCCGGCAGGTTGTAGTCGACCTGAATGGTGCCGAGCTGCCACTCGCGCCCGAGGGCATCCTCGACCATAAAGTCGAGCTTCGGACCGTAGAAGGCGGCTTCGCCAATTTCCTCCCGCGCGTCGAGGTCCGTTTCGGCCACGGCGTCGCGGATCGCCTGTTCGGCCCGGTCCCAGAGCTCATCGCGGCCCACGTATTTGTCCTTGTCGGCGGGGTCGCGGAGTGAGATCTGGGCTTCGAACTCCTCAAAGTCGAGCGCATCGAGGACCCCAATCGTGAGGTCAATGACGTCGATGAATTCGTCCTTGACCTGCTCGGGGGTACAGAAGATGTGGGCGTCGTCCTGCGTGAAGCCGCGCACGCGGGTGAGGCCGCCGAGCTCTCCCGTCTGCTCGTGGCGGTAGACCGTCCCGAACTCGGCCAGGCGCACCGGGAGGTCCCGGTACGAATGGTGGTCGTTCTGGTAGATCTTGACGTGATGGGGACAGTTCATCGGCTTCAGAAGGTAGCCCTCTTCTTCCCCCTCCTCGCCCCCCTCGTCGAAGATCATCGGGGGGAACTGGTCTTCCTTGTAGTACGGGTAGTGCCCGCTGGTGCGGTAGAGATCCAGGCGGCCGATGTGTGGGGTCGTGACCGGCTTGTACCCCTGCTTCAACTGCTCCTCCCGCAGGAAGTCGCGGAGCGTCTCGCGGAGCGTGGTGCCCTTCGGCAGCCACATCGGCAGGCCCGGCCCCACCTGGTCGGTGTCGAAGGTGAAGAGGTCGAGCTCCTTGCCGAGCTTGCGGTGGTCGCGCTCCTTCGCCAGCCGCCGCCGCTCCAGAAAGTCCTCCAGCTGCTTCTGCTTCGGAAAGCTGATGCCGTAGATGCGAGTCAGCTGGGGGTTCGTCTCGTCGCCGCGCCAGTAGGCCCCGGCCACGGACAGCAGCTTCGGGGCCTTGATGTCTCCCGTGGAGGGAATGTGCGGACCGCGGCACAGATCGGTAAACTCCCCCTGCGTGTAGAAGGAGATCTCCCCCTCCTCCAGGTCCTCGATGAGCTCCAGCTTGTACTCATTGCCCTCCTCCTCGTAATGCCGGACGGCGTCCTCTTTCGAGACCTCGTGCCGCTCGTAGGCCACGTCGCGGCGGGCAAGCTCCAGCATCTTCTCCTCAATCTCCTCGAGCTCGTCCGCGGAGAGGGTCTGGTCGCCCAGGTCCACGTCGTAGTAGAAGCCCTGGTCGATGGGCGGGCCGATGGTGAACTTGACCTCCGGGTACAGCTCCTGGAGCGCCTCGGCCATGAGGTGGGCGGAGGAGTGCCAGAAGGTTTCCTTGCCCTCCTCGTCGTCCCACGTCAGGATCGCAATCTCGGCGTCCTCCTCGAGGGGCCGGTCGAGGTCGCGCACCTCCCCGTTTACCTTGATGGCGAGGGCGTCGCGCGCAAGGCCGGCGCCAATGCCCTCGGCGATCTCCCGCCCCGTCGTGCCCGCCGGGTGCGACTGCGTCGAGCCGTCCGGCAGGGTGATGGTAATGGTCGTCTCGTCGACATCGGGCATGGGCACGGAGGAATGAGTGGGCAGTCACCGTCAACAAAAAAGCCGCCTCAGGACATTTCCTGAGAGCGGCCGCCGTGGGTCCAAGTGGACTCGAACCACTGACCTCTACGATGTCAACGTAGCGCTCTAACCAGCTGAGCTATGGACCCAAGTCAGGACGTGGATGCTGTCCCGAAATAGCACTACTGTCAATGTCCAGTCCAGCGAGCGGGTTCCGGCGCAGCACAGCTTCCCAAAAGTTTGACGGCCGCCCTCCGGGAGCCCCCCCGCACATTTTCTTCTCCCCTCGTGATGCCTACGTTGAGAACGATCACGCACCGAACCGCTGCCGCTCCTCATGACTCTCTCCGTTCAGCATGCGCACCCGTGGGACGTCTCGCCCCGCGAGGCGAAACAGATCCAGCGCCGGCTGGTGCCCGAGGTCCGCGAGACGCCGCTCGCCCGCGACGTGGAGACGGTCGCCGGCATCGACGTGAGCATCCGCGACGACACGGCGCAGGCGGCCATCGTCGTCCTTGCCCTTCCGTCGCTCGACACGGTGGACACGGCCGTTCATCGCGCGGCGGTGCCGTTTCCCTACGTGCCCGGCCTGCTCAGCTTCCGCGAAACGCCCCCCGTCCTCCCGGCCCTGGAACAGCTATCGACCTCGCCCGACGTGCTGATGACCGACAGTCACGGCCGGGCGCACCCGCGTCGGTTTGGGTTTGCGTGCCACCTCGGCGTGCTGCTCGATGTGCCGACGCTTGGGGTCGCCAAGTCGATCCTCGTGGGCGCCCCACAGGGGGAGCTCGGCCCGGAAAAGGGCCAACGCGTCCCATTGGTCGACGACGGAGCCCCAATCGGGACCGTCCTCCGCACCCGAGACGACACGAACCCCGTCTACGTAAGCGTGGGGCACCGCATGACGCTCGACAACGCCGTGGCCCTGACGCTTGCCTGCAGCCCGCGCTACAAGATTCCGGAGCCGACCCGGCAGGCGCACAAACTCAGCCGATCGGAGTAATTCTATCATTCCCCCCTCTTCGTCCCATGCCGTCCGACATCACCGTCCGCCCCGCCACCGCCGCCGACCTCGACACCCTTGCCGACTTCAATGTGGCGATGGCCGAGGAGACCGAAGACAAGCCCCTCGATCCCGACACCGTTCGGGCCGGCGTGGAGGGGCTGTTCGAATCGCCCTCCCGCGGGTTCTACCTGATCGCCGACCGCGACGACCGTGCGGTGGGCAGCCTCATGATCACCCCCGAGTGGAGCGACTGGCGCAACGGGGCCTTCTGGTGGATTCAGAGCGTGTACGTGCGGCCGGCGGCGCGTCGGACCGGGGTCTACACGGCCCTCCACCGCGACGTTCGGCGGCGGGCTCGCGGGAAGAAGGAGGTGTGCGGTCTTCGGCTGTACGTGGAGCGGGGAAATGAAACCGCCCGGGAGACCTACGAGCGACTGGGCATGACGGAGACCTCGTACCGCCTCTACGAAGAGATGCTGTGAGCCCCTTCCTCGTCTGCCGCCTGCCCCATCAGGTCGACCTCGTATTCCTCTCCTTTCGCAAGTGCCACGTACCGGCCCATGAACGTAACGGCTCGCTCCCCCGCCGCATCGATCCGGCACTTCAGCTCTAGCCGGGCCCGCCCCCACCGGTCCAGCATCTGCTGGAATCGGTCGACGGCATCCTCGTCGGGGGGCTCGCAGATCACGGAGATGTTTTCACAGACGGGCTGGAGGTACTCGATGTCGCTCTCCTGAATCATGACCTCCACCCGCCGCTTCATGTCCTCTACGGCGTCCTGCACCACCTGATGCATCATGGCCCACCCCGTCACGGTCGCCAGCATGCTCAGGCTCCCCCCGAACGCAGTTCCCATATGGTTGGCGTTGGGCTGAAGCGGGGCCGAGGCCCGGAGCCGTCCCTCCTCATCCGTGGCGAGCGAGAACTCAAGATGCTCGGTAATCGGCATCTTCTCTCTGATGAGGCGCTCCAGCTCGTCCAACGCTGTTTCCGTTCGCGAGGAACTGGGCATGAGGCGTGTAACCACGTAACTGTCGACAAATACGGATGGACTATCAGTGTACAACGTATGCCTCTACGGACGGCCCCGCCGGACGTTCGGTCGCGCCCCCGATTCTTCGTAACAATCCACTGTCTTCCGCCCTCTCACTCCCTGTTATGGCCTCCGCGAACCCCTTTTCCCGCATTGCAGACCGGTATCAGGACCTCCCCGCCCGCCTGCGGCGCCCCCTCGTGACCCAGGCCGTCGGCCAGGTCATTCCCTTTCTCGACACGGCCGGCTGCTTCATCGAAGAGTACACCCCCACCCGCGTCGCCGTCCGACTCGACAACCGAACGGCCGTGCAAAATCACCTGGGCGGGCTTCACGCCGCGGCCCTTGCCCTGCTGGCCGAAACAGCCTCCGGGCTCGTCGTCGCCCTGAACGTGCCCGACGGCTCCTCGCCCCTCCTCCGCACGATGGACGTGTCGTTCGACCGGTTCGCCCGCGACGCGGCCCGGGCCGAGGCAACGCTCACCCCGGAGGAGGGCGACACCATTCAGTCGCGGCCCCTCGGCCAGATGGGCGTGGACGTCCGCCTCACAGCCCCGGACGCCGACGAGACGCTCGTGGAAGGCCGCCTCAAGTGGGCCTGGCTGCCGGAAGAACGCCTGTCCAACGGCGAGTAGAGTCACACGTCCCCCTGCTGCGGCCGGAGGAGCAGCTCCTCCAGCACCGTGCGGTCGGAGAGGTGGTACGCATCGACAACGGCAGCCGCCACGTCCTCGGGCGGCATGAACCGATCGGACGGCAGGTCCACCCCATCCCAGGTCGGCGTGTCGGTGGCGCCCGGGAGCACCGTCGTCACCCGAACGCCCTCGTCCTTCGTTTCTTCGCGGACGACACGTGCGAGGCCGCGCACGCCGTGCTTGGCGGCGCAATAGCCGGCATTCCCCGGGTACGCCATGATCGACGCCACCGAGCCCATAAAGAACAGGTGGCCGTGCTCTCGGTCACGCATCGTCGGCAGGAACGCCTGCGTCACCGCAAATGCACTCGTCAGGTTCACATCGATCTGGTCGCGGAAGCCCTCGAGGGTCAGTTCATCAATCGGGGCGTAGGTGAACGCCCCCGCGTTGTTCACGAGCACGTCCGGCGGGCCCCACGCCTCCCGCACGGTGTCCGCCATCTCCCCAACGGCTGTGTCGTCCGTCACGTCGGTGGGCACCACCAGGGCCTCGCCTCCGTGCCCCCGGCACGCCTCGGCCACGGCCTCAAGCTTTTCCGTCGTGCGGGCCACGAGCGCCACCCGCGCACCGTCGCGCTCCGCAAAGGCCTCGGCAATGGCCCGCCCAATGCCCTGGCTCGCACCGGTCACGACAACAACCATGGATTCACGCCTGGCACTGTGGAAGAAGGGTGTGTGGATCGTGCGCCCCGGCCCCCGGCGAAATCTTGCCGGTCCCTCGGAATGTCCGCCTCCCCCCGAACTCACTCCCGGCCTATTCGGTGGCCCCAATCAGGCGCATGAACTCTGCCCGCGTGGCGTGCTCGTCGAACTCCCCACTCACCGAACTGGTCGTGGTCTTCGAGTTCTGCTTCTCGGCCCCCCGCATCATCATGCACAGGTGCTGCGCCTCAATCACCACGGCCGTGCCCATCGGCTCCAGCACCTCGTCGATGGCATCGCGGATCTGCAGCGTAAGGCGCTCCTGCACCTGAAGACGGCGGGCAAAGACCTCCACCGTGCGCGGGATCTTGCTGAGTCCGACAATCTTGCCGTCCGGAATGTAGGCCACGTGCGCCTTTCCGTAAAACGGCAGCATGTGGTGCTCACAGAGCGAGTACAACTCAATGTCCTTGACGAGAATCATCTCGTCGTACGCCTCTTCGAACATTGCCTGCCGGAGGATGTCCCTCGGGTCCAGGGCATACCCGTGCATCAGAAACTGGTAGGCGCGGGCCACACGCTCCGGCGTGTCGAGCAGTCCCTCTCGGTCCGTGTTCTCGCCGAGGATGTCGAGGATGCCCTCCACGTGTTCGGCAAGCGCCTCTGTCGTCTCCTCATCGTACATGTCACGCCGCTCGTAGAGCTTGGGCGGCGCCCCGTCGGGAGTTCCATTGGCGCGAAGCCCGCTCGATTGAATCTTTTTCTCAGCCATTACAGGGGGTCAACAATGAAATAGAAAACGCGGGGACACGGTCACTCGCCCCGGTATTCAACGAAGTTGCGAGGGGTCTCGTAGAGGCGGATGCAGTCCAGCCGCCCGGACGGCAGGGCATCGTCAAGTTCATTCCAGATGGCCACGGCAAAGTTCTCGGTGGACGGAATGATGCCGTCCATGAAGTCAACCTCCTGGTTCAGGTTCTTGTGGTCCACCTTGTCCAGGACCCGTTCGTGGAGCACTGATTTCAGATCGCCCAGATCGATTACGTATCCGGTCTCGGGGTCCGGCTCCCCGGCGACCGTCACCTCGAGCTCGTAGTTGTGGCCGTGCCAGTTCGGGTTGTTGCATTTGCCAAAGGTCTCCCGATTCCACTCGTCTGACTTCTCGGGGTTGTGGAGCCGGTGCGCAGCGTTAAAGTGCACCTTGCGGGTGACGTACACGGTGGACATGGCGTCGGGCCAGCGGACGAAGCAGAGCGGGCGGTAAGTTCATTCAATGAGACCCGCTCGAACAGTTGGTTGTTCGGGCACACGACGGGACTTTTACAACCCGGTCGTCTCCTTCCCACACGGCGTCGGGGCGCCCCCGTGCACGAGAGATCCTCCCAACCGCATTGTCGGGAGCCTTGTGTGTTGCGATTCAGGGGCGCGCGCCGCTACATTGCGAACCGAGGCTTGGTTCTTCTACACTGACGGAGACCTGCTCTATGGCCGAAAAGACCCTGTTCCAGCAAATTATCGATGGCGAGCAGGATGCGGACATCGTCTACGAGGACGACCGCTGCGTGGCCTTCCGGGACATCAACCCGGAAGCCCCGACCCATATCCTCATTGTGCCGCGCAAGCCCATTCCCACCCTCGACGACCTGGAGCCAGAGGACGAGAAGCTGGTGGGCCACCTGTTCGTGGTGGCCAAGGACCTCGCGCAGGAGGAGGGGCTCCGCGACGGCTACCGCACCGTCATCAACTGTGGCGACGACGGCGGTCAGTCCGTGTGGCACCTGCACCTGCACCTCCTCGGCGGGCGGCGCATGAACTGGCCTCCCGGATGATGGCGCGTCGCTTTGCGAGAAGGGGCGGTCGAGCGCGCGTTCCTCCTCTCGCCTCTCACGCGACATTCGCCCTTTGTAATACGCAACCGTGCGAACCCTCGGCGTTACCGGCGGCATCGGCAGTGGAAAGACGACGGTGTGCGGCTTCCTGGAAGAACAGGGTGCCCGCGTCTTCTACGCCGACCTTGAGGCCAAGCGGCTGATGCAGGAGAACGAGACCGTACGGGCCGACATTACGGAGGCCTTCGGCGCAGGGGCCTACACCGACGACGGCTCGCTCAACCGCACCTATCTGGCCGACCGCGTCTTCGGCGACGCCGAACGGGTCGAACGCCTCAACGCCATCGTCCACCCCCACGTCTTCGACGCCTTCGAGGAGGCCGTGGCCCGGGCCGAGCAGGAGGACCTTCCCCTGCTCGTACACGAAGCCGCGCTCCTCTTTGAGGCCGGCGGCGACGCCCACGTCGACGTGACGGCCGCCGTGGTGGCCCCCGACGACGATCGCATTGCGCGCGTCGTGGAGCGCGACGACGTGACGCCCCGTCAGGTGCGTGCCCGAATGACCCACCAATTGTCGCAGGACGCGCTCC
>NCRC01000018.1 GCA_002894685.1 Salinivenus lutea
GACGAGGAGCGGGAGGGGCCCCCGCCCCTCGGCGCTGGCCCCTCCCGCTCCTCGTCCTGCTCGTTCTCCTCGGCACGGGGTGCGGCGGGGCGGACCGGGCCGTCGACCGCGATCGGGGCGCGCGCCTCTCCCCGGACTCGCTGTACCAGGCCGCCATCGCGGACGCCCGCACCGCCACACCGGCGGACCTCACGACGACGCTCACCCCAATCGCCCCCTACAACGACGATCTGGTGTGGCAGCACCGCCGCGATTCGACGCGGCGCGTGCGGGTCGTGACGTGGGGCGGGGCCGACACGTGGCCCGAGGCGGCCGCCGGCGACACGGTGACGACGGACGCGGACGTGTGGGTCACCGCCGCGCCCCAGCTCCGGCAGTTCTGCCGCGGGCTGGATCGCTCTGGAGACGCCCTCGACCTCCGCCTCGCCCAGCGCCTCGGCCTGCCGCCCGACGTGGACTACGACCGGGTCCTGGAGCTCTGGGTGCGCCCCTCGGACCTCGTCCGCCCCTGCCCCGACCCCGAGGTGAGCGACCGCGAGTGCGAACTGCGCACGCCCGTCCCCGCCCGGCACGCCCAGGTCAGCGCGTCCCACCGCGAGTGGTTTCGCACGCTAAAGCAAACGTCCTACGGCCCGGACGGCTACCCCTTCACCGGCCTCGGCTACACCTACGACTGGCACCCCGCGACCGACGACGTGGGCCTCAGCGAGTTCGTTCTGCGCCCCGGCCATTCCGCCGTCGTGCACCGCGTTCAGTCCACGGCGGCGTACTGCGGCCCCCGGTAACCCCGCCCCTCCAGAACAGAGCACCGTCGATCCGATCCCCCGGGGCCGACTGTCCACTCCCCCCGCCGCATCCTTGTATGGGCGCAGGTGATGTTTGTGTGAGGGTGCGACCTGCGCCGAACTCCAGTCGAGAGACTGCTTAAGAACCTATTCATGTCCTATTGCCACTCTTCGTCGACGGGGCGCCTCTCCCCCACCGCTTCCCTTCCACCAACCGACGGCCATCCTCGACCACATGATCGACGCCCTTTCCCCGGACGCCCTTCGCCAACACTTTGCCCCCTCCGACTTTGACTTCGAGACCACCGACGACCTGCCCGCCAACACCCAGGTGGTGGGCCAGGACCGCGCCGTCGACGCGCTCGAGTTTGGCATGAACATCGACGGCGACGGGCACAACGTCTTCGCCCTGGGCCCGACCGGGACGGGCCGCCGCGAGCTCGTGCAACACCTGCTCGAGGACGAAGCGGCCGACGACGAGACGCCCCCCGACTGGTGCTACGTCAACAACTTCGACGACGAGCGGGAGCCGCGCGCCCTGCGACTGCCGGCCGGCCGCGGCTGCGACCTGCAGGAGGACATGGAGGCCCTCATCGAGGAGCTGAAGACGGCCCTCCCCGCCGCCTTCGAGAGCGAGGAGTACCACTCCCGGCGCGAGATGATTCAGGAGGAGGCACAGCAGGGCCAGGAGGCCGCCCTCGAGGAGCTCCAGGACGAGGCGCGCGAGGACGACATTGCGCTCATCCGCACCCCCCAGGGCTTCGCCTTCGCTCCCATCCGCGACGGCGACGTGCTCGCGCCCGACGAGGTAGAGTCGATGCCCGAAGAGGAGCGCGAGGCGGTGCAGTCCAAAATCGAATCGTACCAGGAGGAGCTGCAGAACATCCTGCAGAAGGTGCCCGAGAGCCAGCGCGAGGCCCGCGATCGGATCGAGGAGCTGAACGAGGAAATGGCGGCCTTCGCCATCGACGACGGCATCAACACCCTTCGACAAAAGTACAGCACCCTCGAGGCGGTCCTCGACTTCCTCGACGACGTGCGGGCCGACCTCCTCGACAACGTCGACGTGTTCGTGCAGGCGGCCCAGAACGGCGGCCGACAGGGACAGATGCCGCCCATGCTGCAGCAGGGCCAACAGGGCGGCGGGCAAGGGGGCGATCCGGGCGGGGCCTTCTGGCGGCGCTACCGCGTGAACCTGCTCGTCGACAACTGCGACACAGACGGCGCGCCCGTGGTCTACGAGGACAACCCGAACTATCAGAACCTCGTGGGTCAGGTGGAGCAGATCGCCCAGATGGGCGCCCTCGTCACCGACTTCAACCTCATTCAGCCCGGCGCCCTCCACGAAGCCAACGGGGGCTACCTCATCGTCGAGGCCCGCAAACTACTGACCCAGCCCTACGCCTGGGAGGGCCTCAAGCGCGCCCTGCGCAACGACAAGATTCAAATTGAATCGCCCGGCCAGGCGCTCGGCCTCATGCGGACCGTCACGCTGGAGCCGGAGGCCATTCCGCTCGACGTGAAGCTGGTGGTCGTGGGCGAGCGGCTGCTCTACTACCTGCTCGACGCCTACGACCCGGACATGGAGCGGCTGTTCAAGGTCATGGCCGACTTCGACGACCAGATCGACCGGAGCGACGGGCACGAGGCCGAGTACGCCGACCTCATCGCCACGATGATTGCGGAGAACGACCTGCCGCCGTTCGATTCGTCGGGCGTGGCGCGGGTCATGGAGCGCAGCGTGCGCCTGGTGAGCGACACCGAAAAGCTGAGCGCCCGCATCGACCGGATTCGCGACCTGGTGGAGGAGGCCAGCTACTGGGCCAACCACAACGACGCCTCCACGGTGACGGATGCGCACGTGCAGACGGCGATTGACGAAAAGATCCGGCGCGCCAGTCGGATGCGCGAGCGGGTGCAGGAGTCCATCGAACGCGACACGCTGTACATCGACACCGACGGCGCCGCGGTGGGGCAGGTCAACGGGCTCGCCTACCTGGAGGCCGGGGGCTTCGGGTTCGGAAAACCCAACCGCATTACCGCCCGCACCCGGCTGGGCAAGGGCGAAATCGTAGACATCGAGCGCGAGGCGGCCCTCGGCGGCCCCCTCCACTCGAAGGGCGTGCTCATCCTCTCCGGCTTTCTGCAGGGGCGTTTTGCCCAGCGGTACCCGCTGTCCCTCTCGGCCAGCCTCGTCTTCGAGCAGTCGTACGGCGGAATCGACGGGGACAGCGCCTCCTCGGCCGAGCTCTACGCCCTGCTCTCCTCCCTGGCCGACGTCCCGCTGCGGCAGACCCTGGCCGTCACCGGCTCGGTGAACCAGCACGGCGTGGTGCAGCCCATCGGCGGCGTGAACGAAAAAATCGAGGGCTTCTTCGACGTGTGTCAGGCGCGCGGCCTGACGGGCGATCAGGGCGTGCTCATCCCCGCCGCGAATACGGACCAGCTCATGCTCCGCCGCGACGTGGTCGAGGCCGCCGAGGCCGGCGACTTTCACATCTACCCGGTCGAGACGGTCGACCAGGGGATTGAGCTTCTCACCGGCGCCGAGGCCGGCACACGGGACGAACAGGGGGGCTACCCGGACGATACAATCAATGGACGGGTCGAGGCGCGCCTGCGGACCTACGCCGACCGCCGCCGCCAGTTTGCCCTGACCAACGGGCAGGCCGAGGAGGCCTCGGAGGAGGCGTAGGGGCCCGCCTACGAAGTCGGTGCCCGCGCGCCCTTGACGCTCCGCCCCCCTGACGTCCAACAGAGAGCCCCGGTCCCATGAGCGATGACGCGTCTCCGCCTCCGGTTCAGCGTATCCTCGTCGCCGCCGATGCGTCGCCCCAGAGCCAGGCCGCCCTCGCCGCGGCGGTGCAGCTGGCGGCGGCGGTGGAGGCCGCGGTGAAGGGCCTGTTCGTGGAGGACGAGCAGTTGCTCCGCGCCGCCGGCCTTCCCTTCACGGCCGAGGTGCGCACCCACTCCCAGCCCCCGACGCCCCTCTCCGACCGGCGCATGGAGCGCCAGCTCCGACGACAGGCCGAACGGGCCGAGGCAGCCCTCCAGCGCACCGCCGAGTCCCTCGACGTTCCCCACTCGTTTCAGGTCGTCACAGGGGCCGTCACGCAGGAGCTCCGGGCGGCCGCGGCGGAGGCCGACCTGCTGGCCCTGGGCAAAACCAGCACGGACAGCAGCCGCCACCGGCTCGGGTCCACGGCACGGGCCCTGCTGTCCGAGTGCGGCACCTCCGTGCTCGTGCTCCGCTCCGCCGCCCCTCTCCACCAGCCCGTGCTCACGTACTTTGACGGCTCGGCGGCGGGCGACCGGGCCCTCGCCCTCGCCGCCCGGTGCGCGTGTCGGGGCGAGGGCGACCGACTGCACGTGCTCCTCCCCGCCCGCGACGACGACACGACGGCGCGCCTTCGCGAGGGGGTGCGCACCCAGTGCCGCGACCTCGACGTCGAGACGAACGCCCACATCCTCCCTCCCTCCGAGGCCGATCAGTTGGCCGCGCTTGCCCACCCCCCCGGCGGCGGCCTGGTGGTGCTCCCGCGCACGTGGGAACCGCTCTCGACCGCCTCCCTCCAACAGTTTCTGTACGAGTTGGATCGTCCCCTCCTTCTCGTTCAATAGCACCAATTGTCGCACCGACGGTTGTCTCTCATGACCCCTCCCAACCCCCCCGTCTCCCAGCTTGCCCTCACCACCGCGGATGTCCCCGTCACCCCGTCGGAGGTGCTGGCCGACTTTGCGGACGCCACGCCGCGCTGGACCTACCTGCCGGACGACTCGCGGCACTACGCCGAGCACAAGGGCCGCCCCGCCCTCGTGCTGCGACGCCGGCGCGACGACGTACCCCGTCTCATTGACTTTGCCTTTGCGTCGCCCCCCGAACGCCCCCAGTCGCTCCGGCTCGTCCTCCTCGACGCCCCGGCGGCGGAGGCTCCCCTCCCCACCGGGGAGCGCAGCGCCCTCGTGGAGACGTTTGGCGCCACCCTCCGCGACCACCTGAGCGCCCGCGCCCCCGACACGTCGCTCCACATCGAGCGGGCGACCCCGGACGCATAACGCGTTCCGACAGGAAAAACACGCCCCCGCCGAAAGCCGGGAAGTCTCACAATCCCTTCTCGCGCTCTACCCAATACGATAGGCGCACCACCGGGCCCGACTTGCTCGGCCGTACGGCCGTTGTGAACAGAACGCGCCCTTTCGACGCCCCTCAGGCCGATTCGTCGCCGGGCCAGTGGAAGACGACCGGCGCCTCGACGTCGGGGTGGATGCTCTCGTGCACCGGGCAGTGGCGGGCGGCACGCTCCAGCCGAGCGCGCATCGTCTCGTCGAGCCGACGGGGCATCCGGACCTCCGCCCGCAGCGTGTCGATGCGGCGGGGATTCGACGCCATTTCCTTCTCGACCGAAATCTCCATCCCCTCCAGGTCGAGGTCGTGTTTCTCCGCCTGAATGCCGAGGATGGTGACCACACAGGTCCCGAGCGCGGTGGCCACCAGATCGGTGGGTGAGAAGGAGCGCCCCTGGCCGTGGTTGTCCTCCGGCGCGTCGGTGGTAAGGGTGACGCCGGAGGGGCCGTGCGTGGCCGTGCAGCGCAGGTCGCCGTCGTAGGTCGTGTCGATGCGAACGGACATGGATCGGAGGTGCTTGCAGAAAGGCGGGCGAAGGACCGGGCAACAACACTCCGGCCCGAATCTTTGCCCGGCGTACTCCATAGGCATCCCCGGTGATTCGCATTCCACTCCCCGCCCCCTGTGTCTCATGACGGTCTACTTCAACGGCGCGTTCGTTCCGAAAGACGAGGTCTCCATCTCGCCCGACGATCGCGGCTTCGTGTTCGGCGACGGCGTCTACGAGGTCGTCCGGGCCGCGGACGGCGCCCTCTTCCGCCTCGACGACCACCGCGAGCGGCTGCGCCGGAGCCTGGAGGGCATCCGGCTGCGCGAGGCCGTCGATCTCGACGCCCTGTGGGACGCCGTGCAGGGCCTCCTCCCCCGCAACGACCTCACGGGCGACGCGAAGGTGTACCTGCAGATCACCCGCGGCGCGGCCCCGCGGCAACACGCCTTCCCCGACCCGCCTCCGGAGCCGACCGTTTACGCCCGGGCCGAGGCCATCGACCTACCCGTTGAGAAGTGGGAACGGGGCGTGAAGGTGATCCTGCACCCCGACCAGCGCTGGGCCCGCTGCGACATCAAGTCGCTCAACTACCTGCCCAACGTGCTCGCCAACCAGGCCGCGATGGAGGCCGACGCCTACGAGGCGCTCCTCACGCGCGAGGGGTTCGTGACGGAGGGGACGCACTCCTCCGTGGGTGCCGTGGTAGATGGCACCGTCGTCACGCACCCGCTCACCAACCGCGTGCTGCCGAGCATCACGCGGCAGGTCCTCCTGGAGCTGTGCAGCGACCAGGGCCTCCCCGTGACGGAGCGACCACTTGCTGTCGACGAGCTGCCCGATGCCGACGAGCTCATTCTGCTGGGCACCACCACGGGCATCATGCCGATCGTGCAGGTGGAGGACCGGGCCATCGATGACGGCACGCCCGGCCCCGTCGTCCGCGAGCTGCAGGACGCCTTCCGGGGACTGACACCAGCCTAACCGGAGACTACGCGTTCTCCATCGCCGGCACCTCGACGGTCAACCCGTCGTAGGCGAGCTGGATGTCGTCGGGGAGGGCGGCGTTGGCCTCGGCGTGGCGCACGTTGTGGGTCATGTGCACGAAGTAGGTCTGCCGCGCGCCGATGCGCCGGGCCGTCGCCACGGCTTCGTCGAACGAGAAGTGGGTGCGGTGCGGTTTGGGGCGCAGGGCGTCGAGCACAAGCACGTCGATCCCCTCCAGCGCCTCGTAGCTCGGCTCCGGAATGCGACTCACGTCCGTGAGGTAGGCGAAGCGGCCCATCCGGTAGCCGTACACCGGCGTGCCCCCGTGGTCGAGCAGCACCGGGTCGACGGGCAGCGCAGGGCCGTCGTCGTAGCGGCTGGCCACCGTGAACGGGCCGTCGATCGTCTCCAGTTGCACGCGGGCCGCGCCGGGGTACGGGTCGCCCCCGAAGATGTAGTCGTAGTTGCGGCGTAGGACGGCGGCCGTGTCGGGATGTGCGTAGCACGGCATCGTCGCCGGGTTGTCGAAGAAGAAGGGCCGCAGGTCGTCGAGGCCGGCGACGTGGTCGAAGTGGTGGTGGGTGTAGCAGACGGCATCGATGCGCTCGATGCCTTCGCGGAGCGCCTGCTGGCGGAAGTCGGGCCCCGTGTCGATGAGCAGGCCCAGGTCGCCGGCGCGGACGTAGCAGGCGCAGCGGGTGCGGGTATCGTGGGGATCGTCGGAGGTGCACACGTCGCAGTCGCAGCCCAGGACGGGCACGCCGGTGGAGGTGCCGGTGCCGAGCAGGGTGACGGTGAGCGGGGGCGTATCGGCGTGGCGGGCGGGGGCTGCCCCCGCCACCACGTCGGCCGCCGTGGGCCCGGTGCGACCGTCGGGGGTGTTATTCGTGGACATGCGGGGCCTCCTCCGACGGGGCGTCGTCCAGGGCCCAGGCCTCTTCCAGGGCCGTGCGCACCGCCGGCTTCAGGTAGATGGTGTCGAGCGGCGCCTCGCGCAGGGCGTTCGCAAACACGACGAGCTGGGTTTCGGGGAGGTGGTTTTTGTTCAGCATGATGATCTCCTCGTCGCCCACCACGCAGCGGCCGCCGCGGAAGTTGCCCTTCTCGGCGCGCACGGCCAGGCCCAGGCGCTCGGCCACGTCTTCCAGCTCCTCAATGATCGCGGTCGTCTCCATGGCAAATCACGGGCGTCTCGGCAACAGATCGGCGGGCTCGGCGGGGGCTACGAGGTCGCCAGCGTCTCCCCGGACCGGGTGTGCTCGATCTCGAACGAGAGGGGCGGCACGCGGTCGTCGGCCTCCAGGTGCACGCGCACCAGGTGGTCCATGAACCAGCGGGTGGGGTAGGCCGGCACGGGGCGGCGCAGAAAGGCGGCCGTGAAGGGGTGCACGCGCACCGTGACGGCCCGGTGCTGCCCCCGATGATCGACAATCCACTGCTCCAGCCGCTCGACGAACGCGTCCGGGGAGGTCGCCGCCTCCGCGTCCTCCGCCGAGGTCTCAGCCACCTCGCCGTCGCCGGACGGGGCGGGGGCCCGCTGCACCTGCTCCTCGTAGCGCTTGGCCTCTTCACGATACCGGCGCGCCTCCTCGCGGGCCTCGTTTACCTCCTCCTCCAGGCTCTGGATCTGACTGCGGAGCCGGTCGACCTCCTCCCCGTCCTGGTCCTCGTTCTCTTCCCGGAGCCGCTTCATCTCTCGCTCGCGCGCCTCCACCTTCTTCTGCAGGCGCTGAATCTTGCGCTCGGCGCGGCGCAGCTCGTCGGTGCTCTCGTCGTCGTCCTCTCCCGACGGGTCCCCGTTGGACGAGGAAAACGTGGTGGTAATGCTGGGCCGGAGGCGCTGCCGCGTAATTTCCACGAGGCCGAAGTCGCTCATGGGCAGCACCTTGGTGACGGCGCGGTCCTCGCTGAAGCCCTTCTTGAGCTCGTCGTAGACCTTCTTCTTGTCCTTGTCGTCGCGCAGGTCGATGAAGTCGACCACGATGATGCCGCCCAGGTCGCGCAGTCGGATCTGGCGGGCGATGACGCGGGCGGCCTCCAGGTTCACGTCGAGCGAGTTCTGGGACTGGGACTTGCCCTTTCCCGAGCGCCCCGAGTTCACGTCGACGACGTGCATCGCCTCGGTCTGCTCGATGAAGAGGTAGCCGCCGGACGGCAGCTCCACCCGGTCTTTGAACGCGCGGTCGGCCCCCTGCTGGATCCCGGCCGCCTCGAACACCGGCTGCCCCCCCGTGTGCAGGTCGATGCGATCCACCATCTTCGGCGCCACGGCCTTCACGTAGCTCCGAATGCTGTGGTAGAGCGCCTCGTGGTCGACGAGGATGCGGTCGTACTCCTCCGAAAACTGGTCGCGGATGATGGAGGAGGCCATGTCCACGTCTTCGTGCACCAGGGCCGGCGGGTCCGGCTTCTCCTGCAGGCGGTTTTCGACGCGGCGCCAGCGCTCCTTCAACAGCTTGAGGTCCTTGTCGAGCGACTTGGCGTCGCGGTCCTCGGCCACGGTGCGCACGATGACCCCGTAGTTGTCGGGCACCAGGCTGCTGGCGAGGGCCTTGAGGCGGCGGCGCTCCTTGTCGTCGGTAATCTTGCGCGAGACGGCGACGTAGTTCTGGAGCGGCACCAGCACCAGGAACCGGCCGGCCAGCGACAGGTCCGTGGAGATGCGGCTGCCCTTGTTCGAGATCGGCTCCTTCGTGATCTGGACGAGAATCTCCTGGCCGCGGTTTAGGATGTCGGACGGGCGCTTGTCCCAGTCCTTTTCCCCCGGCGGCACAGTGATCCCTTCCACCTTCGGGGTCTGAAGGTCCAGGTACTTGAGGAGGTAGGGCAGGTTGTCCGAGAGGTCCGAGAAGTGGAGGAAGGCATCCTGCTCCTGGCCGATGTCCACGAAGGCGGCCTGGATGCTCGGCATCACCTTGCGGATGCGGCCGAGGTACAGGTTGCCAATCGTGCGCTTGTTCTCGGCGTTCTCGATGTAGAGTTCGACAAGCTTGCCATCTTCGACGATGGCGATGCGGGTTTGGCTCTCGCCAACGTTGACGACAATTTCTTTAGACATAAAGGAGGGAGGACACGCCTACGCAACCGTCGGGGCACGTCCAGGACCGGTCAAAGCGGTTCCACACAGGTCGTCGGATGGGTCGACAAGGATCCAGCGAGGACCCATGCGGAGCGCAACCGTCCAGTCCAGAACGCGACGGAGCACTGGCCGGGCCAACGCGCCGCCGTGCGGCGCACCGACCAGCATTCAGCTCCAGGCCCGAAGCCGCGGGAGGCGCGGGTAAACTCATGAGCATAGGTGCGAATGAAGGGTCGTCTCCGGACGACCAGCGGGGACCGACGGACGGCGTACCGGGTACTGTGTACCCTCTACGAGGCGGCACCATTCGCTGCGCGACGGGGCGTGCGGCCCTTCCATCCCGACACCGGTCTCTTCGTCTCGGGGCGCCGCCCCGCATTGTTGCGGGCGGCCGAAAGGAGAAGTCGCACAGTCGCGCCGGCCGCTCGGTACGCGTGGCCGGTTCCATCGGCATGAGTTCGAAGACTCACGCAATACATGTCGCCATGGGTATTGCTGGCGTGTCGAAAATGATCCCGGGCCCCCGGACGGGCCGCCGGCGGGGCGCGGTTCCAGGAGGCCTTAGAACAAAATTCGCTGGGTTCCTCCTGCCTGTTTCGTATCCTGATTTTTCCCTTACCAGCGCCTATGTGTTGGCGCGGCCTTGCGTCCGCGCCTGGAAGGGGACAGACTGCGAAACCCATCCCTGCACAAGACTTTACGCAAAGGGCGCGTCCTCTCCGCGCGTCGTGCGGTCGTTCCGCTCCCGACCCGCGCCGCACCGCCCGCTCCCAGGCGCCTGCGTCCTTCCGTCCCTCGGAGGCTTCTCGCCTGGACGTTTCTCATCCACTTCCGACATCCAACGATCCGACCAGACATGGCTGACCAAGACGTACGCGAACTTACCTCCGACGACCCGCCCGTGAAGGCCCGCGGCCTCGAAGGCGTTGTGGCCCTTGAGTCGTCGCTTTCCTTCATCGACGGGCAGAAGGGAGAACTCGTCTACCGCGGGTACGACATTCACGACCTCGCCGAGGGCGCCTCGTTCGAAGAGGTCGTGTACCTCCTGGCCAACGGGTCGCTCCCGACCGAGGACGAGTTGGCCGGCCTGCGCCAGGAACTCCGTAGCGAGCGGACGCTCCCCGATCCGGTGCTCGACCTTCTCCGCAACGCGCCCGACGACGCCCACCCCATGGCGGTGCTCCGCACGGCGGTTTCCGCCCTCGGGCTCTACGACGACGAGGCCGACGTGATGGAGGAGGCCGCCAATCGACGCAAGGCCGTGCGCATCCTCGCCCAGATCCCGACCATCATCGCCTCCTTCGACCGGATCCGCAAGGGGCTCGACCCCGTGGCGCCGCTCGACGAGGGCACGATGGCCCACAACTTCCTCTACATGCTGAACGGGGAGGAACCGGGCGAGGCGGCCGAGCGCATCTTCGACGTGTGCCTCGTCCTCCACGCCGACCACGGCCTGAACGCCTCGACGTTCACGAGCCGCGTCATCGGCTCCACGCTCTCCGACATGTACTCCGCCATCCCCGGCGCCATCGGCGCACTGAAGGGGCCGCTTCACGGGGGCGCCAACCGCGAGGTCATGCGCATGCTCCTCGAAATTGACGAGCAGGGCGCCGACCCCGCCGAATACGTGAAGGAGCGCCTGGCCCAGGGCGAGCGCGTGATGGGCTTTGGGCACCGCGTCTACAAGACGATGGACCCCCGCGCCGCCATCCTTCGCGACCTGGTGAAGGAGCTCAGCGAAGAGGCCGGCGAGATGAAATGGTACGAGTACAGCATGGCCATCCTGGACACGATGCGCGACGAGAAGGGCATCGACCCGAACGTCGACTTCTTCAGCGCCTCGACCTACTACCAGCTCGGCCTCGACCCCGACCTCTTCACGCCCATCTTTGCCCTGAGCCGCACCGCGGGCTGGACCTCGCACCTGCTGGAGCAGTGGGCCGACAATCGGCTGATCCGGCCGCGCGCCCAGTACGTCGGGGCCCGGGATCAGTCCTTCGTGCCGATTCAGGAACGGTAGGCCCACGGCCCCTTTCCGCCGGGCCGACCCGCCCGCCGCCCGGAAACTTTCGGGCGCCCTCCACATTTCGCACATCCGTCGCTGACGGACGAGGACGGGAGCGGAGACTCGGGGCCGTTCCCTCCTCCTTCAGTCCTCCATTCGCGTCACAACGCCCTGCCCATCATGGCCGTCGACACCCAAGAGCGCCCTGCGCCCACTGCCTCGCAAGAGGGGGCGACCGCCGAGCAAGACAGTCGCTTTCAGCGCTACCGGATCCGCACCGGGATGTTTGCGTGGATGATGCACCGTCTCACGGGGGTCGGGCTCGTGGTCTACCTCATCATTCACATCTGGGGCCTTACGGCACTTACCGACCCCGAGACCTTTAACGCGCTGATTGCCAAGTACCACAGCCCCATCTTCAAGGTCGGCGAATTTGCCCTGCTGGTGGCCGTGGCCTACCACGCCATGAACGGGCTGCGCATCGTGCTCATCGACTTTCTCGGCTGGAGCCCGAACCAGAAAAAACTGTTCTGGACCCTCGGGGCCGTGACGGCCGTCATCATCCTCGTGGGCGGCTGGCCCTCAATTTATTCCCTGGGAGAATGGATTCTCGGGCCGGGCTCAATGCCCACCCTCTTCCTCTAACCCTGAGGCCGCACCGCTCGCCCCTCCCTCTCGATCTGCCCCGTCGCTCCCATGGCTGCCTCCACGTCGAACGCGCTCAACTGGTTTCTGCACCGCATCACGGGCACCTTCCTCATCTTTATGCTGATCACCCACTTTTGGGTGCAGCACTACGACCACCAGGCCGCGTCGGTGACCCACGAGGTGGTGACCGAGCAGGGGGCCATGCCGGACTACCCGGAGGAAGCCAAGGAAGGAGTACGGGCCCGCTTCGGCCCCGACGCGGAGGCGACGCCCTACCAGGTGGTGATGCAGCGCCTGGCCGACCCGGTCTACGCCGTGCTGTGGAAGGGCTTTAACATCCTGTTTCTCATTGTCGCCCTCCACCACGGCTTCTACGGCCTGAACAACGTGATGACCGACTACATCCGCGACCCCATGGGGCGCCTCATCGCCCGGTCGCTCTCGTGGACCGTGGCCCTCGGCCTGCTCATCATCGGAATGTACTCGGTGATCACGGCCGGGTGGTGATACCTTGCGTATTTCGTCTTGCGTATCTACGGAGAAAAGTATCCGGATGCGCAATACGTCAATACGCACTACGCAATACGCCATACGCAACACGCAATACGCACCATGACTTTTGAGCACGATGTCGTCGTAGTTGGAGCGGGCGGTTCGGGGCTGATGGCCGCGCTGTACGCCCGTGAAGGCGGGGCCGACGTGGGCGTCGTTTCCAAGCTGCACCCCCTCCGCTCGCACACCGGCGCCGCGCAGGGCGGCATCGCCGCGGCCCTCGGCAACGAGGAGGAGGATCACTGGCTCTGGCACGCCTTCGACACCGTCAAGGGCAGCGACTACGTGGGCGACCAGGACGCCATCGAGGCGCTCTGCAAGGACGCCCCGCGGACCATCGTGGAGCTGGAGCACTACGGCGTGCCCTTTAGCCGCAACGAGGAGGGCAAGATCTCGCAGCGGCGCTTCGGGGGACACACGCGCAACTTCGGCGAAGCGCCCGTCAAGCGCTCCTGCCACGCCGCCGACCGCACCGGGCACACCATCCTGCACACGCTCTACGACCAGTGCACGAAGCAGGGCGTCCGGTTCTACGACGAGTTTCAGGTGCTCGACCTCATCATGCAGGACGGGGAGTGCGCCGGCGTGGTGGCCTACGAGATCCTGACCGGCGAAATCCACACGTTCCACGCCAAGCAGGTCTGCTTCGCCACCGGCGGGTACGGCCGCGCCTTCGAGACCACCTCCAACGCACACGCCAGCACGGGCGACGGCATGGGCATCATGCTGCGCAACGGCATCCCGCTGGAGGACATGGAGTTCGTGCAGTTCCACCCGACCGGGCTCTACCGCCTCGGCATCCTCATCACGGAGGGCGCCCGCGGAGAGGGCGGCATCCTGCGCAACAGCGAGGGCGAACGCTTCATGGAACGCTACGCGCCCACGGTGAAGGACCTCGCCCCGCGCGACATGGTGAGCCAGTGCATCTACAAGGAAATTCGGGAGGGGCGCGGCGTGCAGGGCAAAAACTACGTCCACCTCGACCTTACCCACCTCGACGAGAAGATCCTCGACGAGAAACTGCCGGAGATTTCGGAGTTCTCGCGTACCTACATGGGCGTCAACCCGAAGGAGGAGCCCATTCCGGTGGTCCCCACCTGCCACTACGCCATGGGCGGCATTCCCACCGATGAGAAGGGGCACGTGGAGATCGGCGAGCGCGGCACCACCGTGCCGGGCCTCTACGCGGTGGGCGAGTGCGCCTGCGTGAGCATCCACGGCGCCAACCGGCTGGGCACCAATGCCCTGCTGGAGCTGGTGGTGTTTGGCCGCCGGGCCGGCATGCAGATGGCCAAGGAGGTCAAGCAAGGAAAGGACTACACGCCGCTGCCCGAGAATCCGGAGAAGGACACGCGGGACATGCTCGACAACCTCCTCTCGAACACGCGCGACGAGGGCGAGCCCACCGTGAACGTGCGCACCGATCTGCAGGAGACGATGATGGAGAACGTCAGCGTCTTCCGCAACGAGAATACCCTCTCCACGGCCCTCGACCGCATCGAGGAGTACCGGGCCCGCGCTCAGAATGTGGTGGTGGACGACAAGGGCAAGCGCTTCAACACCGACCTGATGGACGCCGTGGAGATTGGCTACATGGTCGACTACGCCGAGGCCATCGCCGCCTGCGCCCGCCAGCGAACCGAAAGTCGCGGCGCCCACTCGCGGGAGGACTATGAGGAGCGGAACGACGACGAGTGGCTGAAGCACACGCTCTTCCGCAGCGAATGCAACGGCAACTACGAGTTCGACGACAAGGACGTCGTCATTACTCGCTTCGAACCCAAGGAACGCAGCTACTAAGTGTGTGCGTGTGAGGGGAGCGGGTCTGTCCTCCCCTGCATTCTCACTCTCCCACACCCCCAACCTCGATTATGCAGTTAAACGTCGAAATCAAGCGCTACAATCCCGACGAGGATGAGGAGCCGCACTGGGAGTCGTACGAGGTGCCGGCCGAGCCGCTCGACAGTGCCCTGTCCCTGCTGCTGCACGTGAAGTGGCACGAGGACGGGACCCTCTCCTTCCGCAAGAGCTGCGCCCACGGCATCTGCGGCTCCGACGCCATGCAGATCAACGGCGAGAACAAGCTCGCCTGCTCCGTGCTCGTCCAGGACCTGGTGGGCGAAGACGCGGAGGATGGGTCGACCATTACGTTTGAGCCGCTCCCCTCGGCCCCCGTCATCAAGGACCTTATCATCGACCAGAGCCGCTTCTTCGAGAAGTACCGCGACGTGAAGCCCTGGCTGATCACCGACGGGCCCGCCCCGGAACGCGAGCGCGAGCAGAGCCCGGAGGAGCACGCCATGATTGAGGACGCCACCAAGTGCATCATGTGTGGCGCCTGCACGCACGCCTGCCCCTCCACCTGGGCCGATCCCGACTACCTCGGCCCCGCGGCCATGCTCAAGGCCTACCGCTATACCTTCGACACGCGCGACGACGGAGCGGAGGAGCGCCTCGACGTGGTCGACTCCCCGGACGGCCTCTGGAAGTGCTACACCATCTTCAACTGCAACGAGGCCTGCCCGAAGGACATCGACATCACGCGCTGGCTCTCGGCCCTCAAGCGCCGCGCGGCCACCTCGCAGGCGTCTACGAACGCCTAACGCGCTCCCGCCCGACCCGCACAACCGCCCTGCTCCGGCCCGCCGGGGCAGGGCGGTTTTTTTCTTTGGGGAGGCCCTCGCTCGCCCGGCCCGCTTACAGCGGCAGGTTGCCGTGCTTCTTCGGCGGATTGTTGACCACCTTGTCCTCCAGCATGTCGAAGCCGCGGATGAGGCGCTTGCGCGTCTCGCTCGGCTTGATGACGTCGTCGACGTAGCCGTACTCCGCCGCCACGTAGGGCGTCGCAAACTTGTTGCGGTACTGCTCCACAAAGTCGTCCTTCGCCGCCTCCGGGTCCTCCGCCTCGTTCAGCTCGTCGCGGTAGATGATCTCCACCGCGCTCTTCGGCCCCATCACGGCCACCTCGGCCGTGGGCCAGGCAAAGTTGAGATCGCCGCCGATGTGCTTGGAGTTCATCACGTCGTAGGCCCCGCCGTACGCCTTGCGCGTGATGACGGTGATGCGCGGGACGGTGGCCTCGCAGAACGCGTAGAGCAGCTTCGCCCCGTGCTTGATGACGCCGTTCCACTCCTGGTCGGTGCCGGGCAGAAATCCGGGGACGTCCTCAAACACCAGCAGCGGAATGTTGAACGCGTCGCAGAAGCGGACAAACCGCGCGCCCTTGATCGACGAGTCAATGTCGAGCACCCCGGCCAGCACCGCCGGCTGGTTCGCCACAATGCCCACGGGCCGGCCGCCGACGCGGGAGAAGCCCGTGAGCAGGTTCTCGCCAAAGTCGGGCTGGATCTCGAAGAAGTCGCCCGCGTCCGCAATCTGCTCAATCACGTCGCGCATGTCATAGGGCTGGTTCGGCTCATCCGGCACCAGCGTGTCCAGCCGGTCGGGATCGAGATTGCTTTCCACGTCCTCCCGGGGCACGGCGGGCGGGTCCTCCTCGCAGTTCTGCGGGAGGTAGCGCATCAACTCACGGATGCGGTGGAGACAGTCCACGTCGTTCGAGCAGGTGACGTGGCTCACGCCGCTCTTGGTGGCGTGGGTGCGCGCCCCGCCCAGCTCCTCCGCCGTCACGTCCTCCTGCGTCACCGTCTTCACCACGTTCGGTCCCGTGACGAACATGTAGCTCGAATCCTCCACCATGAAGGTGAAGTCGGTGATGGCCGGGCTGTAGACGGCGCCCCCGGCGCACGGGCCCATGATCGCCGAAATCTGCGGGATGACGCCCGAGGCGTCGGTGTTGAGCTTAAAGATGTCGGCGTAGCCCCCGAGGCTCTTCACGCCCTCCTGGATGCGCGCCCCGCCCGAGTCGTTGAGGCCAATGACGGGCGCCCCGTTCTCCAACGCCTTCTCCATCACGTTCACAATTTTGTCGGCGTGGGCCCGGCCCAGCGATCCGCCGTAGACGGTAAAGTCCTGACTGAAGACGTAGACGAGGCGGCCGTGGATGGTGCCGTAGCCCGTCACCACGCCGTCGCCGTAGGGCCGGTGGTCGTCGAGGCCGAAGTCCGTCTCCTGGTGCCGCACGAACGTGCCCAGCTCCTCGAACGACCCGTCGTCGAGCAGGATGTCGAGACGCTCGCGGGCCGTCAGCTTGTCCTTCTCGTGCTGACGCTCGATGCGCTCCTCTCCGCCGCCCGTCGCCGCCTCCTCGCGGCGTCGCTCCAGATCGTCGTACAGTGCCTTGTGGGACGAATCGTTGGGCACCAGGTCGTCAGAACTACTCATAGGGATGGGCATCGTGACTAAAAGCAAGGACGCGGACCCCCGCCGGTCGAAAGGTAGGGGGCAGGCCGACCTCCGTCAACGCTCCTCAGTCCTCCTCCTCCAGCGCAAACAACTCCTCGACCGACGTCTCGAAGACGCGGGCCAGCTTGAGCGCGAGGGCCGCCGAGGGCACGTAATCCTGCGTCTCCAGCGCATAGATGGTCTGGCGCGACACGCCGACCCGCTCGGCCAACTCCGCCTGCGTAAGATCGTGGCGGGCCCGCTCCACACGCACGCGGTTCGTCATGCCTCAGAGCCATCGGTTCGAAGCGAGCGCAGTGCCGAGTGAAACCGGACCAGATAGAACGCCAGCACCGCACACATCCCCCCCGTGCCGGTGTAGACGTCGGCCTGCCCGTCCACGAAGAACGCAATCGTGTTGGCTCCCACCAGCATGCTAACGGCCACCATGAGGGCCCAGTAGGCCGATTCCAGTCGAAGCTTGCGGGTGAGTTCGTCCTCCACCGGTTCCCGCGAAAACGCGGCCCCCGCCAGTCCGACCATCGTGGCCGTGCCGCCGACAAAGGTCCCCAGCACCACCGATCCACGCGCCGCCAGCGCGAGAAAGATCCCGGCGCCCACGACGGCCACGGCCCCTCCGCCCCACCGAAAAGACGGCGGCAGGAGCGCCACCGGTCGCCCGACCTCGTCAAGAATCTCGTAGCTGCTGCGCGTGCTCATGGCTTGTTGAGACGTTGCTCGACCATACGCACCCGAATATGTAAACCATACTTGTCAATATGTCAAGTCTGCTTTACCCCTCGTCGGCGATGTGCCTTCTCTCCGATCCGCAACACGTTCGTTTCGGCCTGGCCTGGGGATCGGAGCGGTGGCGCGTGTCGTCCCGACGCGATGGCCGCCCGTATGGGCCTCTCCCCCGCACGGTCAACCACCACATCGTCCGTGCCCGAACGCACCGCCGGCGTCGCCTCCAGGAGTACCGGCCCGATCTCCTATCGCGGCCCGCCCCCGTCAGTGGCTTGCACCACACGCCACGCACAAAACACCACGGGTGCCCCACGTCTCGCCCCAAACTGACCGGGCGCCTTCAGACGCCGCGATGTACACTTCAGTCGTAGCCTTCACCGACCGCCCGCGGTCGTCTGTCTTCCCAAGACGTGACCTACCATGAAATTGAAAACGACCCGGCAGTTCGTGGTCTGTGCCCTGGCCTTGCTATTGGCCGGTATTCTGCCCACGAACGCCTCCGCCTCGCCTGTCCCATACACCCTCCCAAACGACGCCCCCACCGCCGTCTCCCTCGTCGACCACCTACACACGGAGCTCCGCTCAAAGGACGCCCTCCGGCGCCAAAACGCCCTTGACGACGTGGTGGCCCTGGCCTCCTGTGCGGCCTCCTGCACGATTTCGCTCCGCTCGCTCCCGGGCAAGAAGATCCGAATTGAGAACGAGACGGGCATTGGCCCCGTCGTTGACCTGACGACGCTGATCCCCGACGTGGAGCGGATCTACCTCACCGACCGGAGCGACGAACGTCGTCTCCAGGCGCTCGACGCGCTGCTGAGCATTGGCAACGAGCCGAGCCTCGAACGACTCATCGCGACCCCCGCCAGGAGTTCGGCCCACGTGCAAGAAATGACCCAGCGAGGCGTGGCGCGCTACTTCATGGACAAGTACCCCACCCTCAAAACACGAGCGCTCCGACGCGGCACCTTCACGCTGGACGATGTGGAACGGGCCCGCAAAGACCACGAACGGAGCATTCGTCGCACGGCTCAGCGGATGTAGCCGCCCTTTTTTCCGAGTCTACGCCATTCCCCCGGCGCCCACGGAGTCCGCTCCGCGGGCGCTTGGCATTTCTACCTTCCCCCGACCGCCCCTCGACCGGGCCCTCCTACCCAATCACCCGCAGCTTCGCGTATTTGAGCTTCAGTTTCTTGTTGCCCACGTCCGACCCAAAGTAGACGACCGCGCTGGCCTTCTCCCCCTCCCCCTCCACGCTCTGCACCTTGCCCTCGCCAAAGGTCTTGTGCTCCACGCGAACCCCCGGCACGATCTCGCCGTGCCCCTCATCGTAGACGACGCGACGGCCGTTGCCACTGCTCGTCGACTCAATGCGTCGCAGCCCGTCCGATGAGCCTTTGGTGCGGGTCCCGCTCAGGTCCTGCCGGTAGTAGTGCGGGTCCATCTCGTCGTAGTCGTCCGTGCCTCCCTCCTCGGCCGTAAAGCGGTCGGTCTCCTGCTCCAGCTCCCCGCCCGCCTCGGTGCGCACCACGTCCGAGTCCACCTCCTCCAGGAAGCGGCTGCGCGTGTTGGAGGTCTGCTCGCCGTAGCGGTAGCGACTGCGGGCCCAGCTGAGGTAGAGGCGCGCCTCGGCCCGCGTGGCCCCGACGTAGAAGAGGCGCCGCTCCTCCTCCAGCTCCGCCTTCTCCTGCGTGGCCTGCTCCAGCGGAAAAAGCCCCTCCTCCAGCCCGGCGACGAACACGACCGGGAATTCGGTGCCCTTGGCCGCGTGGAGCGTCATGAGCGTCACCTTGTCGCCGTCGTCGTCCGACTCATCCTCGTCGGTCATGAGGGCCACCTGCTGCAGGAAGGTGCTGATGGTGGCGTCCTCGGTCGACTCCACGTACTCGGCCAGCGCGCTGATGAGCTCCTGCACATTTTCCCAGCGACGCAGGTTTTCGCGGGTGTGCTCCTCGCGCAGGTCGCTAAGGACGCCCGCGTCCTGGATCAGGTCGCGGGCCAGCTCGTCGGCCGGCTCGGTGCCGACCTTCGAGATGTAGCGGGCCATGAGGTCGCGGAAGGAGCCGACGGACCGCTCGGCGCGGGTGCCCAGCGTCTCAATCTCTTCCACTCGCTCCACCGCCTGCCACAGCGAGAGGTTGTGCTGCTGGGCGTAGCGAAGCAGCCGCTCTTGCGTCTTGTCGCCGATCCCGCGCGTGGGGTAGTTGATGACGCGCTGCAGGCTGGCCGTGTCGTTCGGGTTCACCAGCAGCTTCAGGTACGCCAGCACGTCCTTGATCTCCTTCCGCTCGTAGAAGGAGGTGCCGCCGATCACGCGGTACGGCACGTTCTCCTTGCGCAGCGCCTCCTCAATGGCGCGGCTCTGCGCGTTGGTGCGGTAGAGCACCGCGAAGTCGCCGTACTCCATGCCCTCCCGCAGGTTGAGGTCGCGGATGCGGCGCTCGATCTTCTGCGCCTCGTCCTTCTCGCTGAGCGCCTCCATGAGCGCCACGTACTCGCCCTCGGCGTTGTCCGTCCACAGGCTCTTGTCGATCTGGTCGTCGTTCTCCTCGATGATCGAGTCGGCCAGGCGGAGGATGTTCTGGGTGGAGCGGTAGTTGCGCTCCAGCCGAATCGTGGTGGCGTCCGGGTAGTCGTCCTCGAAGTTGAGGATGTTGGTAATGTCGGCCCCGCGGAAGGCATAGATGCTCTGCGCGTCGTCGCCCACCACGCAGAGGTTCTTGTGGCGGTCCGCCAGCTTGCGGGCGAGGACGTACTGCGCCTGGTTCGTGTCCTGGTACTCGTCGATGTGGACGTACTGCCAGCGCCGCTGATACTTCTCCAGCACGTCCTCGTGCTCCTCGAACAGCTCGATCGGCTTGAGGAGCAGGTCGTCAAAGTCGAGCGCGTTGGCCTGCCGGAGGGCCTGCTCGTAGGCGGGGTACACCTTGGCGACCTCCTCCTGCTGGTCCCCGCGGGCGAGGCTCGCGTACTCCTCCGGCCCGATCATCTGATTCTTGGCGCTGGAGATCATGCGCTGCGCCGAGCGCGGCTTCACAAGGTCGGTGTCCAGGCCACGGCCCTGCATCTGCTGCTTGATGAGCCGCTTCGAGTCGGTGGTGTCGTAGATCGAAAAGTCCTGGGTGTAGCCGATCTTGTCGCCCTCCATGCGGAGCAGGCGGGCGAAGGAGGAGTGGAACGTGCCCACCCACATGCCGCGGGCGTCGTCGCCCACGAGGCGCTCGACGCGCTCCTTCATCTCGTTGGCCGCCTTGTTGGTGAACGTCAGCGCGAGGATGTCGCGCGGCTGCGCCTTGCCGGCGGCCAGCAGGTAGGCGATGCGGTGCGTGAGGGCGCGCGTCTTGCCGGAGCCCGGCCCGGCGATGATCATGACGGGGCCCTCGGTCGTGGTGACCGCCTCGCGCTGCTTCTCGTTGAGCCCGTCGAGGATGCGCTTTTTGGCCTCGGGGTCGGGGTCAACGGTCGTCGTGTCGTCGGGGGTAAGCGAGATGCGGCGCATGCGTCGGGCAGGCAACAGTCATCGAGAATAGTGGCGGCGTGTGGACGTACGCTCGGGGCCCCGTGGCGTTCAGGCTGTCCGCTGACTTCACGGACCCGATCCGCGCTCATTCGTACCGCAGCGCGTCGATGGGGTCGAGGCGGGCGGCCCGGCGCGCCGGCACGTAGCCGAAGAGGATGCCGACGGCGCCGGAGAAGAGAAAGGCAATGACGATGATCGTGGGGTCGAGCACGAACGGCACGCCCAGCCAGGGCGCCGCCACGGCGGCGAGGCCCAACCCCAACGCGATGCCCACGAGTCCCCCAAACAGCGACAGCAGGGTCGATTCGAGCAGGAACTGCAGCAGCACTTCGTGCCCCTGCGCCCCAATGGCGAGGCGAATGCCGATCTCGCGCGTCCGCTCCGTCACCGACACCAGCATGATGTTCATGATGCCGATGCCCCCCACCAGCAGGCTGATGGCGGCGATGGCCCCGAGGAAGGTGGTCAGGACGCCGGTCGTGCTCTCCACGATGGTCGCGATTTCGGCCATGTCCTGCACCGTAAAGTCGTCCTCCTGGCCCGCCCCGATGCGACGCCGCTGCCGCAGCAGTCGCTCCAGGTCGCCCTGCACCTGGGCGGTCGCGGCCTCGCTCTGCGCGGAGACGAACATCAGGTCCACGTCGTCGTCGCCCACCAGTCGACGCTGGACGGCGCGGAGGGGCGCCAGGATGAAGTCGTCCTGGTCCATGCCGAAGGTCGACTCGCCGCGCGCCTCCAGCACGCCGACGACGCGGCAGGCGGCCGAGCCCAGCCGGATCGACGCCCCGAGCGGGTCCTGCCGTCCAAACAGCTCGTCCTGCACCGTCGCCCCCAGCAGGCACACCATCGCCCCGGCCTGCTCCTCGCCCTCGGTAAACGCGCGCCCCCTCGCCAACGGCCAGTCGCGCGCGGCGAGGTACGCACTCAGGGTCCCGTTGACCGTGGTCGACCAGTTCGCATTGCCGAAGACCGCAACCGTGGGGGCGGAGGTCATCGGGGCCACGGCCTCGGTGTTGGGCACCTCGCGGACGATGGCCTCCACGTCGGCCCGGTCGAAGGGGGCGGCCTGCACCTGAATGCCGCCGTGCTGCGGCTGGGTGCCGGGCCGCACGATGATGAGGTTGCTCCCCAGACTCGAAATCTCGCCGGTAATCTGTGAGGTCGCCCCGCCCCCGAGCGTCACCATGCTGATGACGGCGCCCACGCCGATGACGATGCCCAGAATGGTGAGCGACGAGCGCATCGCGTTGCGCCCCAGCTCGCGCAGCGCCAGCCGGATGGTGCTCCAGATCATACCGCCAGCCCTCCCCCACCGCCGGGCACCCGGTCGGCCGGTCGTTCCCGGTCCACCACGATGCGGCCGTCGAGAAAGCGGACGATGCGGCGGGCATACGTGGCCATTTCCTCCTCGTGCGTCACCATGGCGATGGTGATGCCACGCTCCACGTTGAGCTCCGTCAGCAAGTCCATGATTTCGCGGCTCGTGGTGGAGTCGAGGTTGCCCGTGGGCTCGTCGGCCAGGAGGAGCGCCGGCGCGGTAACGATGGCCCGCGCCACGGCCACACGCTGCTGCTGCCCGCCCGATAGCTCCGCGGGGGTGTGGTGCTCGCGCCCCTGCAGTCCCACGGCCGCCAGCGCCTCGTGCGCGCGCCGCCGGCGCTCGCGGCCCGGGACGCGCCGGTACACGAGCGGCATCTCCACGTTTTCGAGGGCGGAGGTGCGCTTCAGCAGGTTGTACCCCTGAAAGACAAAGCCGAGGTAGTGCCGCCGCAGCAGGGCCCGCTGGTTCCGGCTGAGCGTGCCCACCTCCACGCCCGCAAAGCGATACGAGCCGGACGTGGGGGTGTCGAGGCACCCGATCATGTTGAGGCAGGTGGACTTGCCGGACCCGCTCGGTCCCATGATCGCCACAAACTCCCCGGCCCCGATCGTAAGGTCGACGCCGTCGAGGGCGCGCACCTCGGCCATGCCCGTGCCGTAGATTTTGGTGATGCCCTGAAAGGCCACGAGGGCGGGAGGGGCCGCCCCCTCTCCCTCGGCACGCGGGCGCTCGGTCTGGTCGGCGATCTGTGGGCTCATGCGTCCGGCGAGTCGATGTTGGTCAAGAGTTCGCGTCCGGGCGCAATGTCTCCGGCCCGCACCTCCGTCCACTGCCCGTCGGTGCGGCCCGGGGTCACGGGAATGGCCCTCGGCGTGTCGTTTTCCAGCGCCCACACGACCTCCGTCCCTTCCGCCCGCTCGGGCCGCTCGGCATTCGGAGGCGTGAAGCGAAGGGCACTGTTGGGGACGAGGAGGACATCGGCCACCGTGTCGGTCGTGATGTCGGCGGTGGCCGTCATGCCGGGGCGGAGCAGGCCGTCGCTGTTGTCGACCGTCACCACCGCCTCGTAGGTCACGACGCCGGAGACGGTCTTCGGGGCGTAGTGCACCTTTACCACGGACGCCGGAAAGGTGCGACCGGGGTAGGCATCCACGGTGAAGGTGGCCGGCTGACGCGCCGCCACCTGTCCCACGTCCGCCTCGTCCACATCCACCCGCAGCTCCATGCGCGCCAAATCCTCAGCGAGCGTAAAGAGGACCGGCGTCTGAAACGAGGCGGCGACGGCCTGGCCCGGGTCCACGTTGCGCGAGAGCACCAGTCCGTCGATCGGGGCCCGGATGGAGGCCTTGCGGAGCGTGGTGCGGGCCACAGCGAGCGCCGCCTCCACGACCGCAATCTGCGACTCGCTGCTGGTCACCGCCGCCTCGGCACGGTCGAGCGCGGCGCGGGCCGCCTCCAGGTCCTGCGGCGCCACGTACTCCTGGGCGGCCAGCCGCTCGGTGCGGACCGTCCGGAGGCGCTGCTCCTCCCGCGTCGCCTCCGCCTGTGCCCGGTCCGCACGGGCCGCCGTCAGGGTGGCCTCCGCCTGCGTCACCTCGGCCCGGAGCCGCTCCGTGTCGAGGGTCGCCAGCACCTGCCCCCGCTGCACCCGATCGTTGGCCTCCACCGCCACGGCTTCCACCAGGCCCGAGATTTCACTGCCCACCTCCACCGTCGTCACGGCCGCCAGCGCCCCGGTGGCCGTCACCGACAGCGTGAGCGTGCCCCGTCGCGCCTCCTGGGTCTCGTACGCCACCGGCGCGGCGGGCTGCACGCCCCACCACACCGCCACGGCCACGGCCCCCAACAGGATCGCGAGGCCGACCCACCGCCCCCACCGTCTCGACTTCAGGCTCAGCGTGGACTCCAGATCGGACGGCCGGACCCCGTCCGGGGCCGGAGGGGCCTCCGCCGGGGCGGGCGATGCGGTCGTCGGTGTATCCATCGAGTGTCGATTGAAAAAGAAGAGAGAGCTAAAAACGAAGGTGGCCTGCCCGCCCGGCCCTACCACCCCGGCAGGATGTTCACGCCCACGAACCCGCCCTTCTCCGGGCGCTGGTACGGCTGCGCGTAGAACACCTCCAGGATCAGCGACCCGAGCACGTTCATCCGCGCGCTGATGCCCGTGCTCACCACCGGCACCCGCTCGTCGGTATCGCGATCCCATCGCCACACCGGAGGCTCATCGGCGGTCCAGGCCACCCCCGCGTCCACAAAGAGGGACAGTTCGGTGGGCAGGTACGGGAAGTTGATGAGCCCGAACTGCTCGGTGCCCAGGACCGGCACCCGCACCTCCGCACTGGCGACCGCCACGCGGGTCCCGATCAGGCGCTCCAGCGACGCACACGTGCCCGTTTCCGAGAAGCATTCCTGCGGTTCGAAGGAGTTGAAGCTGTAGCCGCGGAGGTACGTCGGCGTAAACGAGTCCCCCAGGTACTCCGAGGAGAACAGATCGCCGTCCTGCGCCCCGTAGTTGCCAATGTGAATGACCCGTCCGGCAACCGTGACGGGTCCCGTGCGGAGGTAGCGGCGCAGGTCCGCCAGCACCGTGGCGTACTGCGTGCTGCCCAGCGTGCTGCCCACCTGCAGGCGGTAGCGCCCGCCCTGCACCGGCGAGGTAAACCCAAAGTTTGAGAAGTCCACAACGTACGCGGCGGACGACTGGGACAGATACAACGGGTCGGGGGCGTCGAGCGAGAACGTATCGCGGCGGAAGCCGACCGGGGTTTGGAAGAAGTCGCGCACCGTTCCGCTGAAGCCATAGCGCGTCAGGCCGGTCTGCACCTCAAATCGACGGGTGTTCCGGAGCGGATAGGCGCCCAGGAGGCTGAACTGACTGGCAAAGACGCGCTGTTCAATCTCGCGGAAGCGCAGGGTCGTGAGGCCCGTGGCGGGATCCTGGACCAGCGCGCTAAAGCCGCTGACGGAGCGGAACGGAATGTGGGACAGCTGCGCGCCGTAGTTGAGCCGCTGCGCCCGGTTGATGTACGTGAATTGGCCGCCCAGGTCCTGCAGCGTGCCGTTGGCCAGCGCCTCGATCGACAGATTGTGCTCGCCCAGCATGTCGCTAAAGTAGAAGCCCACGCTTCCCCCAAGCCGCGTGCCGAAGCCCCCGCCCACGCCGACCCCAATTGAGGGGGGCGCAATGGCGTCGAGCTGAAGGCGCGGGCGGTAGGCCGTCACCGCGCCGGGCGGATCCGTCGGCAGGCCGGCCGTCGGGTCGGCGAGGGCTTGCTCCACCACCCCGGGGCCCGTCCACGGCGGCAGCACCCCGGCCAGGGCCGGACGCGGAGCCGCCGCGGCCCCGAGGCTCGTCGTGTCCTGGAGGGTCGTGTCGATCTCCGTCGTATCGGCCGCCGGGGCCTCCAGGACGAGCGAGTCCGGCACCGTCGAACGCGGGGGGGCCGTCGTGTCGGCCGTCGGCGCTCCGGCCTGGCGCGCGGCCAACGCGTCGGGGCCCAATTCCACGACGGCGTACTCGTTGTCCGCGAACACCGAGAACATCATGCGCCCGCTCTGTGCGGCCACCGTCATGGCGGGCGACAGGGGCGTAAAGCCACTCGCCCCGGTTTGCAGGTGGGTGATGGGCGTCGTGCGGCCCGTCTCCAGGGCCAGGTAGTGGACGTCCTTGAAGCCGTCGTGGTCGCTAATGAAGTAGAGGCCCTGCCCATCGGGGGCGAACTGCGGGTTGTGCTGCAGGCCGCCCTCGACGGGGCGGAGCGGCGTGATGGCCCCGCTCGCCACCTCCAGGAGGGCGAGGCGCGGCTTCCCAAAGTCGAGGGTGGCGAAGTCCGTGCCGCTGGGGCCACGGTCGGTCACGAAGGCAATCTGGCTCCCATCGGGCGACCAGGTGGGCTGGAGGTCGCCGTATCGGTCGTCTGTAAGCTGGCGGGCCGTGCCCGAGGCCACGTCCACCAGGTAGAGGTCGCTAATGCCCCCGTCCATCCCCGACACCGCGATCGTCTCCCCATCGGGCGACCAGGCCGGCTGGGCGAGGGCCGTAACGCCCTCCACGGAGAAGCGCCGCTCGATGCGGCCCGACTGCACGTTCCAGATGGCGAGTTCGTTGTCGCCCTCCGCAAACGCCACAAACGCAAACCGACGCCCGTCGGGCGACCAGGTGCCGGCCGAGTTTAGGAACCGGATCGCGTCGAAGTGGGCGTCGCGGTTTGAGGACCCGAGCCGCTTCACAATCGCGCCCGTCTCGGCGTCCGCCACGTAGAGGTCCATCGTAAACAGGTCGCGACTCGACAGGAACGCCACGTAGCGCCCATCCGGACTCAGGGCCGGCGATACGTTGATGCGTCCCGATCCCGCCTCCGGCGCAAGCACGCGACGTCCCACCTCCGCCGCCGGGGTGCGCCCCTCCACGAGCGGCCCGTACGAGCGCTGGACCGTCCGAATCCAGTCTGCCGACAGCGAATCGGACGTCATGCCCGTCACGAGCACCACGCCCTGCTCCACGCCGGCCTGCCCCGCCACCTGGTACAAACTGGTGACGGCCCCGTCGCCGTAGGTCTGCCCGATGTAGGCCATGTACGCCTGCCCGAACCGGTAGGGAAAGTAGCGCCCCGTGCCCAGGTCCCGGATCGTCGGGAGGTCGTCGCGCACGAGCGCGTCGCGGAGCCACATGGCGGTGTGGGGGTCGTTGGCGCCGAGCGACAGGTACTCGGCCATCCCCTCCATCATCCACAGCGGCAACCGCCGCAGCTGAATCCCCCGCCCCGTCGACAGGGCCAGGTCGAACTGAAACGAGTGCACCAGCTCGTGCCCCAGCACGTGATCGGTGTCGGCGTACAGGCCCGTGAGCGGCATGACCACCCGCTGTTTCAGGCCCTCTGTGACGCCGCCCACCCCCTGGCTAATCTCGCCCCCAATGACGTTGGTCTGCTGGAAATCGGCGTCGTTGGCGTAGAAAATGAGCGGGCGCCGCGCCGTGAGGTCGTGGGCAAACACCGTGCTGTGCCGCACGTGCCAGCGGTCGGCCATGCGGGCCACGTCGCGGATGGCCGTCTCCGTTTCGTCGTAAAAGTAGATGTCGAAGTAGTCCGTCGGCAGGATGTCGAAGCGGAATTGGTCGTACTGCACCTTGTTGCGCCCGAAGTACTGCGCCGCGGCGTCGGGGAGGGGCCCCAGCGTGGCGACGAGAATCAGAACGAGCGTGCGGACGAGGACGGACGACATGGGCGGGCGGAGCGAGGGCGATCCGTTTGCACAGAAGCGCCGAGTGAGGAGAGAAAATGTGGAGGGGCGAGGCATGGCGCGCGGTGGACGCCGAATCGAGGGTCTTGGTTTCCCCTTCCGACTGTGATTTTTCCAGGCGCGTGCGCCGGACCGGACTTCGAAATATCGGTCCCCCGGGAGTCCCCCCGGTCCTCTTTCTGCGCATGTGCCCTGCGCTTTCGCTCCCCGCCCCGCCGGGCCCGAGGCGCCCCCGCCGCCCGGACGCGACCGCCCTTTAACCCGTTCTTTTTTCCAATTCGGTGATGAGGAAGTTAGATTGCAGGTGTCGTTTCCCCTTTCTTAATGACCTGTCGTCCGTCATGCGATCTTTTCTGCGCACTGCGTGTGGTCCGGTATGTCTTCTCCTCGGCGCCTTTCTGTTGCTTCCGGTGGCCGCCCCGGCCCAGCCGACCCAACAGGTGCCGGACCATAACCTCGACGCCTTTGAGCCGATCGACTTTCCCGACCCCAACGACTACCGAGACGCAGATGGCAGCCCGGGCGCGGACTACTGGCAGCAAACCGTCGACTACCAGATCGACGTGTCGCTCGACACAGCGAGCAACCGCGTGACCGGCACCGAAACCATCACCTACACCAACAACGCCCCGGAGGACCTGGAGCGCCTCTGGGTGCAGCTGGAGCAGAACTACTTTAAGCCCGGCAGTCGCGGGGCCGCCGCCGTGCCCGCGGACGCCCGCTTCAGCGGCTTCTTTGAGGGCGCCGGCTACGACCTCTCCAACCTCCGCCTGCACCGCAACGGCGAAACCACCACGCCGGACACCCTGGTGGCCGGCACCCGGCTCAAGGTGTCGCTGGACGAGGCGCTCGCCTCGGGCGACAGCCTCCAGCTCTCGTTCGACTTCGCGTTCACCCTTCCCCAGTACGGGGCCGACCGCCACGGCTACCTGCAAGTGGAGGACGGCACCGTCTACCAGTTTGCGCAGTGGTACCCCCGCATGTACGTGTACGACGACGTGCACGGCTGGAACCACCTCCCGTACCTGGGCCAGGGCGAGTACTACCTGGAATACGGCACCTTCAACATCAACATCACCGTGCCGCGCGACATGATTGTGGCCGCCACGGGCCGCCTCCAAAATCCCGGCGAGGTGCTCACCCAAACGCAACGCAATCGCCTGGACGAGGCGCGCGAGAGCCGCGAGACGGTGATGATCATCAACGAGGACGAGGTGGGCACCGACGCCACGCGCCCCGACGGCTCCGGCCCCCTCACCTGGCGGTACACGGCCGATCAGGTCCGCGACTTCGCCTGGGCCGCCTCCCAGTCGTTCCTCTGGGACGCCGCCACCGCCGAGGCCGGCGACCGGTCGGTGCTCGCGCAGTCGTTCTACCCGGTCGAGGGCATCAGCAGCGACGGTGAGGAGGACGGGTGGGAGCGCTCGACGGAGTTCGTGCAGCACTCGGTCGAGTTCTACTCCGACTTCCTGGCCCCGTACCCCTACCCCAACGCCATTAACGTGGCGGGGCGCGTGGCCGGCATGGAGTACCCGCAGATCATGTTCTGCGACGTCGAGTCGCGGGGCCGCAGCCTCTTCGGCGTCACCGACCACGAGTTCGGCCACACCTGGTTTCCGATGGTCGTGGGCTCGGACGAGCGCCGCTGGGCCTGGATGGACGAGGGCCTCAACACGTTCATGAACCAGTACTCCGAGGACGCCTTCTACGGCGAGAACAACACGCAGAGCCTCCAGGAGAATTCGCAGCTCATCGGGCAGCGGTTCATGCCCTCCCCCTTCGGCGACCAGCCGATCATGACGTACGCCGACCGCATCCGCGACCGCGCCCTCGGCGCCCTCGCCTACCTGAAGCCCGCCAACGGACTGATGCTCCTGCGCGACTACGTGATCGGCCCCGAGCGCTTCGACGCGGCGTTCAAGGCCTACTTCGACCGCTGGGCCTACAAGCACCCCAAGCCCGCGGACTTCTTCCGCACCATGGAGGACGTGGCCGGGGAGGACCTCGACTGGTTCTGGCGCAGCTGGTTCTACGAAACCGACACGCTCGACCAGGCCGTCGCGTCGGTATCGCCCGGCGACACGACATCGGTCACCGTGGAGCAGCGGGCGGACCTCATGCTTCCGATGACGGTGCAGCTCGCCTTTGAGGACGGATCCACCCAGCAGCGTCGCGTGCCGAGTGAGGCGTTCTACACGAACGACACCCACACGCTGCGGGTGCCCGACGCGGCTGTGCAGTCGGTCACGATCGACCCGAACCAGCTCCTGCCGGACGCCAACCGGGAGAACAACACCTGGTCGGCCTCGGACACCACCAACACGTCCCCCTCCGGACGGTAACCCGATCCTGCTGCCGACGACGAGGGGGCCGGGCCTGGGGCTCGGCCCCTCGTCTGTATCGGGGCCGGAGGGCCATACCCAGGCTCGGCTTGTGTTCGTCCTCGCAGTCGTTATCTTACGCTCTGTCCAGCGGATCCACGCCCGCCCCGCCGGTGCGACGCGCCGGTGAGAGCAGAGGGGGGCGCGTGGACGGGGGAGGCCGCGGGCGTCCGTCGTTCGTCTACGCACGCCATACACGCTCTATGTCGCTCCCCGTCGCCGTCCTCCGGGGCCTCATTGGCCTCGTTGTTTTCGTTGGGATCGCCACCCTCTTTTCCACCAATCGGAAGGCCATCAACTGGCGGCTCGTGGCCGCGGGCATTGGGTTGCAGCTCGTGTTTGCCGTCCTGGTCCTGAAGACGGCGCCCGGGGAGATGTTCTTCGACACCCTCGCCACGTTCTTCGACACGCTGCTGTCGTTCACGTACGAGGGATCGGAGTTCATCTTCGGCCAGCTGGGCAACCCCGACGAGGGCAACAACTTTGCCTTTCAGGTGCTGCCCACCATCATCTTCTTTGCCTCGCTGATGGGGGTGCTCTACCACCTGAAGATCATACAGCCGCTGGTGAACGGCATGGGGTGGATCATGCAGAAGACCCTCCGCATCTCGGGCGCCGAGTCGCTGGCGGCCTCGGCCAACGTGTTCATCGGGCAGACCGAGGCGCCGCTGGCGGTAAAGCCCTACGTGGAGGACATGACGCGCAGCGAAATCATGACGCTCATGACGGGCGGCATGGCCACCATCGCGGGGGGCGTGCTGGCGGCCTACATCGGCTTCCTGGGCGGCGACTCGCCGGAATCGCGCCAGCTGTTTGCGAAGCACCTGCTCTCGGCCTCGGTCATGAGCGCGCCGGCCGCCATCGTGATGGCCAAGATCCTGGTGCCGGAAACCGGGACGCCCGAGACGAGCGGCGGGGCCGAAATCCAGGACACGGAGGAGGCGGACAACGTGATTGAGGCGGCCGCCAACGGGGCCTCGGACGGGCTGCGCCTGGCCCTCAACGTGGGCGCCATGCTGCTGGCCTTCATCGCCCTCATCGGCGCCATCAATGCCGGCTTCGAGTGGATCGGGGCGCCGACGGTGTACGGGGTGGAGCTCTACAACGTGAACGAGCTCGTCGCCCAGGCCTCGGGCGGGCGCTTCGAGGCGCTGTCGCTGGAGGCCGTGTTTGGGTTTCTCTTTGCCCCCCTGGCCTGGGCCATGGGCGTGCAGGCGGTCGACATCCTGCAGTTCGGCACGCTGCTGGGGGAGAAGGTCGCCGTGAACGAGTTCGTCGCCTACGCCTCGCTCCGCGACCTGCGCGGCGTCATGAACGAGCGCTCCGTCATCATCGGCACGTACGCGCTCTGTGGCTTCGCCAACTTCTCGTCCATCGCCATCCAGATCGGGGGCATCGGGGGCATTGCCCCGTCCCGGAAAAGCGAGATCGCGGCGTTGGGCCTGCGGGCGGTGCTGGGGGGCGCCCTTGCGTCGTGGATGACGGCGACGGTGGCCGGCGTGCTCGTCGGATAAGCAGGGGCACGACGAACGGCCCCGCCCGGGACACACGCAGAACGGGCCGGCCCCCGTCTCGTGCGGCGACCGGCCCGTCGAACGTTGCCCACTAACGCACTCGCTTAGCGCGGCGCCGGGAAGTTAACCGAGAAGCGCGCCCACGAGGTCTCCGGCACCCACTCGCCCTCCCGCATCACGTAGGCCGGCTCCCACTTGGTTTGCGTCGCGGCCCTCATGGCGATCGCGTCGAGCGTGGGGTGGGCGGTCTGGATGGCCTCGACCGCATTGACGGCCCCGGAGGTGTCGATGTGCACCTGCAGCTCCACGCTGCCGCTCGCCTCTTCGCTCTGACGGAGCGAGTCCGGGTACACGAGGTCGGCGCCCTCCTCGCGCTGCGGCTCGCGGAAGTGCTCGGTGATGGACTCGTACGCCTTCTTCTTGTAGGTCTGCAGGAGCTTCGGCTGAAGCTGGCCGCCCTCCTGCACCGCGTCGCCGCCCAGGTCGGCCTGCGCGAGGGAGTCCACCGCGTGGGCCTCAAAGAGCGAGTCGACCACCTCGGGGTTGTTGCGGTACAGGCGCACGAGGCTTCGCTTGATGGCGTCCTGGAACTGCTCCTGGGACAGTTCGCCGGGGCTGAGCGAGAGCTCGTCCTCGGCGATGCCCATCGTGGTCAGGTCCTCCAGGTTGCGAAAGACCCGAGTGGTGTCGAGGTCCTCGGCCCACATGCGCGTCTCGGTCGCCTGCCAGCCTGAGGGCGGCGCCGCGGGGTCCTCCCCGCCGGAGCAACCGACGAGCAAGAGGGCGGACGCAAGAATCGCAGGAATCCAGCGGGAAAGAGTCATGGTGTTGGGGATCGGTGAGAAAGAAGAAGAAAGCATGTTGGCGATCGGCGCGACGGGCGCGACGGAAGTCGGCGGGCTGGCAGCCCCGGGGATTATTCGACAAGGACGGGCGTGCCCACCTTTACGGTCGGCCAGAGCCGGTTCATGTCTTCATTTTGCACGGCCACGCACCCTTGGGTCCAGGTCGTGGCGGCTCCGGTGCCCTCGCCGTGGATTTCGATCCAGCCCCCCAGGTCCGTGCCCATCGGCGGCAGGCGGAAGTCGCGCTGCGCCTCGACGATGGCCTCGTACTGGGCCTCCGAAATGAGGTCCTGTCGCAGGCCGCGCTCGGCGTCGTCGATGGTCGGGTAGTTGAGGACGAGGGCCTTGTAGAAGGAGCTGGAGGGGTTTTTCCGAATGACGTAGAAGGTCCCTTCCGGGGTGCGCCAGTGGTCCCGAAGGGTCTCGGACCCCTGCCGCTTTTTGTCCGAGAACGTGTTGTATCCCACGTCGGCCTTGAAGGTGGCCGCAAGCTCGGGGCCGCGGTAGAGGTAGACGCGGCGCTCGGCCTTCGAGACCCGAATCCATACGTTGGAGATCGCGGCCTCGGGGACGTGGCCCGTTCGCCCCTCGTCGGTGCGCACCCGGCACCACCCCTGCTCGCACTCCTGTCGCTGGAGCGGGGTGCGCACGGGCAGGCGCCGCACGGGGGCGGTCGAGTCGGGGCGGTTGTAGAGGAGCGTGGCGTCCCCCACAACGTGCGACAGCGCGGCGTCGGCGGGCCGGTGCGTAGGCAGGGCCCTCGCGGTGGTCGTCTCCTCCACGTCCGACAGGGCCGCGGGGGATGGGACCGCGGGCGGGGTCGACTGCTGAGCCGCCACCGGCCCCGCAAGCCCCAGCAGCCCAACAAGAGCAACAGCGAGAATCTTTCGCATGGGGGAACGCAATGCATGCCACGGGACGCGGGCAGCGCCGTCCCTGCTCGCCCGTCCGTGGCAAAGTCCGTGTGGAAGCAAGTTATGCATCATGGAGGGCTCGACACGTCCGATAGGCCTCGAGGGTCCCATCGAGGACCCTCCCCTCGGTGACGTGGTCGACACGCCGACGCACCTCGGCGTCGGCGTTGGCCGGCGCAAACGAGTGGCCCACCGCGTCGAGGGCCTCCAGGTCCGACTCGGCATCGCCAATGTAGGCCACGTCGTCCATGGGCACCTCCAGGTGGTCCGTGAGCCATTCCAACCCGGTCCGCTTGGTAATCCCCGGCGGCACCACGTCAATCGACACGGCGGTCGAAAACACGCGGAGATCCGGGACACGCTCCTCTACAAACTGCTCGGTGCGCGGACGAAGATCAAGGATCTCGTCCGGATTCGGGGACACCACCCCCGCCTGGGTCCGCTTCGCATGGTCGAGCGACAGGCTCGTGCCCGGCACACAGTCGGTAACAAACCAGTGCCGGACCTCCTCCAGCTCGGCCTCGATCGCGTCCGTCAGCGCCGGAGACCAGGTGGTCTGGGCCGCAACGGGATCGAACCGCCCGCCGCCGCTCTCGAACAGCACCGGCACCGTGAGGCCGAGCGCCTGGGTGAGGGCCTCGACGTACGGGTACGAGCGCCCCGAGCAGATGGAGAGCGGAGGATTCGCCGGGTCGTCCGAGGCGGCGTACTGCCCCAGCGTCGCCATCCCCTCCAGGTCGAACGCCGTGTACGGCTCGGCCAGGCACCCGTCGATGTCGGTGACGAAGAGTTTGATCATGGAAAGAAGTCGTTCACACGAGAACGGCAGTTACAGGGGCAACAGGGGCCCTCAATCATGGAAAAGGACGCGCGGTGCGTGAAGACGTGATGCGTGCAAAATCAGCCTGTAAAGCTCACGATTCCTGTGTCACTCCCCACGCACCCCACGAAGAAGCACGACGGTCCCGATCGGCCCCACGCGTTAGGACGGGTCCTCGTCCCCCTCTTCGGCAAACGAGTCCTCCATCGCCTTCACGATCTGATCCGAGATGCCCATGCTGGAGAAGCCGCCGTCGTGGTAGAGCGTCTGCATGGTCACCATGCGCGCGTAGTCGCTGAGGAGCGTCGTGGCATAGTCGGCGCAGCTGTCGGCGCTGGCATTGCCGAGGGGCGACACGCGCTCGGCAAACTCGTACATGGCGTCGAAGCCCTCGATGCCCGAACCGGCGGTCGTTTTGGTGGGGCTCTGCGAGATGGCGTTGATGCGGATGTCGCGCTTGCCCAGCCGGTAGCCGAACGAGCGGACGATGCTTTCGAGGAGCGCCTTCGCGTCGCCCATCTCCGAGTACTTCGAAAAGATGCGCTGCGCGCCGATGTAGCTCATGGCGAGGATGGATCCGCCGTCGTCGATCGCCTCGGTGTCGAGGGCGTGCTTGACGATGCGGTGCAGGCTCACGGCCGACACGTCGAGCGTCTGCTCGTACCAGTTGTAGTTGAGGTCCTCGTACGGCACGTCCTTCCGCACATTCACGCCCATCCCGATGGAGTGGACGATGAAGTCGATTTTCCCGTACGCGTCCTTCACCTCCTCAAACAGCTCCTCAAGGTCCTCATCGTCGGTGGCGTCCGCCCAGATGATGTCGCTGTCCGTCTCGTCGGCCAGCTCGTCGAGGGAGCCGAGGCGGCGGGCCACCGGGGCGTTGGAGAGCACAAACTCGGCGCCCTCGCGGTGACAGGCCTGGGCGATGGACCAGGCAATGCTGTCCTCATTCAAGGGGCCGAAGATGATGCCGGTTTTTCCGTCGAGCAGGTCGTGTCCGTCCATGGCAGTGAGGGGGGTGTGTCAGAAGTGAGTAAGGAAGCTCTGGGGCGAGCAAGAATGCCAAATGCACGTGAGAATTTCGAGCGGGGCGTTACAGCCGGACGTCCTGCATGGAGCTCAGGTGTTGCAGGAGGGCCGCGTGCACGGAGCCGTTGGTGGCGCAGACTTGTTGGTCGAAGAGGGGCGTAAGCCCGCCGTTGGCCCCGCGGTAGTCGGTCACCCGTCCGCCGCCTTCGCGCACGAGAAGCGTGCCCGCCGCCACGTCCCACGGCGACAGCCCCGTCTCGAAGAAGCCGTCGAAGCGGCCGGCGGCCAGCCACGCCAGGTCGACCGAGGCCGCCCCGTGCCGCCGCACGCTCCGCGCATCCCGCAGGATCGTGCCGAGCACCTCGAGGTACTGCTCGGTGTGTTCGAAGCGGCGGTACGGAAAGCCGGTCGCCAGGAAGGCCTCCGAAAAGCCCTCGGTGTCCGACACGCCCGTCGGCTCCCCGTTTAGCTGCAGCCCGTGGTCGGCGACGGCCGTAAAGAGCTCCCCATGCGGGACGTTGAGCACCACGCCGACCACGATCGCGTCGTCTTCCTGCAGCGCAATGCTTACGGCGTAGGGCGGCACCCGGTGCATGAAATTCGTGGTGCCGTCGATCGGGTCCACGATCCACCGCCGCCCCGCAATCGTCGCGGATTGGTCGTCGGCGGCGGGCCCCTCCTCGGCCATCACCGGCACGTCGGGCATGGCGTCGTGAAGCATCTCCACGATCGCCGCCTGCGCGGCCTCGTCCGCCTCGGTCACAAAGTCGTTGCGCCCCTTCGCCCGAACCCCGTTCCGCCGGTGGGTATGATCGCGGATGCACTCCGCTCCGCGACGGGCCGCCCGCACAGCCACGGTCAGGGCCGCGTCGTACGGCGAATTGTGAGACGGAAGGTCGTTCATGTGCAGGAGCAGATCCGTCGAACGAAACGAGCGCGCCGCGAGGCGCTGTCACCCACGAGACCGAAGACTCTGCGAAGCCGGTGCGCCGCCCCGAAACTTTCGGCGCCCGTCGGGCTTGCGGTATCGGGCTACGCACAAACGTATAAACCGACGGCCAGTGATGCAGCCAGCGTTCCCTGAACGTGCCCGTTCTTTACACGCCCTCCTGCTGGGGACGCTCCTGCTGAGCCTGGGACTCGGCCTCGGGGGGTGCGCCTCGTCGTCCGACGGCCCGGCCGCGCCCTTCCTCCCGTCGGACACCATTGCGGCCGCCGAAACGGACCGGGACTCGGCCCTGGCCGTGCTCACGAGCATGGACCGCACGGCCTTCGACTCGGCCTTCGCGGCGCTGGACGCCTACACGACGACCCGTCAGCTCCGCACCGAGCAGCTCACGCCCGACGGCTCGGTCTCCGCGACGCGGACCCACACGGTGCGCTACCCGCCGGCCCCGGCGCAGGGCACGATCCAGGCCCGCGACTCCAGTGGCACGTTCCGGGCGGGGGGCCTCCTGTCCAGCCTGGCGTCCCCCGAGAAGCCCACGGCGCGGCCGGAAAACGTGGCGCCGCAGGCCCTGTCCGACCCGCCGGCGTACGTGGCCCCGCGGACCCGCGAGGCCTTCCGCTACGCCCTCGCCCCCGACACGGGCCCCGACGGCCGGCCGGTGCAGGTGGTGCGCGTGCAGGCCCGAGCCAACGGGCCGGGGCGCGATCAGGGCATCCGGTTCGCCCGCCTCACCCTGCTGCGCGACACTCACGAGCTGATCGCCCTCACCGTGGTGCGGGCGGAGCGGTCCCTCCTGTTCTGGGAAGACAGTCGGCTGACCGTCCGGCTGCGCCCGGCACCCGACGACCCGGCCTGGCTCCCCGCCCTCGTCCGCTTTCGGGCACGCGTCGATGTGCCGTTCCGGGCACCGCGCCAGTTCCACACCGTGTCCCGATACACCGAGTACGCCCGCTAGCCTCATGACGCGCCCCCTCGTCGACGACGTCCGCGACCGGCTCGACACCGACCGTTTCGGCCAGGCCCTCCGCGGGTTTGAGACCGTCGGCTCGACCAACGCCGAGGCCCTCGATTGGGCCCGCCAGGGGGCGCCGGAGGGCGCCGTGGTGCTCACCGAGTACCAGTCCGCGGGCCGCGGGCGCCACGGACGCTCCTGGACGGCCCAGAAGGGGCAGAACCTCATGTTTTCCGTCGTCCTGCGCCCCCGCCTCTCCCCCGACCGCCTCGGCCTCCTCACCATTGCGGCGAGCGTCGCCGTGGCCGAGGCCGTCGACGCCTTCGTGTCCCCGCACCGCGCCGCCCTGAAGTGGCCCAACGACGTGCTGCTGGAGGGCCGCAAAACGTGCGGGATGCTCCTCGAATCGTCGGTCTCGGGGTCCGCGGCCGCCGAGGCCGTCGTCCTGGGCATCGGGCTCAACGTGAACCAGACCGACTTCCCCCCCGCGCTGGCCGACACGGCCACCTCCCTCCGGCTTGCCACAGGCCGCCCGGTGCCGCGGGCGCCCCTGCTGGCCCGCCTGCTGCGTGCACTGGAGCAGCGGACCGACGCCGTACAGTCGGGCGACGCCGCCGCGGTCCGGGCCGCGTTCACGGAGCGGCTCCCGTCCGTCCAGGAGCCCATTACGCTCCGCTTTACCGGCACGGACCGCACCGTCTCCGGCACCATTCAGGGCCTTACCGAGACGGGGGCCCTCCGGCTCGACACCGACGACGGGCCGGAAACGGTGCACGCCGGCGAAGTCACCACCCGACGCTAAGTCGCCAAGTCGCCGCGCGCAGGGATCGCCGGGCCCCGTCCGCGCCCTGCGCTCCCCCTCGGCCTTCTGCAGATCGTCCCGCCCCCATGTTTCTCGCTCTCGACATCGGAAACAGTGCCGTGAAGGGCGGCCTGTTCGACGGCGACGCCCTCGTCGAGGTCTTCTCCGTCGCGCCGCCCCCCGGCATCGCAGACACCGAGCCCCCGGCGTGGGCCGAGGCGCTGGCGCCCCACCTCGAGGGACACGCCGTCGACCGGATCGGCCTCGTGTCGGTCGTGCCCGCCGCCACCACCGCCGTGACGGAGGCGCTGTCGGCCCTCACCGACGCGCCCCTCACGCGCCTCCGGGTCGACATGGACCTGCCGTTCGCCCTCGCCTACGAGACGCCCGGCACGCTGGGGGTGGATCGGCTGGTGGCCGCCGCGGCCGGCTGGGTGCAGTACGGACGCCCCGCCGGCCGAAGCGTGCTCGTCGTAGACACCGGCACCGCCGTCACGTACGAGGTGGTTCACCGCGACGGGGTGTACGAAGGCGGGGCGATCGGGGCCGGGCCGGCCCTCATGCGAAACGCCCTCCAAGCCGGAACGGCGCAGCTTCCCGACGTGTCGCTCACCCTGCCCCCGGACCCGGTGGGCCGGTCCACCGCCGGCGCTCTTCAGAGCGGCATCATGTGGAGCCTCATCGACAGCGTCCGCGGCATGACGGATCGCCTTGCGGCCCGGCTGCCCGACGCCCCACGCCTCGTCCTTACGGGCGGGTGGAGCGCCCTGTTGGCCGAGCATGTGGACCGGGTGGACGTGCATGCGCCCCACCTCGTGCTGGAGGGTGCACGCCGGCTGACGACGACCGCCCCTTAGGGCACCTCCACCTTCACTTCGTCCACGCCCGGCAGCAGGTCCTGAATGCGCGACATGAGCATCTGGATGGCCACGTGATTGTGGCCGCCCCGTGGAATGATAATGTCGGCCTCCCGCTTCGACGGCTCCACGAACTCCAGGTGCATCGGACGCACCGTCCGCTCGTACTGCCGCAGGATGCCCTCGATCGACCGGTCGCGCTCCTCCATGTCCCGCCGGATGCGTCGCATGAGCCGAATGTCGTCCGGCGCGTCCACGTAGATTTTGATGTCCATCTGCTCCCGCAGGGCCGGCTCGGCGAGCACCAGAATGCCCTCGATCAGAATGACGGGCCGGGGCTCCACGGTCTCGGTTTTTTCCCGGCGCGTATGGGTCGTAAAGTCGTAGACCGGCTTTTCGATCGGCTCTCCCTCAACGAGGCAGTCGAGGTGATCGCGCATCAGGTCCGTTTCCAGCGCGTCCGGGTGGTCGAAGTTGAACTGCGCCCGTCGTTCCGGCGAGAGGTGCGAGAGGTCGCGGTAGTAGGCGTCGTGATCGAGGATGGCAATGGGATCCGCCCCGAAGGTACGGATGATGCGACGGAGGACCGTCGTTTTTCCGGAGCCCGACCCACCCGCGATGCCGATGACCACCGGCTTGCCTGAGGACATAGGAAGAACGGAGGAAGCGCAGGAAGCAGAGACAGCGAGGAGGAGACGCCTCGCTCATTCGTGTTGCACCATTTCGATCGTCCAGGTATTGGTTTCCTCGTCGTAGGTCGACGCGTCCTCGTCGAACACAAAGTCGTCGGGGTGCTCCTCCCACTCGTGCAGCTCTTCGAGGTCCTCGGCCGTCTCCTGAACGACGTAGTTCACGAACTGGCCGCGCTGCACCTCGAGCTCTTCGCCGGTCACGGGCACGCGCTCCCCGTCCTTTTCTTCCATAAAGCGGACCTGCACCCGCGCCTCATAGGTGTGCTCGTCGGTCCAGGCCGTATGATGGTCCTCGGGCATCAGGTCCCACACCCATCGCCCCTCCAGGCTGTCGTTGAGAAGCGGGCTAATGATGGGCCGCCAGTAGTCGGCCACGGACCCAACGTCCGGCAGGTGGACGTCCATGCCGAGCTGGTAATTCGGGATGAGGTCGTCGGGGCGCAGGAGGCCAAAGAGCCCGGACAGGATGACCCCATTTTCGAGCAGGCGGCGCTGGGCCCCGGTGGGCAGATTGGCAAAGTCCATGGCGGCGTACATCACGCCGGGGCTGAACCGGTCGAGGGCCGACATGAGGGGCGCGTCGTAGATTTCCGAGTTGACCCGAACGGCTTCTTCGAGTTCGTACCCCTCCAGCCCAAAGATGTCCGCAAGGGTCTCGTCGTCCTCCTCTTCGACCACGTCCTGCAACGTGTCGATCAGGGTGCGACGCTCGGGGTTGAGGTCATCAAAGTAGTTGAACGTGCCCGAGGTCCGGTAGTCGAACATGTCGGGCGCAAACGGATTGCCGCCGGGTTGCTTTCGATCGGCGGGAGCCAGAAGGACAGTCAGGTTTGGCATGTAGGAGGGGATCGATCAACAGATGCGAGAAGAACGGCGCGGGGCCCCACGAACGTCGGGCGGGCCGATAGAGGCAGAACTTAGCCCTCCTCGTCCGACGAGTCGGCTTCGCGCTGGCGACGAAGCTCTTCGAGCAGGGCGTCGATGTCGCTTCGGATGTGATCGGCACGGGCCTCGGCATCGGCCACGAGTTCGTCTCCCGTGCGGTGCGGGCCTTCGCTCAGGCGGCGGCGAAGGAGGTTGCGGAGCGTGTCGCCCGCCTGTGCCGCAAGGTGCTCCACCTGGTACGTAAGGCGTCGCCGGGCATCCGGTCCTCGCTTCGGGGCAAAGAGCATTCCGAGCGCAAATCCGAGGGCGCCCCCCGCAAGCGCGCTCCAGATGCCGACCCGTGTGGTGCGATTTCGTGTGTTCTTCTCCATGAGCAGCGTGGTCCTTGGACGAAAGAAGCCCGTACGGCGTACTCGAAAGTGTACCGGGTGCGCGAAGTCCAGTTTCTCGCCGCCACGTCCGCCCGACGGCACAGTACGGGCGGCAGAAGGAGGCCGTTTTCTGCCCGAAGAGGCCTCTCCCCCGATCGTACGGGACGGCGCCGCAAACAACCCGGGCCATTTTGCTTTGAATGTTATCGACCTCGTACGTTTCTTGCAACAGGCGAATACGAAATCTTCGCGGCCTTTCCGAATCCGGCATGTTCACCACTGCCCTTCGGAGGGTCCTCGCCCGCCCCGCTGACGAGCTCCCTCGCTCATGCACGACACCCCCTTTCCCGTCCACGAAACGGGAGACTTTCGGTATAACGACGAAGGCCCGGCCGACTCGCCGGCCCCCCCGATTGTACTCCTGCACGGCATGCTCGGCGACCTGAGCAACTGGGTCGATACCATCCATACCCTTTCGGAAAACGGCTACCGGGTGCTCGCCCCCATCCTCCCGGTCTACGATTTCCCCCTCTCCGAAACAGGCGTGCCCCGCCTCACGGAGCACGTCGCCCGCTTCGTGGACGCCCTGGAGCTCGGCCCCAGCATCCTCGTGGGCAACTCGCTGGGGGGGCACATCGCCCTCCTCTTCGCCCTCGACCACACCGATCGGGTGGAGGCGCTCGTCCTCTCGGGCTCCTCCGGCATCTACGAGGCGACGATGGGCACCACCTTTTTCAAGCGGCAGGATCGCGAGTTCATCAAGGAGCGCACCGAGATGACGTTCTACGATCCGGCCCACGCCACGGAGGAGCTGGTGAACGAGATGTTCGAGATCGTCAACGATCGACCCCGCGCCCTTCGGCTCCTGCAAATCGCCCGCTCGGCCGACGATGAAACCGTCGCCGAGGAGCTGTCGCAACTCCACATGCCGACGCTGCTCATCTGGGGCCAGGACGACGTGATCACCCCGCCGGAGGTCGCCGAAGAATTCCGCGACCGCATTCCCAAGGCGCGGCTCCACTTTATCGACAAGTGTGGCCACGCCCCGATGATCGAGCATCCGGAACAGTTCAACCAGCTGACGCTCGACTTCCTCGGCGAGCTGGCCGCGACGACACACGCGCCGTCGGCCTCCCGGCCCTGACCGCCCTCTCCTTGTCCAGTCGCGCGGACAAGCTGTGTGGCAGAGCGCACGCCCTCGGGCCCCCTGGCCCCGAATGCGGTCGTCTCAGACGCCCGTCCACCGCCTGGCACGTAGGTTGCCGTCTGTGTTTATGCGATGTTGTCTCGCTCTCGGGCGGTTCAGCATCGTTCCCTCGGATCTCTGTAGCGTCCGGGGGCCTCCGTACAGGCCGGGCAGGCGCGTCTCTGGGTGAGCGTGCCTGCCCGGCTTCTTCTTTTGGCCAACTGTGCCGTCTCCCCGGGCCGCTCCGGGAAGCCGGCCCCCCGACGAGCGCGCTCCCGAACGTTATGATCCCGTCGGGCACCTGTCTATACGAATACACTCTGCTTCTTCCGTCCTCTCCCGTTCTTCCCTCCGTGCCGTCGTCCGGGGACACTCCGGGGGCGCGGGGCGTATACGAACCGCATGCGGGGCGTCGGACCTCGTCACTCTTCGAACAGCACGCTCTTTCGACCCATGGCACGTGGAGTCAACAAGGTTATTCTCATTGGCAATTTGGGGCAGGACCCCGAACTTCGGTACACCGGAAGCGGCACGGCCGTCTGCAACATGCGGCTGGCGACCACCAACACCTACACCAACCGGGACGGGGAGGAGGTCCAGGACACGGAGTGGCACAACGTGGTCGCCTGGGGCCGGCTCGGCGAGGTCTGCAACGAATACCTCTCGAAGGGGTCGCAGGTCTACTTTGAGGGATCGCTGCAGACCCGCTCCTGGGAGGACCGCGACGGCAACACGCGGTACACCACGGAGGTGAAGGCGCGCGACATGACCTTCCTCGACAGCAATCGGCAGGGGGGCGGCATGGATGGCGACTTCAACCAGGCGCAGGAGAGCGACAACTTCGACCAGCGCCCGCCCCAGCAGCAGCCCGCCTCGCAGTCCGGGGGCGGCCCGTCCGGCGGCGGCCAATCCGGCGGCGGCGCGTCCGGCGGCGGCTCCGGCGAAGAGGAAACGTTTGAGCCCGACGACGAGCTTCCGTTCTAGGCACTGCTCGCCCGCCCCGTCGCTTGGACTCCAGTTCAGTCCCGGGCGGGGAGCGGCGAAGGGAGCGCCGGCCGGGATCCTCGGCACTGTACGTCGATCCTGCACTCTGCACCGTGGGCCGCCGACGACCGGGACGCACCGGTCGCCGGCGGCCCATTCTGTCTTTGGGGGGCGACTCCCCTCATTCGTTTCAGTTTCGTTTGCAGATGAGGCGTCTGCAAACGATCTTTTTTGTCCAAGCGCTGTTGGACGCGTGTACTCTGACGGGCACATTCCACACCGGCCCGGTTCTGTCGTCTCGAAAGTTCCGCTGTCCCATGAGCATTGCCTCATACCTCTCCGAAGACATCGGCTCGTCGGTCGAATTCAGCACCTTCCGGGAGTCGTTCCGGAAAAAGCTCCGAAAGGTGTTCAACAAGCGGGCGGACTTTGACCAGGTGAGCACGCAGCGGGGCCTCCCGCCCTTCATGATGCGGGAGATCCAGTCGCTCACCCCCCTCTCGGTCTTCATCCCCGAGGAGTATGGCGGGCGCGGCGGCCACGTGCACGAGTGCCAGGCCATCCTCGCCACAGCCTCGTACGAGTCCCTGGCCCTGTCCCTAACGCTGGGCATCAATGGCGCCCTCTTCCTCCAGCCGCTTTCAAAGTACGGCCACGAGGAAATCAAGGCCCCGATCTTTGAGCGGTTCGTCCAGGACAAGAACATGGGCGGGCTCATGATTACCGAGCCCGACTACGGCACCGATGCCCTGAACATGAAAACCTCCTACACGCAGGAGGACGACCACTACCACGTACAGGGCACGAAGCACTGGGCCGGCCTCACGGGCTGGGCCGATTTCTGGCTCATCACGGCCCGTCGCCAGGGCAACAACGGCGACCTGGGCCGTGACATCGACTTCTTCGTGGCCGACATGAACCGGCCCGAACAGATGGTGGAGGTGGAGGAGTTCTACGAAAACCTCGGCCTCTACATGATCCCGTACGGCCGGAACCACGTCGACATTCGGGTGCCCGAGACCCATCGCCTCCAGCCCGAGAGCACCGGCATCAAAATGATGCTGGACACCCTGCACCGCAGCCGCATTGAATTTCCCGGCATGGGGATGGGCTTTCTGAAGCGCCTGCTCGACGAGGCCCTCGCCCACTGCAAGGAGCGCTCGGTGGGCGGACAGGCCCTGATCAACTACGACCAGGTGCAGCGCCGCATCGCGGACATCCAGGCGGCCTTTACGGCCTGCTCCGCCATGTGCCTCCACACCAGCGAGCACGCCGATCCGTCGAACAACCTGGCGGGCGAGGCCCTCTCGGCCAATGCCGTGAAGACGGTGGTGACCGACCTGATGCAGGACGCCGCTCAGTCGCTCCTGCAGCTGACGGGCGGCATGGGATACCGCCTCGACCATGTGGCGGGCCGCTCGGTCGTCGACAGTCGCCCGTTCCAGATTTTCGAGGGCTCGAACGATGTGCTCTACCAGCAAATTTCGGAGTCGGTGCTCAAGTCGATGCGCACGACGAAGGAGCGCAACCTGCTCTCCTTCCTCGAAGACCACGAGCTGACGCACCGTGCCGCGGACTACTTCTCCGACACGCTCGACTTCGAGGTCGACCAGTCCCTCTCGCAGCGCAAGCTGGTGGATCTGGGCCGGGTCCTGGGCCGGGTCGTCACGATGGAACTCGTCATTGAGCTGGGCGACCGCGGCTTCCGGAGCGACCTCATCTCCAACTGCCTGCAGGCCTTCCAGGAAAAGGTCGACGGGCTGCTCGCCTCGTACCGCCGCGAACGCACCCCCTCCGTGATCGACGATTACGTGGAGGGCAGCGCCTGGCTCGACTACGTGAATGCGTAGCGCCGTCCCTCGCCCGTCCCCACCCTCCCCGCCGCCGTCCCCATGTCCGTCCGCTTCGGTGTCATCGTCTTCCCCGGGTCGAACTGCGACCACGACGCCTACCACGCCGTGAAGCACGTGCTGGGGCAGGAGGCCCGGTTCATCTGGCACGAGGAGGAGCGCGTCGGCGACGTGGACGTGGTGATCCTTCCCGGCGGCTTCTCGTACGGCGACTACCTGCGCTCCGGGGCCATCGCCCGCTTCTCGCCCGTCATGCAGGATGTGGTGCGGTTCGCGGAGGACGGCGGCCTCGTCTTCGGCATCTGCAACGGCTTTCAGATCCTGTGCGAGGCCGGCCTGCTCCCCGGCACGCTCCTCCGCAACGAATCGCTCCGGTTTGTCTCGAAGCCCGTCACGCTCCGCACCGAGAACGCGGACACGCCCTTCACCAACGCGCTCCGGAAGGGACAAACGCTGACCCTCCCGGTGGCGCACGGCGAGGGGCGCTACTACGCCGACGACGCGGTGCTCGACCAGTTGGAGGCCGACGACCGCGTGCTGTTCCGCTACAGCACGCCCGAGGGCGCCCTCACCGACGACGCCAACCCGAACGGCTCGGCCCGCCACATCGCCGGCATCGCAAACGAATCCGGCAACGTCTGCGGCTTCATGCCCCACCCCGAGCGCTGCGTGGAACCCATGATTGAGGGCACGGACGGGCGCCTGCTCTTCGAGTCGCTGATCCGGCACGTCGGCTCAGTGCACGCGTAGCCCCGATCGGTTTTCGTTTCTCCGCGTCCGCGCCCCGCCCATGGAGCAACTGCTGAACGCCCCCATCACGCTGGCCCTCCTGCTGTCGAACCTCGGCGTTAGCGGCTACGCGATGTTCGCCGATCCCTCGCTGATCAACGAGCTCTCGTTTCGGCCCCGCCGCATCCGGGAGCGGGGCGAGTACTACCGCTTCCTCACGGCCGGCTTCGTGCACGCGGGCGGCGCCCACCTGGCGTTCAACATGATCACGCTCTACTTCTTCGGGCCGCCGCTGGAGCGCATTCTGGGCGCCGGGGCCTTCCTCATTCTCTACTTCGGCTCGGAGCTGTCGGCCCACGCGCTCACCTTCGTGATGCACCGCGACGACCCACAGTACGCGGCGGTGGGGGCCTCCGGGGCCATCAGCGGCGTGCTGTTTGCCTTCTGCCTCTACGCCCCCCTCGCCCTGCTCGGCATCATGTTCGTGCTGCCGATGCCCGCCATCCTCTTTGCGGTGCTCTACGTGGTCGTGTCGATCTACGCCATCGGGCAGCGGCAGGCCGGCACGCAGGGCGGCATCGCCCACGAGGCGCACCTGGGCGGCGCCCTGGGGGGCGTGGTGCTCACGATTCTGCTCGACTATCCGCGCCCCCTCAACGCGTTTGTGCGCGAGATGCAGTCGCTCCTGTAGGGAGCTACGACAGGCGGTCGAGGAGTGCGGACCAGTCCGTGAACACGAAGGTCTCCCCGTCGACCGACGACCGCGCCGCCGGGTCGTCCGGGGCGTACCAGGCCACGCGCCACCCGGCGGTCCGGCCGCCCTGCACGTCCGATCGGTACGAGTCGCCCACGTACAGCACCTCGGTCGGCCGCACACCGGCCTGCTCCGTGGCGTGGGCGAATGCCTGCGGGTCGGGCTTGAGGGCCCCCGCCTCCTCGCACACCACGATCGCGTCGGCCCGCTCGCGCAGCACCGGAAACCGCTCCAGCTTCTGGGCCTGCACCTCCGCAAAGCCGTTCGTCATGACGCCCACCGGGTGGCGGTCGGCGATCGCCTCGTAGGCGCGCCGCGCCCCGTCGATGAACTGCCAGTGGGCCGCGTAGCGCTGGAGGTAGTACCGCCCCACGAGCGCGGCGTTGGCGTGCGGCGCCCCCACCGCCTCGAGCAGCTGCTCGAACCGCTGGGCCTGAAGCGTCTCCTTCTCAATCTCCCCGTCGGCGTAGCGGGTCCACAGCGGATCGTTAATGGCGTGGTACTCGGCCTGCAGCTCGTCCACCGAGACGGTGCCGAAGACCTGCTGATAGCGATCGCGCACGTCGGCGAGCGCGTCGCGCTCGGCCCGGCGGTGGTCGAGCAGGGTGTCGTCGAGATCGAAGTACACGAAGTCGATGTCCATGGGTGGGGGTCGGTTGTCGAAGTCGGCACGCGTCACTCGGCACTCGGGAGGGCCTTTTCGTACAGCGCATACTCCTTGTCCTTCACGCCGCCCAGCGACTCGACGTGGTTCTTGAGCCGGGTGTTGGTGTCGAGCACCCAGCTCATCTCGCAGGCGTCGAACCCGTTCGGCGGCCCGTTCTCGATGGTGGCGAGCACGAGCATGCTGTCGAGCCCCTTGCCCTGGTAGTCCGACCGGATGCCCATGAGCGGCATGCGGCACTCGTAGACGCCGTAGTAGAGGTTTAGGAGCAGCTTGGGGAGGCCGAGCGGGAAGAGGCGCCCGTCGTCGACGTGGCGGAGGGCCTGGTTCACGTTGGGGAGCGCGATGGAGAAGCCGACCGGGGTGCCCTCGTGCTCCACAAAGAACACCATCTCCGGATCGACGATCTGCTCCATCTCGTCGGCCAGCTGCATGAACTCCCCCTCCGTCACCGGCACGAAGCCCCAGTTCTCGGCCCACGCCTCGTTGTAGATCTCGCGGATCGTGCGCGCCTCCTCCTCAAACCGATCGACGTCGAGCGTGCGCACCGACAGGCCCGGCGTCCGCTTCTTGACGATGTCGACGCCGCGCTGCAGGCGCTCGAACCGGCAGTACTTTTTGTGGACGTAGTACGCCCACATCGTCATGGCCCGGTCGAAGCCGTAGCGCACGAGGAAGTCCTCGTGGTAGGGCGGGTTGTAGGGCATGAGGATGGACGGCTCCCGGTCGAACCCGTCGACGAGCAGGCCCGCGGTGTCGTTGAGGGAGGGGTTGGCCGGGCCGCGGATCTGCGTGAGGCCCTGCCCGCGCACCCAGTCCGCGGCGGCATCGAGCAGCGCCTCGGCCACGGCGTAGTCGTCGATGCACTCAAAGAAGCCGAAAAAGCCGGTGCCGTCGTCGTAGGTCTGCAGGTGCATCCCGTTGACGATGCCGGCCACCCGCCCAACCGCGGCCCCCGACGCGTCCTCGGCCAGGAACAGCTGCATCGTGCCGTGCTCGAAGAAGGCGTTCTCCGAGGGATCGAGGGTGTCGTTCACGTCGCGCCGGAGGGGCGGGACCCACTGCGGATAGCGGTCCGGGTAGAAGTCGTAGGGCCAATCGATGAAGCGCTGGCGACCGCGTCGCCCCTCCACCGGGCGGATTGTGATGGACGAGGAGGGAGTGGGCATACAGGGGACGTAACACGCAAACTCGGGGCTGACAGACGAAAGCCGCCGCCCCGGCGGGGAGCGACGGCTACGTCCACGGTTGATCCGTCGACTTCGTTTCGGCCCGGGGCTCAGTGCCCCGCGGCGTGCCCATTCTGGCTGTGCCCGTTCTGGCCAATCACGCCGTGCTTCTTCCCAATCTTGTGGAAGGCGTCGAGAATCTGATCGAGCTCCTCGTCGGTGTGGGTGGCCATGTACGACGTGCGCATGAGGGCCTGCCCCTTCGGCACGGCGGGCGGCACCACCGCGTTGACGAAGACGCCCTCCGCCAACAGGTCGCGCCAGAAGCGGAAGCACTGCTCCATGTCGCCGATGACGACCGGGATGATGGGCGTCTCGCTCTCCCACACGTCGAAGCCCAGGTTCTTAAAGCCGTTGCGCATGTAGTCGGAGACCTCCTGGAGCCGATCGAGGCGCTCCGGCTCATTTTCGAGGATGTCGAGCGACTTCAGGACCGTCGCGACCGTAGACGGCGGCATCGAGGCGCTGAAGATGTGGGGGGAGCTCTCGTGGCGGATGTACTCGATCACGTCGCAGTCGCCGACGGCAAAGCCGCCGATCGAGGCGAAGCTCTTGGAGAACGTGCCCGTGATGATGTGCACGTCGTCCTTGCGCCCGAACGTGGACGCCGACCCGCGCCCGCCCCTGCCAATCGCGCCGATGGCGTGCGCATCGTCAAGCATGAGCGCGGCGTCGAATTCCTCGGCCAGGTCGAGGAGCGTGGGCACCTGGGCCACCTTGCCGCTCATCGAAAACACCCCGTCCGTGGCAATTAGCTTTCCGGCGTCGGGCCGGTCCTCATGGGCCCGCTCCAGCATGGTCCGCAGGTGGTCCATGTCGTTGTGCTGGTAGCGGCGCGTCTCGGCAAAGCTCGTCCGCGTCCCGGCGTTGATACAGGCATGGTTGTCCTTGTCCGAGAACACGATGTCCCCCTTCGTGGCAATCGCCTCCACCACGCCCATGTTGGTCATGTAGCCGGTGGAGAACAGGACGGCCTTGTCTTTGCCCATAAAGTCGGCCAGCCGCTCCTCCAGCTCCAGGTGCAGGTCGAGGGTTCCGTTCAGAAAGCGACTGCCGGTGCAGCCGGTGCCGTACTCGTCGACCGCCTGCTTCGCGGCCTCTTTTACCCGGGGATCGGAGGTGAGGCCAAGGTAGTTGTTGGACCCGGCCATGATGACCTCGTCTCCGTCCATTACGGCCCGCGAGCCCTCACTTTCTTCGATGGGACGGAAGTACGGGTAGAGGTCCGCCCGCTTCAACTTGGCGTAGTCGCCGGACGGGTCGAAGAAGCGCTGACACTTTTCAAACAGCGAGGGGGCCTCCGGGGCGTCGTCCTGCACGGTCGTCGTGTCGGACGCGTCGGACGGGGCAGACTCGTGTGTAGGATACTGATCGGGCGTGGTCATACAGTCAATAGCGTCATCCGGGAGGCTACGCGGGAAGCGGCGCCAACACCCTCCGCCTGGGCCAAGCGTCGACCCTTGCATAGTTTCATCTATATGTAGACGCAGCGCCCGGGCCGGAAGTAACACGCCGACAGAAGGTTCTGCACAGGGGGGCGCTGGTGCTTTGTCCACGTTCTCTGTACGACTCGGGCCGGGCGCGTTTCCTGTCCTCGCGCGCCAGGGATCTAGACGGAAGGGCTTCCAAATGGATATTACCTCTGTTTTACGAGGCCCTTCACGTTTCGCTGCGGGGTCCCCATCCCCCACTGCGGGCCTCGACCGCCGCCCATCCACACCGTTACTTTTGTGAATTAAGTGCGAACAAAAGACGGCCGGGGCGCCCGCTCCTCAGAACCGGACGCGAAGCTGGACTCCCGTCCCTGCGCCCCCCGATGGCTCTGACGCAGCGTAGGGGGGAGCGCCCGTCGGCCGCACGTCGAGCGCGAGGTCGCCGCCCACGTCAAACGTCAGGAGGTGGGCACTCACGTAGGCGTCAACAAGGGTGAGCGCGTAGAACAATCCGGTCCCCACAATCGAGAGGTCCCGCCACCGACGGAATTTATCCCGCTGCTCGCGGAGCTGGGACGGGCTGAGGGGCAGATCCGCCAGATTGTCCGTGCTGCCGCCAGCGCGGCGCACGGCCTCGGCGTAGTCGCCCTCGTAGGAGGCCCAGTCGGAGATGACGGGCGGGATGTCCTGGCCCTGATTCGTCAGGCGCTGGCCCTGGGCAAAGATCGCCCCGCGGCGGTGGAGGCCGTAGCTCCGGTTCATCCGGTAGATCGCATACCCCAACGCGGCCAGCCCGCCGTACACGAAGGGCAGCTTGTAGTACTGGCGATTGTAGACCTGCCCCCATCCGGGCACGGCGGCCGCCCGCCACAGTGCCCCGCGAGGGGAGTGCTCCGGGGAGAAGCCCCGTTCCTCCAGGATCTCCGTCCGCACGCTATCGGGCTGGGCCTGCACCGTTGTCGGGGCCGCAAGGAGACCCGCTGCGGCGACCACGACCAAAAGCAGGGCCCGAGGGTCACACATGACATCGCACCACATTGCCGGCAGCCTTCCCCGCCCCTGGGCCGCCCGCGGAGTCCGATCCGGCACCGCTCCGTCCATTAGCGCTCGGCAATCAGCTCAATGAGACGCTCCAGGTCTTCCTCCGAGTAATACGTGATTTCGATCGCGCCTTCGCCGTCGGCGCGGTGGTTAATTTTTACCTGGGTGCCGAGGCGGGAGCGGAGTTGGTCGCGGTAGTCGTCGAGCTGGAGGTTGGTGCGGTCCGGGGTGGGGGTCGGATCGGGTTCCGCCTCGGCCGACGCCTCGTCCGTTGGCGCGTCGTCTTCCGCGTCGTCGTGCCAGGTGCGGGCGCGCTGCTCCACCTCGCGCACGGAGAGGTCTTCTTCGATGGTCTCTTCGAGCAGGGCCACCTGGGCCTCCTCGTCGTCGATGGCGATCAGGGCGCGGGCGTGCCCCATGGCCACCTCCTTGTCGCGGAGCGCGGCCTGGATGCGGGGCGGCAGCCGAAGCAACCGGAGGAAGTTGGACACCGTCGCCCGGCTCTTGCTCACCTTCTCGGCCACCGCTTCCTGCGTGAGCCCACACTCCTCCATCAGCCGCTGGTAGCCGAGGGCCACCTCGATGGGGTTGAGCTCCTCGCGCTGGACGTTCTCGACGAGGGCCATCTCCAGCATCTCCTCGGAGGTCGCCTCGCGGATGAAGGCGGGCAGCCGGTCGATGCCGGCGCGCCGGGCGGCCCGCAGGCGCCGCTCGCCCGAGATGATCTCGAACTGCCCGTCGTCGTCCAGCGCCCGCACCGTAATCGGCTGAATGACGCCGAGCTGCTCGATCGAGGCCGCCAGCTCGTCGAGGGCCTCTTCGTTGAACTCCTGCCGCGGCTGGTACGGGTTGGGCCGGATGCGGTCGACGGCCACCTCCGCCACCCGCCCCAGGAGCCGCGTGCCGTCTTCAAACTGGTAGAGTTGGCTCTCGGCCACCTCTTCGCCGGTACGCTCCTCCCCCTCGCGGCGCTCCTCCTCTTCGTCGGAGGGAATGAGCGCGTTGAGTCCTCGTCCGAGTGCGGATTTATCAGCCATACCAAGCAACCATCAGAAACAAGTACGCGATGAAGCGCGGGCGTCCTGCGCTATCCAGAGACCTCGTCGGCGGTCGCCGTCGACTCCTCCGTCGGGCCGGACGGGTCGCCCCCAATCGTCCCGGACACGCCGCCCGGGTCCTCCCCCGTCTCCCCGGTCCCCGCCGGCGCCTCGTCTCCCGGCTCCGCCCCGTTGGTGTGGTGGGGGCTCCCCACGTCCGGGTTGTTGTCGAGGATCTCGCGGGCCAGGGCCATGTAGTTCTTGGCGCCGGTGCTCGAGGCCTCGTACAGGATGGCGGGCTCGCCGAAGCTGGGCGCCTCCGAGAGGCGCACGTTCCGCTTCACAATCGTCTCGAACACGTTCTCCCCAAAGTAGCGGCGCACCTCCTGGGCCACCTGGTTCGACAGGTTCAGGCGCGTGTCGAACATCGTGAGCAGCACCCCCTCAATCTCGAGGTCGGGGTTCAGGTGCTGGCGCACAATCTTGATCGTGTTGAGCAGCTGCCCGAGCCCCTCCAGCGCAAAGTACTCGGCCTGCACCGGAATGAGCACCGAGTTGGCCGCCGTCAGCGAGTTGAGGGTGAGCAGGCCCAGGGAGGGCGGGCAGTCGATGACCACGAAGTCGTACTTCCGTCGCACGCGGGGCAGGGCGTTGCTCAGAATCTTCTCCCGCTTCATCTCGTCGATCATCTCAATCTCGGCCCCCACCAGATTGATGTGGCTGGGAATCACATCGAGGAACGGCATCTCGGTCGTAACGACCGCCTCGCTGGCCGCCACCTCGCCGATGAGCACCTCGTAGATCGACGCTTCGATCTGGTCTTCCTCCAGGCCGACGCCCGAGGTGCAGTTCGCCTGGGGGTCGATGTCGAGGAGCAGGGTGGAGTGCTCGGCGGCCGCCAGGGACGCCGCCAGGTTAATCGCGGTCGTCGTCTTGCCGACGCCGCCCTTCTGGTTCGCAATCGCGATGACTTTTCCCATAGGTGCAAGCGGTCACACTCTTCGAAAGAGGCGGACGGGACGGTCGGCACAGCCCCGTGCGGGGTCCGGGCCGGGGGGCCGTCACAATCTACGAAACGCCGCGCGTCAATGTCCACAGAGCCCCGATCCCGGGCCCCACCCGGCCGGATCACTGTCCCCCCTCCAGGGGTTGAGCACCGTGGTTCTCAGACGGGGTCGTTTGTGATTTTCGGCGTCCCGATCGGCAGGCTACCAACCGGTGTCTGCCGCCCGTGTTCGGGCCTCGCTGCGGCCCCTTCGGTCTCTTCGTGACCACTACGTCGTTCCCCATGGCGCGTCGCATCGTCCTGCGTTCGGAGGAAGACCCGGATCGACCGCAGCCCGAAGACCTGACCATCGATTACGCGGCCGACCTGAACGAGCAGCAGTACGCCGCCGCCACGGCGGGCGACGGGCCGCTCCTCATCGTCGCCGGGGCCGGCACGGGCAAAACGCGCACCCTCATCTACCGCCTCGCCTACCTGGTGGAGACCGGCACGCGGCCCGGACAGATCGTGCTGCTCACCTTTACCCGCCGGGCGGCCCACGACATGACGGCCCGCGCCACCCAGCTGCTCGACGGGCGCTGCGAAAAGGTGCAGGGCGGCACCTTCCACGCCTTCTGCCTGCAGGTGCTGCGCCGCCACGCCCCCGCCCTCAACCTCCCCCGCAACTTTACGGTGCTCGACGCGGCGGACGCCGCCGACGTGCTGAGCGTGCTGCGGGCCCGCGGCGACTACACGAGAGGCGAGGAGCGCTTTCCGCAGAAGCGGACGCTCTACAACATGTTCTCCGCGGCCACCAACCGCGACGAGGCGCTCCACGAGGTGCTGGCCCGCCGCTACCCGCAGTTCAAGAGCCACTACAACGCCCTCAAGCAGCTCCAGAGCGCGTACCGCCGCTACAAGCAGACGCACGGCCTGCTCGACTTCGACGACCTGCTGGAGCGCACGCTGGAGCTGTTCGAGGCGGACGACGACATCCGACAGCAGGTGGCGGGCCGCTGCAAGCACGTGCTCGTCGACGAGTACCAGGACACCAACGCCCTGCAGGCCGCCCTCGTGAAGCAGTTCGCCTCCGTGCACGGCAACGTCACCGTGGTGGGCGACGACGCGCAAAGCATCTACCGCTTCCGCGGGGCCGACTTCCGCAACATCTTCCGCTTCCCCGACGAGTACCCGAACGCCGAGGTCCTGAAGCTGGAAAAGAACTACCGCTCCACCCAGCCGATCCTGAACCTCGCCAACCACGTCATCGAGCAGGCGGATCGGTCGTACGACAAGGAGCTGTTCACCGACCAGGCCGAGGGCGACCTGCCCGCCCTCGTCCCCGCGGCCGACGGGGAGATGGAGGCCCGCTTCGTGGCCCAGATGGTCCTTCGCCTGCGGGAGAGCGGCGTGCCCCTCCGCGACCTCGCCGTGCTCTTCCGCAGCAGCCACAACGCGTACGACGTAGAGGTTGAGCTCAACCGGCGCAACATCCCGTTCGTGAAGTACGGCGGGATGAAGCTCAACGAGGCCGCCCACATCAAGGACGTGCTGGCCCACCTGAAGGTGGCGGAAAACCCACAGGACGCCGCCTCCTGGAACCGCATCCTGCAGCTCATCCACGGCATCGGGCCCAAGACGGCCCAGGACCTGATCGACTGGGCGACGGAGGACGCCGACGACCCGTTCGTGCCGGGCGACGGCCTGCCGTTCTCCTCCCGCTACGTTGGCACGCTGAAGGAGCTCCTGGGCACGCTCCGCTCCATCCGCGACCCGGACCGGCCGGTGGCCGAGCAGGTCGAGACGGTGCTCGACTACTACCAGCCGCTCTTCGAGGAGGAGTACGCGGAGGACCACCCGAAGCGCGCGCCCGACCTCGACCACCTGGCGGGCCTGGCGGCCAATTACGAGAGCCGCCAGCGCTTCCTCGAGTCCCTGGCGCTGGACCCCATCGAGCTTACGGCGCTGGAGCAGGAAGAGGCCGAGGACGACGAGCCGCCCCTCACGCTCTCCACGATCCACTCGGCGAAGGGGCTCGAATTCCACACCGTCTTCCTCATCCGTGCGCTCGACGGCACACTCCCCTCCCGCCACGCCCTCCGCGAGGACGGCGGCACCGACGAGGAGCTGCGCCTCTTCTACGTCGCCTGCACGCGGGCCGAGGAGAACCTCTTCATCTCGTACCCCATGACGCAGTACCGCCGCTCCTTCGGGGAGTACATGACCGACCCCAGCCGCTTCGTGGACGACATCCCCGAGGATGTGCTGGAGCCGGTGCAGCTGGTGGAGGAGGACGCCCCCGATCCCGACGACGCAGTGGAGGCCCCCGACGCGCCGCCCCCGCTGCCGTCCGGAAACGACGCCGACGCGTCCGACACGGACGAAGCGGCCGCCGATGCAGATGCCCCCGACGATGGTCTCCCCTTTTAGCCCTCCGCCTCCCCATGAGCCGTCCGAACACCGACTCGGGACGCACCGCGGCGGAGGGGGCGGACGTGCCCCTGACCATCGCCGAGGTGGGCCTCGACCGCCTCGATCTCATCCGCCGCCTCAACGTCGCGATTTTCGACGAGGAGCAGATCATCAAAACATTTGAGCGCGACGACCTGCTGATGCTCGTGGCCCGCTCGGAGGGCACCGCGGTCGGCTTCAAGCTCGGGTATCGGCTCGACCCGCGCTCGTTCTACAGCGCCAAGGGCGGCGTGCGCGAGGCCTACCGCCGCCGCGGCGTGGCCCGCGCCCTGCTCTACGCCATGCTCGACCTCGTCCGCGAGCGCGGCTACAACCGCTTCGTCTACGACACCTTCCCCAACAAGCACCCGGGCATGACGGTGATGGGGCTCGACGAAGGCTTTCGTGTCATTCGCGCCGGCTACAGCCCCCGCTACCAGGACTACCGGCTGCGATTTGAATTGTCGCTGACGGACGACGCCTGAGGCGCTGCCCAACAGCCGCCGCGTCGATTTTGGGCGAGACGATGGTTACGTTCAGTCCACGCGCTCGTCTCACCAACGCCCTCGCCCCCATGGATCGCGACGCCGCGAAACGGGCCGCCGGCACCCAGGCGGCCGCCCTCGTCGAAGACGGCATGTGTATCGGCCTCGGCACCGGATCGACCACGGCCTACGCCCTTACCGCCCTCGGCCAGCGCATCGAGGACGAAGCCCTCGACGTGCGCGGCGTGCCCACCTCGTTCGCCGCCGAGCGCCGGGCCCGCTCCCTGAACATCCCCCTCACGACCCTCGACACCGATCCCCACCTCGACCTTGCGTTCGACGGGGCCGACGAGGTGGACCCGGACGGGCGCCTGATCAAGGGACGCGGGGCGGCCCACACCCGCGAGAAGGTGGTGGCGACGCAGGCCGAGCGGTTTGCGGTGCTCGTCGACCCGACGAAACTCGTCGACCGCATCGGGAGCGAGCGCGTCCTGCCCGTCGAGGTGCTCCCCATGGCGGTCACGCCCGTCCTGCAGGCCCTGGACGACTGGGGCGCCGCCCCCACGCTCCGAATGGGCGACGCCAAAGACGGCCCCGTCGTCACCGATCAGGGATTTTGGGTCATCGACGCCGCCTTCCCGGACGCCATCCCCGATCCTGCGGCGCTCAACGACGCGCTCAATGCCCGGCCCGGCGTGCTCGACCACGGGCTCTTCCTCGACCAGGCCACCGATGTGTTCGTCGGGCACCCGGACGGCTCCGTCGATCATCGGGCCGTGTAGCTCCCGCCAGCGCACCGCAAATAAAAAAGCGCACCGCGGCGCGGGGCCACGGTGCGCTCATCGTAAGGTGCCGTCAACGCTCTACTGGAGGCGGAAGGTCACCGGAAGGGACATCTGCACCTTCACGGCCTTGCCTCGCTGCTTCCCGGGCTTAAACTTCATTTCCTTCACCGCCCGCATCGCCTCCTGGTTGAGGAGCTTGTGCACCCCGCGCGTCACTTTCGGGTTCTTTACGTTGCCTTCCTCGTCGACCACGAACTGAACGAACACCCGGCCCTCAATGCCCGCCTTGCGGGCAAAGTCGGGATACTCAACTTCCTCGTTGAGCGCCTTCATGCCGCCGATGAGCTCCGGCTGGTTCTCCACAACGACGAAGACCTCCTGCTCTTCCTCCTCTTCCTCATCGTCGCCGGGCGGGGGGCCCTGGTTGGTGTCGAGCCGATCGTCGAGGTCGAGCGACGCGTCGAAGTCCGCCTCATTCTCAATCACCTCGTTGTTCGGGACCTCGACCGGAACCGGGGGCTTCGGCGGGGGCGGGGGCTCGGTCTCTTGTTCGGTCTGCTGAATTTCTTCCATGTCAACGACCTCCTGCTCCTCCATTTGCACCTCGAAGCTTTGCCCCGTCTGGATGTCGACGCGGACCGCGACGATGAGGAGGACCAGGGAAAGTACCAGCCCTGCTTCCACGAACAGGGGATACTTGTTTCGAAGGTTGGCGCTATCAGTTTTGCGCAGTGGCATGAGTACAATCGCCGTTGTGCTCGGAAGCGCGGGGGACCTGTCGCGAGTGGACAGGGACTGTGCATAAAAGCACGTACCACTACCCCACCTTCACGTGAATGTTTCGAGACGGTGGGGGCGGAGACGCATCACATCCGCGTCGAATGCTCAACCGACTCCTCCCCGTCGCCCACGGTGTACCCGTAGCCGCCAACGGCAAGGCTGAGCCCCACCAGATTGGCCAGCAGGTCGTACGGATCGCCCATGCGCCGAATGGGCGCCACCTGTTGGAGCACCTCGGTGCCCGCCGCCACGCCGACCCCAATCGCGAAGACGCCGGCCGTCCACCGCCACAGCACCGCCCGGTCGGCGGCCGCGTCCGGGGGACAAAGGGCCCGCATCCAGAGCCCGCCGAAGCCCGCAAAGAGCACAACGTGGACGACCTTGTCCATTCCCACCGCCGGCTGAACCGACGACAGGGTGCTCGCCGGGATCAGGCACGCCGCCACAATCCCGATCGTCCATAGCAGGGCCGCGGCGCGGTAATGCGTCGTGGTGAGAAACGATCGCGGATCCATTCAATCAAGAGGGTTGGGAGAGGGGAGCGACATCCGGACCGTCACCGGCGGCTCGTCCCCGCCGGATCGCCCGTCCGTTCGGCCGTGGCACGGGGAAGCTCGTCGATGAGGTCCGAGGCATTCATGGTGCGCGCATCGCGGGTCCGGGCGTATCGGCGGGCCGCGGCGCCGCCCAGGTGCAGCGCCGTCGCGGCCGCTTCGAGCGGGGGGAGGCCCTGCGCCAGCAGCCCGACGCACTGCCCCGCCAACACGTCCCCCGTGCCGGCGGTGGCGAGGGCCGGAGTGCCCGTGCTGCCGACGAGGGTGCGCCCGTCGGGGGCGGCGACGAGGCTGGGGCTTCCCTTCAGGAGCAACACCACATTCCAGCGCTGCGCGTACTCCTGCACGACCCGCACCCGATCCGTAAGGTCGACCTCGTCCTCTGCCAGGCGCCGAAACTCCCCGGCGTGCGGCGTCAGGATCCAGCGGCCGTCGGCGCGGGGCAGGAGGGCGTCCGCGTGGCCCGCCAGGGCATTCAGGGCATCCGCATCCAGGACGAGCGGGCGGTCCGTCGCGTCGACCAGGCGGCGGACGGCCCGCTCGGTGCTCTCGGCCCGTCCCAGGCCGGGACCGACCAGCACGGCATCCGCCCGTGCCTCCGCCACCGACTCGCGCAGCCCCTCCGGGTCGAGCCCCCCGTCCGCGGCCGTCGGAAGGGGGCGCGTAGGGATGGACGGCGTGGCCCCCGCAAGGGTGGACTGAATCGTGTCGGGGCCGGCGCAGGTGACGTAGCCGGCCCCGCTCCGCTCGGCGGCCTGTGAGGCCATCGTGGGCGCCCCGGAGAAGCGCGGCGACCCGCCCACCACGAGGGCCGTGCCCACGCTGTACTTGTACGCGTCTTGTCCCCGCCCGGGCCACCACCGGCGCACCGCCGCGTCCGTCGTTTGCCGGACGCAGCCGGGCGCCGCGGCGGCCGCGTCCATCACGAACGCCGGGATGCCGATGTCCACCACGTCCACCGCCCCGGCCCGCGACGGCCCCTCGCCAACCAGCAGGCCCACCTTCGGCGCCGCCATGGTGACGGTCCGATCCGCCGCCACGGCCACGCCCATCGCCTCGCCCGTGTCGCTGTGGAGCCCCGTCGGGACGTCCAGGGCGACAACCGGCACGTCCCGCTCGGTGAGCCACTCCACCATCCCGCGGATTGGCGCGCGAAGGGCACTCGTGAGCCCGGTGCCGAGCAGGGCGTCGACGTAGAGGCGCGCCCCCTCCCGCCCGGCAAGCGCACGGGCGTCGGCGTCCTCCGCAATGAGGAGGCGGTCGGCCCCGGCACTCTCCCGCTGCAGGGTGCGGAGCAGCGTAAGGTTGTGAGCCGTCTCGTCGCTCAGTTCGTCGGGCGGGGCGGCCAGAACCACCTGCACGCGGGCCCCGGCGGAGAAGAGGTGGCGCGCGACCACGAGGCCGTCGCCGCCATTGTTGCCCTTGCCGCAGAGAATCGTCACCGTGTCGTCGTCCAGCGGCCCGTAGGCGTCCCGAATGCGGTCGGCGCAGCCGCGCCCGGCCACCTCCATGAGCGTGCGGCTCGGCAGCCCAAACTCCTCCATGGTGCGGCGGTCCGCCGTCCGCATGGCCTCGGCCGTGAGGGCGGGCGGACACGGGGTTGCAGTCGCGACATCCATCGTTGGGGGGGAAACAGGGAGTGAGAGAGCGAGTAGGGGCCGGCCTTACGGGCGGCCGGGTGCGGTCGTGTCGGCGGGCGCCGTCGTGTCCCGCGGAGCGGCGGCGTTCGGGGCGGCGGCCGTCGTGTCGGGCGGGGCCAGGCGCAGCAGCGGAACCCGGAGCGGCCCCGGCAGCACGGTGGTCCAGCGCGGGCGCGCCTCCGTCGGGCCGCTGCTCCACGTGAGCGGCTCGGGCGGCTCGTAGGGCTGCACCTGCCCGCCGTCCCACCGCTCGTTGCCGTTTCGGTCGAGCGCCGCCCGGAATCGATACGCTCCCTCGGGCAGCCGGCGAAACACGAACGTGCTGCCGGCCGCCACCGTCTGCCGACGCGAGTCGACCGGGAGCGCCGTGTCGCCGGGGCGCAGCTCCACCAGCATCTCTGCCGCCGAGTCGGCCGGGGCGCTCGTCGTGTCCCGCGCCGCCCGGGCAGGGACCCGTTCCAGGGCGGCCACCCGGAGGGTGGTGTCGGAGCGGAGGGCCCGCCCTTCCAGCGCCCCCAGCCGGCGCGACGAGACGCGATAGAACCGACGCTGATACGTGGTGTCGGGCCCCCCGGGACGGGCCGCGACGCGAACCTCGAGCCTCTCGCCCGGCCCCAGCGGCGGGTCCATCGACAGGCGATACGTCCGCCCGTCGTCGCTGCTGAGGGTGTACGACCGGGCCGCGCCCGTGGTGTCCCCCACGAACAGGCGCTCGCGGAGGTCGGCGCTGTCGGGGGCCTGGTTGAACCGCACCCCGGGCGCGGTCCCCGGAAGAAGCGGGTAGAAATCCGCCGTGTCCGGGGACGCCTCCGCCGGCACGAAGGTGCGGAAGCGAGTCTGTACCGTGTCCTCCTGCGGCGGGGCCCGGAACCGCGCCGTGTCGGGGCGGAGGGGCTGCCCCAGCGTATCGGTCACGAGCGCCGGCCCGAGGGCCACCTCGTGGCGGGTCGAGTCCATCGGCTCCGTCCGCAGCACAATTGTGTTGGCCCGATCGGGGGCGGCATAGACGGCCGTCACCGGCACGCGGGTGCCCGCCGTCGAGTCGCGGAGGGTCCACGCCTCGGGCTGTCGGGTGCCCAGGCGCACCGGCTCGTTGAAGCTGAGGCGCAGGCGTTGGCGGCTGCGCGCGGTCGCCTGCTGCAGGGCGGGCCCGGTCGTATCAATCCGCGTGAGGAGCCAGGGCACGGGCACCTCGGCGGCGCCACTATCCGCCGGCAGGGCCGGGTGCGGCGGGGGCGCAACCGCCTCGCCGGGGTCGGGGCGCCGGTTGCGGTTGTTGTCGCGGACCGCCACGACGTAGTAGCGCTGTTCGCGCAGGTAGTCGAACGAAAAGCGCCCCTCCTCGCCGGTCTGCGTACGGTAGGCCGGCTGCTCGGGGAGCGGGTCGGGCGCCCGGGCCGCCCCCGTGTCCGGCGTTGCGTAGGCGAACACGTCCACCCCGCTCTGGGCGTCGCCCCGGCGCGGCGTCACCACCCGCCCGACCAGCTCGCCCTGGTTGATGCGCGGCCCCGTCGCGAAGGCGAGCGTGATCGGCTCCTCGAGCGACACCCCGCGCGCGTCCGAGAGGTCCGTGCTGAGCGACACGATGTAGGTGGTGCTGTCGCGGAGCGTCGTGGGCAACTCGATCCGCACCGTGCGCCCGCTCCAGTCGAACCGGAGGCGCCCCTCCACGCTCGGCGTAAGGGACAGGGCCTCGGACAGCGTGGTGCGCTCCACGTACTCCGAAAACGTGAGACGAATCGACTGGGTCTCCGTCGGCACGTTCACCGTGTCGCTCGTCGGCCGGGACGACGCGATGGACGGGGGCGTCGTGTCGCGCGGGCCGCCGCTCGGGGCCACCGGGTTGGCGCACTGCACCAGCAGGGCGGCCGCCGCGAGGACAAGAACGGCACGGAGCCAGGCACTGAACACGCCGCTGCGGAGGGGAAGCGAAGACAATCGACAGGGAAGACGTGGAACGGGGCGCCGGAAGCGAACGGTTCCCCGTTGCCCGCCGGCTGCGCCCCGTTTTCACGTCCCCGCGGCCCGGCTCAGGCATAGATGCCGCGCATGCGGAGCGCCTCGGCGACGCGGCGCACCCCCATCACGTACGCCCCGATCCGAAGCGACACGTCGTGCTTCTCGGCCGTCTCGTACACCTTGTCGAAGGCCTTCTGCATCATCCGGTCGAGCCGCTGGTTCACGCGGTCCTCGGTCCAGAAGTAGCCCTGGCGGTCCTGCACCCACTCGAAGTACGAGACCGTGACCCCGCCGGCGTTGGCCAGAATGTCGGGGATGACGAGCACCTCTTTCTCCTGAAGCACCTGATCGGCCTCGGGGCGCGTGGGGCCGTTGGCCCCTTCCGCCACGATGCGGGCCTCCATGTTTTCCGCGATGGTCTTGTCGATCTGGTCCTCTTTCGCGGCGGGCACCAGCACGTCCACATCGAGCGTCAGGAGCTCCTCGTTCGTGATGTGGGTGGCGTTCTCGTAGCCGCTCAGCGTCCCGCCGTTCTGCTCCGCGTAGGCCTTCACCTCCTGGATGTTCAGCCCGTTCTCGTTGTAGTACCCGCCCGTCACGTCGCTCACGGCCACCACCGTGCACCCTTGCTGCGACAGCAGGTCGGCCGCCGTCGACCCGACGTTGCCAAACCCCTGCACGGCCACGGTGCACTCGCCCGGCGACAACCCGAGGCGGTCCATCGCGGCCAGCGTGACCGTCATGACGCCGCGCCCCGTCGCCTGTCGACGCCCCTTCGAGCCGCCCAGGCCCACGGGCTTGCCCGTCACCACCGCATTCTCCGTCCGGCGGGCGTGCATCGAGTACGTGTCGAGAATCCACTCCATAATCTGCTCATTCGTGTTCATGTCCGGCGCGGGGATGTCCTTGTCCGGCCCGAACACGTCGAACAGATCGGCGGTGTAGCGGCGCGTCAGGCGCTCCAGCTCGTCCCGGCTCAGCTCGTCCGGGTCGCAGATGATGCCCCCTTTCGCCCCGCCGAACGGCAGGTCCACCAGCGAGCACTTCCACGTCATCCACGCCGCGAGGGCCTTCACCTCGTTCAGCGTCACGTCCGGCGCGTAGCGGACGCCGCCCTTGCTCGGGCCGAGCACGTTGTTGTGGATCACCCGGTAGCCCTCGAACACCTTCACGCGGCCGGTGTCCATCTCCACCGGGATGGAGGTCATGTGGACGCGCGCCGGGCGACAGAGGTATTCGTAGAAGCCGGGGTTGAGCTCCAGAATCTCGGCCGCCACGTCGAACCGCTCCATCATGGACTGGAACGGGCTGTCGCGGTCGATGGGGGCCGGTTCGCGGTACACCGAGCGGTCGTAGACATCAAGCTTAAAGGGCATGGGGCACGGGCGTTGGTCGAGGGAAGAGAACCAGCGGGAGCGAGTGACAAGAAAGATCTGGATTCTCGGCCAAAATGTCGAATGAAGAGGGCGTACGGGGCCTCTCCCCGAACGATTGCTCCGGAGCGTGGTTGCTCTCCATCGCCGTCGCGCCCTCTCCACGCGCCCCCCTCGTGCCTCATGCCCACGCCCCTGTCCACCCGACGCCGCAAGGCCATCGCCCGCCTCACCCGGCGCCGGGGCCGTCGCGAACAAAACCAGACCCTTATTGAAGGCCCGCGGGCGCTCGACTCGGCCCTCGCCGCCGGCGCGCCCCTCGTCGCGTGCGTCGCGACGGAGGACGCCCTCCACGACCCGACGGTGCAGTCACTCGTCGACCGCCTGGAGGTGCCCGTCTACACCACGGACGCCGACACGATGGCGACGCTCACCGACGTGCAGTCCCCGCAGGGCCTCGTGGCCACGGTGGAGCGCCGCCTCGTGGCCCCCGACACGCTCCCGGAGCACCTGCCGGACGACGGCACGACCCTGCTCCTGGACGGGGTGCAGGACCCGGGCAACGTGGGCACCCTGCTCCGCACGGCGGCCTGGTTTGGGGCCGATGCCGTGGTGGCGGGCCCCGGCACCGCCGGCCTCTACGGCCCAAAGGTCATGCGCGCCGCCACCGGCGGGCACTGGGCCCTCACGCTCTCGCGCACCGACGACCTCGGCCCCGTGCTCGACGCCCTCCGCCGGACCGGCTGCGCGCTCTACGGCGCCGACCTGGAGGGCGTCCGCGCCGACGCCTGGACCGCCCGCCGCCCCTCGGCCCTGGTGCTCGGCAGCGAGGCCCACGGCCTGAGCCCCACCGTCCTCGACCGCCTCGACACCCCCGTGTCCGTCCCCGGCGCCGCCGGCCGCCCCGCCGCCGAGTCCCTCAACGTGGCCGTGGCGGGCGGCATCCTGGTCTACGAGTGGCTCGGCTGATCCAATTCGCCCTCTGCGCCCGCTTCGGCATAACTTTGTAACGTTTCAGATACCGACGTTAGATTGGGCGCGCTCATGCGTCTATCCGAATGCATTTCTTTCCTGGGCGCACTTCTCCCAGAAGCCCGGTCTCTTGGTGGGGGTCCGGGCTTTTTCTTTATCTCAACGGAATTTTCTGCGGCGCGCGGGCCGCGTGAGCGCCGCTGCGGGCAGGGGGCGCCACCCCTCCGGGGCGCTGGGGGAAACGGCCACGGCGGGTGTGCATTGAGAGTCAGGGCGCTTGCCCCAAGTCGACTTCCTTCACCCATCTCCGACGACAGTATGCCCACCTACACCATTATCGGCTTCGAGAAGGACGGCTTCGACAGCTTCTCCACCACGGCCTCCGCCGACGCGCCGGCCAAGGCCGCTCAGAAAGCCCTCCAGGACCAGTTTATCAAGACCCAGGGCCGCCGCCCCCCCGAGTCGGACGCACTGGCGCAACTCGAAAACGAAACGGGCCTCTTCGTGGTCGGCATCATTGAGGGCGAGCACGACAACCTCAACGAGATCGTGGACCACTACGAGCAGTGGTAGGCCCGACCCGCCCGGTCGCGCCGCGGCCTACACCCGCTGCTCCGCAGGCCCGTTATCGATAAGTGCCCGAAGGGTGCCTCGGGAGAGGTGCTTCTGCTTCGTAATGGCGGTCCCGTCCTCGGCCCGAAACGTGCCGGCGAAGACGATCTCGTCCCCGTCGGTCGTGAACGTGCAGTCCGGCGTGCCCTCGTTGTAGAGCCCCGACACGACGTACACCACCCCGGTCAGCGGCGTCTGGGTCGATGCACTGTCGTCGATCATCCCCTGCGCGAGCGACTTGGCGGCGAGCCGGGCATCGGCCCGGTCCATCCCCAGGTCGGCGAGTACGTCTTGTGCGTCTGTGGTAACGGTCATCGGCCTGTGCGTCCGTGGAAGAAGTGGGTGTACGGAGCGAATGGGGCCCGCAGCCGCTCGTTCGTGTGAACAGGCGGTGGGAACGGGATCGTTAAGGGGGGATCGGTTCGTAACACGGGCGGCAGGATTTTTCCGCCCTGCGCCCAGCCGCGCCCTCTTTCAGCACTCGTCTCCGCCCATGAATCTTCTCGTCCTGAACGGCCCCAACCTGAACCTGCTCGGCACGCGCGACCCGGACACCTACGGCGCGACGACGCTGGCGGAGATTGAGGCGGAGCTGGAGGCGGCCTTCCCGTCGGCCGACTTTGCCTTCGTGCAGGACAACGCCGAGGGCGCGCTCATCGACCGGCTGCACGCGGCCCACGAGCAGGGGGTCGACGGCATTGTGTTCAACCCGGGCGGCTACACGCACACCTCCGTCGCCCTGCGCGACGCGGTGGACGCCATTGCCCCGCCCGTGGTGGAGGTTCACCTGTCGAACGTGCACGCCCGAGAGGACTTCCGCCGCACCTCGCGCCTCGCGCCCGTCTGCGTCGGCCAGATTAGCGGCCTGGGCCCCTCCGGCTACGCCCTGGCCGTGCGGTACCTTCTGGGCGACCCGGCGTAGCGCCCCGGTCCGCGCGCCGTCGCCCGGACACGCTCGCCCTGCTCCCCTCGCCCCGACACGCGCCCGCACCAATGGCCGGTTACAAGGGACATTTGGCCGGAGCCACGGCGTTTGCCATCGGCTACCTGGCCCTGCTCGCGTACGCCTTCTCGGTCGACGCGGCGCACCGCCAGTTCACCTTTATGGAGCAGGTGGGCTACCCGCTGGCCCTGGTGGGGCTGGCCCTGCTGTTCGGCCTCTGGCCCGACGTGGACACCGACTCGAAGGGCCAGTCGGTGTTCTATTCGATCTTCTTCGCCGCGGACCTTTTCCTGATCGTCACCGAGCAATTTCGATCGGCGGCCTACCTGGGACTGGTGGCGCTGCTGCTCGTGCTGAGCCGCCACCGCGGCTGGACGCACACGTGGTGGGCGATGCTGCTCGTCCCCTCGCCCCTCCTCATCCTGCCCTACCTGCACGTGCCGGAGCGCCCGCTCGTGGGCCTTCCGTTCTACGGGGCCGCCGTGGTGGGCTACCTCAGCCACCTGGTCGTAGACCGCATCACGTAGCCGCGCCCCGCCGGATCGCCGCCCTCTCTCGCCCGCCCGTCCTCTCCCATGGCCCCCGCCCCCGACGCCGCGTCCGACGCCGATGGGGCCTCCGCCCCGGACTCGACCGAGGAGGAGAGTGCGGCCGGGGCCGTCGCCGCCGGCATCCTGTCGAGCCGCGTGCTGGGGCTGCTCCGCGAGCGGGCCGTGGCGTACTTCTTCGGCGTGGGCGCCCACGCCGACGTGTGGCAGGTGGCCTTCAAGTCACCCAACCTGCTGCAGAACCTGTTGGGCGAGGGCACCATCTCGGCGGCGTTCATTCCCATCTACAGCCGGATGATCGAGGAGGGGCGCGCCGAAGACGCGGGCCGTTTTGCCGGGGCCATCTTCGGGCTCCTCTTGGCCGTGGCGGGCGGGCTGGCGTTGCTGGGCGTGGTCCTCGCCGACCCTATCGTGACGGTGCTGGCGCCCGGCTTCCTCGGGGGCGAGGGCGGGGCCATCGACCGGTTCGACCTGGCCGTGCAGGCGGTGCGCATCATCTTCCCGATGGCCGGGGTGCTGGTCCTCTCGGCCTGGGCGCTGGGGGTGCTCAACAGCCATCGCCAGTTCTTCGTGCCGTACGTGGCCCCGGCGCTCTGGAACGTGGCGATCATTGCGTCGCTCTTCGGCGGGGCGTACGGGCTGACGGGCACGCCCTGGGCGCCCGACGGCCTGGCGGCGGATCCGCTGACGTCCGTGCTCCTGATCGGGTGCGTCGGCGCCTTCGTCGGCGGGGCGGTGCAGTTTGCCGTGCAGCTGCCCTTTGTCGCCCGCGAGATGCCGGGGTTCACCTTCTCCGTCTCGACACGCGTCTCGGGCGTCCGGGAGGCCCTCCGGGCCTTCGGGCCCGTGGTGGCGGGGCGCGGCGTGGCGCAGCTTTCGGGCTACCTCGACCTCTTTCTCGCCTCCTTCCTCGCGGTGGGGGCCCTCGGGGCGCTTCGGTACGCCCAGCTCCTCTACATGCTGCCCATCAGCCTCTTCGGGATGTCGGTGGCGGCCTCGGAGCTGCCGGAGCTCTCGCGCCTGACGGAGGAGAAGGTGGCCGCCTTCACCGCCCGCCTGCGCCGATCGCTCCGACAAATCGCCTTCCTGACGGTGCCCACCGTGGTGGGCTACCTCGCGTTCGGCCCGCTGCTGGTGGGGGCCCTGTTTCGGACGGGGCGCTTCAACGGCGGCGATACGTGGCTGGTGACGCTGGTGCTGGGCGGCTACGCGCTGGGCATCCTGGCCACCACCCTGTCGCGCCTGCTGCAGAATGCGTTCTACGCCCTCGGCGACACCAAAACCCCGGCCTGGATCGCCGGGGCGCGGGTCGCCGTGTCGACGCTCGTGGCGGTGCCCGCCATGTTCTGGCTCGACACCGTTCCGCTCGGCGCCGTGGTGCCGCTGGCCTCGGGCAACTCCCTCTTCCTGGGGGCGCTGGGCCTGAGCCTGGGCGCCACCGTGGGGGCGTGGGTGGAGGTGTGGCGCCTGCGCCGCGCCCTCCGCGCCCCCATGCCGGCGGCGCGGGTGCCGTGGGCGGCCGTGGGGCGCATGGTCGCCCTCGCCCTCGCCGTGCTTCCCCCCGCGGCCGGCCTGTGGGCCCTGCTCCCCGCCGGCCCCGTGCTGGCCGTGGCCCCGCTCGTCGGGGGCACCTACGCTGCGCTCTACCTCGGCGCCGCGGCCGCGCTCGGATTCGACGAGCTGGGGGCGTGGACGCGACGCTTCTGGGGCTAGCGCGCCGAACCATCCGCCCCCGGCCCGCAGTAGCACAGTCTTGCGCTCATCCTCTCGGTTTCTCCGCACCGAACGCCCCCCCTATGCCCGACGTCGACCTCCGCCCCGGGACCCTGGCCATCTCGGCGCCCATGATGCAGGACCCCAACTTCCGGCGCACCGTGGTCCTCATCTGCGAGCACCAACCGGGAAAGGGCAGCTTCGGCCTCGTCCTGAACCGCTCGCTCGACATGCGGCTCGGCGACGTCCTGGAGGGGCCCTTCGACTACGACCCGCCCCTCTACCTCGGCGGCCCCGTCCAGCGCGAAACGCTCCACTACCTCCACACCCGCGGCGACGACATCCCCGGCGGCATCCCCCTGCCCGGCGGCGTCGGCTGGGGCGGCAACTTCGAGCGCGTCCGGCAGATGGCCCAGACCGGCGACGCCTCCGCCGACACCCTCCGCTTCTTCCTCGGATACTCGGGCTGGGGCCCCGGCCAGCTCGAAGACGAACTGGACGACGAGGCCTGGATCCTCGCCCCCAGCGCCGCCGACCTCCTCTTTGAGGCCGACCCGGACGCCCTCTGGCGGACCGTGCTCCGCCGCATGGGCGGCGAGTACGCCGTGCTCGCCAACTTCCCCGATGATCCACGCATGAACTGAGGGGCGGCGAACGCAATGCCGCCGCGCCCCTCCGTCTCCCCCGCTCCGCCGTGACGTCCAGGGAACGAATTGACTCTTGACGCGGTGCGGCCCTGGTACGGAATCCTTTGTTGCTCGACGCGTATACAGACCCCCACGCAGGACTCCTCCGCAGGCTCCTTGCTCACCAACCCACGTTCCCCATGCCCGGCACGCCCGAAAACACAAAAACCGACGGCGAGCGCGACCTGAACTTCTGGGAGCGCCTCTACTTCCCGGAGCTGTTCAAGGGGCTCGGCTTCTCGTTCAACAAGATGTCGGACCCCACCTACACGTTCGAGTACCCCGAGGAGCAGTGGTACCCGCCCGACAGCTACCGCGGCCGGCCGGTGCTCGTGGAGGAGGATGGGCGCCCGCGGTGCGTCTCGTGCAACCTGTGCGCCCGCGCCTGCCCGCCGCTCGCCATCAACATGCAGTCGAAGGAGGTCGACAACGTCAAGGAGCGGGAGCCGGAGATGTTTGAGATCAACATGCTCCGCTGCATCTACTGCGGCTTCTGCGAGGAGGTGTGTCCCGAGGAGGCCATCGTGATGTCGAAGGAGTACGACCTCACGTTCCAGAGCCGCGACGAGGCGGTGTTCGACCTGGCCGACCTCCTGCAGCCGAAGGAGCAGCTGCAGGACCGCCTGGAGTACCTCGACCAGTACAAGAACAAGCAGTTTGGCCAGCAGTGGGACTTCCGCAAGGAGAACAACCTCCACAGCGTGAAGGACCAGCACTTCCTCGACTGGCTGGCCGAGGAGGGCATGGACGCGCTCGACACCACCCACGAGCGCCCGGACCCCATGGCCACGGAGGGGGGTCAGGACTGGGGAAGCGACCGGCAGGGCGCCCCCCCGAAGTCGCACGCCGCCAAATAACCTCCCCGTCGAGCACGGGCCTTTCAGCGTTTTCCTTCCACACACGCCGACACGCGAATGAGTGAGGTCATCGACATTTCGGAGGCGCAGGAGACCGACCCGGACGCCCTGCGCGACACGCTCCTCGATCAGCTCCGACACCTCATCGACGAGGTGGAGGCGCTGGGCACCCTCGTGGACGGCCTCCCGGCCGAGATTAAGAGCGGCCGGCCGGGCCCCGACGTGCTCACGATGAAAGAACTGTACGGCGCCCTCGTCCGGCTCGACGAGGAGGTGCGCCCCCGCCGCATCACGCGGATCGTGGAGGAGGACGCCCCGACCCTTGCCCCCGTCGACATCGACGCGGAGGTGCGCGAGGGCGAGTGGAACGACAAGCCCCTCCCCGACATCCTCGACCAGCTGCAGGACGCCCGCCGGGCCCTCGCCGACCAGCTCGACGCCCTCGCCCTGGACGACTGGCACCGGTCGGGCACGCTCGACGGCGAGTCGCTCTCCCTCTTCGCCCTCGTCCACCGCATGACCCAGGCCGACACCGAGCGCCTGCGCGACCTCGGCTACCACCTCCACGGCGCCCACCTCTCCGACCGCGACGAACCCCTCCCGACCTAGCCCCCGCGCATTTCGGGTTGCGGGGGCCGGCGGGGCCGAGGCCGAGCCGGTCGCCCCCGCAGGCCGACAGTCGTCCCCTCGCCCATGGCCAAAGACACCGGTCCGTCGTACGACGACCTCGCCACCGCCTTCCGGCACCAGAACTACGACCCGCTCTACTTTTTCTTCGGCGAGGAGACCTTCCTGATCGACGAGCTTCAGGACCTGCTGGTCGAGACGGCCCTCGCCCCGGACCAGCACGACTTCAACCTCGACGTGGTGTACGGCTCGGAAACCGAGGCGTCGGAGGTGATCGGGCTGTGCCAGGGCTTTCCCGCCGGGGCGCCCCACCGCGTCGTCATCGTGCGCGAGTTCGAGAAGCTGGAAAACAACCGCCAGTTCAAGGACTACGCCCAGCAGCCGAACCCCCGCGCCATCGTGCTGCTCGCCTGCACCGAGAAGCCCAACCTGCGCGCCCACCCCTACCGCGCGCTCAAGGAAGACGCCACGTGGTCGGAGTTCCAGTCGCCCTACGACAACGAGATGCCCGACTGGATTCAGGACTACGTGAGCGGGCAGGGCTACGACATCGAGCCGAAGGCCGTGCAGATGCTCGCCGACTACGTGGGCACCGACCTCCAGCGCGCCGCGAGCGAGATCGAGAAGCTGATGACGTTCGCCGGCGAGCGCACCCGCCTGACGACCGACGACGTGCTGGCCGCCAGCGGCCAGACGCGCGAGTTTAACGTCTTCGAACTGCAGGCCGCCATCGGCGAGGGCCGGCACGCCGACGCCGCCCGCATCGCCGAACGGATTCTGCAGCAGGCCTCCAACCCGCGCGGCGAGGCCATCATGATTGTGGCCGTCCTCAACGCCTACTTCGACAAGCTGTGGACCCTGCAGAAGCCCGGCGCGATGCGGAAGAACAAATACGACCTCGCGGGCGAGATTGGCGTGAGCCCGTACTTCGTCGAGGAATACAAGCACGCGGCCCAGCGCTACACCCGAGCGGCCATTGCCGACGCCTACTCCGCCCTCCTGGCCGCCGACTACGAGCTGAAGGGCGGCGCCTCCCGCGACGCGCACCTCGTGCTCACCCTCCTGCTTCGCCGCCTCCTTCCCCCGGCGGCCCGGCCCGCTGCGTAGCTGCCCAACGCGCCCGAAAATAGAAACATGGCCGGGGCCCGTCCATAGTCTTCTATGCTCTATCACCCGGAGCCTGCGGACCGCCCGTCGGTCCCGGACGTAAGGGCTCCGGAGGCGCCTCGTCCGTCGAGCCGACCCCTCTGCCTGCGTTAATGCCGCCCCCCAACTCGCCCGCCGGTGACGCCCCGCCTGGAAATGGCGAGCCGCCCTACGAGTGGCTCGACGAATGGCTGTGCGAGTACGTCGACGGGGCGATGGACCCCTCCCTCGAAACGGTGTTCGAGCAGTACGTGGAGGCCAACCCGAAGCTGAAGGCGCACGTGGAGCGCCTGTGCGAGACGCGCGAGCTGCTTGCCGACGCCGGCGCCTCCCAGACTCAGGATCGCCCCGACGAGGTGACTCACCATGCTGATGGGGTCGCGGCCCAACAGAGGGACCCAGAACTCTATGTCCATACGAAATCA